>JBBPZM010000079.1:0-9949 GCA_038199035.1 Solirubrobacterales bacterium | reverse complement strand
GGCTCGTACTCCGCCTGCATGCCTTCGACGGGGGGGGTGCGGCCCGCCGAGCTGCGGGCCGCGGGGGGGCGGGGCCCCGGCGCCCGCGTGGCGGTGACCGGCGCGCTGGACGTCGACGCGGCGCTCGAGCGCCGCGACGAGATCATCCACGACCTCGACGACTCCGGCCAGGTCGAGTGGCTGGAGGAGCACGGCGTGTCGCTCTTCCGCGGGCACGGACGCCTCGACGGGGAGCGCCGGGTCGTGGTCGACGATCAGGTACTGAGCGCGCGCCGGGCGGTGATCGTGGCCGGGGGAAGCGGCGCGCTGATCCCGCCGATCCCCGGCCTGCGCGAGTCGCGCCCCTGGACCAACCGCGAGGTGACGACGGCCAAGGCCGCGCCGCACGCCCTGATCGTCCTCGGCGGCGGGGTCGTCGGTGTCGAGATAGCACAGGCGTGGTCGACGCTCGGCTCCCGCGTCGTCCTGGTCGAGGCCATGCCGCGTCTGATCTCGCGCGAGGAGGAGTTCGCCTCCGAGCAGGTGGCCGATGGCCTGCGCGCCCACGGCGTCGACGTGCGGGTGGGGCAGAAGGCGACCGAAGTCGGTCGCTCGGACGGCCGGGTGACGATGAAGCTGGAGAGCGGCGACGAGGTCTCCGGCGACGAGCTGCTCGTGGGCATCGGGCGCCGCCCCCACACCGACGACCTCGGGCTCGACACCATCGGGCTGGATCCGGGGAAGGTGATCGAGGTCGACGACCACATGCGCAGCCCGCGCCATGAGTGGCTCTACGCCATCGGCGACGTCAACGGACGCTCCCTGCTCACCCACATGGGCAAGTACCAGGCACGCCTGCTGGCCGATCACCTGGCCGGCAAGGGCGACGTCACGGCCAGCCAGGACGGTCCCGTCGCCCCGCGCGTCATCTTCACCGACCCCCAGGTGGCGGCGGTCGGCCACACGCTGGACTCCGCGCAGGAGGCCGGCCTCGACGTACGGGCGGTCGACGTCACCACGGCCGGCAGCGCGGGCGCGAGCTTCGTGGGGCGAAACACCGAGGGAACCAGCCGGCTGGTCGTGGACCGCGACCGTGGCGTCGTCGTCGGCGCCACCTTCGTGGGCCCCGAGGTGGCCGACTGGCTGCACGCCGCCACCATCGCCGTGGTCGGCGAGGTGCCGCTGGAGCGCCTGCGCCACGCCGTCCCGGCGTTTCCCACTCGCAGCGAGGTGTGGCTCAACCTCCTCCAGAAGCTCGACTCCGACTGAGCCCGAGCTCGGCCGCCGCCGCCGCGCCGACCGTACTGCGACCGGCGCGCGGGTAGTGTCCGCCCCCATGGCAAGCGATCGCGCCGCCGTTCGCGCCCGGCGGTTCCTAACCCCCACCTACGTGACGCTGGGCACCCTGCACTTCGTCCGCCGCCGCACCTACGAGGCGATCATGCCCTCCTATGTCCCCATGCACCGCGAGGCGGTGCTGGTCAGCGGCGCGGCCGAGATCGTCGGCGGCCTGGCCGTGCAGCCACCGGGGCTGCGGCGGTTCGCGCGCTGGTGGCTGATCGGACTGCTCCTCGCGGTCTTCCCGGCCAACCTCCACATGGCCCTGCACCCCGAGCAGATCGAGGGCCTGCCGAAGGTCCCGCGCTGGGCGCTGTGGGCCCGGCTGCCCCTTCAGCTGCCGCTGATGTGGTGGGCCTGGGTGGCTACGCGCGAGTAGTCCGACGCGGCGGTGTGAACAGGGCCTCCACGCCCTGGCCGCACGTGGACGGCATCGCGCGCGGACAGTGACGCGTAGCGCAGCAGCACGTCCCCTGAGGGCTCTTGTCCGCGGGCCTCGCGCAGGGCCCGTCGGACCCATTCCGACACCGGCACCCCCTGGCGGCTCGCCGCCCGGCGGAGATCCTCGAACTCGTCCTCGTCGAGAAGGACCTGGAGGCGCTTGCTCATGGGATGAGCAGGCTAGTCATGCTCATGACTCGAGATCGAGACTCGGCGTAGCGACCGGCCCGATTGCGAACATCTGTTCGCATGGCCTACGTCGAGCTCCACACCCACTCCGCCTTCTCGTTCCTGGACGGCGCCTCACTCCCGGACGAGCTGGTGGCCGCGGCGCTGGACCAGGGCCACCAGGCGCTGGCCCTCACCGACCACAACACCGTCGCGGGCGCGATGGAGCTCGCCCAGGCCGCGCGCGGGCTGGGACTGCAGGCCATCCACGGTGCGGAGGTCGACCTCGACAACGGGCGCCACCTCACGCTGCTGGTCGAGGACGCCCGGGGATGGAGCAACCTCTGCCGCCTGATCACGCGCGCGCACACGCACACGCGCGAGAGGCGCCCCGGCCCTTCCACTAAGCCTCATGTCCCGCTCCAGGCCGTGCTCGACCACGCCGAGGGCCTGGTCTGCCTGACCGGGTGCGCGGACCGCGGTGTCGAGGACGAGCCCACCGCGCGCCGGCTGCTCGACGCCTTCGAGCCGCAGCGCCTGCGCGTCGAGCTCCAGCGCCCCTACTGGCGCGACGACCGCGCGCGCAACCGCCGTCGCGCCGCGCTGGCCCGGCGGCTCGGCGTGCCCTGCGTGGCCACCGGCAACGTCCACGCCCACGCGCCCGCGCGCGCGCCCCTCCAGGACGCCTTCGTCGCCGTGCGCCATCACACCACCCTCGACGCCTCGGAGCCCGTGCGCCGGGGCAACCACTCCCACGTGCTGGCCCCGCCCGCCGCGATGGCCGCGCGCTTCGCCGACCATCCCGACGCGGTGGCCGAGACCGCCCGCATGGCCGAGCGGCTGCACTTCGACCTCCTCGCCGACCTGGGCTACCGCTATCCCGGCGCCGAGGACGAGCGGGCCAACGGCAAGCTCGCCCGGCTCTGCCGCGAGCGGCTGGCCCAGCGCTACGCCGGCGACCCCAACCGCGCCGAGGCCAAGGGCCGCCTGGAGGAAGAGCTGAACGTCATCGCCGCCCTGCGCCTGGCCGGGTTCTTCCTGCTCCACCACGAGATGCTCGAGCTGGCCCGCGAGGTGGCGGTCGAGGTCCGCGGGCCCGACAGCGCGCGGGCGCTGCTGCCCCCGGGGCGCGGCCGGGGCTCGTCGGTGTCCTCGATCGTCTGCTACCTCGCCGGGCTCTCGCACATCGATCCGATCGCCAACCGGCTGCTGCTCGGCCGCTTCCTCAACGAGGAGCTGACCGCGCTGCCCGACATCGACCTCGACTTCCCGCGCGACATCCGCGAGGCGCTGATCCCGCGCGTGCATGAGCGCTATGGCCACGAGCGCTCCGCCCTGGTGGCCGCCTTCCCCACCTACCGGGCGCGCGAGGCGATCCGCGACCTCGGCAAGGCGCTGGGGCTGCCGCCGGGGGAGATCGAGCGGGTGGCCCGCGGCTCGGAGGGCTTCGACGCCCGCGGCGTGGGGCGCGACATCAAGGCGGCGTTGGGAGCACGCCGGGCGCGGACGGGGCGCTGGCCGTGGCTGGCGCGGCTGTCGGCCCAGGCCGCCGGCCTGCCGCGCCACCTCTCCCAGCACTCGGGGGGAATGATCGTGGCCACCCGACCGCTGGTCGACTGCTGCCCGGTGGTGCCGGCGGCCATGGAGGGCCGCCAGATCGCGCAGTGGGACAAGGACTCCTGCGCCGAGGCGGGCTTCCTGAAGATCGACCTGCTGGGGCTGGGGATGCTGTCGGCCGTCGAGCGCTGCGTGGAGGAGGTCGCCCGCGTCAGGGGAGAGCGCATCGACCTCTCGCGCATTCCCTACGACGATCCTGCGACCTACGCCGCCATCCAGCGCGCCGACACCGTCGGCGTCTTCCAGATCGAGAGCCGCGCGCAGATGCAGTCGCTGCACCGCACGGTTCCGAAGTCTTTAGATGACTTAATCATCCAGGTGGCGATCGTGCGCCCGGGGCCGATCCTCGGCGGCGCGGTCAACCCCTACGTCGAGCGCCGCGAGCGGATACGCCAGAACCCCGACTTCGAGGTCCCCTACGACCACCCGTCGCTGGAGCCCGTCCTGCGCGACACGCTGGGGACGATCATCTTCCAGGACCAGGTGCTGGAGGTGGCGATCGCCTTTGCGGGATTCTCGCCGGGGGAGGCCGAGGGGCTGCGCCGGGCCATGAGCCGCAAGCGCTCGCACGACGCGATCGAGGCCCACCACCGGCGCTTCGTGGAGGGGGCGATGGCCCGCCACGGCGTGGACGAGGCCCTGGCCGAGCGGGTGTGGACGATGGTCGTCGGCTTCTCGGGCTTCGGCTTCCCCAAGGCCCACGGCGCAGCCTTCGGACTGCTGGCCTACCAGTCGACGTGGCTGCGCGTCCACCACGGCCCCGAGCTCCTGTGCTCGCTGCTCAACGAGCAGCCGATGGGCTTCTACCCGCCCGACGCGCTGGTCCACGACGCGCAGCGCCACGGCATCGAGATCCGCCCACCCGACCTCGAGCGTTCGGATCCCGAGTGCCGGGTCGAGGACGGCGGCGCGGTGCGCATCGGCTTGGGCTACGTGCAGGGCGTGCGGGCCGCCGACGTGCAGGCCCTGGTCGCCGCCCGGCGCGAGCGGCCGCGACGACGCTTCGGCTCGCTCGCCCAGGCGGCCGCGACGACCGGCTTCGCCGGCGGTGAGGCCAGCGCGGGACGGGATGCGCTGGAGCGCCTGGCCTGGGCCGGCGCGTGCGACCGCCTGGCCGGCGGCAGCCGTCGGGACGCCCTGTGGCAGCTCGGCATCACCGCGCCGGGGCGCCGGGCGCGCGGCGGCACCCAGCTCGCGCTGGCGCTGGACGTCCCCGAGGCGCCGTCATTGCCCGAGCTGAGCGGGTGGGACTCCATGCTCGCCGACTACTCCTCGACCGGCATGACGCTCGGAGCGCATCCGCTGGCCCTGCTGCGCGGGTCGCTGCCCCCGGACGCCGTCTCCTCCCGCGAGCTCGCCGAGCTGAAGAGCGGCCGCCGCGTAAAGGTCGGTGGCCTGGTGGTGGCCCGCCAGCGGCCGGCCACGGCCAACGGCGTGGTCTTCCTCCTGCTCGAGGACGAGCACGGCACGATCAACCTGATCGTCCCGCCGCCTGTCTACGAGCGCCACCGCCTGACCGCGCGCACCGAGCCGCTGGTCCTGGCCGAGGGGCGCTTCGAGCGCCAGGCCGCCGGCGCCACCAACGTGGTGGTGGCCGCGATGCGGGCCCTGGAGTCGCCCGATCGCCCGCTCGCTCAGGTCAAGGACTTCGCGTCGCTCGAGGAGCGCGAGCGCCAGCGACAGGCGGCGGCTCAGGCGGCCGCAGCCGGTGCGGCGGACGCCACGGCGCAGGAAGAGGCGGCCGGCGACTTTCGCGCGGTCGCGCCGGCCGTCATGAGCTTCGCCTCGGGACGGCGACGGTGAGCGGTCGGCAGTCGACGGTCGACGATCGGCGACGAGGGTCGGCGGAAGGAGGTCGGAAGTCGGCGATCGGCGATCGCCGTCGGCGGCGGCGTCAGCCGCCGGCGAGGAGCGCGGCGACCGTGGCGTCCTCGACCTGGGAGAAGTCCTCGTAGAACTGGCCGACGGCCATGAACTCGGGCGGCTCGACGACCATGGGGGCCCATGCCTCCCACCGCCGCCGAAGCTCGCGCAGGCCGGGGCCGGACGCCACGGGCACCGCGGTGGCCAGCCGACTGGGAGCGTGACGCCATGCCGTCTCGAGAGCCACCGCCATCGAGCGACCGGTGGCCAGGCCGTCGTCGACCACGAGCACGACCCGTCCGCCCAGCGGCTCGCGGGGCCGCTCCCGGCGCAGCGTCCGAGCCTGCTCGCGGGCCCGCTCGAGCTGTGGCTCCAGCAGCTCCGGCGCCAACCCGCTCGGGAGCGCCACACCGTCCTCGCTCACCGCCCCCAGGGCGTACTCCGGCTGGGCGGGATGGCCGACCTTGCGCACGACCAGGACGTCGAGCGGAGCGCCGAGCGCCCGTGCCACCTGCGCGGCGACGGGCACGCCGCCGCGCGCCAGGCCCAACACCACCGGCTGGCCCTCCAGCGGCGGCAGTGCGTCGGCCAGGCGACGTCCGGCATCGGCGCGATCCGCGAAGTGGCGCGTGGCCACCATGAGCCCACCGTACCGTCGCCAAGGCGCAAGCCCCCGCGGCGAGGGCCGCCGGCGGGCGCACAGCCAGGCCCGATCGGGACTGAGCGCGCTGCCATCGTCCACGGTAAGGTGCCCGCCCGCAATGGGTGCCCTGCCGCTGGTCTTCATCGCGATCTGGGTCGTGGCCGCGCTCGCGCTGGTCTCGGTCGCCATGTTCGGCGGCGTCTCACAGGCCCGCGAGCGCATCCTGCACTCGCAGAGCCGCCGCGGTCGCCGAGTCACCGGCCTGCTCGTCGCCGCGGTGTTCATCGGCATGGGGATCGCCGTGCCCGCGCTCGTCGTCGCGGGCAACGAGGACGCCAACACCGCCGGCGCCGCCCGGGTGAAGCTCAACGCCGCCCAGCGTCACGGCCGCGAGCTGTTCGGGCGCACGTGCAACCAGTGCCACACGCTGGCGGCGGCCAACACCGTCGGGAAGGTCGGACCCAACCTCGACATGCTCAAGCCCAAGGCGCCGCTTATCCTCGACGCGATCAAGAACGGCCGCGCGCGCGGGATCGGCCGCATGCCGGCCCAGCTCCTCCAGGGCCAGGATGCCCGCGACGTGGCCTCGTTCGTGGCCGCCGTCGCCGGCAGGCAGTGACGATGGAGCCCGACCGCGCCCGAGAGCTGCTGGCCGCCGAGCGCGCGCGCATCGAGTACGCCCTAGCGGAGCTGGAGCGAGGCGGAGGGGACGAGCTCTCCCACGTCGACCAGCACCCCGCGGACGAGGGCACCGAGCTGTTCGAGCGCGAGCGCGACGGCGGCCTCGCCGAGCGCCTCAGGATCGAGCTGGCGGCCGTCGAGCGCGCCGAGGAGCGGCTGGCGCAGGGCACGTTCGGGCGCTCGGTGGTCAGCGGCGACGAGATCCCCGACGAGCGCTTGGAGGTCATGCCGACCGCCGAGCGGACCGTCGAGGAGCAGGGCCGCCTCGACCGCGGCGCCTGACGAAGTCCCATTTTGGGTCCATAAGCGCGCCCCGAAAGCAGGAGCCGCCGAGGGCCCTGTTAGCATCGCCCGCCATACCGCTGAGTTCACGCGCGCCGCCCTTGATCGGTCGGCCGCGGAAGCGGGGGAACCAAATGCAGGGGCGAATCGCCACCGCGTAGCGCTGCTCTTTCAGCGCGAGCCCGTCAGCTAACCCCGTAAGCCCACGAAAGAGAAATGAGCCACATGCCACAGGCAGCGCGCGCCGCCCGGGCCGCAGAGGACCGAGCGTATCTGGATCATTGGGAGCCGGCTGGGGCCGATGTTCCCCGCCGCACCGTCACCATCACCGGCCATCCCGACCAGCCGGTGCCCCGCCACCTGCGGGCGGTGCCGACGCGACAGGCCCCGACCGGCTCCTCACGCGCCGCGCGGGTGGTGCAGATCGAGCGTCGTCGGCCACCTCGTCGCGCCCACGAGCGCCTCGGCTCGCGCCCCGACCGCCTGGCCATGTGGGCGGTCCTGATGGCCCTCTTCCTCATCATCATCGCCGCCACCTCCGCGCACGGCTGACCGCAACCTCTCGGCGCGCGCCGCCGGCGCGACCGTGACGCGTCCGACCTGGCTCACCGGGCCAACCCCTCCCCGCGCGCCAACCCCGGGCCCGCACTGAGCGGACCTTTAGGCGCCTCCGTATAACCACCCAGAGACATCGTCACGGCCTGGCCGCGACGGCGCCCGGTGGCATCGGCTTGACCGGCCACCTACACTAACCAATCGTAAGAGACGGGTCGATGGTGAAGCGCAGTCCGAGTCGCCCGCTCCCGTCCTTGCCCCTCCAACGGGTGAGATCAGCATGAAGACCCAGATGAGCAGATTCCACATCCACGACGACCTCACCGCTCCCGAGGGGTCGGTACCGGTCCTCAAGGGCGCCCTGGCCACCGGAGGCCAGCTGCCCAATTTCCTCGGCGTGCTCGCCGGCTCGCCGGCAGCGTTGCGCGCCTACGCGCGCTTTCGCTCCGAGCTGCGCCACGGCCAGCTCGACCACGCCACGTCGGAGCGCATTGCCCTCGCGGTGGCCGAGCACTACGAGTCCGAGCCCGGCATCGCCATGCACAGCCGCATGGGCCGGGCCACCGGCCTGACGATGGACGAGATCGCCTTGGCCCGGGACTTCGACTCGCGCGACGAGCGCCAGGTCGCCCTCCTGCGCTACCTCAAGACCCTGGTCAAGGACGGCGGCCGCCCTCCCATGCACCTCCACGAGGAGGCCCGTGAGGCCGGCTGGACCGACGAGCACATCCTCGAGGCCATCGCCCTCGTGGCGCTCGAGACCTTCACGGCGACGATCAACGTCGCCGGCGACGTCCCGGTCGACGGCTCGG
Organism: Solirubrobacterales bacterium; assembly: GCA_038199035.1. Lineage (GTDB taxonomy): Bacteria > Actinomycetota > Thermoleophilia > Solirubrobacterales > Solirubrobacteraceae > DATAEY01. Next base: position 1,570 of record JBBPZM010000079.1, on the reverse strand, counting down.
CCGAGGAGTCGCGCGTGCTGCGGGCCGCCTGAGCCGCATGGGCGGGGAGACGGCAGGCGGCGACACCGACCACGGTGCCTGCTGTCCCCTCTACCACCAAGCGGTGGAGCTGGTCGGCAAGCGCTGGACGGGGGCGATCGTCAGCGTGCTGCTCGACGGCCCGCTGCGCTTCTCCGAGATCGCCCAGTCCGTGCCCCAGCTGTCGGATCGCCTGCTGTCGGAGCGCATGAAGGAGCTCGAGGCGCGCGGCGTCGTCGAGCGCACCGTGTTCCCGGGGCCTCCGGTCCGGGTCGTCTACGGCCTCACGCCCATGGGCCGCGACCTCGGGCCGGCCCTCGACGAGCTCAAGCGCTGGGCGCACCGCTGGCTCGGCCAGCCCGCCGCCCAGGACCGAGCTGCGTAGGCGACCTCCGTCACCCCACGCCCCCACGGGACGGCAAGCGACGGCCACGGCCGCTTTCCCGGTCCCAATCGGTCACCGGTAGGGTTGCCGTCTCGCGGCGGGGGCGACGGGCCGCCGCCACAGGTTCCCAGCGAGGAGGGCTCCCGTGGCCGACCAGCCGACCACCGCCGACGACGTCAAGGCCCAGGTCGAAGACGAGTCGATCCGCTTCATCCGCTTCTGGTTCACCGACGTCCTGGGCCAGCTGAAGTCGTTCTCGATCAACGCCGCCGAGCTCGACGACGCCTTCGAGGGGGGCATGGGCTTCGACGGCTCCTCGATCACCGGCTTCAACGCCATCGAGGAGTCCGACATGATCGCCATGCCGGACCCCTCGACCTTCAAGGTTCTCCCCTGGCGCCCGGAGGAGCAGGGCGTGGGGCGCATGTTCTGCGACGTCCTCACCCCCGAGCGCACGCCCTACGAGGGCGATCCGCGTCACGTCCTACGCCGGGCGCTGGAGCGGGCGAGCTCGATGGGATTCGACCGCTTCAACGTCGGGCCCGAGCTCGAGTACTTCTACTTCCGCAACGCCCAGGGCACCGAGGTCCTCGACCGGGGCGGCTACTTCGACCTCACCACCCTGGACGCCGGCTCGGACCTGCGGCGCGAGACCGTGCTGGCGCTCGAGCGCCTGGGCATCCACGTCGAGTACACCCACCACGAGGTCGGGCCCTCGCAGCACGAGATCGACATGCGCTACGCCGAGGCCCTAAAGATGGCCGACGACTGCATGACGTACCGCATCACGGTCAAGGAGTACGCCATGAAGTACGGGCTCCACGCCACCTTCATGCCCAAGCCGCTGTTCGGCGAGAACGGCTCGGGGATGCACACCCACCAGTCGCTGTTCCGCGAGGGCCGCAACGCCTTCTACGACGCCGACGACCAGTACTTCCTGTCGGAGGTCGGCAAGCAGTTCATCGCCGGCCAGCTCAAGCACGCGCGTGAGATCTGCTCGATCTTCGCCCAGTGGGTGAACTCCTACAAGCGCCTGGTACCGGGCTACGAGGCGCCGGTCTACTGCGCCTGGTCGCGGCGCAATCGCTCTGCGCTGGTCCGCGTCCCCCTCTACCACCCAGGCAAGGAGCAGGCCACCCGCATGGAGCTGCGCTGCCCCGACCCCGC
>JBBPZM010000078.1:0-12599 GCA_038199035.1 Solirubrobacterales bacterium | reverse complement strand
GTCGCCGGAGATCAGCAGCCGCCGCTCCGGCTGGAACAGGCACACATGCGAGGGGGCATGGCCGGGCGTCTCGTAGACCACCCACTCGCCCAGGTCGGTGTCGACCGTCACGCCCTCCACCAGCGCGCGGTCGGGTTCGACGATCCCGGCGATCCCGGGGCCCTGCCCGCGCCGGCTTTCGGCGTAACGGCGCAGCGGCTCGGCCGGCACGCCGCTCTGACGCGCAACCTCGAGTCGCCGGGCCAGCGCAGCGGCGGGGTCCTGGAAGCTGGCGGTCATGTGCTCGTGATCAGGGTGCATCCACAGCTCGCATCCGGCCCGGGCCAGGATCGGCGCCGCCTGGCCGTAGTGGTCGGAGTGGGCGTGGGTGCACACCACCAGGCGCACGTGCTCGAGGCGCAGGTTGACCTGGTCGAGCGCCCGCTCGAGGTGGGCCAGCGAGCCCGGCTCGTGCATCCCGGTGTCGAACAGGACGACCCCGTCGCCCGCGGCCACCGCCCAGGCGTTGCAGTGGGGAACCCCCGGCCAGGGCAGCGGCAGGCGCAGGCGCCACACCCCCGGCACCACGCGCTCGCCGCGCCCGACCTCGCGCGCTCGCGCCGTCTCGGCCACGGCGCGGACAATAATCGGGTCATGGGCAGACGCTCACGCCGCCGCGGCCGCGACGACCTCGCCGCCCCGACCACCGACTACCCCGACGACGAGGGCAACGTCCTCACCCTGCGCGGCGCCATGTCCCCCGCCACCCGCCGCCAGTACGCGGAGGTGGCCGCCGGGTCGCCGCTCTCGCGCGAGGACGCCTGGCAGCGCGCCGGCGAGTTCCTGTTCGAGCGCCTCGCGGTGCGCTGGACGATCTCCGGCCTGCCCCTCGAGGCCCAGGGCGACCTGCTCGCCCGCTACCGCATGGCCAGCCAGGACGAGCGCGCGTGGGTGCGCCGTGCCCTGCGCCAGCACCTCGCCGAGCACTTCCCCGAGCTCCAGGCGCCGTAGCGCCTCTGCCGCCCTGGCCGGCCGCTACGGTCCCGCCATGCGCCGGACCAAGATCGTCGCCACCATCGGCCCCGCCTGCGACGACCACGAGACGCTGGTGCGCATGGTCGAGGCCGGGATGGACGTCGCCCGGCTCAACTTCGCCCACGGGACGCTCGAGGAGAAGGCGCGCACCGCCCAGCGGGTGCACACCGCGGCCGGCCGCGCCGGGCGCCAGGTGGCGATCCTCCAGGACGTCCCCGGCCCCAAGCTGCGCATCGGCCCCCTGCGCGACGACGTGGCCGAGCTCAAGGCCGGGGACTCCCTGACCCTGGTGTGCGGAACCGACGAGCCCGGCGACGCCCGCCGCATCTCGGTTCCCTGGAGGGGGATGGCCGCCGCCGCGGCCTCCGGAGAGGCGGGGGACGTCCTCTACCTGGCCGACGGCTCGGTTCGCCTGCGCATCGGCGCCGTACGCGAGGGCGAGTGCGAGATCGACGTCACCGTCGAGGTCGGCGGCACCGTCGCCTCGCGCCAGGGGCTCAACATCCCCGGCGAGCTCGACGAGCTGCCCTCGGTCCCCGACGAGGACCTCGAGCTCATCCGCTTCGGCGAGTCGATCGGCGTCGACCTCGTCGCGCTGTCCTTCGTGCGCCGCGCCGAGGACGTCGCCGACGTGCGCAGCCGCACCCGCAGCCCGCTGATCGCCAAGATCGAGAAGCCCCAGGCGGTCACCAACGCCGAGGAGATCATCCGCGCCGCCGACTGCGTGATGGTGGCGCGCGGGGACCTGGGCATCGAGCTGCGCATCGAGGACGTGCCCCTCGTCCAGAAGCGGATCCTCGCCCTGGCCGGCGCGCTGGCGCGCCCGTCCATCACCGCCACACAGATGCTGGAGTCGATGGTCACCTCCTCGCGCCCCACCCGGGCCGAGGTGACCGACGTGGCCAACGCCATCCTCGACGGCACCGACGCCGTCATGCTCTCCCAGGAGACGGCGATCGGCGCCCATCCCGTGGGCGCGGTGGCCATGATGGCTTCGATCGCCGAGCGCACGGAGCAGGAAGCGCCCTACGCCCGCTGGAACGAGCACCGCGTGCGCCGCATCTTCGAGGGCGAGCGCGACCCCGGCTACACGGTGGCCTACAACGCCTGCGCGGCGGCCCGCCAACTCGGCCTGGCCGCGCTGATCATCCCCACGCTGTCGGGCCGCTCGGCGCGGCTGGTCTCGGCCCACCGCCCGGAGATCCCGATCTACGCCCTGTCACCCGGGCGCGAGACCGTGCGGCGCTGCTCGCTGATGTGGGGCGTGCAGGCCGCCCGGATGCGCCGCCACGAGGTCACCGAGGAGCTGATCGCCGACGCGGTCAGCCGGTCGGTCGAGCTCGGCTGGGTCAAGCGCGGCCAGCACGTCGGGGTGACCGCGGGCCTGCCCAGCGGCCGCCCCGGCACGACCAGCCTGTTCCAGGTGCAGGAGGCCTGAGCTCAGACCGCCGCGCGCGAGTAGAACGCCGCCTCGGCCCGCCCGAGCTCGGTCACCGGCCCGTCGCCGTACATCCACTCGCGCGCGATGCGGTGCCAGTTGGCCCGCGCGCGCAGCTGGCCCAGAACGGCCAGCGTGAGCATCTCCATGCGCCGGCCGAAGAGGTGCTCGGGGCGCATGTCCTGATGGCGCATCTTGCGGAAGTGGCTCGAGCGCGGGTCCGCGGACTCGATCATCACAGTGGTGGCGATCTCGGGCGTGAGCTCGACCTCCTCGTCGGTCGTGTACCACCAGATCGCGTCGCGGACGTATGCCATCAGGTGGTCGGGGTCCACGCGCTCCGGGCGCGGGAGGAAGCCGCGCTCCCCCAGCAGGCGGTGCAGCTCCACGGCATCGTCCTCGACCATCGCCCGCTGGCAGCGCAGCTCGAACTCGACCGGCTCGGCGTCCAACCGCTTGAACAGCCCGAAGTCGAGGAAGGCGACCTTGCCGTCCTCCATCAGCATGAAGTTGCCGGGGTGCGGGTCGCCGGAGAACTGGTGGTGGCGGTACAGGCAGCCCATGTAGAAGCGAAAGACGATCTCCCCCAGGCGGTCGCGCTCGGCCTGCGAGTAGCCCTTGAGGTCGTCGAATCCGACGCCTGAGACGAACTCGCTGACCATCACCCGCTCGTGCGACAGGCGGGGGATCACATCGGGCACGCGGATGAACGGATGGCCGCGGAAGATCCGCGCCAGCGCCCGCTGGTTCTGGGCCTCGAGCTCGTAGTCGAGCTCCTCGTCGATGCGCTCGCGGACCTCCTGGGCGATGGCCTTGGAGTCGAGGCCCGGGGAGACGCGCTTGAGCAGGCGCATGATCAGCCCGAGGTTGGCCATGTCGGCCCGGACGGCCTCGGCCACCCGCGGGTACTGGACCTTGACCGCGACCTCGCGGTCGTCGTGCAGGCGCGCGCGGTAGACCTGCCCGATCGAGGCGGAGGCGATCGGCTCCTTCTGGAAGGAGGCGAAGACCTCGTCGAGCGGGTCCTCGAGCTCGGACTCGATCACCTTGCGCATGTCCTCGAAGCGCACCTTGGGCGCGGCGTCACGCAGCGCCCCGAGCTTGCGCTGGAACTCCTCGCGGTACTCCTCGGGGACGAGGCCGACGTCGAGGAACGACATCACCTGCCCGAGCTTCATGGCCGCGCCCTTCATCGTCCCCAGCGCGGTGACGATCTGCTCGGCGGTCTCGACGTGGCGTCGCTCGAGCGCGCGCGTGCGCCCCTCCTGGGTGCGGGCGACGTTGGTCATCCGCGTACCGGTCTGGCGGACCGCCTGCCCCGCGGCCAGGCCGCCGATCTTGGCGGTGCGCCGGACGCGCGAGGTGGGGATCTGGTCCTTGGCCATGGCGGGGAACTGTACGGGCCGGGCGGTGGCTCAGGCGCGGCGGGCGCCGCGAGCCCGGACCGCCCCCCCGATCGCGCCCAGCAGCGCCCCAGCCACCGTGGTGAAGGCGATGAGGACGACCAGCGGGGAAGGCACCGATGCCAGCGCCGGTTGGCCCGATGTGGCGTGCGCGACCACCAGCCCGCCGCCGAACAGCGCCCCGCCGAGCACCCCCCGCAGGGCGCCGGCGCGCGCCCCGAGGTGGTCGAGCCCGGCGGCCAGCCCGCCCACGGCGGCCAGGGCCTGCGCCACCCAGTAGGCCAGCGCGCTCTCCCCGAGCAGGAAGCCGGAGAGCGCACCGAAGAGCAGCGGCCCCGCACCCGCGAGCTGGACCTGCACCGCGGGGGGAAGCGTCGCGAAGGAGCCCGAGCGCACGCCCGCCGGCGACCTCGCTGCGCTCGGCGGATCGGCCATTCGCTCAGCCGGCGCCCGCGTCCGGCTGGACCTGCGACCCCGGGACGATGTCGTCGCGCCCGTCGGGCCAGCGCACCCAGGCCTTGTGGCCGCCGTCGTAGTCGTCACCCAGCAGCACCAGCGTGGCGGGCTCGCCCAGCGCCGTGCACGGTTCGTCGTCCTCGGGGTCGAGGCCGCGCCAGACCCGGATGAACGAATTGCCCTCCCACTCGGCGCCGATCGTCGTCGGATCGGTGTGACCGGGATGGACCGTCGTCTCCGGGTCGAGCTTCATCAGGCGCTCCATGATCGAGTCGTGCAGGTCGGCGTAGGAGGTGCTGCCCGGGGCGCGCACGCCGCCGACCGAGTTCTTGAACAGCGTGTCGCCGGTGAAGACATCGGAGCCGTTGACGACCAGGGCGAGCATCCCTGCTGTGTGACCGGGGGTGTGGATGGCCTCGATCTCCAGGTCGCCGGCGCGCAGGGTCCGCCCTGGCTCGAGCGCCCCGGTAGCCTGCTCGATCTCCTCGAGAGGATGGGCCAGCACGGCCGCGTGGGGATGACGCTCGAGCACCCGGCCCAGCTCGGCCACGTGGTCGCCGTGGTGGTGGGTGAGCAGCACGTGGGTGAGTGTGAGGTCGTCGGCCGCGATGCGCTCGAGCAGCGGCTCGACCGGGCCGCCGGCGTCGATCATCACCGCGGTGCCTCCGGGCTCGTCCGCCACCAGGTAGGTGTTGGAGAGGAAGTCCTCGTTCATCGAGCGCTCGACGATCATCCCGCGCCGTCCCCGCTCGCCTCGAGCACGACCCGGGCCACCTGCTCGGGGTCGTCCCACGTCGGGACGTGGCCGCAGCCGCGCAGCGTGAGGACCCGGGCCTGCGGCAGCGCCCGGGCCGCGCGGCGGGCCTGGCGCGGGATCAGCAGCCGGTCCTTCTCCCCCCAGGCGATCGTGGTCGGCACGTCGATGTCCGATCCGCCGGCGAAGTCGTGGGCCGTGATGATCGACAGCGCCTCGTCGAAGGCCGGCGCCCGAGCGAGCGCTCCAAGCGCGCCCACGACATCGTCGGGGGTAAGTCGCCACGGCTTGGCCACGACCTGCCCGAGCAGCAGCGTCCGCCCGGCGGCGTGCGCGGCCAACCGCGGGCCCAGCGAGCCCAGCGAGCGGGCGCCCTTGACGGCCAGGCGCAGCGAGGCGCGCGAGTAGGCGGCCTCGCGACGGTTCCAGAAGCCGGCTGGGGACAGCGCGCAGGCGCTGGCCACCGCGCCCCGCCGGGCCAGCTCGAGCGCGATCCAGCCGCCCATCGAGTTGCCGCAGACGTGCGGGCGATCGACGCCCAGGCCGCCGAGGAAGTCGAGCAGCGCGTCGGCCTGCGCGTCGATCGTCGGGCTGACGCCGCTCGGCAGGGGCGCCGACTCGCCGAAGCCCGGGAGGTCGACGGCGATGACGTCGCGCCGGGCGGCCAGGCGGTCGAGCACCGGGCTCCACACCTGCCACTGGCTGCCGATCCCGTGGACGAGGACGAGCGTCGGGCCCTGGCCGCGGCGGTGGTGGCTCAGCTCCATGGTCGCCGCACCCTACGCCACCCGTCGCAGACGCCGCGCCTCCCGTCCGCCCGCGCGATCCCAGCCACCGTGGCGCCTGGCCCGCACCGCGCTACGCTGGCGCCCATGTCGCTCATCCACACCTGCTATCGCATCACCGACATCGACCGCTCGGTCGCCTTCTACCGCGCGCTGGGCTTCGAGGAGTCCGGGCGGCTGCCGATCGGCGACGAGGCGGTCAACGTCTTCATGAACATCCCGGGCGACGGCGACATGCCCAAGCTCGAGCTGACCTACAACCACGGCGTCGACTCCTACGAGATCGGCACCGGCTACGGGCACATTGCCATCACCACGCCCGATCTCGACGGCCGCCTGGCCGAGCTGGGCCAGCTGGGCATCCAGCCCGAGAAGCCTCCCTACAGCGTGCGCGAGGGCGGGTCGCGGCTGTGCTTCGTGCGCGACCCCGACGGCTACCGGATCGAACTGATCGAGAAGGCCTGAAGTACCGGCGCCCGCGAACGCCGACGTTCGTTAGAGTCGCGCCCGACTCGTCGTGGGCAGGAGGAGACGCATCTCGCGGGTACGTGCCGTCTGGATGGCGGTAGCCGCCTGCCTGCTCGCGATCCCCGCCGTCGCGCTGGCCGCCACCGACCACGGCTTCCCCGGCAAGGATCCCAATGAGAGCGTTCGGATCCACACGCCGAACGACCCGACGTTCGACTGCGCCGAGCCGGACGATCAGGACGGAGGCAGTTGCTCCAACGTGTTCAGCGAGGAGTATCCGCGCTTTGGGTTCGCTCCCTCGGCTACCCAGGACACGGCCACCTACCACGCCCCCAGCACGAGTGATCCCCACATCCAGCGGCTGATGGCGCAGAACACCAACATCGCGCCGCCGTACACGCGCAACGCCGCCGGGCAGGTGCCGGGCGTCTCGGCCGACCGCGCCTGGAAGTACACGCCCGGCGACCCGAAGGTGAGAGTTGCCATCCTCGACACCGGCATCCGCTGGGAGAACACCTCCCTGCGCACGCGCATCGCGCTGAACCGCAAGGAGCTGCCGTTGCCACACAACGGCAGCAAGGAATGCTCGAAGTACGACTGCAACGGCGACGGAGCCTTCAACGTCGACGACTACGCCAAGGACCCGCGTGTGGACAAGACCGCCGGCGAGGACACGGCCGACACCATCCTCGATGGCTCCGACCTGATCGCCGCCTTCTCCAACGGCAAGGACAACGACCGCAACGGCTACGTCGACGACATCGCTGGCTGGGACTTCTTCGACGACGACAACAACCCCTTCGACGCCTCCAGCTACTCCAGCGCCAACAACCACGGATCGGGTCGCGCCTCCGACGCCGCCGAGGAAGGCAACGACGCCAACGGCAGCATCGGGGTGTGCCCGCGCTGCCAGATCGTGCCGCTGCGCGTGTGGGACACCTTCGTGGTCGACACCGACAACTTCGGCCTCGGCGTCACCTACGCCGCCGACAACGGGATCGACGTGGTCGAGGGCGCCGTCGGCGGTCTGTTCAACTCCCGCTTCGCGCGCCAGGCCTTCGACTACGCCTACCGCAAGGGCACCTTCCTGGCCATCGTCTCCTCTGACCTCAACACCGCCGACCACAACTTCCCCACCTACTACGACGAGGCCATGCAGGTGCAGGGCACGGTGGCCGACGTGCAGGGGCTGGGCCAGGACTGCCCGAGCGGAATCACGCTGCCAATCGGCTGCAACGCGCCGGTGCAGACATGGTTCCGCAACTCCGGCACCACGCAGTACGGCGGGCACGCCCACATCGTCATGCCGGCGGTCACCGGCTCGGTGGCCACCGGCCAGGCCTCCGGCGCCGCCGGGCTGCTGATCTCCTACGCCCGCGAGAAGCACCGCCGGCTGGCGCCCAACGAGGTAAAGCAACTGCTCACGCTCACCGCCCAGGACGTCGTGCCCGAGAACACCGGCAACGACGGGACTGACGGCATCCCCGACCCTGCCCAGAAGGGCTGGGACCAGCACTTTGGCTACGGCCTGCCCGACCTCGGCCTGGCCATGGAGCGCATCCAGCGCAAGCAGATCCCGCCACAGGCGCTGATCACCGGCCCACCGTGGTTCGCGCCCCTGAACGTGGACCAGCAGAGCAAGGTCGACATCACGGGGCGCGTCTCGGCGCGTTTCTCGCACGGCTACAGCTATCAGCTGCAGTGGGCCCCCGGGATCGAGCCGGCCGAGTCCGAGTTCCGCGACGTCGGCAGCCCCGAGAACGCGAAGAAGGGCTTCGACGGCAAGCTGGGCAAGATCGACCTCGGCGAGGTCCGCAACGCGCTGGACAACCGCACGACGCCGTGCCCGACGAACATCCCACCGAGCCCGCCGGTCGTGACCGGCGGCTCGGCCTGCGACCCGACGGCGCCGAGGCAGGGACCCGGCGATCGTGACCCCAACGAGCCGGCGTTCACGGTCCGCGTCGTGGTCACCGACAAGGATGGCAACCGCGGGGAGGATCGCAAGACCCTGTTCGCCTATCGCGACGACTCGCTGCTCAAGGGCTGGTCGAAGTACATCGGCAGCGGCGGAGAGGCGTCGATGCGCCTGTTCAACCTCGACGCCGAGAACCACCTCGAGGCCGTGCTGGCCGACTCCAGCGGGACGCTGCGGGTGCTCGAGGCCAACGCCTCGCCCGAGGACAGCTTCAACAAGGGCCGGTCGGTGAGCACGCAGCCCAACGCCAACGTCCACTACAAGGCGCCGGTCTTCAAGAAGCTCGACCCCCCGCGCGAGGTGCTACGCACGCCGGCCATCGGAGACATCGACGGCGACATGGAGCCGGAGATCGTCGACTCGGCCGGCGAGCACGTCTACGCCTGGCACCAGGACGGCCGGCGGGTGAAGGGCTTCCCCGTGCGCCTCGATCCCAAGTTCTCCAAGCCCCAGGACCGCACCAAGCGCAACCACGTCAAGCGGGGCTTCTCGGCCTCCCCCACGCTGAGCGACCTCAACGGCGACGGCAAGCTCGACATCACGATTCCGGGGCTGGACCAGCACCTCTACGCCTGGGATGGGCGCGGCAAGCCGCTTCCCGGCTTCCCGGTCAAGCTGCAGGAGCCCGGCACGGACACCAGCAAGGTCCCCGGCGCGGAGAGCATCAACACCGCCGCCGTGGGCGACATCGACGGCGACGGCAAGCCCGACATCGTCGCGCCGACCAACGAGGTCGACGGCTCCTCCCAGCCGGCCGATCCCTCGGCGGGCTTCGGGGGGATCGTCACCGGAGCGGCGGGCGCGTCAGGCCGGCTCTACGCCGTCGATCGCAAGGGCAAGTTCCTCAACCGCTGGCCCACCCACCCCAGCGGGATCCTGCCCGACGCGCTGCCGTTCGTCGGTCCGGGCGTGGACCACGTGCTGGGCGACGTCAACGGCGACGGCAAGCTCGACGTCATCGGGAACCTCACCAGCGGACAGGTCCAGGCCACCAAGGGAGACGCGTCGAACGCCCAGAACTACGACGAGACACCGCCGGCGGGAGAGAACGTCGCGGACAGGTCGCTGATCGTCAACCTGTTCGAGAACCCGATCGTGGCCAACTTCGACGGTCTGCCGGGACTCGAGGTCATCAAGGGTGGCGTGACGACTAACCAGCTGGTCAACCTCGGAGTCGCCGTCGGCCAGAACTTGCCCTTCTACCACGTCATCCAGGCCTGGAACGCGGCGACCGGGCAGGAGCTCCCCAACTTCCCCCAGGCGGTCGAGGACTACCAGTTGCTCTCCAGCCCCTCGGTGGGCGACGTCTCCAACGCCCCGGGCAAGGAGCTGCTGCTCGGCACCGGCCTTTACCTCATCCGCGCCATCAACGCCCAGGGCCAGGAGAGCTCGGACTTCCCCAAGTTCACTGGCGGCTGGAACTTCGCCGTGCCGTCGATAGGCGACTTCAACGACGACGGCAAGCTCGACTTCGTCTCGCTGACCCGGGAGGGCAACGTCTTCGCCTGGAAGACCGACCGGCCCGCGTGCGGCGGCAACGACGAGTGGTGGACCTCGCGCCACGACGAGTGGTCGACCGGCGCCTACGGCACCGACACCCGCCCGCCCGGCGCGCCCGAGCACCTCAAGGTCAACCGCTCGGGCGACAAGGTCACGTTCAGCTGGCGGGCGCCCGGCGGCGACTTCATGTGCGGCAAGGCCAAGCGCTTCCGCGTGCTCGTCTCCAACCACAGCATTGACCACCCCGACCAGGGCAAGCCCGTCGGCGGCGACACCGACTCGGCGGCCAGCCCCGGCGACAAGCAGACCATCACCTTCACCGCCCCCCGCAACGCTCGCTTCGTCGCCGTCCTCTATCAGGACGAGGCCGGCAACTGGGGCCACCTCGACCAGGCCAAGCTCTAGACGCTAGCGTCGCTCCGACGGGGGTCTCCAGCGGCGAGCGGGCGGCCAGTCCGCTGGCATACTGCCCCGCCATGCGAGGCCGGTCGCGCCGGTGGACGGCTCTCTCGATCGGCGCCGTCGCCGCGGTCGTCGTCGCCGTGGTCGTGGTGCGCGCCGTGGGGTCCCACCACAGCGGCCACCCGGCGCAGGTCATCGCGCTCGAGAGGATCGTGCGCGACGCGCGCGTCCGCGCCGGCCATCAGCGTGCAGTCGACCTGGCCCAGAGCCGGCGCTCGGCGGCCGCTGGGGCGCGCGTCAAGCGAGCCAAGGCGATCCGCCACCCGGGCGGCAAGGTCGGGGGCGCCGACACATTGCCCCGCGTCGATGCCCGACGCCACCACTACAGCGCGGTCAGCCCGGGCGCGCCGTCTGACGCGGAGATCCGCCGGGAGCTGGCCCAGGCCTACCGGGTCGGCGCCATCATCCCGCCCGGAGCCTGGGTCTTCCCGCTCTCGCCGTTCGACCGCGTCCTTCCTCCCCAGACGTGGACGCAGGACCAGGGGGTCGACATCTCGACCTTCGGCTGCGGGCCGGCGATGACCGAGCGGGCCATCACGAGCGGCACGATCGTCCAGGAGGGAATCGGCGGGTTCGGCCCCTACGCCCCGGTCCTGCGCATCGACCAGGGGCCCTACGCCGGCCGCTTCGTCTACTACGGGCACGCCGCGCCGGCCCTCGTCCCGGTGGGAGCCCATGTCAGCGCCGGCCAGGCGATCGCCCAGATCGGCTGCGGGATCGTAGGGATATCGAGCGGCCCGCACCTGGAGATCGGGATCAGCGACATCGGGGGATCCCACTGCTGCCCGGGGTGGAACCAGACGTCGGCCGAGATGGAGGCGATCCTCGAGCGCCTGTACCGCCGGCGGTAGGCGGCCCGGCAAGCTGACGCGCGTGCAAGGCATGCTGCAGGGCCGACGACTTCCCCGGCTCAGAATGGCGGCGTGCCTCGCCTGGCTCCCAGACGGCCCCTGGCCGTCGCCGCGGCGGCCCTCGCCGCCACCGGCACGGCCGCCGCGGTGGCGGCCCCCAGCCCGCCGGAGCTGCAGAACCGCATCGCGGGCGTGAACCGCCACGAGCAGACCCTGCGTTCCTCGGTCCAGTCCGACACCGCGCAGGCGCAGGCCTTCGAGGCCCGTCTCGCCGACCTGCGGGTGCGCCTGGACGCCCTGCAAACGAGCTTCGCCATCGAGCAGCGCCAGCTCGACCAGCTTCAGGAGCAGTTGCGCGGCGCGCGCGCTCGGCTGGCCGCCCTGCAGGCGCGCCTGGTGCATGACCGCGCGGCTCTGCGCACCCAGCTCGTCGCCGCCTACGAGTCGCCGCCGCCCGACATCACCACCGTCGTGCTCGACTCCCACGGCTTCGCCGACCTGCTGGAGCGCGTCGACGTCCTGCGGCGCATACAGGGAGAGAACGTCCGTACGATCATCGGCGTACGGACGGCCCGCATCGCGGTGGCGCGCCAGACCGCGCGCCTGGCCGACCTCGAGGGCCGCCAGCAGCGGATCACCGCGGCCGTCCTCGTGCAGCGCCAGGAGGTGGCGGCGCTGCGCAACCGGCTGGCCTCGCGCCGGCTGGTCATCGCGCGCGACCGCGCTGGCAAGAACGCCCAGCTCAGCGCGCTGGACTCGCACCGGCAAAGCCTCGAGCACCAGCTCTCGCAGGCGCAGGGCGCGACGTCGGGCGGCCTGCTCGCCCACGACGGGGCATACGGCTTCTTTCCCTACCCGGGCACCAACTACGCCGTCGGCAACGAGCCGCAGATCGCCTCGCGCCTCAACGCCATGGCCAAGGCGCTGCACCTGCACCTGATCGGCGTCTCCGGCTACCGGAGCCCTCAGCACTCGGTCGAGGTCGGGGGCTTCGCCGACGACCCGCACACCCAGGGAGCCGCCTCGGACACCCCCGGTGTCGAGGGAGTCCCCGAGGCCACGCTGCAGCAGTACGGACTCACCCGGCCCTTCGGCGGCGCGGCGGAGGCCGACCACATCCAGCTGGGCTGAGGCGCGGGCTAGCGCCCTCTCGCCGGGCGCCCAATCCTGCTCGACGGGTGAGATCGCGCCTGCCGGGTATGAGGGCTCCACCGCGCCGTCCGCCCCCGGCGCCCCTTCCGCACGGACGTGATCTTCTTCTTCTCCAACCGGCTCGGCTGCCTGGGCTCGCTCCTGTTCTCGGCGGTGGCCACCGTGATCCTGCTGTTCGTGCTCGGAGTCATCCGGCTCCACTAGATGGTTGATTCCGATTTGCCGCGTGGGGCGCGGCGAGGGGACATAAAGAGGGCGCCGAAGGGAGGCGTTGCGATTGCAACGTCGACCCAGGAGGCCCCGTGCACGCCAACCTCGACGCCCTCGTCATCGCACTT
>JBBPZM010000077.1:0-23552 GCA_038199035.1 Solirubrobacterales bacterium | reverse complement strand
GTGTGGCTGATCGTCCTCTCAGACCAGCTACCCATCGCAGCCTTGGTGAGCCGTTACCTCACCAACAAGCTAATGGGCCGCGGGCCCATCCCGATGCGGAGGCCGAAGCTTCCTTTCCTCACGCGCCTGATGGCGCTAGAGCACATCCGGTATTAGCCCGAGTTTCCTCGGGTTGTCCCGGTCGTCGGGGCAGGTTACCCACGTGTTACTCACCCGTTCGCGGCTTTGCCCCAGGGCAAGCCCTGGTTCGTCGCTCCACTTGCATGTGTTAAGCACGCCGCCAGCGTTCGTCCTGAGCCAGGATCAAACTCTCCGTGAAGAACTGCTGAGCCCACCGCGTGAGCGGCCGGCTCTCACAAAGAGTTGTCGCGCACCCATGGCGACGCCCCTGTACACGAGCGGGCGTCGGGTGCATGACGGGTTCTGCTCAGCCGTCGCTGCAGCCGCGTTTCCACGACGCGGCGACGGTCGAACCTGGACGCACTGCCCGAGCCGAGAAATCGGCCAGCCAGTGCGCATGCTGTCGAGTTTTCAAAGACCGCCACGCCTCTCGGAGGGTGCTTCCCTCGCTGTCAGCGCGCCGCGGGCAGCAAGCCACGCGGGCGGACCGGGCAGTATAGCGCCACGACGAGCCGCTCGGGCGGCGCAGGCAGGCCGCCGATCGCCGGCTCAGCCCGCCCTCAGGCGGCGAAAGCGGCGCTTGCCGACCTGGAGCACCGCCCCGTCGAGCCGCTCGACGGGCACGTCCAGCTCCTCTCCGGCCAGCGCCCTGCCATCGAGGCGCACCGCTCCCTGGGCCTGGAGGCGCCGAGCCTCCGAGGTCGAGACCCCGAACAGCTGCGACACGATTGAGGGAACGTGGGCGATTCCGTCCAGGGCCTCGAAGCGCCCGTCGGGCATCTCCTCGGGCGGAAGGTGCTCGACGTGGAGGCGATCGAAGTGGCGCTCGGCCTCGTCTGCCGCCTGCGGGCCGTGGAAGCGGGCGACCAGCGCCCGGGCCAGTGCGCGCTTGGCCTCGCGCGGCCGCGTTTCGTCCGGAGGCTGGTCGAGGAGGAGGGCCTGCCAGGTCCCGAGCGCCGCGTCGGGCACGCGCAGCGTCTTCCCGTAGATCTCCTCGGGCGGCTCGGTCACGCCGATGTAGTTGTCGAGCGTCTTGGACATCCGGCGATCGCCGTCGATGCCGGGAAGGACCGGGAGGGTCATGACGACCTGCTCTGGCTGTCCGTAGGCGCGCTGGATCTCGCGACCCAGCAGGAGGTTGAACTTCTGGTCGGTGCCGCCCAGCTCGACGTCGGCGCGGACCGCGACCGAGTCGAAGCCCTGTAGCAGCGGGTAGAGCAGCTCGAGCACCGAGATCGGCTCCCGCGCGGCATGGCGGCGGGCGAAGTCCTCGCGCTCGAGGAGCTGCGCGACGGTGGTCGTCCTGGCCAGGGCGAAGAGCTCCTCCGCCGCCATGTCCAGCCACGTCCCGTTGCGCACCACCTCGAGCCGCTGGGGATCGGGGTCGAGGACGGTCGCGGCCTGGGCCTGGAAGGTGGCGGCGTTGCGGTCGATCTGCTCGGCCTCGAGCAGAGGTCGGGTGACGGAGCGGCCGCTGGGATCGCCGACGCGCGCGGTGTAGTCGCCGACGATGAGCACTACCGTGTGACCGCGGTCCTGAAAGCGCCGCAGGCGCCCCAGGACCACGGTGTGACCGAGGTGGATGTCGGGCGCGGTGGGGTCGATCCCGAGCTTCACGCGCAGCGGCCGTCCTTCCCGCTCGGCCTCCTGGAGCTTGACCGCGAGGCCGCCGACAGGCAGGCACTCGACGGCTCCCCGGGCCAGTTCGACGGCCATCTCGAGGTGGCGAGGCGCCGGGGATTCCATCCGGGCCAATGCTAGACTCTCGCCCCTCGTTCGGCCGGTCGTGGCGCTGTCGTCCTCGCGCGAGACGGTCGAGCCCCAGCCGTTCCTCCGACGCCTTGAGCGACGAGCCCACACCTCTGGCGGGAGACGGTCCGCCTCGGCCGGTCCCGCGCGTCCGCAGGGATGCCGCCGGCGACGCTGTCGTGGGGTCCTACGCAGGCGCCGCTGTCGGCCCGAACGCAGGCAACGGCCGGGGCGACGGGGGCCAGGCCCTGAGCGACCCCCCTTGGCGAGGGACTCGGACCAACAGCGCCTCGAGCGCTCGAGGCGACGGCGCCGTGGCGACGGACGACTGGTTCGAGCCCTCCTCCCCGGGCGCTCGCCCTGACCGCGAGAGCAACCCGCGGCGTCGCGAACGTCCCTCGTCGTCGGCCGCCTTGGTGGCGTCGGCGCTCGACCTGTCGAGGTCCCTGGTCGGCAGGGCGCTCACCACGGCTGGTGCGGCGACGCGCCGGGCGAGCGACTCCTGGTCCGCGACCGGCGCGGGTGGCTCTGGCGACGGAGGCGACGGCGGAGGCGGGGATGGCCGCGGCGGCCCCGCCGGGAGCCCCGACAGCTCGCGCCCGCGCGTCTACAAGCTGCGCCTGGCGCTGATCCTCGCCGGACTGGGCGGGCTGGCGATCGTCTCTACCGTCTTCGGGATGATGATGGCGGTCGCCTCCGATCTGCCGGCGCTCGAGAACCGCCAGGAGTACCGCAACGCGCGCAACTCGATCCTGCTCGACGACCAGGGTCGCCAGATCGGGGTCCTGACCAGCCGCAACAACCGGATCCTCGTGCAGCCCGACCAGGTCTCTCCGGCGATGCAACACGCGATCATCGCGATCGAGGACCAGCGCTTCTACCAGAACAACGGCGTGGACATCCGCGGCATCGGCCGGGCCCTGTTCGCCGACCTCGCGCGCAAGCGGGCGGTGCAGGGCGCTTCGACGATCACCCAGCAGTTCGTGAAGAACGCGCTCGCCGCGCAGCACCAGCGCACGCTGTTCCAGAAGCTGCGCGAGGCGGCGCTGGCCTACCACCTGAACCGCAAGTGGAGCAAGCAGAAGATCCTGACCGAGTACCTCAACGCCGTCTACTTCGGCAACGGCGCCTACGGGATCGAGTCGGCGGCACGGACGTACTACGGCAAGGCCCACCAGACGGTGGACGCCTATGGCGACTCGGCGCCCGGTTGCGGCGTGCCCGGCAAGCTGCCCTGCGCCGCGCTGCTCACTCCCGCCGAGGCGGCGACGATCGCCGGGGTCGTGGCGTCGCCCAGCGCGTTCGACCCGATCGCTCATCCCCAGGCGTCCAGGCGCCGGCGCGACGTCGTGCTGGCCCGAATGCTCTCGCAGGGCTACATCACCCGCGAGGACTACCGCGACGGCAAGCAGGCGCCCATCCCCGCCACCGACACCATCACCTACCCGCACGAGGACTCGCAGGCGCCGTACTTCACGACCTGGGTCAAGCAGCAGGTGATCGAGCGCTACGGGGCACAACGGGCGCTCAACGGCGGGCTCAAGGTGCACACCACGCTCGACCTCGACCTCCAGCAGGCGGCCGTGCAGGCGGTGTCCAACCACCTGAGCAGCCCTGACGGGCCGGCCGCCGCACTGGTGGCCATCGACAACCGCACGGGCGAGGTGCGCGCCATGGTCGGCGGGAGGCCTGGCGCGCTCGACGACTACGACCACTACCCGTTCAACCTCGCCACCGACGGCCAGCGCCAGCCCGGGTCGTCGTTCAAGGTCTTCACGCTCGCCCAGGCGCTGCGCGAGGGCATCTCGCCCGACTCGACGTGGACGTCGCAGAAGAAGGTCTTCGACGTGCCCAACAGCGGCGGCAAGGAGAAGTTCGTCGTCAACAACTACGAGGGCGACTACGCCGGCGTCTCCTCGCTGGCCGACGCGACGACACGGTCCGACAACTCGGTGTACGCCGAGGTGGGGCTCAAGGTGGGCACCAAGAACATCGCGGCGATGGCCCACAGCATGGGCATCCGCACGCCGATCTCGACCAACCCGGCGATCACCCTGGGAGGGCTCAAGGAGGGCGTCACGCCGCTCGACATGGCCCACGCCTATGAGACGCTGGCCGCTGGCGGCCAGCGGGTCACCGGGACGCTGGCCGCGGGCGTCGACGGGACGCGCGGCGCGGACACGGCCGGCCCGGTGGGCGTCGACTCGGTGACCTTCCCCGACCAGCACGGACGCACCGTCCACAACCAGCCGATCCGCCTCAAGGTCGTCTCCAAGAAGCTGGCCGAGACCGAGACCGAGATCCTCAAGTCGGTCGTCTGCTGCGGCACCGGCAAGGCTGCCGCCACCGGCGGCTTTGCCGCGGGCAAGACGGGCACGACGGAGAACTACGGCGACGCGTGGTTCGTCGGCTTCAACAAGCGCTGGACAGTGGCCGTGTGGGTCGGATATCCCGACCGGCTGAAGTCGATGGAGACCGACTACAACGGGGGGCCGGTGGCCGGCGGTACCTACCCGGCCGAGATCTGGCACGACTTCGTCGTCAGCGCCAACCAGATCCAGAACCAGCGCCTCGCCGAGGAGGCCGCCCGCCAGGGCAAGGGCTACACCCCACCCGACCAGTCCAGCGACTCCGGCAGCGGCTCGACCGGGGTCGACAGCAGCGGCTCGGGGTCGGGCGACTCGAGCGGCGCCGGGAGCTCGACCCCTGATTCCGGGGCCTCGCAGCCCAGCCAGTCCAGCGGCACCTCCTCGTCGTCGGGCTCGGGCGGAGGCGGCGGAGGGGGCGGAGGGGGCGGCGCAAGCAGCGGTGGGGGTGGCGACAGTGGCGGCGGTGGAGGCGGTGGAGGCGGCGGCGGTCCTTCGCCCACGCCCGCACCCAGTGGTGGAGGCAGCGGCGGGGCGACTGGCGCGCCCGGCGGGACGGCCCCGGGCTAGCCACCACCGGGCGCTACGCCGCGCCGGCTGCCACCCGCGGCCGCGGCCGCGAGACGAACCGGCTCCCGGCCACGCAGAAGCGCCAGGGCAGGTCGGTCGCCTTGGTGATGCCCACGCGCGGGGCCGCCACCAGCTCCAGTGGCTGGTCGCTGACCGGTCGGTGGAGCCTGACGGCCCTCGTGGCCAGGTCCTCCCCGTTGAGCTCGAGGCCGATGTCCAGCGCCTGGGTGAGCTTGCCCGGGCCCGAGCACAGGTCCTCGAGCCGCACCAGGCCGCGGCGCGCGCGCATGCTCTCCACTCCGCTCAGGGGCTCGAGGGCGCGGATCAGCACGGCCGCTCCGACACCGTCGGGCTCGCACACCGCGTTGAGCAGGGCGTGGATGCCGTACGAGCGGTAGACGTAGGCCCGCCCCGGCGGGCCGAAGAGCGTCGACGTGCGCGCGGTCAGCCCGACATAGGCATGGCACGCCGGCTCGCTCTGGTGATAGGCCTCGGTCTCGACGACGATCCCGGCTGCGTCGCCATGGGAGACGACGCAGCCGATGAGCGCGCGCGCCACGCTCACGACCGGCTCGGCGAAGGCCTCCGCGGGCAGCGTCGGCCCCAGCCAGGGCACCGTCACTGCAGGCGCTGGCGCGCCAGCTCAAGCTGCTCGCGGACCCGATTCAGCGCGGTTCCCCCCTCGGAGCGCTTGGCCTCGAGCCAGCTCTCCGGGCGCAGGGCGTCATGGAGATCCTCTGCGCGCAGCGCGTCGGTGTGGGCGGCTACCTCGTCGGGCGAGAGCTCCGACAGCGTCTTGCCCTGCTCGAGCGCATGGCGCACGAGGCCGGCGACCACGCCGTGAGCCTCGCGAAACGGCACCCCGCGGCGCACCAGCAGGTCGGCGACGTCGGTGGCGCCGAGGAGCTCGTCGGAGGCGGCGGCGGCGAGGCGCTCGCGGTCGAAGCGCAGGCCGGCGAGCATCCCCCGCGCGGCCTCGAGGCACAGCGAGAGCGTGTCGGCCGCGTCGAAGAGGTGCTCCTTGTCCTCTTGGAGGTCCTTGCTGTAGGTCAGGGGGAGGCCGTGGAAGACCCCGTGGAGGGCGACCAGGTGGCCGGCGACCCGCGGCGCCTTGGCACGCAGCAGCTCGGCGGCGTCGGGGTTCTTCTTCTGCGGCATGATCGAGGAGCCCGAGGCGAAGGCGTCGGCCACCTCGCAGAAGCCGAACTCTTCGGTCGACCACAGGACCAGCTCCCCGCCCAGCCGCGAGAGGTGGGTGGCGCAGGTCGCCGCGGCTGCGAGGAAGTCGAGCACGAAGTCGCGGTTGGAGACGGCATCGACGGAGTTCTCGACCACGGCCGAGAACCCCAGCTCGCGGGCCACCGCGCGGCGGTCGACGTCGAAGTTGACGCCGGCCAGCGCCCCGGCGCCGAGCGGCAGGCGGTCGGCCGCCGCCGCGGCGAGCTCGAGGCGTTCGACGTCGCGGGCGAGCATCCAGAAGTAGGCGAGCAGATGGTGGGACAGGTAGACTGGCTGGGCGCGCTGGAGGTGGGTGTAGCCCGGCATCGGCCAGTCGAGGTGGCGCTCGGCCAGCGCGACGAGCGCGCCCATCACCTCCCTCGCCGCCTGGGAGCAGCGTCGCGCGTGGTCGCGGACGAACATGGCGACGTCGGTGGCCACCTGGTCGTTGCGCGAACGGGCGGTGTGCAGTCGCCCCCCGGCGCGCCCGGCGAGCTCCGTGACCCGGCGCTCGATCGCCATGTGAATGTCCTCGTCATCGTCGGCGAAGGGGAAGCGACCCTCCTCGAGCTCCGCCTCGACCGAATCCAGCGCGGCCAGCAGGGCGTCGCGGTCGTCGTCGCCGATCACCTCGCACGCGGCGAGCATGCGCGCGTGGGCGCGCGACTGGGCGAGGTCGTAGGGGGCGAGCCTCCAATCAAAGGAGATCGAGGCGTTGAGCCGGCGAAAGACGGCGTCCTGAGGGTCGGCGAAGCGTGACACGGACGAGCCAGTCTATGGGCGGCCCGCGCCGAGCGGGGCCGGCGCTCCGGCGCCCCGTGGGCCGGTGGGGTCCGCCTCAGTGCGGCCGAGATTTAGCCCGCGTGCAGGTGGTAGATCTGCGCGACCTGGACGGCCAGAGCGACGCCGAGGAGGTAAAGCGTGACTCCCCACCCGGCGTAGGCGTTGCGCGCGCGCGGGTACCAGCGGCTCTCGGGGTCGCGGCCGGCCGACCACGCCACGGGCAGCGAGAAGGCCAAGCCCGCGACGATCAACACCCAAGGCGACCACTCGCTGACGAAGTAGTGGAAGTCGAGGCGGAACTCCGAGGCGATGTCGTAGACGACCTGGTGCCAGAGCAGGATCGGCAGGGTCAACGCGGCCACGAAGCCCATCGCCGCCACCCAGCGCGCCTGCCGGCGCCGGGCCGGCGCCTCGGCCTTCACCCGCCGGCGGTCGCGCTCGGCCCAAAACTCGTCGTTGCGGCGACCGTACCGCTCCTCCACGCGGTGCATTATGGCATCAAGATGTCCGTCTGTGTACGCCTCTTCCGCCTCCGGGCGACCGCCGAGGCTCGGGCATGCGCCAGCCGCCACCGTGCGCCCCGGCGAGGGGATCGGCGCCGGGGGCAACGGGGTGGCCTACGTCAAGGCGCTCCGCAGCTCGCTGGTCACCCGCTCGACCTGGCCCTCGGTCATCGCCGGGAAGAAGGGCAGGGCGAGCGAGCGGGCGGCCACGTCCTCGCACACCGAGAATTCGCCCTCGCGGTGGCCGAAGCGCTCGCGATAGAAGCTCATGAGGTGAATCGCTGGCAGGTAGGGCTTGCTTTGGACCCCGCGAGCGGCCAGTCGGGCGATCACGTCCTCGCGGCTGGCGCCACGGGGCAGCTGGACCACGAAGACGAACCACGAGCGGCGGTTGCCGTCGTGGTCGAGGCAGGGAAGGTCGAGGCCCTCGATGTCGGCCAGCGCCTCGCGGTAGGCGCCGGCCACGTGGGCGCGCTGCGCGAGCATGTCGTCGAGGCGCTCGAGCTGGGCGAGGCCGAGCGCGCAACCCAGGTCCGAGAGGCGGTAGTTGAAGCCGAGGCGGTCGTGGTCGAGCCACCCCATGTCGGGCGAGCGTCCCTGGTTGCGCTCGGAGTCGATGCGCTCCTTGTGCCCGGCGTCCGATGTCGTGACCATCCCCCCCTCGCCGGTGGTCAGCTGCTTGTTGGCGTAGAACGCGAAGACCGCGGGGTGGCCGCGGGCGCCGACGGGGATGCCGTCGCCGTGGACGGCCCCCAGGGCCTCGCAGGCGTCCTCGACGATCGGCCGCCCGAGGCCCTCGAGGGCGGGCAGGTCGGCGGGGTAGCCGAAGATGTGGACGGGCAGCAGGGCAGCGGTGCGCTCGGTGACCGCCGCGGCCGTGGCGCCGGGGTCGAGGTTCAGGGTCAGGGGGTCGATGTCCACGAACACCGGCCGCGCCCGCTCGTAGAGGATCACGTTGGCGGAGGCCACGAACGAGAAGGGCGACGTCACCACCTCGTCGCCCTCCCCCACCCCCACGGCCCGCAGGGCCAGGTGGAGCCCGGCCGTTCCGCTGGAGACCGCGCTGGCGTGGGGCACGCCCAGCCGGCCGGCGAAGGCTGCCTCGAACTCGGCCAGCGGCGGGCCCAGCGACAGCCGCCCCGAGCGCAGGACCTCGAGCACCCGCTCCTCCTCGGGGGCGCCAATCACCGGTCGCGCGAGGGGGATCTCCTCCACGGCGGCTTGGGCGGGCGGGTTCGCGCTCACGAGGAGGTCGCGCCCGCGGTCCCGCCCGCCGGGGTGGGCGCGGGCGGGCGGCTCGGGTGCATGCCGCGCTCGAGCGAGTCGACGAGCGCCTCCCACGAGGCCTCGATGATGTTCTCGGAGACGCCGATCGAGCCCCAGACGTCGTGGCCGTCGGAGGCGTCGAGCAGGACGCGGGTCACCGCGCCGGTGCCCTTGGCCTCGTCAAGGATGCGCACCTTGAAGTTCACCAGCGCGATGTCCTCGAGGTGGGGATGGATCTCGGCGATGGCCGAACGCAGCGCCCGGTCGAGCGCGTTGACCGGGCCGTTGCCCTCGGCGGTGCGCACGTAACGCTCGCCGTCGACCCAGATCTTGATCGTGGCCTCGGTCTCGACCTTGCCGTCCGCGCGCTTCTCGACGATCGCCCGCCACGACTCCAGGCGGAACAGCGGCTCGTACTCGCCCGCCTCCTTGCGCAGGAGGAGGTCGAAGGAGCCGTCAGCCGCCTCGAAGTGGTAGCCGCGGTGCTCGAGCTCCTTGACGCGGTCGATGACCCGCTGCGCCCCCTCCTCGTCGAGCGCGACCCCGGCGTCGCGCGCCCGGGCTCGCACGGTCCCCTTGCCCGACAGCTCGGAGACCAGGAGGTCGCGCGAGTTGCCCACCAGCGCGGGGTCGACGTGCTCGAAGGTCGCGGGGTCGGCGCTGACTCCGGCCACGTGCATCCCTCCCTTGTGGGCGAACGCGTTGGCGCCGACGTAGGGCTGGTCGGCGTTGGGCGTGAAATTCAGCAGCTCGGCCACGAAGTGCGCCGCCTCGGTGAGCGAGGCCAGCTGGTCGTCGGTCAGGCAGCGGTGCCCGAGCTTGAGCTGGAGGTTGGGGATGATCGAGACGAGGTTGGCGTTGCCGCAGCGCTCGCCGTACCCGTTCATCGTCCCCTGGACGTGAGTCGCGCCGGCCTGGACTGCGGCCAGCGCATTGGCCACGCCGCATCCCGCGTCGTCGTGGGTGTGGATGCCGACGGCCGGGCCGCTCGCGTCGAGCGCGGCGACGGCCTGGGCGGTGGCCTCCGCGACCTGGTCGGGCAGTGAGCCGCCGTTGGTGTCGCACAGCACGACGGTCTCGGCGCCTGCCTGGGCGGCGGCGCGCAAGCAGCTCAGCGCGTAGTCGCGGTCGGCGCGGTAGCCGTCGAAGAAGTGCTCGGCGTCGTAGACGACGCGCTTGCCCTGGGCGACCAAGAAGGCGACGGAGTCGGCGATCATGGCCAGGTTCTCCGCGCGGTCGACGCGGACGACCTTCTCGAGGTGCAGCGTCCAGGTCTTGCCGACCAGCGTGCAGACCGGCGCGAAGCAGTCGGCCAGCACCCGCAGCCCGGGATCGTCGCCCGGGGTCACACCCCGGCGGCGGGTCATCCCGAAGGCCGCCACCTCGGCGTTGGCCAGGCGCTCGCCGGCCAGCAGCTCGAAGAGCTCGACCTCCTTGGGGTTCGAGGACGGGAACCCGGCCTCGATCAGGTCCAGGCCGAGCGCGTCGAGGCGGTGCACCACGCGCAGCTTCTCGTCGGCCGAGAGCGACATGCCCTCGCCCTGCATGCCGTCGCGGAGGGTGGTGTCGTAGAGCTGGATGGTGGCGGAGGTCACGGGGTTCCTTTCGTGCGGGAGGGCGGAATTCCGGCTGCGGCTCGGGTCAGCGCCCGGCCGCCGCGGTAATTCGCCCGCACGAAGGAAGCGTCTTCACCACCGGTCAAGCCGCCCGCGAAGGGACCTTGACCACGTCGAGCCAGTCGCGGTAGCGCTCGGCCCGGCCGCAGAGGGCGTCCTCGAAGACCGCCTGGACCTCGCGCGTCACCGGCCCCGGCTCACCGCCGCCGATCGGGTGGTCGTCGATCTCGCGCACCGCGACCAGCTCGGCCGCTGTGCCGGTGACGAAGACCTCATCGGCCAGGTAGAGCTCGGCGCGGCCGATGTCGCGCTCGACCACCTCGTGGCCGAGGTCGCGGGCGATCTGCATGGCCGAGCGGCGATTGATGCCGTCGAGGATGCTGGCCGTCTGGGGCGGAGTGAAGATCGTCCCGTCGCGCACGACGAAGACGTTCTCGCCCGTGCCCTCGCACACGTGGCCCTTGTCGTCGAGGAGGATGCCCTCCTCGTAGCCCGCCTTGTGGCTCTCGATCTTGGCCAGCACGCTGTTGAGGTACTGGCCCGAGGCCTTGGCGTGGGGGATCAGGGAATCCGGGGAGATGCGTCGCCAGGAGGAAACCTTGGCGCGCACGCCGTGGCGCTTGCTCGCCTCGCCCAGGTAGGCGCCCCAGCTCCAGGCGGCGATCGTCACGTCCACCGGGGAGTCGAGGGGGAACAGGCCCATCTCCCCGTAGCCGCGGAAGACGATCGGGCGGATGTAGCAGGAGGACAGGCTGTTGGCGGCGATCAGCTCGTGGGTGGCCGCCCTCAGCTCCTCGAGCTCAAAGGGGATCGGCATGTAGTAGAGCTGCGCCGAGCGGTAGAGACGGTCGAGGTGGTCGCCATGGCGGAAGACCGCGGTGCCCAGCTCGGTCTCGTAGGCGCGCATCCCCTCGAAGACGCCGGTGCCGTAGTGCAGGCCGTGGGTGAGTACGTGGACCTTGGCCTCTTCCCAGGGAACGAGCTCTCCGTTCATCCAGATGAGGTCGGCTTGGTCCACTACCGCTCCTTTTGCAGATGGCTCAGCACCGCCGCCGTGGCCTCTTCGGTCGTCGCCCTCCCGCCCAAGTCGGGCGTACGCAGGCCGGCGTCGAGCGCGCGGTCGACCGCCGATTCTAGAGCGGCGGCCTCGTCCTGCATATCGAGGCCGTGCCGCAGCATCAGGGCGGCCGAGAGCAGCATGGCCAGCGGGTTGGCCACGCCTTGGCCGGCGATGTCGGGCGCCGAGCCGTGCACGGGCTCGAACAGGCCGGGGCCGTCGGCCCCCACGGACGCGCTGGGGAGCATGCCGATCGAGCCGGTGAGCATGGCCGCCTCGTCGCTGAGGATGTCGCCGAACATGTTCTCGGTGACGATGACGTCGAAGTGGCGGGGGGCGGCGATGAGCTGCATGGCCGCGTTGTCGACGAGCAGGTGCTCGAGCTGGATCTGGGGGAACTCGCGGTCGTGGAGGCGGTGGACGGTCTCACGCCACAGCCGCGACGTCTCGAGCACGTTGGCCTTGTCGACGCTGGTCATCCGGCTGCGGGCCGACCGGAAGGCGATGCGCGCGATGCGCTCGATCTCCTCGACGGTGTAGACGCAGGTGTCGTAGGCGCGGCCGCCGTCGCGGCCCCGCTCGCCGAAGTAGATGCCGCCGGTGAGCTCGCGCACCACGAGCAGGTCGGTTCCCTCGATGCGCTCGCGCCGCAGGGGGCTGGCGTCGTAGAGGGCGGGCAGCGGACGGACCGGGCGCAGGTTGGCGTAGAGGCCCAGGCCCTTGCGCAGCCCCAGGAGCCCCTGCTCGGGGCGGGGTGCCTGCGGGTCGGTGGTGTCCCACTTCGGCCCGCCCACCGCGGCGAGCAGCACTGCGTCGGCCTGGCCGCAGGCCTCGAGCACCTCGTCGGTCAGGGCGGTCCCGTGGGCGTCGATCGACGCGCCGCCAAAGGCGTGCTCCTCGAAGGTGAAGTCCCCCAGACGCTCTAGGACCTCGCGCGCCGGGGCCATTATCTCGGGGCCGATTCCGTCGCCGGGAAGGGTCGTGATGCGGTGGGCCATCAGGCGGCGGTCGCGTCGATGTTGAGCCGCACGTAGTCCAGGACCAGCGGATCGCCGGCTGCGGCGAGGACGTCCGCCACGAAGGCGGCACGCAGGTCGGGGGGCAGGCGATCGAGGTGAGGGCCCAGGCAGACCGCCTCGACGAAGGCCTCGGGCTCGGGCGGCGTGACCGGCCAGGGCTCCAACCAGGCGCGGGCCTCGGCGAACCCGGCCGCGAGCAGGTGCGCCTCGGTCTCCTCGGGCGTCGCGTAGTTCCACGGGCCGCGCCAGTGCGCTAGGTGGGGCGCGTACGGGTAGAGCGCGGCCACGCGGTCCGAGGCGGCGCGGAAGGCGTCGATGTTCCCGGCGCCTCCGCACTGGGCGACGAGCCGCCCCCCGGGCCGCAGCGCGGCATGCAGGCGCGCGAAGAGCCGCGCGTGGTCGGCGATCCAGTGGAAGACCGCGCTGGAGAAGACCACGTCGACGGTCTCGCCCAGCTCGAGTTCGAGCAGGTCCTGCTGCATCACGGTGACGCCGTCGCCGAGGTTCTGCGTGGCCTGCGCGACCATCGAGGCCGCGCCGTCGACGGCGATCACCCGCCCGTGCGGCAGGCGCTCGACCAGCTTGGAGGTGACCCGTCCCGACCCGCAGCCGGCGTCGAGCAGCACCTCGTCGCCGCGGAGGTCCAAGCGCTCGATCAGCGCGAGAGCCCATTCCTGGTGGGGGGCCGAGACGCGGTGGTAGGTCCGGGCGTCCCAGTCGCGGGTCGCGCTGCTCACAGCGATGTGGTCACCGGCCCGGGGCGCTCGCGCTCTCGCTCGTAGCGGGCGATGTCGTCCTCGCGCTGGAGCGAGAGCCCGATGTCGTCGAGCCCGTTGAGCAGGCGATGTTTGATGTCGGGGTGGATGTCGAACGAGGCGGTGCGGCCGGCAAAGCGCACCTCTTGGGCGTCGAGGTCGATCGTCGCCTCTCCTGCCTCCATCACGGCCTGGACGTCGGGCTCGGACAGCGCGACCGGCAGCAGCCCGACCTTGGTGCAGTTGGAGTAGAAGATGTCGGCGAAGCTCGGCGCGACCACCGCGCAGAAGCCGTAGTCCTCGAGCGCCCAGGGCGCGTGCTCGCGCGAGGACCCGCACCCGAAGTTGCGACCGGCGGCGAGGATCGGATTGCGGGGCAGCTCCCAGCCCGGCTCCTTGGCCCAGTCGTAGAACAGGAACTCGCCGAACCCGGTCCGCTCCACGCGCTTGAGGAACTGCTTGGGGATGATCTGGTCGGTGTCGACGTCGGCGCGGTCGAGCACGCTGACGGCGCCGTGGATGGTGGTGATGGGCTCCATGTCAGGTCACCGCCGCGGGGCATCCGGCCCCGCGCCCTGAGAACGACCGGCGACCTCCGGTCCCCGTTGACCGGCCGGCCCTCGGCCGGCCTCCTCCCACTCGCGGATGTCGACGAAGCGGCCCTCGACGGCGGCGGCGGCGGCCATCTGCGGCGAGACGAGGTGCGTGCGCCCGCCGCGGCCCTGGCGGCCCTCGAAGTTGCGATTCGAGGTAGAGGCGCAGCGCTCGCCCGGCGCGAGGATGTCGGGGTTCATCCCCAGGCACATCGAGCACCCCGCGCCGCGCCAGTCGAACCCGGCCGCGATGAACACCTCGTGCAGCCCCTCGGCCTCGGCCTGGGCCTTCACCTGCGCCGAGCCCGGGACCACCATGGCATCGACCCTCGGGGCCACCCGGCGACCCGCGACGAGCTCGGCGGCGGCGCGCAGGTCGCCGATGCGCGAGTTCGTGCACGAGCCGATGAACACGCGGTCGAGCGAGATGTCCTGCATCCGGGTGCCCGGTTGGAGGTCCATGTAGCGCAGGGCGCGCTCGGCGGCCTCGCGGTCCGCCGGCGAGTCGAGGTGCTCGGGCATCGGCACGCGCTCGGTGACGGGCACGACCATGCTCGGCGTGGTGCCCCACGTGACCAGCGGGGACAGCGCCGAGGCGTCGACGACTACCTCGCGGTCGAAGCTCGCGCCGGCCTCGGTGGGCAGCACGCGCCACCGGCCGATCGCCGCCTCGAGGTCGGCGGGCGCACCGGGGCGCCCCCGCAACCACTCGAATGTGGTCTCGTCGGGAGCGACCATGCCGGCCCGGCCGCCGCCCTCGATGGTCATGTTGCAAACGGTCATGCGCCCCTCCATCGAGAGCGCCTCGATGGCCGGGCCGGCGTACTCGACGACGTGCCCCGACGCGCCGGCCACCCCCATCTGGCCGATCGTCCCGAGGATCAGATCCTTGGCGGTGACCCCGAAGCCCAGCTCGCCCTCGTAGCGGATTCGCATCGACTTCGGCTTGGACTGGGCCAGGCACTGGGTGGCCAGCACGTGCTCGACCTCGCTCGTCCCGATGCCGAAGGCCAGCGCTCCGAAGGCGCCGTGGGTGGCGGTGTGCGAGTCGCCGCAGACGATCGTCATCCCCGGCTGGGTGACGCCGAGCTCGGGTCCGATCACGTGGACGATTCCCTGGCGACTCGAGCCCAGCGAGTAGACGGGGATCTCGAACTCCGCGCAGTTGCGCTCGAGCGTCTCCACCTGCACGCGCGACAGCTCGTCGCGGATGCGGGCGGCGAC
The DNA here is from genome assembly GCA_038199035.1 of Solirubrobacterales bacterium. GTDB lineage: Bacteria > Actinomycetota > Thermoleophilia > Solirubrobacterales > Solirubrobacteraceae > DATAEY01. The sequence goes on along the minus strand of JBBPZM010000077.1, from coordinate 8,713 downwards.
CGGGGTGCCGTCGGTGGGGACGTTGTGGTCGGCGGTGGCCAGGGTGCGGTCGGGACGGCGCACCGTGCGCCCGGCCAGGCGCAGCCCGTCGAAGGCCTGCGGGCTGGTCACCTCGTGGACGAGGTGGAGGTCCACGTAGAGCAGGCCGGGGGGGACCTCGTGGGCTTCCCAGATCTTGTCGAACAGGGTCTTGGGCATTCAGCTCCTCCGCAGGCCGGCGCCGACGACCGCCAGCAGCGTCGCCTCGCCGGGTCCGGCGTTCTCGAAGTGGTGGGGCAGGTCGGCGTCGAAGGTCACGCAGTCGCCGGTGGAGAGCTCGTGGCGCTCGCCGTCGCAGACCAGGACCACCGCGCCCGACTGGACGAGCGCGCTCTCCCGGCTTCCCGGCTCGTGCATGGGTGGGTCGCCGGGCCCGCCGGTAGCCGCGCCGGGAGCCAGCGTGTGCAGCGAAAGCTCCGAGCGCTGGCCGGGCAGCGGCGGGGTGAGCAGCTCGTAGCGGTGGCCACGGCCCCGGGTCGGCCCCTTGCGGCGCTCGGCTCGGCGGACGACGGTCACCGCTCCCCCCTCGTCGAGACGCAGCAGCTGGGAGAGCTTGAGTTCCAGGCCGGCCGCGATGCGCGCGGCGACGGCGAGCGTCGGGCTGGTTTCCCCGCGCTCGACCTGCGACAGCATCGGCGCACTGACACCCGAGCGCTCGGCCAGGTCTCGCAGCGAGAGGTCCATGGCCTCACGCAGCGCCTTGACGCGCGGGCCGACGTCGAGGGCCGGAGCTGCGGCGATCGCCATACGTGCGTACGTTATCACGTACGCCCTCGCTGCAGTGCCTGGGACGGACCTGCGCGGATTCGTGGACTAACGGGCGTTGTCGCTCCATCGTCGCGCTACGCGCGGGCTGGTGTCGACGAGTACTGGACCGCCGACCTGCCGGCGCGCACAGTCAAGGTCCATCGGCGGTCGGGGGGCGACGGCTACAACGCCGTCACTATCCACCGCGACGGCGAGCAGATCGACCCCCTCGTTGGCGCCCCGCCGGTCGACGCCATTGACCGCGCGGCGCTCCAGCAACTCGCGGTACCGGGGTACGCCCTACGGCGGTGGTGCTGCCGACCAGCAGGCCGGCCAACCTGCCTGCAACTAGGAAAGCGCTTCTTCTCATGTCCATCCCCCCGATGAGGAGCGCGTCCGGCCGGAAGCCGAGCGTCGCCCTTGAAACCGGATCGACGGTAAAGCCCCCCCGGCTTGTCAAGGCGTCACACGGGGCGCTCCTGGCGGCAGGGCCCGCCTACGGCGTCTGGGCCAGCGCCGCCTCCGCGCGCTCGGTCGCCAGGCGCTCGCGCCGGCGACCGGTGAACAGCGCGCGCACGTAGGCGCGGCCGGCCGCCTCCAGGATGTCGGTCGAGACTCCTTGACCCGACGCCGTGGCGCCACCGATCTCGAGCACGACGGAAACCTCGCCGAGGGCGTCCTGGCCGCCGGTGACGGCGTCGACGCGGAACTCGCGCAGCTTGGCCTCGACCTGGGCCGCGGCGTTGATGGCCCGGAAGATCGCGTCGACCGGGCCGTCGCCGGTGAACGAGCCCGTGCGCTCCTCGCCCTCGGGCGTGGTGATGCCGACCGTCGCATGGGGCGGGCGCCGTGACGAGGCCTCGACGTCGAACCAGTCCAGCGTGTAGGTGCCGAGGTCCTCGCGCAGTTCGTCGGTGACCAGGGCCTCGAGGTCCATCGCCGTGACCTGCTTCTTGCGGTCGGCCAGCTCCTTGAAGCGCTTGAACGCCTGGTTGAGCGTCTGGCCGGAGACCGGGAAGCCGAGCTCCTCGAGCGCTTGGGCCAGGGCGTGGCGGCCCGAGTGCTTGCCCAGGACGATCGAGTTGGCGTCCAGCCCGACCGTTTGGGCGTCCATGATCTCGTAGGTGGTGCGCTCCTTGAGCACGCCGTCCTGGTGGATCCCGGACTCGTGGGCGAAGGCGTTGCGCCCGACGATCGCCTTGTTGGGCTGCACCGCGTACCCGGTGAGGCGGGAGATCAGCCGCGAGGTGCGGGCGATCTCGGTGGTCTCGATCCCCGTGCGCAGGCCGACGTCGGCGTGGCGGGTGTGCAGGAGCATGGCGATCTCCTCAAGCGAGGCGTTGCCCGCGCGCTCGCCGATGCCGTTGATGGCGCACTCCACCTGCCGCGCGCCGGCCAGCACGCCGGCGAACGAGTTGGCCACGGCGAGCCCGAGGTCGTCGTGGCAGTGCACGGAGAGCACGACGTCCGACAGGCCAGAGACCAGCTCGTAGAGCCGGCGCAGATAGGCCTCGAACTCGTGCGGCATGGCGTAGCCGACGGTGTCGGGGATGTTGATCGTTGTCGCGCCCTCGTCGATGGCGACTTGGCAGACCTCGGCGGTGAACTCCACGTCGGCGCGGGTGGCGTCCATCGGCGAGAACTCCACGTCGTCGACGTACTGCTTGGCGTGAGCCACCGCGGCGCGAGCCTGTCCCTTGACGTCCTCGCGCGTGGTCTTCAGCTGGTGGAGGATGTGGATGTCCGAGGTCGAGATGAAGGTGTGGATCCGCGGGCGCTGCGCGTCGCGCACCGCCCCCCACGCGCTGTCGATGTCGGCGACGTGGGTGCGGGCCAGGCCGGCGACGATCGGCCCCTCGACGTTGCGGGCGATTTCCTGGACGGCCTCGAAGTCGCCCGGGGAGGTGATCGGGAAGCCGGCCTCGATCACGTCCACGCCCAGGCGCGCGAGCTGCTGGGCGATCTCCAGCTTCTCGGACGTGTTGAGCGAGATGCCGGGCGACTGCTCGCCGTCGCGCAGCGTCGTGTCGAAGATCAGTACTCGGTCGGGCTCTGCTGTCGTGCTCATGTCGCTCCTATTCGGATCTCGTCCTGCGGCTTCTTCTCGGTGTGGGCTTGCGGCTCAGGCGGCCGCCACGCGCTATTCCCCCCGAGGGGGGAGGAGAAGAAGGCGAAGGTCGAGCAGGTGCGACACAAAGGGCCAGCCTAGCAGGGCGAGTCCTGGTCGGGAGCAATGACACGGAGCCGCGGGACGCGGTCGAAATGCCGACGGTTGCGGGTCATGAGCGGGAGCCGGTGCGTGAGGGCGTCGCCGCGGTGAGCGCGTCTGGGATGGCGATCCCGGTGCGCCGTCGCGTCAGTCCGGCGAGCTCGGCGACCTTCGTATCCACCGGCAGCTCGGTCATCGCCGAGAGGAGGTGGCGCAGGCGCTCGGGCACGTCGCTCCCGGCGACGAGCCCGCACCGGGTGACCACGGAAAGTGCGAGCGCGCCGGAATCCCAGGTAAGCCGGCGCTTTCCCCGCAGGTGGTCGACGAGCACGTGGGTGTCGACCAGGAGGTCAGCCGTACCCACGGTCCCATCCGCTGCGCGACGGCACCTCGAGGTCGGGCATCCGTGCTCATCGCGCGGTCACCCTATTACCGCCAAGGTCAAACCTGAGTTGAACTCTGGTGGCGCTAGGGTGGCCGGGATGCTGGCCGATGCCGACTTGGCAGCCGTCGCCGCGCTGCTCGGGGAGAGGGCTCGATCGACGTTCGTGCTCTCCCTGCTGGAGGGCCGGCCCCTGCCCGCCTCGGAGCTGGCCGCGCGGGCCGGCGTCTCGCGCTCGCTGGCCAGCTCGCATCTGTCGCGGTTGCTCGAGGGCGGCCTGGTCCATGTCGAGCGGTGTGGGCGCCAGCGCCACTACCGACTGGCCGGCCCGCAGGTCGCGCGGGCCATCGAGTCGCTGGCCGCGATCGCCCCTCAGCCTGCGGCTCTGTCGCTGCGTGAGGCCGCCCGGGGACGAGCGCTGCGCGACGCGCGCACCTGCTACGACCACCTCGCCGGTCGCCTGGGGGTCGCTCTCACCGATGCGCTGCGCCACCGCCGCTTGATCACCGTCCATCACGACGCCTACCGGGTGACGCGCGCCGGCTCCCACCAACTCGCGGACCTCGGGCTGGACGTAGAAGCGCTGCGGCGCTCGCGCCGTCCGCTGACCCGGCAGTGCCTCGACTGGAGCGAGCGCCGCCCGCATCTCGCGGGCGGGCTGGGCGCCGCGCTGGCCGAGCGGCTGTTCGCGCTGGACTGGCTGCGGGCGGCCGGTACCAGCCGGGCGGTGCGAGTCACCGACGCGGGCGTCGAAGGTCTGCGGCAGGTCTTCGACCTCGCGGTGCCGCTCAGTGTGGACCCCGAGGTGGCGAAGCCGTCGGCGGAGTGAAAACGGGCCCGAGGACGACTGTCCCTCAGGGCGTGAGCACGATCTTCCCGACGTTGCGCCGCTCGGCCATCATCCGGTGGGCGTCGCCGGCGCGCTCGAACGAAAAGGCCTCGGCCACGACGGGCGCGATCGTGCCGTCGTCCATCAGCTCGCGCAACGGGCCGATCCAGGGGTCGAGCGTGCCGGCCTCCTTCCACAGCGTGAGCATGTTCAGGCCGATCACCGCCTTGGACTGCGACATCTGCTTGACCAGGTTGAAGCGCGGCATGCGCAGCACCGCCCGCGCCGCCGCGACGTAGGAGCGCTGGTCGCCCGAGACCACCGACGAGGCGCCGAAGCACACCAGCCGCCCCCCGGCTGCGAGCAGGTCATACGAGGTGCGAAAGCTGCGCCCGCCGAGCGCATCCATGATCAGGTCGAACTTGGCCAGGCCGCGCTGCCAGCCGGCCCGGCGGTAGTCGATCGCGTGGTCGAGCCCCAGCTCGAGGATGGCCCGGTGCTTGGAGGCCGACGCCGTACCGTGCACCTCGGCGCCGTGGCGCTTGGCGATCTGGATGGCCGCGATGCCCACGCCGCCCGCGGCGGCGTGGATCAGCACGCGCTCGCCCGGGCGCAGCGCGCCGTAGCGGATGAGGCCGGCCCAGGCCGTCGAGTAGTTGACGGGGATGGCCGCGCCCTGCTCGAAGGACAGCTCGTCGGGGAGGGCCCCCACGTCGGCCGCGGCGACCAGCACCCGCTCGGCGTGGCCTCCGAAGCGCGTGCCGGCCATTACTCGATCCCCCTCAGAGAGGCCCTCGACTCCCGGGCCGACCGCAGCCACCGTCCCGGCCACCTCGTAGCCCACGACGCAGGGCGGCTTGGGGGCGTCCGGGTAGAAGCCCAGCCGGGCCATCATCTCGGCGAAGTTGAGGCCCGCGGCTCGGACGTCGACCAGGACCTGGCCGGGGCCCGGAGGACGCGGGTCCGGGCGCTCCTGGACCTCGAGCACCTCCGGGCCGCCGTGGCGGGTGATGACGACGGCGCGCACTGGGTGGCCAAGCTACCGGACGGCGACAGCGCCGCTATCGGAGAAACCGCGCCAGGGGGGCGTAGCGCCGCCTACAGCGTCAGCGTGTGCCCGTCGACGAAGCCGTCGCCGGCCACGATCTCGTCGATGACGTCGCGGGGCACGGGAGCGTCGGTGGTGACGACCATCGCGGCCAGGCGTCCGTCGTCGCGGGCCTCCTCGTCGGCCTGGCGGCCCACCGCGGCGGAGACGATGTTGATGCCGCGCGCGCCGAAGGCGGTTCCCACCCGGCCGATCATGCCCGGCACGTCGGAGTAGCGCAGGAGCGTGAGGTTGGGCTCGATCTGGACGTTGAAGCGCTGGCCCCAGGCTTCGAGAAGGTGCGGGCGGTTGCGCCGGCCGAGGTTGGTCCCGACCACCCGCACCGACTCGTCGCCGCAGACGACGGTCACCCGGACGAGGTCGGTGAAGTCGCGGGCCGTGGTGCGCTTGGTCTCTACGACCTCAAGGCCGCGCTCCTCGGCGATGGACGGCGCGTTGACGAGGTTGACCTCCTCCTCGGTGTGGCCCTGGAGCACGCCGCGCAGCACGGCGATGGCCAGCAGGCGGGTGTCGCGCTCGGCCACGCGGCCCAGGAACTCGAGTTCCAGGCGATCGACCGACGACCCCTCGGCCAGGGCAATGCCCACGCGACCCAGCTGCTCGCACAGCGGCAGGAAGGGACCGAGGACCTCCATGTCCTCGGCGGGGATGGTGGGGATGTTGACCGCGTTGGTCACCACTCCGCCGGTCAGCGCGGCCACCATCTGCTCGGCGGCCTGGACGCCGGCCCGGTCCTGGGCCTCGGTGGTCGAGGCCCCCAGGTGCGGCGTGACCACGACGTTGTCGTAGCCGCGGAACAGAGGGTGGTCGGTCACCGGCTCCTGCGCGAAGACGTCGAGCGCCGCCCCGCCTACCTTGCCCGAGCCGAGCGCGGCCTGGAGGTCGGCGTCGACCACCAGCTCGCCCCGCGCGCAGTTGATGACGAACACGCCGTCGCGCATCTGGGCGAAGGCCTTGGCGTTCAGCCAGCCGCGGGTCTCCGGCGTGCGCGGGAGGTGGATGGTGATGAACTCGGCGCGGGTGTAGACGTCGCCCGGCGTCTCGGCTTTCTCGACACCCAGCTCGCGGTAGCGCTCGGCCGAGACGAAGGGGTCGAAGGCCAGGACCTGCATGCCGAAGCCGCGAGCCCGCTGGGCGACGAGCTGCCCGATGCGCCCGAAGCCGAGCACGCCGAGCGTCTTCTCGTAGAGCTCGGTCCCCGCGAGCTTGGAGCGCTCCCAGCGTCCCTCGGTCAGCGACTGGTGGGCCTGGGGGACGTGGCGGGCCAGCGCGAGCATGAGCGCCATCGTGTGCTCGGCGGCGGCGACGATGTTCGACTGCGGGGCGTTGGCCACGACGATGCCGCGCTTGGTCGCCGCCGCCACGTCGACGTTGTCCACCCCGATGCCGGCTCGGCCGACGACCTTCAGGCGGTCGGCTCGAGCCAGGACGTCCGCGGTGAGCTGGGTGGCCGAGCGGATGAGGATCCCCTCGTAGCCACCGATGCGCTGGGCCAGGTCCTCGGGACTCAGGCCAGTGGCGACGTCGACCTCGAAGGACCCGCGCAGGAGCTCGACCCCGGAGTCGGCGATCTGCTCGGCGACGAGGATGCGCGGGCGGTCGCTCACGCGCCGGGCGCCGCGAGCGCGAGGCCGGCGTCGGAGAAGATCTGCTGGGCCGCCCCCACGCCGCTGCCCGGCTCGATGTCGGCGCCGAGCTCGCGCAGGACCATCTCCAACCCGGCCAGCCCGATGAGGATGTCGAAGCCGCCAAAGTAGCCACAGTGGGCGATGCGCAGGATGCGGCCCTTGAGCTGGCCCTGGCCGCCGTTGGCCGTGATCCCGCAGCGGTCGCGCAGGAGCTTGGGCACCTTGGCGCCGTCGATCGAGTCGGGGAGCGAGACGGCGGTGACCACGGTTGAGCGCTCGTCGGGGTCGCCGAACAGGTCGAGCCCCATCCCGCGCGCCCCGGCGCGGGTGGCCCGGGCCAGCACGTCGTGGCGGGCCAGCGCCTGCTCGAGCCCCTCCTCCTCGATGAGGTCGAGGGCGACGTCGAGGGCGCGCACGAGGGTGACCGCCGGGGTGAACGGCGTGGCCGGCGCCGACTTGCGCTGCTCGGCGAGCTGGCGCCCCCAGTCGAAGTAGTAGCGGCCCCCGGGGCTGGTGGCGGCGCGGTCCTGCGCGCGCTGCGACGCGCTGAGGAAGGCGAGGCCCGGCGGGCACATCAGCGCCTTCTGGGAGCCGCCGACGACCACGTCGACGCCCCACTCGTCCTGGTGCAGCTCGGTGGCGCCGAGGCCCGAGATGCCGTCGACGACCAGCATGGCGCCGTGTGCGCGGGCCGCCTCGGCCAGGGCCTGCACGTCGTGGACCACGCCGGTGGAGGTCTCCGACAGGGTGGCGAAGACGAGCTCCACCTCGGGGTTGGCGGCCAGCAGGCGCTCGACCTCGGCCGGGTCGAGGCGGGCCCCCCAGCCCGGCTCGTAGGGGATCACCTTCGCTCCGTAGGCCTCCCCCAGCTCGAGCCAGCGCTCGCCGAACTTGCCCGCGGCGCAGGCGAGGATGGGCTCGCCCGGGGTGACGAGGTTGGCCACGGCGGACTCCATCGCGCCCGTGCCGCTCGAGGTGAAGACCATCACGTCGTTGGCCGTCTGGAAGACGGCGGGCAGGCGCTCGATCACCCGCTTGAACAGGGCGTCGAAGGCCGGTGCGCGGTGGTAGAGGACCGGCTCGCCCATCGCCGCCTGGACCTGCGGCGGGATCGGCGTCGGCCCCGCGGTCATCAGGTACTGCTTGATGAAGGGGTTGGCAGGGGCCACGAGGGCGCTGGACGATAGCGAAGGGTCGGGCGGGCGCCCGGGGAGCGAATGTTCGGGTTGAAAGCGGTGTTGGCGGGCCGGCGAGCGGAGTGTCGAGCAGCAGCCTCAGCGCTCGAACGCGGACCGCGCGCCCTCAGGCAGAGGCGCGTTGGTCTTGGCCTCGTGCACGCCCACCGACTCAGTCATGGACCAAGGGCTATTCGAGCCCTCGGGCGCGCCCGGCCTCAGAACTCGGTCTCGATCCAGTCCATCATGCCGCGCAGCTTGCGCCCCTCCTCCTCGACCTGGTGGTGGGACTGCTCTTCGCGCATGCGCTGGAAGCTCTCCTGGCCGGCGCGGTTCTCGGCGATCCACTCGCGCGCGAAGTCGCCGGACTGGATGTCGCGCAGGATCTTCTTCATGGCCTCGCGGGTGGGCTCGCCGATGACGCGGCTGCCGCGGGTGAGGTCGCCGTACTCGGCGGTGTTGGAGATCGAGTAGCGCATCCCGGTGATGCCCTTCTCGTACATGAGGTCGACGATGAGCTTGAGCTCGTGCAGGCACTCGAAGTAGGCCATCTCCGGCGGGTAGCCCGCCTCGGTGAGCGTCTCGAAGCCGGCGCG
>JBBPZM010000076.1:0-40177 GCA_038199035.1 Solirubrobacterales bacterium | reverse complement strand
GTTCGGGACGCCGATCGCGCGCTTCGACTACACCCAGTGCGACAACGACCGCGCGAACGTCGCCTACACCAAGGCCACGCTGACCCGCATCCTCGAGGCGGCCGGCGCGCAGGACATCCTCTCGATCGACCGCTACGCCCACCTCGTCGGCGGCTGCCGCATGGGGACGTCCCCGGACGACAGCGTGATCGACGCCGACCACCGGGTGTGGGGGTTCGCGAACCTGTTCGTCTGCGACGGCAGCGTGATGCCCACGCAGGGCAGCGCCAACCCGGCGCTCACCATCATGGCGCTCGCCTCGCGGCTGGCCGAGCGGCTGGCGGCCAAGCAGGTCACCCCTACCCGCACGGCGGCCGTCGCGTGACCGGCGAGATGAGGCTGGAGGCCGGCGAGCGCTTCCCCGACATCGACCTCCCCGATCACACCGGTCGCCCGCGGCGCCTGGTCGAGCTGGCCGGCGGCGATCCGGTGGCGCTGCTGTTCTCACGCGGCTGGTGGTGTCCGAAGGAGCAGCGCCACATGCGCGAGCTGACCGCGTTGCAGAACGAGTTCGAGGTCGCTTACACGCGCATCGTGGTGGTGAGCACGGATCCTTCCGAGGTCCAGTCGGCCTTCCGGGCCGGACTGGGCGCGAGATTCGTGTTTCTCTCCGATTCGCAGCGCCGCTGGCTGAAGCGCCTGGACCTGCTGGAGGAGAGCGACACCCTCCACGAGCCCTACCGGCCGACCGCCTTCACGCTCTTCCCCGACCTGACCATCCACCGGGCCTACGACGGCTACTGGTATTGGGGACGCCCGACGGCCGAGGACCTGCGCCAGGACATGCGAGCGATCTCGCGTCGCATCCGCGAGGACTTCCAGACGTGATGGGCGAGCTGCCGGGAGGAGCCGCGCTTCTCGCCTTCGACGGACGCGCGCTGCATCCCGGAGAGGGGCCCGGGCGCAGCTTCATGGTCGACGCACGCTGCCTTGAGGGCGAGCCCGTGCGCGGCGCGTACGCCCATGTATGCGCTCTGCCCCTTCCCGATGCCGCCCTCCCATTCGACCAGCCCGAGGTCCAGCAGGTGCGTCGCGACGCACTGTCCTGGTGGATCCCGCTGCTCGCCGACGCGCTGGTCTGCCTGACGACGCTCGCGCTCGACGAGGCCGGCTACGGCGGTGCGATCACCGTCACCCGCCATCCCGTCACCTGGGACGACGACCCGTTCGCCCGGCTCTTCCCCGGAAGCGTCCTGCGCAGCGACCTGTTCTGCGAGGTCCCGCCGCCTGCCGGGCCGGTCGTGGAGCGCTACGCCGGCGTCGCCTGGCCGGGTGGAAGCTTCGGATGCTGAGCGGTCACCGTCGATGACTCGGACTCCACCAAGTTACGACAACTTACGAGCGAGTTAAGACACCTGCATCATCCCCCGTGGCCGACAGGGTATAGCGACGGCTGTACATATCACACCGTTTGGAGGACAAGTCAGATGGCCCCACCACCGATCGCAGCTCTCCCGAATCACGAAACGTCCGCCGCCGCTACAGCAGTTCGGGTGCTCACATGGGGTGCCGTGGTCGGGCTCGTGACCGGCGTGCCATTCCAACTGGCCAACATGATCTTCGCCAAGTTACAGGACCTGCCTCCCGTCGCCCCCTTTCTCGCCATGTCCACGATCTTCAACTTCTCAGCCAAGCCTTCGATGGCACCCTCGGCAGTGCCTGGCGAGGTGGTGACCGGACTTTGGACGCACCTCAGCTTGTCGATCCTGTTCGGACTGGGCTTTGCCCTCTTCGTGATCATGCTTCGCGACCGTGCTCCCCTCGTCGTGGCCGGCCTGGTCTACGGGATCGCCCTCTACATCTTCAACTTCCAGATCATCGGGCGCACGTTGTTTCCCTTCTTCACCAGCCCGATGGGCCCGAACCAGCTGTTCGAGCTGATCCTCCACGCCGGGTACGGGTTGTTACTTGTCCCGTTCTTCGTTGGCCGTGCCGGCGGGCTCGGGAAGACGCCGGCTCCCACCGCCTGAACCGCCGGCCTAGTGTCGGCTGGCGCGCTGCGTCGCCTGCGTCTGCACGCTTCGGACGAAGGCCACGAGAACCACACCATCGACGAGGTTGCCCGCGACGGCGACTGCCGTGTTTCGCAGCAGGTCCAGCCAGTCACACGGCACACTCGCGGGGGAGGTGAGCCCCACCGTAATCGTTTCGTGCGATTGAGATAAGTTGGTGACGGATACGTCACCGGTATCGCTTGCGACGTCTGTCGCCAAGCGTCCATCACGTCCTTCAGGAGATAAGCGTGCCCGCCATGCTCGTCCCGCTCGCACTCGCCGGGGGAAGCTTCATCTTCCTCGGCTTTGTGGTCATCCTGTTCTTTGCGGTCGTGTACGGCTTCTACACGATCAAGGGCAGTGCCATCGACAAGCACCCCAACGATGGCCTCGGCGGGTCACCGGGATCCGAGGGGCCCAGCGAGGCATCCGGCAAGGGCCGTAGTTCGGGGAACACCAGTGAGGGCAACAGCGTCGGCGACACCTTCTCGACCCACGGCACGGGATAGCTCCCTCCCTACCCGACTCACGCCTGCCGCCGAGCCGCGCCTGCGCCTGGACTCCCCGGACGAAGGCCACGAGAACCACTCCACCGACCGAGGTTGGCCCCACGACGGCGACCGCTGTGTTGCGCAGCAGGTCCCATCCAGTCGGCGCTCGACGTGCCCGACAGGATCACGAGCAGGACCTCGCCGAAGCCCACCACCGAGTGGTTGGTGCTCGGAGCGAGCAGGACAAAGCCTATGAGCAGGGCGGCGAACAGCCTCGTGAGGTCGCTCTCCGCGGCCTCGGTGATCCAGGTGAAGAGGGTGATGATCGCTCCGGCCAGGACGGCGCTGAGAACCGCCGCCAGGAGGTCCCGCTGGGTCAACGTGTCGCCCAGCTTGCCGGCCGCGGCCGCGTGTGACAGCTCCGATCGGCCGAGGGTGATGAAGACGAGACCGAACCCGAAGGTCAGCGACGCCAGCACGTGCGCGCTGCTCGGCAGCACGGCGACCAGCGCTCCGGTGGTCACCAGCAACGCGAGCAGGCCAAGCGTCACGTGAAGGCCGCCGAGCAGGGCCGTCGCAGCGATGACCGAGGTGGGTTGGGCCAGGCGCCGCTGGCCGTCCTCGAGGCTGTCCTGCCAGATCTCGTGGGGAGGACGACCGATCACGGCGGACCGCGACGCCGGCAGCCGCGCTCCGTCGCCCTCACGCGCCTTGGCCCACGTTGCGCATCAGTCCTCCGTCCATGAAGTACGTGCTGCCGGTGACGTAGTCGCTGTCCGCGGACGCGAGGAAGACAGCCAGGCGGCCGATCTCCGACGGCTGCGCCGCCCGCTTCCACGGGATGCTCTGCACCTGGTCGTCGAGCAGCTTGGGGTCGTCGATGGCCGCCTGGTTGAACGGTGTGAGCACCATCCCCGGGCCGAGGTTGTTGATGTTGATCTTCAGCGGCGCCAGCTCGAGGGCCATTGTCAGCGTGAGGTTGCGCAGCGCGCCCTTGGAGCAGTCGTAGTCGGCGCCGCCTGGGTTGGGGATCTCCTGGTGCACCGAGGTGACGTTGATGATCTTGCCGCCGGCCGAGTCGCCGGCCTTGCGGATCTGGACGAACCGACGGCAGCAGAAGAACGCCCCGTACAGGTTGGTCCTGATCGCCTTGTCCCAGACCTCGGTGGAGAGCTCGCCCACCTCGGTCCCGGAGGCATCGACGCCGGCGTTGTTCATCAGGATGTCCACCGTGTCGAAGGCTTCGAGCGCGGTGTCGAAGAGCCGTTCGACCTGCTGCTCGTCGCTGATGTCGGCCTGCACGACGATCGCCCGCCGGCCCGCCGCCTCCACGGCCTCACGGGTGTGCTGCGCCCCGTCTTCGTCCTCCAGGTAGTGGACCACGACGTCGGCCCCCTCCTTGGCGAACTCGATCGCGGTGCCCTGCCCGATTCCGGAATCCGAGCCGGTGATCAGCGCCACCTTGTCCTGAAGTTGTCCGGTGCTCACCAGTAGCCTCCTAATCCTGGGGTTGGTCGACGTGCTTCGCGCCCGTCTCGGTCAGCCGCCACGCGGCGTTGATGAGCCCGACGTGGGAGAAGGCCTGCGGGAAATTGCCCAGCAGCTCCCGGCGGTCAGGGTCGGCTTCCTCCGACATCAGGCCGAGGTCGTTCGCATACGAGATGGCTCGCGTGAACCACGCTTCGGCGCGAGCGAGCTCCCCGCGCAGGGCCAGGCATTCGACCAGCCAGTAGGTGCAGATGAGGAACCCCATCGGGTCGTCGGGCCAGCGGCGAACCAGGCCGACGTCACCGAGCTCCCGCTCGATCGCCTCGATCGTCGCCCACATCCGCTCGTCGTCGGCGGGGAGGAAGCGCACGAGCGGCAAGACGAGGACCGAGGCGTCGAGCTCGTCGGAGCCGAAGGCGCCCGTGTACGCGCCAGCCCGCTCGCTCCAGCCCTTGGTCAGCACGGCCGTCCGCACGCGGTCGCGCGCCTGCTCCCAGCGCTGCACGGCCGCGTCGTCGCCCAGCAGCGGGGCCAGCCGAACCGCCCGGTCGAGCGCCACCCAGCACATCACCTTGGATGAGACGTACTGGCGCCTGGCGTCCCGGGCCTCCCACATCCCCGCGTCCGGCTCCCGCCAGGTGCTCGCCGCACGGTCGGCCAGCGCGACGAGCAGGTGTCGGGTGGGCTCCTCCAGCTCCCCGAGCTGCTCGCGCAACTGCTGGGCGGCGTCCAGCACCTCGCCGAGGACGTCGAGCTGGGTCTGGACCCAGGCGCCGTTTCCCAGCCGCACGGGGCGGCTGTCGCGAAACCCCGGCAGGTGGGCGACCTCGTGCTCGGTGAGGTCGCGCTCGCCCTCCACCCCGTACATGATCTGGACCCGCTCGTCCCCGATGTGACCGGCCGCCTGCGTCATCCAGCCGAACAGGCGGCTCGCCTCGTCAGGGCACGCCGCGATCCACAACGAGCGTATGGTCAAGCTCAGGTCGCGCAGCCAGGCGAATCGGTAGTCGAAGTTGAGCTCCTTGCCGATCGTCTCGGGGAGCGAGGTCGTGGCGGCGGCGACCACCGCTCCGGTCGGTTGGTAGGTGAGCCCCTGGAGCACCAGCGAGCTGCGGCGCACCGCCTCGGCGTGGCGCCCGTGGTAGCCGCTGTGCTGCGCCACCCACGACTCCCAGCCGGCGATCGTGTCCTCGAGCGTCGTCTCGTCCCCCGTCTCGGCGGTGCTCGACCCCGCGAACGAGGGCGCGAAGCAGAGCCGGAAGTCCACGCGCTGGCCCTCTCGGACGGTGAAGCTGGCCTCCGCGCGACCAGGGCCCGACGAAAGCGCGACCGAGGCCGTCAGGGACAGCCGAGCCGGGCCGCCGCGGGCCACGATCCCCTGGGGAGTGCCGGTGACGTGGGGAACGGTCAATCCGTACTCCATCCGCGGGGCCAGCTCGGTGCTCATCGCGACGGCGCCGCGACGCCCCTCCACGCTTCGCAGCAGCACGTGGGGACTGCGCCGGCCGATCTCGTGACCGCGCGCGCCGAGCTCGAGGCCCAGGGCGTCGGTCACCGCCACCTCGCCCCCGCTCGTGGTGAAGACGGTACGCAGGACGAGGGTGTCGCCGACGTACTGGCGCTCGGCCTCGAAGTCCGCCGTCGGGCACAGCGACCAGTGGCCGGCGTCGGCGCCGAGCAGGCGGCCGAACACCGAGGCAGAGTCGAAGCGTGGGACGCACCACCAGTCGACCGAGCCCTCCCGGCCCACGAGGGCGGCCGAATGGCAGTCGGACAGGAACCCGTAGTCGTCGATCGCCGCCGGCGTCGAGATCACCGAGCCCCGCTCATCGAGCGCTCAGGACGTAGGCGACGCTGGTTGCGGCCGCGTACACCCCCTTGTGGGACAAGTCGGTCGCCAGCTCGGCGCGCTTCCACCGCCACGGCACCGGAGCGATGCCCAATAGACGGTAGAGCAGGGCGTCGCCACCCCACACGATGGCGTAGAAGACGATGCTGCCCCCCACTTTCCCCAGTCCGGTTACGGCGAGCAGACCCCGCACGGGCCCCATCGCGATCCCGTGCATCCAATGCACCGCCGTGCTGCGCCTCTCGAGGTGCGGATCGTCGGCGGGATCGAGGCCGGCCAGCTTGGCGCCCACCTGCCCCGGCACGGTGCTCGGCTCGCGGCCCGTGACCGCGATCTCCAGGGTCTCGGTGAGGGTCAGCACGACCGTTCCGATGAAACCTGCCGCCAGGCCGCGAAGCACTGCCTGAATCAGCGCCATGACATATCAGTCACTTCGTCTCCATGCTCATGCTGCTCGTATGAGTGTGCGTTACCTCAGTGATTCGTTACGCGCCTCGCCCGCCAGGCAGTCGCCGCCCCCAGTCAGCACGGACCATTCGGCGTAGGGTTTGGCGGTATGCCGACGGATCGGCTGAGCGCAGTGCTGTCCGCAATGGCAGACGCCGGCGGAGACGGCTCTGCAGCGTTGATCGATCGTGTCTGTTTGGCGGCGGCGGAGCTGTTGTCGCTCACCGGCGCGGGGCTTTCGCTGATGGTGGACGGCGAGCTTCGTGGCACCGCGGGAGTCTCCGAGCCTGGGATCGCGTTCGTGCAGGAGCTTCAGCTCTCCTTGGGTGAGGGGCCGTGCGTGGATGCATGGGCGAGCGGCGAGCCGGTGTTGGAGCCGGACCTGGCCGCTACCAGAGTCGTGCGCTGGCCGGCGTTCGCCCGGGGCGGCGTGGAGGTCGGCGTGCTGGCGGTGTTCGCTTTCCCGCTGCATCTCGGCACGATCCGCATCGGGGTTCTGGCGCTGTACCGGGATCGCCCGGGGGCGTTGAGCGCCGACGAGCTGGCCTACGGCCTGGTGCTGGCCGACGTCGCCACCCAGGTGATCCTCGGGTTGCAGGCCGGGGCTGCGCCGGACACCGTGCATCAGCTGCTGGCCAAGGAGCCGGCGCACTGGGCGGAGGTTCATCAGGCGACGGGCATGATCTCCGTCCAGCTCGGGGTCTCCCTGGATGAGGGCTTCGTGCGCATGCGCGCCCACGCGTTCGCCCAGGAGCGCCCGCTGCGGGTCGTGGCCAGCGAGGTGGTCGCGGGCCGCCTGCGCCTGGAGGAATCGTGACACGCGCGCGCGGCCACGCGATAATGGCGCAGGTGAGGGCGTGCGAAGGCAACCTGGTGGAGGGAAGCGCGTGACTCGGGAGCAGCGCATCGTGGAGATGTTCGTAGAGCTCGCCGACACGATGGTGGAGGACTTCGACGTGGTCGAGTTCCTGCACCGCCTGGCGGAGCGCAGCGTCCAGCTCTTGGACTGCAGCGAGGCGGGGCTGCTGCTGGCCGACGCCGCGGGCGCGTTGCGGGTCATGGCCTCCTCGAGCGAGCGCTCCGAGGCGCTGGAGCTGTTGCAGGCCCAGAACGAGGAGGGGCCCTGCTTCGAGTGCTACCGCCGCGGAACGCCGGTGGTCAGCGACGACCTGGCGCTCGACGCCGGTCGCTGGCCCGTGTTCGCCCCGGCCGCCATGCAGAAAGGGTTCCGCTCCGTGCAGGCCGTTCCGATGCGGGTGCGCGGCGAGACCATCGGGGCGCTGAACCTGTTTCGCACCGCGGCTGGGCGGATGGCTGAGCGTGACATCCCGCTCAGCCAGGGCATGGCCGACATCGCTGCGATCGCGCTGCTTCAGGAGCGCGCCGTGCGCGAGACCCGTGGCATGGTGGAGCAGCTCCAGCGCGCGTTGACCGGCCGGGTCGTCATCGAGCAGGCCAAGGGCGTGCTGTCCGAGCGCGCCCGCATCGGCGTAGACGCCGCGTTCGCCCGCCTCCGCGCTCACGCTCGTGACCACAACCGTCGCCTGAGCGACGTCGCTCGAGAGCTGATCGACGGCCGCCTGGACCCCGCCGCGCTCGCCGACCCGGCGCGGGGTGCGTTCTCCGGCCGTTAACCACCCTCGCTCCACAGAGCCGCTCCGGAGGGACTAGACTGGGCGCTCTCAACGTCCAGATCGTTTCGCGTCGCTCCAGACCCCGGTGGCGTCCGTATCCACCGACCCCGTCTGGAGCGTCATGCGAGTCGACCACGAGACCGCCGCCCACCCGGCCCGTACAACGCCGCCGAGCGTATGGGAGGGCCGCGATGGGCACCCGCTTCTGCGTTCGGTCTCGTCACGACCAGGGTACGAGCCATTTCGTGTCGAGGTTCACCCCGAGCGCGATGCCGTCCGTGTGACGCCCGTCGGCGAGTTGGACATCGCGACGACCGGTCAGGTCGAGGACCGGTTGCGCGAGCTCCACACGAGTGGGTTTCGGCGCTTCGTGCTCGACCTGCGCGAGCTGGAGTTCATGGACTCGAACGGTCTGCACCTGGTGCTCGACTGGAGCGCACGCGCCAGCGAGGACGGGATCGGCTTCGCGTTCGTCGAGGGCCCGCCCGCGGTCCAGCGCGTCCTCGAGGTCTCGGGTGTGCTCGACCAGCTGTCGCCGCGTCGCCGGCAGGGCTCGCCCGGTCTTCAGTGTTCAACGCCCGATCGAGCCGGGCGATTCCCCGGCGGACCTGGGGGTTCACATGCCGTCCTCTAATGGAAGCTCAAATAGCCGACCCAAACCCCGCAGTACAGCCCCTTCAAACGGGGGCATCGATTCCCATCCGACGAGCGCGGGAGAAACCGGCGGAACCCCACGTTCACCGTCGTCTTCGACCTACAACGGCAACGGGCGACCACGGCCTCCCCGACTTCCGGGTGCCTTCGATCTCAATCGGCTCGCGGTGCTGCGCGAGGTCGCCCAGGGAGGCAGCTTCGCTGCCGCCGCGGAGGCGCTGTGCTTCACCCCGTCGGCGGTCTCCCAGCAGATGGCGACCCTCGAGCGGGGCATCGGACTGACGCTCTTCGACCGGACTTCTCGGGGGATGCGCCTGACCGATGCCGGCGCCGCTCTCCTCGCGCACGCCGAAGCGGTGCTGACCCGGCTCGCCGACGCCGAAGTCGAGCTGGACGCGATCGGCCGCGGTGACAGTGGCCAGCTGCGGATCGGCTCCTTCACGAGCGCGACCTCCACGTTCGTCGCGTTTGCCATGGAGACCTTCCGCAAGCGGCATCCCGCCGTGGAGCTCTCCTTCTTCGACGGCGAGCCCTACGAGAGCATCGCCCGACTGAGAGCACGCGAGATCGACCTCGCGTTGATCTTCGAGTTCGATCACTGGGCGGCGGGCCGCGACTACGACGGCGTGGCGGTCGGCGACGAGGCGGCTCTGGAGTGCACCCCCCTCTTCGACGACCCGTTTCTCGTCGTGCTCCGCAAAGACCATCCGCTCGCCGCGTGCAGCAGGGTGACGCTCGACCAGCTCGCGTGCGAACCGATTCTCGGGGGATCGCCCTGGGCCGACGAGCTTCGAGTCATTGCCGGGCTTGCCGGCCTGGACATCCAGGTCGACCCTTCGTGTTGCGCAACCGGCTTCGAGGCCTTCCAGGTCTTTGCCTACGCCGGGCGTGGGTTGACGCTGATGCCCCGCCTGGCGCTGGGCTGGTTGCGAGACGGCTTGGTCGCCCGCCCCCTGGAAGGTGGCCCGGTACGGCACGTGAAGGCAGCCATGCCCGCGACGAGCTATCACGCCGCGCCGGCTCGCGCGATGCGAGAGCTGCTCTGTCAAGTCACCGCGAGCGGCGACCCCGCCGCCATCGCGTGCGCGCTCATGCCCAGCCAGCATGTCTCTGGGCATAGCGATGCGACGCTCACACGCGTCGCCGCAGCCTGAGATCTCCCGCCATTCACTCCGCGAACCGGTAGCCCACGCACCTCACGGTGCGGATGAAGCTCGGCCGTACAGGATCGCGCTCGATCTTGGAGCGCAGCCGGCGGACGTGGACGGTCACCGTGGTGGTGTCGATTCCGGGCGGGTACTCCCAGACACAGCGCAGCAGCTCGTCGCGGGTGAAGGCCCGGTTGGGATGGCGAGCCATGAAGCGCAGCAGCTCGAACTCCAGTCTTGTCAGGCGGACCTCTCGGCCGCCGACCGTGACCTTGCGGGCCGAGGAATCGACTTCCAGGCCGTCGAACCGCAGTGGCGCCTGGCCGAGGGGATCGGGCGGACAGCGACGCAGCACGGCGTGTACCCGAGCGACCAGCTCTCTGGGCAGGAACGGCTTGGTGACGTAGTCATCGGCGCCCAGCCTGAGACCTGCGATCCGATCCGGCTCCGAGCCACGAGCCGAGAGCATGATGACCGGAATTGGGCCCGCTGCGCAACGGGCTCCGCGCATCACCCGGAACCCGTCGACATCCGGAAGGACAACCTCGAGGATCAGGAGATCGGGTCGCCGGATAGACGCAACCCTCAAGGCCTCGACCCCATCTTTCGTCGTCCACACCTGGAAGCCCGCTTCCCCCAAGAGCAGATGAACGACCTCGAGGGTGGCCGGGTCGGGATCCACGACCAGCACGGAGCGGCCTGCTGTGCCCGCCCGTGGCCCCCTGGCAAGCCGGGGCCGTGCTGCCACGGCGGACATTCGAGCGAGATCGTTCATCGACTCTGCCAAGCGAGCGACAACGATTCGCCACCGCAGACGTAAGCATCTGTTAACTGACGCGGCTCGGCCCGCTCAGCACTGAACCACCGCCCAGGCCGAACCAGTAGGCGTTCGGATCGCCGCGTGAGGCCAGCCTCCGTCCCCTGCCGTCGGCGGCCGAGACGACCATCGGGGTTCCGCCGAGGGCGTAGATGCGGGGACCCGCCCGGGGGAAGCTACTCAGCACCTTGCCGGGGCCGAGGGAGATCGCCGGAGTGCTGCAATGTCTCCAGCGAGTCCGCCGACTGCAGCGAGGGCCCGACCCACACCAGGCGGCCCGACGCGGCGTCGCGCGCCCGCGGGCGGCCGTCGACGCCGTCCCCGGCGAGGGCCACCGCCCCCATTCGCCGTCGAGCCCGGTGCTCCACGCTTCGTCGCGCCCGCCATCGCGCAGGAGCCGTACCCGAGAGCGCCCCCCGGCCGGGGCGACGGTGGCGATCAGCTCGCGCGCCGAGTCGGTGGATGCGTCGGCGCGCGGGGTGCCCCCTTCGTCGGGCGGTCCTTCGAGCTTCTCGCAGCCGGTGTCCTCACCGCGCGCGTCGAAGGCGCTCACCCGCGTGGCGTCGTGCTCGGCCAGCGGCTCCGCCGTGGTCCGCGCGGCGACGCCATGGCGCAGCGGCTCGAGCAGGAGGCGGCCCGCCGGACGACCGCGGCGCCAGAGCGCTCGGCCGTCGCGAGCGCGGTAGGCGACGACGGCGTCCTCGGGGCGACTCGCCGGGCGGCCGGGTGGGGAAGCGCTCACCACAGGTCACCACCGCGCGCTCGGTACCGACGCGACCACTGCGACGAGGACGGCCATGGCGATCACAGCTCGACACGGCGCATCTGTCGGCTATGTCCACACGCCGCCGCGTGTCCGGGCGACACGCCCGGCCAGAGTCGTCACCTGTCGCCGCAGAGGTCGCCGTGCACGCCTTCCTCGGCGGAGGGGCCGTGCGCCCGTCAGCCCCCCGGCGGCGCAAAGGCCAGGCCGCGTGCGTCCGACGAGGCCGTGACGTGGATGGCCGCCGGCTCGCGCACCCAGGCGATCAGGTCGAGCGCCTGGAGGCGGTCGAGCACGAACTGCAGCCCCTCGGCCTGGGCGCGGCCGCGGTAGTGGCGCAGGAGGTCGAAGGCGTAGCCGGTGGTGTGCAGCGAGTAGGCGTGGGTGGCCTCGGCGTTGGTGGCGGTGAGCAGGCGCTGGTAGCGCTGGTCGCGCACCGCGCTGGTCATGCGCAGCGGCGCGCTCACCCCGCTGATCGCCCGCACGGTCGCACCCATGTAGGTGGCCAGCGCGACCGCCTCGGGGCGCAGCGCGTAGTAGAGCGGGGGGCGGCGGCCGAGCTTGCGGGCGACCTCGCCCAGGCGCCGGTCGCGGACCATGTGCAGCCGGGCGGGCGGGGGAAGGGGGACGAGCGTCCCGTCCGCCCGTGCCCGCGCCACGGCGTCGGGATCGGCCAGGACCGGGGTGCGGTTCCGGGGGTGCAGCACCTCCTCGGCCGACCCCTTCGCGGTCTGCAGGCCGTCGAGCCGGGCGAGCCCCGCCGGGTCGTCGCGGTAGAGGCGCATGATGTTCCGCGCCGCGAGCACGCGCCAGTAGTACGTCGAGGAGTCGTCGCCGAAGGCGGCCAGCATGCGCCAGGCCGCGGCGTGGCGAAGGGGGGAGGAGTCGAAGTAGAGCTGCGCGTAGCTGGGCTGGTCGGCGCCGTAGGCGCGCAGCACGCCCTGGAGGTTGCCGATCCCCATGTGGTAGGAGACCACCGCGAGGTCGTCGCGCCCGAAGCGCAGCTTGGCGGCGGCGAGGTAGCGCATGGTCGCGGCCAGCGCCTTGGCCGCAACGAAGCGGTCGTCCACCCGACGCCGTGCGGCGAGCGCGCGCGCCGCCGCGGCGGGGTGCCCGCGGCGCAGCTCGCGGCGGTAGCGGGCGGTCAGCCGCCGCGACGCGGCGAGGTCGATCCGCATGCCCAGCAGGTTGCGGCCGGTCTCGGCGAGGATCTGGGTCAGCCCCGAGGCGTTGGCCGGGTCATCGCCGGCCACCACGTCGGGCCGCCCGCCGCTCTCCAGGAAGACGATGGCCTCCAGGACGTCGGGGTCCACCTCGCCCCGCGCGGCGGCCGCCTCTATGGCCGGCCGGAAGCGCGCCACCCGGCGCGCGGTGGCCTCGACCCCGCCGGGGCTCTTGGCGTAGAGGACGTGGCTCTCGCCGGCTGCCGCGCGCCGCTCGTAGGCGTCATCGAGCCCG
This sequence comes from Solirubrobacterales bacterium, assembly GCA_038199035.1. GTDB lineage: Bacteria > Actinomycetota > Thermoleophilia > Solirubrobacterales > Solirubrobacteraceae > DATAEY01. The sequence continues at coordinate 27,395 of JBBPZM010000076.1, read as the reverse complement.
CTGCGGTACCGGAGCGGATCGCGGATGATCGGGTCCCCGGCGCCCGACCCCGAGCCCGGGAGGGGGAGGACGTCGCGGCTCGAGAGCAGCGCCACCAGCCCGACAGCGGCAAGGGCGACCAGCAGGGCCGCGGGCAGCGCGCGGCCGAGCAGGCGTCGGCGGCGGGGCGGGGTGAGCGGCGAGCCGGCCATCCGGCCGGACACGCTTGCACATGGGCCTCGCTCACCCGCCGACACTCGCCCGGCGGCCGTTGCTCCAGGGCATCGCCGCTACAGCGACCCCTGGGCCGGCGGGTAGGCCAGCCGGTCCCCTTCGAGCACCGCGAACTCCGTGAGCCGGTGCTCGCTGAGCGTCGCGTCGGGGGCGATGTGGACGACGCGCCAGCCCCTCACCGTCAGCACGTCGGCGATGAGCCGCCGGTGACAGCGCCACCACAGCGACTCGGCGCACATGATCGCCGTCGAGCGCCGCGCGGCCAGGACCTCCAGCTGCTCGAGCCCGCCGGCGAACTCGCCGCTCGCCATGTGGTCGGCGTAGCCGCGGAAGCCCTCGACCTTCCAGCCGCCGTTGGGACTGTGGGCCGCGGGCCGCCGCCGCCCCCCGAGCGCCGGGAGGTGGACGTACTCCAGCCCGGCGGCCGCGAGCCCCTCCCCCAGGGCTCTGCGCCCGAACTGGGGGAGCCGCCGGGAGCCCGGGTGGGCGCGGACGTCGGCCACCAGCCCCACGCCGTGGCGCGACAGCAGGGCCACGAGCTCCCCGAGCTCGTGCGTGGAGTGCCCGACGGTCAGGACCCGCCGGGCCGGCTCGCCCGTCGGGTCCTGGCTTCCTCGCTCCGTCAGCCGCCGGGGACCGTGAGCGTCACGGGCTTGGACTTCCCGGCGCCCTTGCCCGCGCGCATGGTCAGCTTGTAGCGCCCGGGCGTGAGCTTCTTGCCCGCCACCTGGAGGTTCCACGAGATCGTGCTCTGGCCCTTGGGCTTGCTCCCGAAGTTGACCTTGCCCACCTTGGTCGTCTTGGTGCCGGTGGTGACCTTGCGCACCTGGAGCATCAGCGGCTCGGGCTTGGTCAGCGTCACGCTGAGCTGTGCCTGGCTGGAGGACGACGCCTTGGCCGAGAACGACTTGATGGCCGTGCCCACCGGAGTCTTGGGCCCGGTCTTCTTGTTCGTGCCGGTCTTGCCTGACTTGCCCGACTTACCGGTCTTCGTGGTCTTGCCGTTGGTCGACGTGCTGCTCCCGGACCCGCCGCCACCGCAGCCGGCGACGAGGGCCGCCACCAGCGCGGCGACAGTCAGGAGCCAGGCCAGCCGGGGCGGACGCGCGGTGAGCTTGGGGTGAGAAGTAAGTATGGAAAGCATCGCTCCGTTTTCGGTCGTTGGCGGAACTGGACCCAGCCGGAGTCGCATCGGCGAGCTCCGGCCGCGCTCGAGCACCGGGAGGAGCTACCGCGGCAGCTCCCGGGCAGAAGGCGGGCATGATAGCTGGGTCCTCTCCCTGCCCAAGACTCGACAGCCCATGGCCCACGCCTGCCCGGGGCGCCGCCTGAGTCCCAATCGGGCGCGGAACGTCCCGAGGCGATGAGCGATTCTACGCACGCAACATGAAGCCCTGACCTGTGCATCCGCCGCGCGACGGTCTCGGACGCCGAGAGGATCGGCCAGCTCCTCGACGACTTCAACCACGAGTATGACGAGCCTACGCCGGGTCCGGAGGTGCTCGCCGAGCGCTTCGGCCAGATCCTCGCCGCCGGGGAAACCGAGGTCGTCCTCGCAGGACGCGACCCGCAAGGGCTGTCTGTGCTCCGGTTCCGTCCCGCGATCTGGACCGAGGGGCTCGAGTGCTACCTCGCGGAGCTCTACGTGGTCCCGCCGCGGCGCGGCCAGGGGCTCGGGCGGGCGCTTATGGAGGCGGCGATCGAGCTCGCTCGCCGCAAGGGTGCGACCCACATGGATCTCGGCACCAGCGAGGATGACGTCGCCGCCCGCCGCCTCTACGGGAGCCTGGGCTTCACCAAGCGGGAGGGTCGACCCGATGGCCCGATCAACTACTTCTACGAGCGAGAGCTCTGAAGCTCCGACAGCGGGCTCCGGACCCGACGCCGCGACGCCGCGACGCCGCGACGCCGCTACGCGGTCACGACGGTCATGACCGGAAGCCCGAGGTGCTCGACCCGGCGCGGCAGGTCGATGTGCAGCCACCTCGCCAGGCCGTGCGGATGCGTCGAGAGGATGATCTCGTTGAAGTCCCCGGCTCGCAGGGCATCCTCGATGGCGTCCATCGGGTCATGGCGCGGGGAGGCTGAGCCGTCGACCGGGGCTCCGGCCGCCTCCTCCAGCCGCGGCACGGCCAGATCGAGGAAGTGGTCGGCGTGGGCGAGGTCGGGGTGCAGGTGCCAGTCGGCCTGGTGGGGATTGGGCACCAGGAGCTGGAAGCGCGCCAGCCCGCGCGCCGCCCGCCCTCGCACCACGTCGAGCAGTCCTGACGTGGCCGGTGCTCCGTCCGCGACGACGAGGACATTGGCGGCGTCGGCCGCGGCGGGCTGCCCGCCCGCCCGCTGAAGGTCTGTGGGCTCGCCCAACCGCAGCAGGCCGGCGTCGCCGACACTCCCCTCAGCCGGCACCGTGGCCGTCTGGTCCACCCGCGAGCGGGCCAGGTAGACGACCAGGGCCAGGATGGCGCCGAGGAAGATCAGGCTGGTGACGACCGTCCCCAGGCCCAGGCCGCCATCGGCCCGAGCCTGCGACAGGCCGTCGCCCAGGGAGGCGCCCAGCGGCCGGGTGAGGATGTAGGCGATCCAGAAGGTCAGGACGGCGTTGACCTTGAAGCCGAAGTGGGCGACGGCCACGGCGGCGATCGCCGCCCCGAAGATCAGCACCGCGACCCAGTAGCCGAGGTTCAGGCGCTCGGACATGAGGTCGCCGCCCGCCGTGCCGAGGGCGAAGGTGAAGAGGATGGCCAGCCAGTAGAAGCCCTCGCGCCGGGTGGTGAAGATCGTGTGGATGGACAGGGTCCGCTCGAACGCGAACCACACGGCGAAGGTGACGGCCAGCGCAATGGCGAAGGCGATCGTCGTGACCTCCAGGGCCACGTGAAGGTTGTCCGACAGGTTGTCGGTGATCAGCGTTCCGACGATGCTGATGAGCACGACCGCGACCCAGTAGATCCCCGGCTCGTACCTACGCCGCCGGAACTGGGCGACCAGAGCGACGATCAGTACGGCGGTCATGACGTACGTCGTGTTGGTCAGCCCGAAGCCGAGCCGGTCGTTCATCAGGTCGGCCGCGGTCTCGCCGACCGTCGTGCACAGGACCTTGATGACCCAGAAGTAGACGGTGACCTCGGGGACCTTGTTGAGCATCCTGCGGCCCAGCGAGGGGCCGGTCTTGGTGGCGCGGCTGTCGCCGGGGAGTCGTTGCGTGAGGGTGGTGTTCATGCGCGGCATCGTGGCCGAGGCCGCCTGACCGCTTCCTGAACGACACCCCGACGTCGTGGGGGCGTGGCGAAACCGGTAGCGGATCCAGCGATGAGTTCTCGCCGCCTGACCGGTCATGGCCGGTGAACCCACCATCCCGGAGGAACGACATGCCCGCCACGGCAAGCGGCATCGGCGAGATCAACCTGAAGCGGGGCTGAGCCGCCGTGTCCGATTCGCGCGCCCTCGACATCGCCACCGCCTACCTCGACGCCTGGACCGCCGGCGACTTCGACTCAGTCGCCAGACTGCTGGCCGACGACTTCGCCTTCGACGGCCCGATCGCCCACTACCGCTCGGCGGACGAGTTCCTCGCGGGCTCGCGCGCATTTGTGGAGTCGATCGAGCCGCGCTGGCGCAAGGTCTCGGCCTTTGGCCACGACCGCGAGGCCCTGCTGCTCTATGACCTGTTCCCGAAGTCTGGCCGGGAGATGCGCGTCGCCGACCGCTTCACTGTCGCCGCCGGCCGGATCCGCACCGAGCAGATCGTGTTCGACACCCACGGGCTACGTTGAGCGGATTGCACCGATGAGTCGGGGGCGCCCACGAGGGTCTCGATCAGCGATGACTCGCACGACCTGCCACATGTCCATCTCCCTCGACGGCTTCGTGGCCGGCCCGGACCAGGGCCGCGACAACCCGGTCGGTGCTGGCGGTCTCAGGCTCCACGAGTGGCACTGGCACGCCGGAGAACCCGGGCACGAGGCAGACGCCCGTGCTCGCGACGAGCTGATGAAGCCCGGGGCGCGTACGTCACGGGCCGCAACATGTTCGGCCCAATCCGCGGCGAGTGGGATGAGGACTGGCGCGGCTGGTGGGGGAACGAGCCGCCCTACCACGCGCCGGTGTTCGTCCTCACACATCACGCACGCAAACCCGTCGAGATGGAGGGCGGGACGACGTTCCACTTCGTCACCGACGGCTTCGACGCCGCCGTTGAGCAGGCGAAGGTCGCCGCCGGCGACCGCGAGGTGGACATCGCAGGCGGCGCCTCGACCGTGCGCCAGGCGCTCGCGGCGAAGGCAATCGATGAGCTCGTCCTCGACGTCGCTCCCGTCCTACTCGGCGCCGGCGAGCGCCTCTTCGACGGCGTCGAGGATCCCGGCCTCGAGCCGATCGAGGTCGTCCACTCGCCCCACGCGACACATCCGCTACCGCGTCGGCCGCGGAAGTGGAAGGAGCCGCGATGACGATCCAGACGTGGAGATCGCGGTGAGCGGTCCACTCGACGCCGCACGTGTCGTGGCAAAGCTTCCCGCCCAGGACCTCGACCGCGCGCGACGCTTCTACAGCGAGCGGCTCGGCCTCGAGCCCGTCGAGGAGCGCGAAGGCGGCCTGCGCTACGTGTGCGGAGCGACCGAGTTCCACCTCTTCGCTTCCTCGGGCGCGGCGTCCGGCCGCTGCACCCAGGTCGGCTTCGAGGTGGAGGACATCGATCAGGTCGTCGCTGACCTGCGCGGCCGCCGCCTCGAATTCGAGACTTTCGAGATGGGCGACCTGGAGGTGATCGACCAGATCGTCGTCGTGCCCAACCACTACGCAAGCAAGGGGAAGGGCGAGCGCGGCGCGTTCTTCTTCGACAGCGAGGGCAACCTGCTCGCGGTCGGCCAACCGACTCGCTGAGTGGCCCAGGCCGTGGCCGAAGCGCTCCCCGTGGCCGGCGGCGTCGATGCCTTCACGGGCGACCTCGCGGCCGGTGGGGCCGGCCCGCACGGCCAAGGAGATGGTCGTTGAGCTGGACGAGGGTCTGGGTGCGCAGCCTCACCCTGAGCCACGGAAGGCTCGGCCAGGACGCCCAGCATGGGTTTAGAAGCTGTCTCAATACCTTCGCTGGGAGGGGTTGAGGGCTGTAAGCCGAATCTCGCCGGAGTGACATAACCCTCGGCGGGAGGAGTTGGCGTGGCGACTTCGGTGTGGCAGGTCCGCGACGAGCTTTGGGGTGTCGTCGCGCCACTGGTCCCGGTGCACGAGCCTGACCCGCGCGGCGGGCGCCCGCGCGTGGATGACCGGGTGTGCTTCGGGGCGATCGTGTTCGTGTTGTTCACAGGGATCGCGTGGAACCACCTTCCCCGCGAGCTGGGCTGCTCGCCGGCAACTGCGCATCGCCGGCTTCAGGAGTGGCAGCGCGCTGGGGTGTGGGCGGCGCTGCACCGCGAGCTGCTGCGGCGTCTGAACGCCGCCGGAATGATCGATTGGGCGACGGCGGTCGTCGATGGCAGCCACATTCGTGCGCTTCAAGGGGGGGCTTGACGGGGCCTCCCCGGTTGACCGTGCTCGCATAGGCTCCAAGCACCACCTGCTCACCGACAGCAGCGGGATCCCGCTGGCGATCAGCCTCACCGGCGGCAACCGAAACGACGTCACCCAGCTGCTGCCGTTGGTCGATGGTGTCGGGCCGGTGCGCGGCAAGGTCGGTCGGCCGCGACGACGCGCCGAGCGGCTAATCGCCGATCGTGGCTATGACCACGACAAGTACCGCCGCGAACTGCGCCGCCGCGGGGTCAAGCCGGTGATCGCGCGGCGCGAAAGCAAGCACGGCTCGGGGCTGGGCCGCGAGCGCTGGGTGGTCGAGCGGGCCTTCGCGCATCTGCACAACCTGCGCCGGCTACGCACCCGCTATGAACGCGACGACCAGCTGCACCTCGCGTTCATGCTGCTCGGCTGCGCCGTCGCCTGCCACCGCCGCCTTGCGCGCGGCCTGAGCGTCACGGCTCGAGCTCGAGCTCCGCGGCCGAGCGACGGCCGTATTGGTCAGGGATCTCGCCCCAGCCCCAGATCGCGATCGGCTGGCGCGGCAGCGCCCCGGCTCCCCACTCCTGGCGCGGATCGGCCTTCTCGGCCAGCACCCGGCAGCGATGCTCCCAGCGGTCACCGAAGTCGAAGGTGAAGCTGAACTCGTCGCCTGGCCTGACCGCTTGGGCGACCTTGAGCGTCGCCTGGTCCTCGACAGGCTCGTCATCCTCGAAAGAATCCGGGTCCACGAACCCCACTCGCCACCCGTCGGCAAGCTCAAACTCGTGCAGATGCGCTAGATCCCAACGCGCGAACGCCGCGTTGATCGCATCCGCCAGCGCCAAGAACGTGTGCGACGGCCCGACGATGAAGATCCGTCCAGGGGACGGCTTCAGCCGCCCCCCACGACCGCCAAGCAGATCGACTCGAACCTGAAGCCACGTCCGCGCCACCGCGACCGGACACTACGCGACAGGTTCTGAGACAGCTTCTTAGGGGCTTTGGTGGCGCGGCGGTCACGGCCGCCAACACGAGGTTCGTGGCCGACCACGTGCAGTTCCTTCACAACCAGGCCTACGGCAGCGACGAGGGGGGCGCCGGGGGAGCGGTCGAGGCCTTCGGGACAGCCCGGCGCGACGGGCCGCTCGCCCCGCACTATGTCAGGCAGCGCACATCCCTTCGAACCGGCGCGCTCGCACGATCTCGAGGTGGCGCTCACCGCGGGGCTGACCCCACCGTCGCGCACCGCGAGGTCGAAGGGCAGCCCGAGCGGTGGCTCGAGCGGTACGAACGCCGACTGCTCGAGCTGTCGGGAAAGGCGCCGACGTGCATGGCCGTCCGAGAGTGGAGCTAGGGGGACTCGAACCCCCGACCTCCTGGGTGCGATCCAGGCGCTCTCCCAACTGAGCTATAGCCCCGAGTGCGGTCGTTGGTCGCTCGACCGCGGCGCCGGACAGTGTAGCCCCGGGAGGCAGGCCGTCAGGGCACCAGCCGGCGGATGGCGCGCCGTCCGCGTCCACCGCGCGCCAGCCACCGCCGGTCGCTGCAACGCCGCCTGCGCCCACCTCCCGGCGGGTACGCTGACACTGACGCGATGAGCTTCCGCGGCCGCCTCAGCTTCTTCTTCGCGGTGATCGTGATCCTGCCCATGGTCGCGGCCACCGTGGTGGTCTTCCTGCTGCTGTCCTACAGCGAGACCTCCAAGGCTGACGCGCGGGTGGCGGAGGGTCAGGCGGCGGCCATCGGGCTCTACCGGCGTGAGGTCGAGCGGGCCTCGAGAGCGGCCGGCCGCGCCGGGTCAGACTCTCAGCTCACGCAGGCCATCGTCGCTCGCGATCGGGGGTTGGCCAGCGCGCGGGCCAGGGAGCTGCTGGCCAGCCTCCCGGCGCGGCGCCTGGCGGTGGTCGCCGGTGGCCACATGCTGGTCGACGTGGGGCGTCGCGACGCCACGGCCGTGGCCAGCCGGCAACTCGTCGGCTCCTCGGGGCGGGTCGTCGGTCGTCTCCAGGTCGCGGTCATCACGGCGCCGCAGTACGCCGCGACGGTGCGCAAGATCACGGGCTTGGAGGCGGTCGTGCGTCGGGACCGCACGACTCTGAACGCGACGCTGCCCGGGCTGCCGGCCGGACAGCTGCCCGACGTGGGCGACCTGAAGCTCGGCCGGCGCAGCTACCGGGTCGCATCGTTCAGCGCGCCCGGGTTCCGGGGCAGCACGCTGCGCGTCTCGGTGCTCTCCAACAAGGCGGCGACAGCGTCGGACCTGTCGACCGGCCGCCTCCTGGCGGCGGTGGCGCTCGTAGGCTTCCTGCTGCTGGCCGTGGCCTTTGCGCTTACGGTCTCTCGCTCCCTCCAGGCCCAGGTCGCACGCTTCCTCGCCGGAGCGCGGCGGCTGGCCACCGGCGACTTCTCCCAGGAGGTGCCGACCGAGGGCAACGACGAGTTCGCCGCGCTAGGGGAGGAGTTCAACAAGATGTCGCGGCAGCTGGAGGCGCGCCTGGAGGAGCTGCGCCAAGAGCGCGCGCGCCTAGAGGACTCGATCCGCCGCATCGGCGAGACGTTCGCCTCCAACCTCGACCGCGACGCGCTGCTGGAGATCGTCGTGCGCACGGCGATCGATGCGGTGAACGCCGACTGCGGCCGGGCGACCGCGCGCGACCACCCCGACGGTCCGCTGCGCCAGCGCGCGTGCGCCGGGGAGATCGGCGCCTACGGGGAGGTCATCCACGGCGTCGAGGCGCAGGCCCAGGAGTCCGCCCGCCCCGCGCAGGTCGGCCGCGAAGGGGCCAGCGCCCTGGCCTACCCCCTGCGCTCGGCCGAGGGCGAGGTCATGGCGCTGGTGTCGCTGGCCCGCTCCGGCCGGCCGTTCAGCCAGCGCGAGAGCGAGCTCTTCCACTACCTCGCCCGGCAGGCGGCGGTCTCGATGGAGAACGTCGACCTGCACGAGATGGTGCAGCGCCAGGCCCTGACCGACGAGCTGACCGGCCTGTTCAACCATCGCCGCTTCCAGGAGGTCATCCACGACGAGGTCGAGCGGGCCAAGCGCTTCGACCACACCGTCGGCCTGGTCATGCTCGACATCGACGACTTCAAGCGGGTCAACGACACCTTCGGCCACCAGCAGGGCGACCTCGTCCTGCGTGAGGTCGGCCGTGTGCTGCGCGACACCGTGCGCGAGATCGACGAGCCCGCGCGCTATGGCGGGGAAGAGCTCGCCGTCGCCCTCCCCGAAACCGACCTCCAGGGCGCCTACAACCTCGCCGAGCGCACGCGCCACTCGATCGCGGCCCTGGAGATCCCGCGCCTCGACGGCGGTGGGACGCTGAAGATCACCGCCTCGTTCGGGGTGGCCGCGCTACCCGAGAGCGCGCTCGATCGGGCAAGCCTGGTGGCCGCCGCCGACGCCGCGCTCTATCGGGCCAAGCGGGCGGGCAAGAACCGCACCGAGAGGGCCACGCCGACGCCCGCAGGCGCGGCGCCCGCCAAGTAGGATTTTTCGGGCATGGGATTCCTGGACGAGGCGATCCGCGAGCACCTGGACCTCAAGCGTCAGCACGGTGCGGACCCCGGCGAGCTGGCCCGCCTCGAGCAGGAGGCGCTGGGGCCGCCGGTGCGCGAGACCCACGAGGTCCTGGCCTCCGCCTCGGCGGCCACTGCGACGACCGTGGCGCCCGAGGGAGTGGCTCCCGACGTCGAGCCGGCACCCGAGGGAATCGGCGAGGGCGCCGAGATGGGGCTCGAGCCTCAGCCCTACGTCGAGCCCGCCTCGGGGGTCGTGCCGGAGGCTACCGTCGAGGCCGAGTCCGGCGCGGAGCCCGACCTCGCCTTCGAGCCGGTGCCGCCCGCTCCTTTGGCCGACCCCCTCGGCCAGGAGACCGTGGCCTTCGCCGCCGACGACATCTTCGCCGACGAGCCCGCGCCGGCTCAGCCGCCGCCCGACCCGGGCACCTCGCAGCCGGCGGCCGCTCCGGATCCCGCCGCGGCGCCCGCGGGTGACCAGCCAGACCCGGCTCCCGGGGAGGCCGGTCCCAGCGACGACGTCCTCGAGGAGACGCCCGACTTCCTCCAGGAGACGCCCGAGCACGACCGGCTCTGGTTCGAGCAGAAGCCGCCGCGCGACTTCGACTTCGACGACTAAGCCCCTCAGCGGCGGTCTCCACCGGGCGGCGCTGAGCGTTGCAGCCGCCGCAGCTCAGACGTAGCCGCGCGCGTGCGCGGCCTCGAGCACCCGCTCGATCCCCAGCTCGTAGGAGGCCAGGCGCAGCGGCACGTCGTCGCGCTCGCTGCGCTCGACCACGTCGCGGTAGGCGCTGCGCATGATCCCGTGGAGCTTCTCGTTGACATCCTCCTCGCCCCACCGCAGGTGCTGGAGGTTCTGCACCCACTCGAAGTAGGACACCACCACGCCTCCGGCGTTGGCCATCACGTCCGGGATGACGTAGACGTCGTTGTCGCACAGGATGTCGTCGGCCTTGGGGGTGGTCGGGCTGTTGGCCCCCTCGACGATCATCCGGCAGTTGAGGCGGCCGGCGTTTTCGGCATGGATCATCCCGCCCAGGGCCGCGGGGATGAACACCTCGCACTCGATTCCCAGGAGGTCGTCGGGCTCGATGGTGTCGACGTCCTCGAAGTCGGTGAGGTGGCCGCCCTCGCGGGCGTGGTCGGCCAGCGCCTGGGCGTCGATACCCTCGTCGTTGCGGATCGCGCCCCAGGCGTCCGAGGCGCCGACCAGCGTGGCCCCGAGCTCCTGCATGAGCCGCGCGGCCCACGCCCCGACGTTGCCGTAGCCCTGCACGACGAACCGCGTCTCGGAGGGCTCGATGCCCAGCTGCGGCGCGGCCTCCTGGAAGAGGTAGACGACTCCACGCCCCGTGGCCGCCTCGCGCCCGTAGGAGCCCTCGAGCGGGATCGGCTTGCCGGTGCAGATCGCCGGCGTGTGGCCGTGGAGCTTGCCGTACTCGTCCATCATCCAGGCCATCACCTGCGCGTTGGTGTTGACGTCGGGGGCGACGATGTCGCGCGTGGGCCCCAGCACCTTCTCGATCTTGTCCATGAACGATCGCGCGATCGTCTGGCGCTCGGACGTCTCGAGCTCGCCGGCCGGGCAGTCGATGCCCCCCTTGGCGCCGCCGAAGGGGATCCCGGCGATCGCCGTCTTCCACGTCATCAGGGAGGCCAGGGCGCGCACCTCGTCGAGGTCGACCTCGGGGTGGAAGCGAATGCCGCCCTTGTAGGGGCCGCGGGCGCCGTTGTGCTGCACGCGGTAGCCCGAGAAGACGTGGACCTTGCCGTCGGACAGCTTGACCGGGATCTGCACCTTGACCTCGCGGTAGGACGAGCTGAGGACCGCCTGGAGGTCGTCGGGCATGCCCAGCCGGTCGGCTGCCGCGTCGAAGTAGTGGGAGACGATCTCGAAGTTGGAGACCTCGGCTCGGCTGGCCTTGGGCCCGGGCCGTGACTGATCGGAGGTCTCGGTGGCGACCGGAGAGCGATCGGTATCACCGTCTCCCTCGCCCTCGGCGGCCGGCTTGCGCGCGGTCGCGGTGGTTGAGCCGTCGTCGGTCATCTCGTCTCCCTCGTCTCGAAGCCGCTGCTCGCTCGGGCCGTCTAGCGCCGAGCCTTCCCGGGCGAGCGGATTCCGAATCGGCCGAGCCCCGCTGCGGGGTCAGGACAGCGCGCCGGGAACCGGCTTTCCGCGCGCGATCAACGAGCGCTCGGTGCGAGCGACGAGGTCGAAGTGGGCGGTGTTGTGCCCGGTGCGCAGCATGCGCGGGGTGATCGGCCGCGAGGCCCGCACGCCCGAGACCACGGCGGCGAACGCCGCGGCGTGGGCGGGCGTCCAGCGCAGGTCGTAGAGCCGCCGGACCGGCGGGGGAAGCGCCCCGAGCATGATGAGGTTGTGCACCGGCATCCCCGGCGAGCGGCTGAGCGGCACAGGGATGTGGAAGAGCAGGGCCAGCCCGATGTTGCGGGCCTCCTCGGTGAGGAAGGCGTCGCTGGCCGACAGGCGCTCCTCCCAGTAGGCGGTGAATTCGGCGTGCGAGGCGGGCGCGGCATCGCGTGGCATGCCGAACAGCTCGCCAAAGCGGACGTAGTCGCGCCACAGCGCGTCGCGCTCGTCGTCGCAGAGCCGCCGCACGAAGAGCTCGTAGAAGACGCGCGCCGAGTCGGCCATCACGGCGATGGTCCAGAGCATCATGCCCGGGTTGTAGGCCGAGTAGGGAGTGCCGGCGGGGAACGACCCGGCGGGCTCGGGCAGCTCGCCCTTCACGCGGTAGTGCAGGCGGTTGACCTTCTCCAGGACCTCGTCGGCCTCGGCCCGCGTCCCGAAGAAGATCGTCTCGAACATCTTGCCGGTGTGGGCCAGGCGCTGGAAGGGCCGGTCGCGGGCGCGCGTGTGCAGCAGGGTGCCCACGAAGTTCAGCGGCGCGATCGCGCCGATGGCCAGCGCGCGCTGTCCGTACATGAGCCCCACGCTGCGCTCCTGGTGCACGCGGCGCAGCACCGAGGTGCCGCGGGGGAAGTACCCGTCGTCGGTCGCGGGAGTCATCGTCTGCCTCCTCGGTCGGGGGTCGTGGTGCGCTTGGCGCCGTGGGCGCGGCTTTGGGCGATCCTCACCGCGCCCTCGCCGGCGATGACCCACAGCTCGGTCAGGTCCTCGATCAGCTGCTCGCGGTCGACCTCGACGCGCCCGTGCAGCCAGGCGACGAGCAACTCGCTCACCCCGCCGACCAGGAACGCGGCGGTGATGTCGCCGATCGGGTCGGTGTCCTCCTCGAGGCCGTAGAAGCGCCGCGCGTAGGCGGCCACGAGGTGGCCCATGGCCTGCATCGACTCGAGCCGGCGCCGGGCGAGCGCCTCGCTGCCCAGCCCCTCGATGAACATGACGCGCGCCCGGCGCGGGTCGTCGGTGAGGTGGCGTACGCATGCCTCGATGACGGCATGCGCCTTTCCGTGGGCATCGTCGGGGCCGGCGTCGAAGGCCGCGAGCACCTCGGTCGTCGTCTCGCCCACCACCCGCTCGAAGACCGCCAGGAGGATGTCGTCGAGGTCCTCGAAGCTCTCGTAGAAGTAGCGCGCGTTGAGCCGCGACCCCTCGCAGACGCCGCGGACGGTGGGGGTGGACCCGCCCGTGCCGAGCAGATCGAAGGCGGCGTCGAGCAGGCGCCGCCGGCGCTCGGCGCGCCGGTCCTCCGCGGCGGCGCCTCCGTAGCGGCCGGTGACCACGTAGCTCGGGTCGGGGGACGACGGCATCTCTGGCAACGGACGTTACCAAAGCTGGTGCGGATTTGGCAACAGGTGTTCTCTGAGTGGCCGGCCGAGCCGATCGCAGGCACGCACGCCGGCCCGCGCCCTCCACAAAAGTCTTGACACGTCCCCGTGTCCAAAGCTAGCTTCCAGACATGCGAGCCTGTCAGGTTGGTCGTGGCCGCCTCGGCTAGGGCCGCGACGCCGGTCCGCCCCTGGCGAGGAGTGAGCGCCGGCGAGCGGACGGCTAGGCGTCGAGAACGGTTGCTCGAGGCCGGGCTCGAGGTCTTCGCCGCCCGGGGATACGCCCGTTCGACCGTGCGCGACGTGTGTCGGGAGGCGGGGCTGACCGAGCGCTACTTCTACGAGTCCTTCTCGGATCGCGAGGCGCTGCTCAAGGCCCTGGCCGACCGGATAGTCGACGACTTCCTGGCCGCGGTCGCCCCGGGCGTCGCTCAGATCACCGTCGATCCTCCCGCGGCCATCCACGACGGCGTGCGCGCCTTCGTGGCGTCGCTGGCTGACGACCCGCGCCGCGCTCGGCTGCTGCTGGTCGAGACCGTCGGGGTGAGCCCCGCGGCCGAGGACCACCGCCGCGAGGTCATAGGGCAGCTGCTGGCCTTTTTGCGGGTGGCCGCGAGGGATGCCTTCGGCCGGGAGGCGCAGGACTCCCCCGAGGTCGAGCTGGTCGGCCGCGCGCTGATCGGGGCGAGCAACGAGCTGCTCGTGGCCTACGTGCGCGGCGAGCTGGGAGTCGGGCGCGAGGAGCTGGTGGCGACCCTCTCCCAGCTGTTCATGAACGCTGTGCCCGTCGTCGCCTCGCTGCTGGGGCCACGAACCTAAATCCGAACAGGAGCGTTGAGAGCCATGCCCAAGTTCGTCCCCAATCCCCTGGCCGAGGTGCAGGCCCCGATGGTGCGGATGGAGCAGTCGCTGACCGACGTGCGCAAGGAGCTCAGCGCGTTGAGCTCCCTCCCGCGGGTTGAGAAGCATCTCGACGCCGTCGAGCGCCACCTCGACGAGGGCCTCGGCGGAATGCGCGAGCTGCTGACCCGGGTGGTCGACCTGCTCGAGCAGACCAACGCCCAGCTGACTCGCGTGGCCGAGTCGGTCGAGGCCGACGCCGCCGAGCTCAACGGCGCCGCCCCCCGGGCGGTCAAGGGGCGTAGCCGCTGACGGCGGCGGACTTGGCCTTCGCCACCGCCGCGGCCGACACCGCGCCGGCGGGCGGAGCCGCTGTGCACCCGGCCAGCGCGGCGGAGAACGCCGACTGGTTCGTCGAGATGGCCTGGCAGGGCAAGGAGCACCGTGCAGTCGCGGCGCCCCTGGAGCGCATCGCGCCCGGGGTCTACCGCACGACGGCGCCGCTGCCGGTCCACGGCACGTGGAAGTCGGTCCTCCGTCCAACGGGGAAGCGCGCTGGAGAGCATGCCTGTCTACCTCCCCCAGCACAGCGCGATCCCCGCTCCCGCCGTGCCCGCCCCCGACCGCTTCACCCGGCCTCTGCTGCCCGACCACCAACTCCTCCAGCGCGAGCGCCGCCGTCACCGCGGCCAGCGCCGCGGTGGCGGCCATGACCCTGGGCCTGCTCGGCCTGCTGGGCTGGGCGCTGGTGCGCGAGGCGCGCCGCGGGCATGCCGCCGGAGACGCCCCCGGTGCGGGTCCTCCGGGAGGGGCCACTGAAGGATCGTGCCTCCACGAGGGTCGAGATCCTTCAGGGGATGAAAATTCGCCCCGGCAGACAGTCCGGCCATGCAACCGCGCGACGGCGGCAGTGAAGTGGAGGCGGGGGGAATCGAACCCCCAACTCGGCGTTGCAAACGCCGCGTGTTCCCGTTAGCACCACGCCCCCGCAGCCATGGCAGCAAGGCTAGCCGGGTCGAACAGACCGCCGTGCCCTGGTCCGGCAGGAGCCGGCAGCTGCGCCAAAGCTCCTCGAGATGGAGGATGATGCGCGCTTCGTGTTTCGCGCTCGCCTCGAACCACCCGGAGCCGCCCGATGACCGACCACCGCATGAGCCGTCGCCGCCTGCTGGAGGCGGGGGCCGTCACGGGGGCGGGGACCCTGTTGGCCCGGGCGCCGAGCGCTGCCGCTGCGGGCGACCACGAGGCCGACGTCGTGGTGATAGGCGCGGGGCTGGCGGGGCTGAGCGCCGCACGCGAGCTGGTCAAGCACGGTCGCTCGGTGATCGTGCTGGAGGCGCGTGACCGGGTCGGTGGCCGGGTGCTCAACGAGCCGATCGGCGGCGGCGAGATCGTCGAGGTCGGCGCGTTCTCGGCCGGCCCGACCCAGGACCGGATCCTCAACCTGGCCGACGAGGTCGGGGTGAAGACCTTCAAGACCTACGACAAGGGCCAAAACGTCTTCTACGGTCACGGCACGCGCTTGACGTTCAGCGACAAGACTCCGGCCGGCGGGATCCCGCCCGATCCCCTCGTCGCCAGCCAGGCGGCCCTCATCGCCGTCGACCTTGACCAGATGTCCACCGAGGTGCCGGTCGACGCTCCGTGGAAGGCGCCCAACGCCGCGCAGCGAGACGGCCAGACCTTCGAGACCTATCTGCGCGAGCGCACCACCTACGGTCAGGAACCGACATGGACCAACGTCGTCGACGGATTCATCGAGGCGCTGATCGGCGCCGAGGTTCGCGACGTCTCCCTGCTGTTCGTGCTCTTCTACATCGCCGCCGCCGGCAATCAGGACAACCCCGGCACGCTCGAGCGGCTGATCAACACCCCCGGCGGGGCGCAGGAGCGCCGGTTCGTGGGCGGCTCGCAGAAGATCGCGCTCAAGGTGGCCAAGGAGCTTGGTCAGCGGGTGAAGCTCGGACATCCCGTGCGGCGGATCTCGCACCGCGACGGGCTCGTCAGTGTCGAGGCCAAGGGCCTCGTGGCTCGTGGGAAGCGGGTCATCGTGGCCATGGCGCCGGCGCTGGCGGGCCGCATCGACTACGACCCCACGCTGCCGCCCGACCGCGACCTCCTCACCCAGCGCATCCCCCAGGGCGCGCTGCGAAAGGTCGAAGCCGTGTACGACCGGCCGTTCTGGCGCGACGACGGGCTCACCGGACAGGCGGTCAGCGACAGCGGCACGCCCCAGATCACCTTCGACGTCAGTCCCCCGGACGGGCGCCCGGGCGTCCTGTTCGGCTTCTCGGGCGGCGACGACCTACGGGAGTTCCGCCAGCTCTCGGCGCGCAAGCGCCGCCAGCGCGTGCTGGAGACCCTGGCCACCTACTTCGGCGACAAGGCCCTGTCGCCGCGCAAGTACTTCGAGCACGACTGGTCCGACTCGCCGTGGACGCGCGGCTGCCCGGTCGGGTCGCCCACGCCCGGCACGCTCGTCGAGCTGGGCCGCACCATCCGCAAGCCCGTCGGCCACATCCACTGGGCCGGCACCGAGACCTCCACTTTCTGGAACGGCTACATGGACGGGGCCGTGCGCTCCGGCGAGCGCGCGGCCAAGGAGGTGCTCGACGAGCTGTGAACCGGCGGCGCCCACTGGGCATCGCGCTCGTCGCCGTCGCGCTCCTCGCGGCGCTGCTGCTGCCGGCGGCGGCCTTTGCCAAGCGCGAGCGCTTTGACACGCGCGTCTTCGCCCACGTCGGCCGTCCGGGCTTCCCCGCGCTGGCCTACGTGCACCCCGACGGGCGCGTCTACGAGGGGACCTACACCAACCCTACGGGCGACGACCGCCCCTCGCGGGTTCTCGAGTACGACGGCCACGGCAAGCAGCTGCGCTCGTGGACGATCGAGGGCCAGGACCTCTCGGCCGAGCACGGTGTGCAGGTGGCCATCAGCGACGCGCGCGGGCGCCTCGTCCTGCTCGACCGCACGCCGGCCCGTGCGCTGTCGCTGGATCCGGACAGCGGGCGCCAGCGCACGTATGCCACCTTCGCCGACCTGCCCACCTGCCCGCCGGGGCAGACCGGCCCCCACTGCTCGCCGGCGCTCCAGGATCTGGCCCCGGTCCCCGACTACGCCGCCTGGGGGCGCGACGGCAGCCTCTACGTCACCGACTTCCAGCAGGCGGTGATCTGGCGCGTGCCCCCGGGGGGCGGCAAGGCGCGCATCTGGCTGGCCGATCGCCGTCTCGACGGCAACCAGTTCGGCACCGCGGGCATCGTCCTCGCGCCCGACCGCCAGACCCTGCTGTTCAGCCAGCAGAGCTCCGCCGGAGGCGGCGACGGCGATCCCACCACCGGCAAGCTCTACTCGGTGGCCATCCGCGGCAACGGCGACGCGGGGCACATCCACCGCATCTGGGAGAGCGACCCCGGCGACGGTCCCGACGGCTTCGCGCTGGCTCGCTCGGGGCACATCTACATCGCCCTGGCCGGCTCCAACCAGCTGGCGCTCATCGGCAGTCATGGCCGCGAGATGGCGCGCTTCCCGGCGACGCCGCAGACCGGGGAGAACGGCTCGCCGGTGCCGTTCGACACTCCCTCCAGCGTCATGTTCCGCGGCCGCCGCCTGCTGGTGGCCAACCAGAGCTTCTTCACCGGCGACCGCCGCAACCAGGTGATCCTCGACGTCGAGGCGCGCGAGCCTGGGGAGCCGGTGTTCATCCCCGGCGACGCCCGGGCCGAGCGCCGCTGAGCGCTCCGCGCCGGTCAGCTCAGCGCGGGCAGCGCCTCGCGCTCGTAGAGCTTCGAGGAAGCCTTCCCGGTCGTCACTGGCCTCCTTGCTCGCGTGCTAGCGCCCGGCGCAGACCCAGTTCGACGCGCCCGCCCCGTGGTTGTAGAGCTGGGCGGCGATGCGGTCCTGCTCGGACTTCGGCGCGAGATAGGCAGCGGGGCCCTTCCCGCCGGCGCCCTGCCAGGTGGAGGGGATGATCTGGTAGTAGCCCGAGGCGCCGATGTAGTTGGGGCCGGTGTTGCGCCCGCCCGACTCGCAGTTGACGATGTTCCAGGGGATCGCCCAGCCGCCGGTCGACACCGAGCCTGCGTCGGCGTTTTGAGTCTCCAGGCGGGACTGCTCGGCCTCCAGGGCCCCGAGGCGGCTCTGGAGGCGGCCGCGGCTGGCGCTGACGAGGTCGAGCGTGGCCCGGGCGTCGTCGCGCGCGCGCACCAGGCCCGAGCGCTTGCGATCGAGCGCGGAGCGGGTGGCGACGGCCTGGTTGCGCTGGAAGAGGATGGCGTCGGCGATCTGCTGCTGGCGCGCCTCGAGCTGCCCGAGACGCGCGGCGGAGATCGCCACCGAGTTGCGGGCGGCGCGGACGCTGTGGATGACCACCGCGTCCTGCTGGTTTATGCGCCGCAGGAACTCTCCGCGCTCGAGCAGGTCGACCCACCCGCGCGACGTGATGACCACGCTTACCAGGTCGGGCCGGCCGGCCGTGTACATCTCGACCAGCCGGCGTGACAGCACCGCGCGCGAATAGACCAGGCGGGCGCGCAGGGCGGCGAGGTGCGCTCGCTCGCGCCGCAGCACCGTTTGCGTGCGGTCGAGCGCCGACTGCTGACGGCTCAGGCTGCCCTCCAGCAGCCCCTCGCGCTGCTGGAGCACCGCGATGTCGCTGCCCAGGCGGTTGACCAGGCCCGAGAACGCCGCGACGTGGCCGGCCAGCGCCTGCTCGCGACCCCGCTGGGTCTCGAGCTGGGCGCGTACGGCGGCGATGCCCGGCTTGGCCACGCTCACCGACGCCTCGCCGGCGGCGAGCGCGCCGGCGGCTGCGATCACGGCCAGCCCGAGCGCGCAGCTCCCGGCCCGCGCGAGAGACCGACGGAACAAGGGCGTGGGCGTGGTGAGCCAGGCTGTGGGCATGGTCGAGCGGCCTGCGGGGTTAGCTGACGGGCTCGCGCTCACGCGCTACGGCGCCAGCAGGCGCCGACTCGCCCCAGGACGTCTGATCGGGTCCCCCGCCTCCCCAGCCTTTGCAGGGAGTTCGGCGCGGCGAAGCTAGCACAGCACCCGCGCGCTCCTCCAATCCGCGCGGACTTATGGAGCGCCCTGTGCACCGGGGCAGCGCGCGGCCCGCCGGGGGCGCTCGAGCCGGGCCATACTTCCCCGCCACCAGTTCCTCACACCGGCCGACCAACGACCACAATGGAGACCCAATGAGCCTTCCCGCACCTTCCCCCGACGCCACCGTCGTCATCACCGGGGCGTCTTCCGGCATCGGCAGCGAGCTGGCCCGCCAGTTGGCCGCCCGCGGCCACAACCTCGTCCTCGTCGCCCGCCGCGAGGAGCGCTTGGCGGAGCTGGCCGAGGAGGTGCGCCTCGCCCACGGCGTTGCCGCGGAGGTGCGGGCGTGCGACCTGGGCGACGACGACCAGCGCGCGCAGTTGATCGCCGCCCTGCGCGCCGGCGAGCGCCATCTCGCCGGCCTGTGCAACAACGCGGGCTACGGCTCGTTCGGCCGCTTCCACGAGCTCGAGCTCGACCGCGAGACGGGGATGGTGCGCCTCAACGTGCTGGCGCTGCACGAGCTGACCGGCGCCTTCTTGCCGGAGATGGTCCGGCGCGGGTCGGGGGCCATCCTCGAGGTCGCTTCGGTGGCCGCCTTCCAGCCCATCCCCAACACCGCGACCTACGCCGCGACCAAGGCGTTCGTGCACTCGTTCGCCGAGGCGGTCGCGGCCGAGCTGCACGGGACGGGCGTCTCGGTCACCTCCCTGTGCCCTGGCCCGGTGGCCACGGAGTTCGGCGAGGCCGCCGGCGTGGGGGACAAGGAATCCCAGCTGCCCGGCTTCCTGGCACAGCGCCCCGAAGAGGTGGCGCGCACCGCCATCGAGGCCATGGAGAAGGGCCGGCGCTCGGTCTTCCCCGGCATGGGACCGAGGGTCAGCGCCTTCGGCGGTCGCTTCGCTCCCCGCACCGCCCTGCTGCCGGTGATGGCGCGGGTGGGGGAGCGGGTGCTGCGCGACCGGGGCTGACGCCCGCGCGGGTGGCGCGACCGGGGCCTGACCGCGGCAGAGTGCGCGATCGAGACTTCAGCCGCCCGCCCTACGCGGCGGCGGCCGCGCCCAGCAGCTCATCGGCCACGCGGTCCACCGAGGAGCCCTCGCCGCCCAGCAGGCGGCGCGAGAGCTGCGCCTTGCGAAAGTACAGCGGCGCGTCGTGCTCCCACGTGGCGCCGATCCCGCCGTGCACCGAGATCAGCTCGCGCGAGGCGAAGTCCAGCGCCTTGCCGGCGGCAGCGCGCGCGGCGCTGGCCGCCAGCGGGAACTCGGCGGGCGCGTCCTGACGCGCCCAGCCCGCGTAGTAGATCAGCGAGCGGGCGTTCTCGCGCAAGCGCAGGACCTCGACCAGGGCGTGCTTGACCGCCTGGTAGGAGCCGATGGGGCGCCCAAAGGTGAAGCGCTCCTTGGCGTAGGCCACCGACATCTCGAGCGCCGCCTCGACCGCGCCCAGCGACTCGGCGGCGATCATCCCCTGTGCGACGTACCAGGCCGCGCGCAGCTCGTCGGCTCCGGCGGCCAGGCGGTTGCCGGTCGTGCCGTCGAGCCTGACGTGCCCCAGCAGACGGGTGGCGTCGTAGCGGCTGGCCGCCTGCACCTCGGTGCCCTCGGTTACCACCACGGCGGCCGGCTCGCCGGACTCGTCGACCGCGGCCACGACAAGCACATCCGCGCCCGGCGCGTCGGGCACCCACCAGGCGGAGCCCGACAGGCCGCCGTCGCCGTCCACCCGCGGGACGGGGGAGCGCCCGTGGCCCTGCTCGGGGTCGACCGTCCACTCGGGGTCGAGGTCTCCGGGCGGGCGCGCGCCGATGAAGGCGGCGCGGCGCTCTCCCTCGGCCAGGGCGCGGAGCAGCTCGCCGTCGACCCCGGGAGCGGCGTCGAGCACCGCAGTGCCCGCGACGTGCCCCAGCAGCGGGACCGAGGCCAGCACGCGGCCGCACTCCGCGGCGACGAGCATGGCGTCCAGGGCGCCGAGGCCGGCGCCGCCGTGCTCCTCGGAGATCAGCAGCCCGGGCCAGCCGGCCTCGCGCGCGGTGTTCCACAGGTCCAGGCGCTCGCCGCCATCGAGGGCGTCGCGGGCGGCGGCCACCGTCTGGTGGCGCGAGAGCGCGTCGCGCGCGGCGTCCTGGAGGAAGCGCTGCTCGTCGGAGAGCTCGAAGTTCATCGGCCCGCCTCCGTCCGCGCGCCCGCTCCTGCGCCATTCCCCGAGCCGGCCGCGCCGGCGGAGGCCTCGACCGTGCCTGCGTAGTCGCGCTCCTTGGCGCGCAGCTCCGAGAAGGGCACGCCCTTGTCCAGCCGCGGCTCGGGCGGCAGGCCGAGCACCCGCTCGCCGACGGTGTTGCGCAGGATCTCCTCGGTCCCGCCGGCCGACTTGAGCCCGGGCATGAACGAGATCAGGTAGGCCCACTCGGTCTCGCCCAGCGCCTCGGGTCCGATGACGTCGCCGATCAGGTCGCCCGCGCGGATCGCCGCGTTGACCGCCGTGACCTTGCCCAGGGCCGCCTCGGGACCGGGGATCTGCCCGCGCTGGATGGCGGTGAGCAGCCGATAGCCGGTGTAGCGCAGGGCGAGCAGGTCGACGGCCACGTCGCCCAGGCGCTGGCGCACCTCTGGGTCGCCGGCCGCCGCGGGATCGGCGGCGATGGCCTGGGCGAAGCGGTCCGAGCGAAAGCCCATCCCCTCGCTTCCTCCGCCGATGGTCAGGCGCTCGAACATGAGCGTGGTCAGCGCGGTACGCCACCCTCCGTCCACGGGGCCGACCGTGGCGTCGGCGTCGAGTGCCACGTCGTCGAAGAAGACCTCGTTGAACTCGGCCTCGCCGGTGATCTGGCGCAGCCCGCGCACCGTGACTCCCTCCGCGTCCATGGGGACGACGAACATCGTCAGGCCCTTGTGCTTGGGCACGTCGGCGTCGGTGCGGGCCAGCAGCAGGCCGAAGGCGGCGATGTGGGCGTTGGTCGTCCACACCTTCTGGCCGGAGAGCCGCCACGTGCCGTCGTCCTGGCGCCTGGCGCGCGACTGGATCCCGGCCAGGTCGGAGCCCGCGGCCGGCTCGGAGAAGAGCTGGCACCACACCTCGTCGGCGTGGAGCATCGGCGCCAGGTAGCGCTGCTTCTGCTCCTCGGTGCCGTGGGCGATGATCGTCGGGCCGAGCATGCCCACGCCGATCGAGTCGAGGATTCCCGGGAGCCCGGCGCGCTGGATCTCCTGGTTGACCACGACCTGCTCAAGCGGGCCCAGCCCCTGGCCGCCGTACTCCTTGGGCCAGGTGACCCCCGTGTAGCCGGCCTCGGCCAGCTTGCGCTGCCAGGCGCGGTGGGCCGCCACCGCCTCGTCCTCGTTGGAGATGCGGTTGCGCCCCCGCAGCACCGGCGCCTCGTCGCGATGCTCCTCAAGCCACGAGCGCACCTGCTCGCGGTAGGCGGCCTGCTCGGGGGTGTCGTTGAGGTCCACGGGCTCTCCTCCTGGCTGGCTGGCCAACTCGACGGGCCGCAAGCCTACCGGCCGGGCGGCGGGAGGAGTCAGGCTGGGCGCTCGGGCAAAGCGCAGAAGGCGCCCTGGCTGTAGCCCGGCGCCTGCACCCCGAAGACCCGGTTGAAGCGAGCGCGGTAGCTCTCCCAGGCGATCGAGGCGGAGAGCTCGACCATCTGGGCCTCGTCGAAGTGACGGCGCAGGGCCTCGGTCAGCTCGGCCGGCACGTCGACCGGTGTGCGCGACATCTCGACCGCGAGGTCGAGGACCAGCCGCTCGAGCTCGTCGAAGGCCTCGCTCTCCCGGTAGCGGGAGAGCTCACGCAGCTGCTGCTCGGTCACCCCCATCTCTCTGCCCACGGCAGAGCCGATGTCCAGTCAGTAGGGGCAGCCGATGAGCGAGCCGGTCTTGATCGAGGCCAGGGCCTTGAGTCGCGAGTCGACCCGGCCGCTGGCCATCAGCCCCGTCTCGTAGGCCCCGACCCCGGCGGCGATCGCCGGGCGCCGGGCCAGCAGGCGAAACAGGTCGGGCATCTCGCCGGGGCGCCGGAAGACGCGAGCGTAGGCGCGTGTCCTGTCCAGCAGGTTCATGGCCCCCAGTCTACGGCCGGCGACGGCCACGCGAAGCTACGCCAGCAGCGAGACCAGCGCCATGGCGCCGCTGCCGGCGAGCGTGACCGGCAGCGACTGGGCGACGGGCAGCCCCCGCGCCCGCGGCAGCAGGTTGGTGGCCGCGGCGAAGACGAACAGTCCCGAGAAGAAGCCGAGCGCCAGCGGGAAGACCGCAGGGGGGATCGAGACGACGAGGACGACCAGCGCCCCGCACAGCGGGGCCAGCGCGTCGGCCACCAGAAAGGCCCACGAGCGCGCGGTCGAGTGGCGATGGGCCACGAGGTAGGACACGGTGCTCAGCCCGTCGGAGAAGTCGTGCCCGATGACCGCGGCGGAGACCAGCAGCCCGAGGGCCGAGTCGACGCGGAAGCCCAGCCCGATGGCCAGGCCGTCGAAGAAGCTGTGGACGACGAAGCCCGTCGCGCCCGCCACGCCGGCCGAGTCGGGGCCGGCGGCGCGCTCGCCGTGGCGATGGGCGACGCGGTCGATGGAGTGGAAGACCAGGTAGCCGACGAGCACGGCGGCGATGGGGACCCGCGCTGAGACGCCCAGCTCGCCGGCCCGCGCCACGCCCTCGGGCAGGAGGTCGACCAGCGCGGCGGCCAGCACCACCCCGCCGGCCAGGGCCATCAGGATCTCGGTGCGCCGTGGCCAGCGCAGGGCCGTGTAGCCGCCGGCCATGGTGGAGCCGAAGGTCACCGCCGCCGCGAGGACGGCCAGCGCCATCAGCCGGCGTCCCGCGCGCACGGCGCGCAACGGCCGGAGAACAGGACACGATGCCCGGTGACGGCGAAGCCGGTGGCCTCCTCCACCGCGGGGACGGCGTCGGCCACCAGGCAGCCGGGCACGGCGCTGACCCTGCCGCAGCGCTCGCAGCGGATGTGCTCGTGGTGCTCGCCGACGGTCTCGAAGCGCGCCTTGCCGTCGCCCAGCTCGACCTGCCTGACCGACCCCGCGGCGGCCAGGTGCGACAGCGCGCGGAAGACCGAGGAGAAGTCGGCCTCGACCCCGCGCGCCCTAAGCGCGTCGACGGTGTCGTCGATCGACCAGTCGTGGCGCGAGCTGCCGGCGAGCAGCTCGGCCACCGCGCTGCGGACGTGGCTGGGCCGTCCCACGCCACGATCCTAGCGGTTCTGCAACCTCCTTGCATAATGCGCGTGGGCTCGCTGAAGCGCCCCGAAGGCCCGGTCGAGCAGGCGGGTGGCCTGGTCGCCGGTGTCGGGCGAGTGCAGGAGGACGACGCCCAGCGTCGTGCGCCCCCGCCGGACGGTGGCCACCAGGCAGTGGCCCGACGCGTCCGTGTAGCCGGTCTTCACTCCGGTCGTGCCGGGATACCCCAGGCGCAGCAGCGGGTTGTTGTTGTAGAGGTAGAGCCGCCCGGGCTTCCACAGCGTGCGGCGGCGGTGCCCGTGCTTGACCGTGTGGGGGACGAGCGCCGGCAGCGCGGCCTGGCCGCGGCGCACGATGCGCGCCAGCCGCGGCCGCGCCAGGACCTCGCGGGCGATGACCGCCAGGTCGCGGACGCACGAGCGGTTGCCGGCGTCCTCCAGGCCGTCGGGCGACGAGAAGTGGGTGCAGCGCAGGCCGATGCGTCGGCCCGTCGCGTTCATCTGCGCGACGAAGCGCGGGACGCTGCCGGCGACGTGCTGGGCGAGCGCCACCGCCGCGTCGTTGCCCGAGGGCAGCAGCAGCCCGTAGAGCAGCGTCTCCAGGCGCACCCGCCGGTGTGGCGGCAGGAGCCCGACCTTCGATCCGCCCTCGTCGAGCGCCCGGCGCGTGATGAGCACGCGCTCGGAGGGGCGGGCATGGTCGGCCACGACGATCGCGGTCATCATCTTGGCGAGGCTGGCCACCGGCTGGCGGCGGGCGGGCGCGCGACTCCAGAGCACGCGCCCCGTGCGCAGGTCGAAGACCAGGCCGCTGCGCGGCGGGGTCTTGAAGCGGATCGAGATCCGCACGGGCGCCGGCGCCGTGGCGTAGGGCGCCGGGCCGGGAGCCGTGGCGTGGGCCGGCGGTGCGCCGGCCACCACCTCACCGGGGCCGGGCGGGTCCAGCGGCCCGGCTCGCGCCAGCACCGCGGCCACGGCGATCAGGGCCGCCAGGACCAGCAGCGCCAGGCGCAGCGGAGCCGACGAGGACCTCACTCCTCGGGAGGATGCAGCAGCGCGCCGACGACGCCGAACAGGAACAGCGCGAGGATGACCAAGGCAAGGGCGACGAGTACGTCGAAGCCGTCACGGCGGATCACCGAGACGGTCATCCCGCCCATGGCCACGATGAAGAGGAGCGCCAGGCCGAGGACCAGCGAGCGGAAGCGCATCAGTACACCGGGAAGCGCGGCTGGAGCTGCTTGCGCCGGGTGGCGAACAGCTTGATGGCCAGCAGCCCGAAGGCGAACCCGCCGATGTGCGCCCAGTAGGCCACGCCGCCTCCGCCGCCGGTGGGGTCGCTGAGGTCGGCCGCTCCGAAGTAGATCTGCTGCAGGAACCAGAACCCGAGCATGAGGATCGCCGGGATCTCGATCAGCGTGAAGAAGAAGATGATGAAGACGATCGACAGCACCCGCGCGCGGGGATAGAGCAGGATGTAGCCGCCCAGCACGGCGGCGATCGCCCCGGACGCGCCGATCGTCGGCACCGTCGAGTTCGGGTCGATCAGCACCTGGCCGGCCAGCGCGCCGATGCCGCCCAGCAGGTAGAAGAGGACGAAGCGGCCGCGTCCCATCGAGTCCTCGACGTTGTTGCCGAAGATCCACAGGAACAGCATGTTCCCCGCGATGTGGAGGAACCCTCCGTGCATGAACATCGCGGCGAAGAGGGTCAGCCAGGTCGCCGGCTGGGGGCCCGCGGTGCCGCGGACTCCGGACTCGCCCTCACACGCCGGCTGCCGCTGGCGCGAGCCGGTGGCGGGGTCGACGACGACGGCCAGCGCGCAGTGTCTCCCGGGATGGCTGATCTCGTAGGGGATCGCCCCGTAGCGCACGACCTTGGCGTCGTTGACGCTCGAGAAGCCCGACGGCTGCTGGAAGCCCAGGAAGACCACGATGTTGATCGCGATCAGCAGCACCGTGACCAGCGGGAAGCGGTCGGTCGGGATGTTGTCCTTGAGCGGGAACACCGGCCGCGCGGAGCTTGGCAGATGGACGAGAGCCCCCGCCTCAGCGGGGGCTCTCGCCTACCACGGCGCTGCGCGCCGTTCGACTACGGCAGGGCCCGGCGGGTCAGCCGCAGACCGCCCTGACCTGCAGGTGATACGGCTGGCCCGGCGGGTCGGTGTCGCGCGCGTCGGCGAACCACTGGGTGTCGCCGTTGGGCCGCGAGGCCGTGAGCACCACGTCGGCCGGGGCGCCGAGAAGGCGCCCACGCCCGTTAGGTAGGCCCCCGCACCGGCCCGTGGGGGCAAGTCAAGCGGGGCTGCGCCAACTCCGGTCAGCCAGAGGCCGCGAGCGGCCCGGCCCCCGGCCGCGCCTGGGGGACGTGCTCGTCGGCGTGGTAGGAGGAGCGCACCAGCGGGCCTGCGGCCACGTTGTCGAAGCCCAGGGCCAGCGCCGCGTCTTCCAGCGCCGCGAACTCGTCGGGATGCCAGTAGCGCACGACCGGCAGGTGACGCTCGGTGGGGCGCAGGTACTGGCCGACGGTCAGCACCTGGACGCCGTGCTCGCGCAGCATGGAGAACGCCTCGACCATCTCTGCGTGGCTCTCGCCGAGGCCGACCATCAGGCCGGACTTGGTCACGACTTGGCCCTCGCCCATCTCGCCGGCGTTGCGCAGGACGCGGCAGGAGCGCAAGAAGTCAGAGCCCCGCCGGGCGACCGGGTAGAGCCGGGGAACGGTCTCGACGTTGTGGTTGAAAACGTCGGGCCGCTCGGCCACGACCTTGGCCAGCGGCATTTCCGCCCCGCGGAAGTCCGGGGTCAGCACCTCGACCTGGCAGGCCGGCGCCTGGTGGCGGACCTGGCGGATCACCCCGACGAAGGCCGACGCCCCGTAGTCGGGCAGGTCGTCGCGATCGACGCTGGTGATGACCGCGTGGCGCAGCCCCATCCGCGCGATCGAGCGCGCCACGCGCGCCGCCTCGAGCGGGTCGTTCCACGTCGGCTTCCCGGTTTTGACGTTGCAGAAGCCGCAGCGGCGGGTGCAGGTGTCGCCGAGGATCATGAAGGTGGCGGTGCCGCGCTCCCAGCACTCGCCGACGTTGGGGCACGCGGCCTCCTGGCAGACGGTGTGCAGGTGCTCGGAGTCGATCAGGGACTTGAGCCCGCGGTAGCGCGGGCCGCCGGGCGCCGGCACCTTGAGCCAGGGGGGCTTGCGCTCGCGCAGCGGGCGCACGTCGGCGCCGAGCACGCGTACCACGTCCATCCCGCCCGGGTTGGCCCGCGAGCGCGTCTGGTGGGTGCGAGCCTCGGCCACGGTTCCAGGGTACTTCGGGGGGGTCAGGTCACCGTCAGCTCGAGCTCGGC
>JBBPZM010000075.1:0-20740 GCA_038199035.1 Solirubrobacterales bacterium | reverse complement strand
GCCACCGAGACCGAGATGAAGGAGAAGAAGCACCGCGTCGAGGACGCGCTGCAGGCCACTCGCGCGGCCCTCGAGGAGGGCATCGTGCCGGGCGGCGGCGTGGCGCTGATCGCGGCGAGCAAGGACGTCAAGCTCGACGACATCACCGACGACGATGAGCGCACCGGTGCGCGCATCGTCCTGCGCTCCCTGGAGGAGCCGCTGCGTCAGATCGCCTTCAACTCGGGCCTGGAGGGCTCGGTGGTGGTCAACGACGTGCGCACGGCCAAGGCCGGTCAGGGTCTCAACGCCGCCACCGGCGAGATCGAGGACCTGGTCTCGGCCGGCGTGATCGACCCGGCGATGGTGACGCGCTCGGCGCTCCAGAACGCCGCGTCGATCGCCAAGAACATCCTCACCACCGAGGCGATCGTGGCCGAGATGCCCGAGAAGGAGGGCGCCGGCATGGGCGGCGGCGGCGGCATGCCCGACATGGGCGGGATGATGTAGCCAGCGCCTCGGCGCTGCGCAGTCTTCGGGGGCCCGGCCTTTGTGCCGGGCCCCCGCACTTGATGGGCCATGGCGGTCGGGCGCCTCTGGGCAGGCCGCGAGACGACCACTCGACCGTCGTCGCCACCATCACGATCGTGCCGACGATCAGCTCGTTCTATGGCATCCTCGTTCGCATGTACTTCGCGGACCGCCCGCCGCCTCATTTCCACGTCCGGTACGGCGAGCACAAGGCTCGCTTCTCCATCGCCACCGGCGAATTGCTTGACGGTGGCCTTCCTGCGCGTGCCGAGCGACTCGTCGAAGAGTGGGCGGCACTTCACCGCGGTGAGCTTGAGGAGAACTGGCGCCGGTGCGAGCAGCGTCTGCCCCTCGAGCCGGTGGCGCCCCTGCCCTGATGGCTCCGGACGTGAAGACTGCGATGGCGCTGGAGCCCTACGTTGTGCGAGTGGTCTTCACCGACGGCGAGGTGAGGGACGTCGACATGGAGCCGCTCCTTTCGGGGCCGGTGTTTGGCCCACTCCGCGAGCGCGATATGTTCATGCGCGTGACAGTCGATGCGGTTGGCGAGACGATCACCTGGCCAAACGGAGCCGACCTCGATCCGGACGTCATCTATGGGACAGCGCCCGCTGATTGGCGATCGCCGGTGCACGTCTCCGTCCCGGACCGCGCCTGAGCCGGCGATCTCGCGTTCGCCAGTCCTCAGGAACGATCCGCACGCGCGCGGCGTCTCGTCGTTCAGGCCATGAGTTCGCGACTGCGGGACAGCGCTCTCGATCGTCGCCAGGAGGCGGACCTCGCCGCGCTGGCCGATGGGCGGCTGGACCCGGCTCAACGGGCAGAGACGCAGGCCCGCGTGGACGCCTCGCCCGCCCTGCGCGACGCGCTGGAGCGCCAGCGGCGAGCCGTCGACGCCGTCCGTCGCGCGCAGGTCGGCGCCCGGCCGCGGCTGCACGCCCGGGTCCACGCCGCTCGCCGTGAGGGGACGGCGCGTCGCCGGCGGGTTCGCCTGGTCGCCGGAGGCGCCCTCGCGGCCGTGCTCGCCGCCGCGGGGCTCGTGGCGGCTCTGGCCCTGCCCGGCAATGTGCCGGCGGGGCCGACGATCGTCCAGGCGGCAGAGCTATCGCTTCGTCCTGACACCGCCCCCCCGCCGAAGCAGAGCAGCGACGAGCCGCAGCTGCTCGGCCAGTCCGCCGCAGGGTTGGAGTACCCCTACTGGGAGGACCGCTTCGGCTGGGAGGCCGGCGGCAGCCGCACCGACCGCCTGGGCGACCGCCGGATCACCACCCTCTTCTACCAGCGCGCGGGCCAGCGCATCGGCTACTCCATCGTGGACGGCCCCCGCCTGGCTCCCCCGGCGGCCACGACCGACAAGGTGGTCCAGGGCGTGCGCCTGCGCTCCTTTCTGGCCGACGGGCGCCAGGTGGTCACCTGGGTCCGCGACGGGCGCACGTGCATCCTGTCGGGAAGCGGAGTGAGCATGCAGATGCTGTTCGACCTCGCCGGCTGGCGCGGCGGGGGCGAGGTGCGCTTCTGAGTCAGGAGGAGGCGTCCAGTCGCCTGACCAGGCGCTCGCGGGCGCGATAGGCGCGGCTGGTCACCGTTCCCTCCCGGGTCCGCAGGGCCCGAGCCGCCTCGCGGTAGGTGAGGCCCGCGACGTCGACCGCGACCAGGGCGTCGCGGAAGTCCGGGGGAAGCTCGGCGATCGCCGCGTAGACCTCCGCCGCCTCGGCGGCGGCGTCCGGTCGTCTGGCCCGG
The DNA here is from genome assembly GCA_038199035.1 of Solirubrobacterales bacterium. Lineage (GTDB taxonomy): Bacteria > Actinomycetota > Thermoleophilia > Solirubrobacterales > Solirubrobacteraceae > DATAEY01. The sequence continues at coordinate 18,490 of JBBPZM010000075.1, read as the reverse complement.
TGCTCGTCGGCGAGCTCGAGGTCCTCCGGCGTCTGCGCCGTCCGGGCCGGTCGCCGTGAGTTCGCCCTGAGCTGTGAGACGAAGGTGTTGCGCAGCACCCGCACGAGGTAGCCGAGGTCGTCGTCGCCGCGCAGCAGCCGCGGCCTGGCCAGTACCCGGGCGAAGGTGTCCTGCACCAGGTCCTCGGCGTCCTCGCGCGAGCCGCACAGCCCCCACGCCGCCCGGTAGAGCCGGTCGAGGTGGTCCCCGAGCGTCGCGGGGTCCAGCTCGTGCTCCGGCGTCACCGGGGCAGCATAGGTGCGCCTACGCGCCAGGAGGCGACCGTCACCCGCCAGAGGCGCACCGCCACCGGCGGCCATGGCGGCGAGCGGGCCAGCTCGCAGGCCCGCCTCAGGCGAACTCAGGGACCTCGCGCGGCGGGGGACCGACGTACTTCGCCGTGGGCCGGATCAGCCGGGCCTCGCGCTTCTGCTCGAGGATGTGGGCGGCCCACCCCGCGGTGCGCGCGCACGTGAACATCGACGTGAAGAGGTGCGACGGGACGTCGGCGAGGTCGAGCACGACGGCCGACCAGAACTCGACGTTGGTGGCCAGCACGCGGTCGGGCTTGCGCGCCCGCAGCTCCTCGAGCGCGGCGGCCTCCAGGGCCTCGGCCACCTCGAAGCGCGGCGACTGGAGCTCGCGGCAGGTGCGTCGCAGCACCCGGGCGCGGGGATCCTCGGCCCGGTATACGCGGGGGCCGCAGCCCATCCAACGATCGCCGCGGTCCAGCGCCGACTTCACCCAGCGCTGGGCGTCGCCCATCGCCTCGACCTCGTCGAGCATCCGCAGCACCCGCGAGGGCGCGCCGCCGTGCAGCGGCCCCGACAGCGCTCCGACGGCCGCCGAGAGCGCGGCGGCAACGTCGGCCCCGGTCGAGGCGACCACCCGGGCGGTAAACGTCGAGGCGTTCATGCCGTGCTCGGCGGCGGAGATCCAGTAGGCGTCGATGGCCTTGAGATGATCGGGGTTGAGCTCGCCGCGCCAGCGGATGAGGAAGCGGCCGGCGATCGACTCGCCGGCCTGGTCGACGTCGGCCTGGGGCACCGGCGCGCGGTCGGGGCCCCGGGCCGACTGGGCCACGAACGACAGCGCCATCACGCAGGCCCGCGCGAGGTCGTCGCGGGCCTGGCGGTCGGAGATGTCGATCAGCTGGCGCAGGCCCCACTCGGGGGCCAGCATGGCCAGGGCCGACTGCACGTCCACCCGCGGGTCGCCCGAACGGATGTTGAGCGGATGCGGCTCGGCCGGCGGCAGGCCCGGCTTGAAGGACTCGTCGACCAGCAGCCCCCACACCTTCTCGTAGGGGACGTGGCCGACCAGGTCCTCGATGTCGATCCCGCGGTAGCGCAGCGCGCTGCCCGCCTTGTCGGGCTCGGCGATCTCGGTGGCGAAGGCGACGACGCCCTCGAGGCCGGACTGGACTTCGGGATCGGTCGTGACGGTGGTGTTCACTGTGCCTCCTGCCGGGCGGTCCGCGGGGATTCCGGCGACGTAGAGTGCCACGAACCCCGCTTGCGGTGGAGGCGCCGCCCATCCTCACCGGCCTCGTCGCGCGCCGGGCCGGACGCCCGGGCGGCCCGCCGGCGCCGCTCGTCGGCCATGGATGAGCGCAGGACGGCCACTCCGCCGAGCTGGCACAGGACGAGAGCCGACCAGGCCAGCGGCCACGAGGTCGCCACCACCAGCGCGGCGAAGGCCAGCGGCGCAACGGCGCCGCCGGCCGAGAGCACGGTGTTCTGGACGCTGATCGCAGTCCCGGCCCGTTGGCGCCCGGACATCTCGGCGGCCGCGGTGAACGAGAGGCCGTTCCAGCTCATGGCCAGCACTCCCGCACCGACCAGCGTCGGGACCAGGACGGCCGCAGGCGCCTGCCACAGCGCCGCGGCCGCGGCCAGCAGCACCGAGGCGCCCAGACCCAGGGCGCGCATGGGCGCGACGCGCTCCTGGCGGCGGTCGGACCAGCGGCCCGCGGCCACGCGCACGGCCGAGCCCCCGACCTGCACGGCCGCCAGGGCGGCAGCGGCGGCGGCGGGCGACCAGCCCCTCTGCTGGTGGAGGAAGACGACGACGAAGCCGAGGATCGACGCCTGGGCGACCACCAGCATCCCGCTGCCGGTGGCCAGGCGCCACAGGCGTCGATCGCGCAGGGGCGCGGGCCCGCCGGCGCGTGGCCGCGGCTCCTCCCGGGCCTCGGGCGGCTCGCGCATCCAGCGCCAGGCGGCGGCAGCGGCGACGAGGCATCCCGCGGCGAGCGCCAGGAGGGCGGCCCGCAGCGAGAAGCCGGCGACGATGAGGGGAAGGGCGATGGCGGCCAATCCACCCCCCGGGGGGACGCCGGTCTGGCGAATCCCCAGGGCGAGCCCGCGCTCGCCGCGCCCGAACCACCCCATCACCGCGCGCCCGCTCGCGCCCGTGGCGCTGGCGCCGAACATGCCCGCCACCACCAGCGCCACCAGCAGGGCGACATAGCCGCCGGTGAGCGAGGCGACGGCCAGCGCCATCGCCGTCCCCGTGAGGCCGATCGAGATGACGGGCCGCTCACCCACGCGGTCGGCCAGCGCGCCCCACGGGATCAGCGTGAGCACGATCCCGGCACTGACGCTGCCCAGGACGACGCCGAGCTGGGGCAGCGAGAGGTGGAGCTGGGAGATCAGCGTCGGGCCGAGCGCGGGCAGGCCCTGGCGCAGGGCCGACACCGCCATCTGGGCGGCCACCCCGACGGCCAGGATCGTCCAGCGATACCGGGTGACGGCACGAGCCGCTGGCGCCAGTGGCGTCGTCGCGTCGCGGCGGGTGAAGAGCACCGGTTCCTCCTGCCGTTCCATGGGCCCATGCTACGAAGACGCAAGCGTGAGGATGGCGGCCGCCGGGCCGGCGAAGGCAGCCGGCGCCGGACCCTGGGCGGGGCCCCGCGCCGCCGATAGGCTGGGCGCTCCCCGAGCCAGGAGGCCCTCTTGCCCGAAGCCACCGCCGCCGACCTCCTCTTCCACCCGGCCACCGAGCTGGCCGACATGGTGCGCCGCGGCGATGTCTCCGCGCGCGAGCTGGTCGACGCCTCACTCGAGCGCATCGAGGACCTCAACCCGCAGCTCAACGCCTTCATCCACCTCGAGGCCGACGAGGCCCGCGCCCAGGCCGACGCGATCGGCGCCGACGACGACCGCCCCTTCGCCGGCGTGCCCATCGCCATCAAGGACATCGGGCCGCCGTGGGCCGGCAAGCCGCTGACCTTCGGCGCCGAGCTCTTCGGCGACTTCGTGCCCGAGTTCGACGGCGCCGTGGTGCGGCGCTTCAAGGACGCCGGCTTCGTGCTGGTCGGCAAGACCAACACGCCCGAGTACGGGATCCTGCCGGTGACCGAGCCGCGGCGTCACGGCCCGAGCCGCAACCCCTGGGACCCTGACCGCACCCCGGGAGGCTCGTCGGGCGGCTCGGCGGCCGCCACGGCGGCCGGAATGGTCCCCATCGGCCACGGCAACGACGGGGGCGGCTCGATCCGCATCCCAGCCGCATGCTGCGGTCTAGTGGGGCTCAAGCCCAGCCGGGGGCGGGTGTCGCTGGCCCCGACGCTGGGCGAGAGCTTCCTGGTGACCGACGGCGTGCTGAGCCGCACGGTCAAGGACACCGCGCACTCGCTCGACGTGCTCGCCGGCTACGAGGTCGGCGACATGGCGTGGGCGCCGCCTCCCGACCGACCCTTCGCGGCGGCCGTCGAGCGCGACCCACAGCCGATGCGGATCGGCATGTCGTGCCTACCGCCGATCGAGACGGCGGTCGATCCCGCCAACGTCGAGGCCGTGCGCGAAACCGGGCGCCTGCTCGAGTCGCTCGGACACAGCGTCGAGGAGGTCGACCCGCCGTGGCAGATCCCGGAGCTGTTCCCGATCTTCACCAAGATCTGGGCCGTCGGCATCGGGATGACCGTGCTCTTCGCCTCGCAGATCAGCGGGCGCGAGCCGACGCAGGATGCGATGGAGCCGCTGTCGTGGGAACTCTACCGCCAAGGGTCGCAGACCAGCGCCTACGAACACGCCCAGGCCATGGTCGCCATCCAGGCCTACGCCCGCCAGCTCGTCGCATTCCTCTCGTCCTATGACGCCTTCCTCACCCCCATGCTCGCCCAGCGCCCCACGCCGATCGGTGAGATGGATCCCGGCCTGGGGATGGAGGCCTTCGCGCGCGCCGGGCGCTTCACGCCGTTCACCGCCGTGCTCAACGTCACCGGTCAGCCGGCGATCTCCCTCCCGATCGACCAGGGCGAGGACGGCCTTCCCAGCGCCGTGCAGCTCATCGGCCGGCCGGCCGGGGAGTGGCCGCTGCTGGCGCTCTCGGCCCAGCTCGAGCGCGCGCGCCCCTGGGCCGATCGGCGACCGTCGCTGGCCTAGCCGCCTCCGGGCGGGCGCCCAGGACCGCGTCCTCGGCGCGAGCCGCCGCTCGGCCAGCTCAGCCCACCCCGAGGACCGCCCGCATCGGCTTGGGCTCGACGCCCAGGCGCTCGGCGTGGGCCGTCCCGCTGCGCGAGGTCATCGGGACCTCCATGAGCTCGGCCTCGTCCCAGGTGGCGAACACCGCCGGGCCGGCGACCAGGCCCGCGAGCGCGAGGATCCGCCGGACCACGGGAAGCGGCACGGGCACGAGCGGTCGGCGGCGTCCGAACGAGCGCAGCGCCAGCTCGACGACGTCCTTGTAGGAGAGCGTGTCCGGGCCGGCCAGCTCGTAGCGGTCGCGCGGGTCCGCGACATCCTCGCGCAGCGCCGACACCACACAGTCCGCGACGTCGTCGGCCCAGATCGGCTGGTAGAGCGCCCGCCCCCAGCCCGAGATCGGCATCACCGGAAACAGCAGCGCCAAGCGCTCGAGCAACGTGAGCCACGGGTCCCCCGGCGAGTAGACGATCGAGGGCGCGAAGATCGTGTGGGGCAGGGCCGACTCGCCGACCGCGCGCTCGGCTAGGGCTTTGGCGCGGAAGAACCGCGCCCGACTGAACGTCGAAGCGTGCAGGGCCGAGAAGAAGACGAAGCGCCCCACCCCGGCGCGCTCGGCCGCCTGGACCATGCGCCATGTGGCGACGGCGTTGAGCTCCTCGATCGAGCCCGAGGGCTGGTCGCGGATCGAGGCGGCAAGGTGGATCACCGTGCTCACCCCGCGCAGCGCGTGCCGGAAGGAGGGCGGGTCGGCGAGGTCGCCGAGCGCGATCTGGACCCGCACGCGCTGGTCGCCGAGGCGCCGGGGGTCGCGCACCAGGCATCGCACCGGCTCGTCGGCTGCGGTCAGCCGGCGCAGCAGGGCCGAGCCGATCAGCCCGGTGGCGCCGGTGAGCAGGATCATCCGCGCCAGTCTAGGTCGGGCGGGGGCGCGCACGCCCGAGAAGGCCACGTGCGCTGAGCGGCCCGTAGAATGGCGCGTTCCCTCCAGGCCCAAGCTCCCAGCAAGGAAACGAAATGGCGTATGTGATCGCCGAGCCATGCATCGGCACCAAGGACAATTCCTGCGTCGAAGTCTGCCCGGTCGACTGCATCCATCCCACCCCGGACGAGCCCGGCTACGACGCCGCCGAGATGCTCTACATCGACCCCGAGGAGTGCATCGACTGCGACGCCTGCGTCGAGGCCTGCCCGGTGGACGCCTGCTTCGCCGAGGACCAGCTCCCGCCCGAGTGGGAGAAGTTCACGCAGATGAACGCCGAGTACTACAGCAGCAAATAGAGAGCTCCGGCGGCGGCTTCCCGGCCCTGACGCCGAACCGCCGGCACAGCAGGTTGGCCGGGCGCCCCGACGGTTGGTCAGGCCGTCCGGCGCTCGACCGCCGCGCTGGCGGCCTCGAGGCGGTCGTCTCCCCAGAAGAGCTGCCCGGCGACGGCCGCGGTGGGCACTCCGATCACGCCGAGCGCGTGCGCTTCGTCAGTCGCCGCGCGCAGCGCCTGCTTGACCTCCGGCGAGTTCAGCGCAACCGTGAGGTCGTCGTGGTCGAGCCCCGCCTCCTCGCCGGCGGCCAGGACCCGCTCCGGCTGGCTCAGGTCCTGGCCGGCGACGAAGGCCTGTCGGAAGGCGGCGAGGGCGAACTCCCGACCGCGTTCGCGCCGCTGGGCGTAGGTTGCCGCGCGCATCGCCAGCAGCCCGTCGCCGGGCCACGGGTCGGGCCAGCGCAACGGCGCCAGCCCGCGCTCGTGCGCGCGGCGCTCGACCTCGGTCATGCCGCGGCGGCGCTTATCGGGCTCGTCGACCGCCCACGAGCGGCGGCCGTTGGCCCTGAAGAGGCCGCCGAGGAGGATCGGCTGCCAGCGAGCGCCCGGGATGAGCGTGCCGATGCGCTCGGCGGCGAGGTAGGCGTAGGGCGAGCCGAGGTCGAAGTAGAAGACCGGCTCGGAGGAGGGGTCTGGCCGGCTTGGCGCCCCGTCCTGAGAGCCGGCCCTGGACACGGCGACCGGCGCCTCAGGCCATCGGCAGCGTCATCCCAGCCGGCTCGGGAGCAGCAGCGGGAGACGGCGCCTGCATGACCGGAAGCTCGACCGGCGTGGCGGCGATGATGCCCCGGGCGGCGTGGTGAATCGCCTGGGCCGCCGGGTCGTCGGGATCGGTGAAGACCAGCGGGCTGCCCTCGTCGGCGCGCTCGCGCAGCGGCATCGTGAGGGGCACCTTGGCCAGCAGCGGCACGTCGAGCTCGTCGGCCAGCAGCTGGCCGCCGCCCTCGCCGAAGATCGTGAAGCGCTCGCCTCCCGGGGTGACGAAGCCGGCCATGTTCTCGATCACGCCGGCGATCTCGAGGTCGTACTTGAGCGCGAGCTGGGCGGCGCGCCGGGCCACCCGCTGCGCCGCCGGCTGCGGCGTCGTGACCAGGACGAAGCGCGACTGGGGCAGGAGCTGGGCGAGGGTCATCGATACGTCACCGGTGCCCGGCGGCAGATCGACGATGAGGTAGTCCAGCTGCCCCCAGTCGACGTCCTCGAGGAACTGCTGGAGCGCCTTGTGGAGCATGGGCCCGCGCCAGACCACCGCGGCGTCCTCGTCGAGGAAGAAGCCGATCGACATGACCTGGATGCCGTGGGCGTCGCGGGGCAGGAGCTTGCGCGCCGCGCTGACCTTGGGCTTGTCCGAGCCCAGGCCGAGCATCCGCGGGATCGAGTAGCCCCACACGTCGGCGTCGAGCACGCCAACACGGTGGCCCTCGCCCGCCAGGGCCGCGGCCAGGTTGGAGCTCAGCGTGGACTTGCCCACGCCGCCCTTGCCCGACGCCACGCAGATGACGTTGCTGACCTGGGCCAGGGCGCCCTCGGGCAGCGTCGCTCGCCCCAGCTTGCGCTGGAGCGCCCCCTTCTCGGTGTCCGAGAGCACGTCGAAGGCCACGTTGACCCGCCTCACCCCCTCGAGCTGCCCCACAGCCTGGGCCACCGCGGTCTCGAAGTGGTTGCGGATCGGGCACCCCGGCGTGGTCAGCGAGACCATCACATCGACGACCCCACCCTCCCCGAACTCGATCGACCGGACCATCTCCAGCTCCACGATCGACCGCCGCAGCTCCGGATCGATCACGACCCGAAGCGCCTCCATCACCTGCTCCCGAGTAGGCACACCCCTATTCTGGCAAACCCCGAGCCCGATCCCGGAGCTCGTTCACCCGCAGGCCCCGTCGATCGAGCGAGGCGGCGGGTTGGTTGCCGGCACGGGCGAGGTGGTGAGCAGGCGAGCGATGGTGGACGCAGCAGCAGGCGCCACGACGGTTCCGCCCGCGCCGAAGCGCCGGGCCAGTGTCGAGCCGGGGCCGTCGTGGCGCTTAAGGACCACCGGGACGCCACGAATGGCGTCCCGGCGGTTGAGGGAGGAGAGGGTGCTGCATGTGCCGGCGGGATATGAGGCCGGCACGCTTACCCTGGTCCGGCCCTCTCCTAGGCCGGCAGGGGGAAGCTTCGCCTAGGCGACCGTGCTGACCACCCGCTGCTGGACGTCGGCGACGGCCGTCTGGCCGGCGGCGACCGCCTCGTCGACGCGAGCGCCGACCAGTCCGGCCTGCTGCGAGACCGTCTCTTGGGCCGCGCGGCCCTGGCGGCGGGCGTCGCGCCGCAGCGACCGGGTGTCGTGCTCGACGCGGGTGCGGTTGCGCTTGAGCAGCCGCTGCGCCTCGTTGCGGCGCTGGCGCAGCTCGCGCTCCACGCGCGTACGCGTGCGCTTGAGCTGACGCTCGGCCCGGTTGCGCGCGGTGGCGCCCCGACGCTCGAAGCGCTTGAGGTCACGCTCGAGCTGGCGCTGAGCGGCCTCGCGGGAGCGGTAGGGCTTGGTCGCGTCGGTCACGGTGTCGACCACGCGATCGCGGGCGACGAGGGCGGCGCCCACGGGGATGAGGACGGCGCGCTCGGCCAGCTCCTGCGCCTGCTGCACGGGGTGGCGCTGGCTCTGGTTGAGCTCGCGGGTGGCGGCGCCCCTCTTGGCGGCGGCGCTGCGACGGCGGGCGTTGGCGCGACGGGTGGCGGCGGCGCGCTGACCCGCGGTGGAGCGGCTGCTCTGCGCGGTGGAGCGGTTGCTCCGGGCGGTGGAGCGGTTGCTCCGGGCGGTGGAGCGGTTGCTCCGGGCGGTGGAGCGGTTGCTCCGGGCGGTGGAGCGGTTGCTCTGGGCCGTGGTGCGGGTGCGCTTGGCCGTGGTGCTGCGGCTGCGCTGGTTCGGGGCGGTGGGGCTCATCGGTGAGTCTCCTTGGAAGCCGGCGGATGACGGTCTGTTCGATTCGCTCTGCGGTCTAGCGTAGCAGCGAACACACGTTTGTAAACCCCAGAGCGAGTTAGTTACGCCACGCCCTGGATCTTGGCTTGGCGCCGAGGAGAAACGCCTCCTACTTTGTGACAGACGGAACGTGCGTTCGGCGCATCCATCCGTCCGGATCCGTGAGCTCCTCGGGAGTGGGAAGGGCATCCGGAGAGCTCCAGACGCGGTTGAGCGCCTCGACCCCGCCCCTCTCGACGACACCGTCGCAGAAGCGCTTTCCCTCCTCGTACTGGCGCAGCTTCATCTCCATCCCGAGCAGCCGACCGAGGAGCCGGGAGACCGGCGATTGGGTGGCGCGCCGGCGGGTCATCGCCTCCCGCAGCTGCGGAAGCGACGGCAAGAGCTGGGCCCCCACCGCGTCCATCACGTGCTCGGCGTGCCCCTCGAGCACCGCCATCGTGGCCTGCACGCGGTCGATCACCGACCTCTGCTCGGGCCGGACGACCAGGGTGAGCAGGTCTCCCCCGGCCACAGCGTCGGCGAACGCGCGCAGGTCCCGGCGAGAGGGCAGCCGCATCAGGCGCGCCGGGTCGAGCGAGACCTCGAGCGATTCGAGCAGCGAGCTCAGCATCCCGGCCAGGTGCTCGCGCAGCCAGGGGACGCCCGCGAACTGGAGGGCGTGGGTCACCTCGTGCAGCGCCACCCAGCGCAGCAGCTCGTCGTCCGCGACGCGCATGCTATGCGCCGCCTCGTCGAGGTTGGGGCCGACGAAGAGCAGCCGCGGCGGCGCCTGGGCGTCCAGGATGACCAGCTCGTACTGACCCAGCACGCGCCGCGAGACGTAGCCCATCAGCACCCCGATCTCGGCGGCCATGGCCATGCCGGCCGCCGAGCGCAGCACCGGGGCCATGGGGCCCGCCGCGCCGCCCAGCCGATCGGTGAGGGGCTCGAGCAGCGGTCGCAGGGAGCGCAGGTTCGCCTCGACCCAGGCCGAGCGATCGAGCAGCTCGGGCGAGGGAAGCTGGCCCACGGGATCCAGGCCGGTGTACCCACGGACCAGCTCCTGGCTTTGGGTGACCGCCTCGTCGAGCGCGGGCCGGGGCCGGTGGCCGGCGTCACCGGAGATGAAGCCGGCGAGCTGGGAGGCGACGCTCCAGTCGATCATGGGAACCCATGATGACTGACCGGGCTCGTCGGCCTCCCCGGTCAGGAGGCTCAGGGCCGCGGCACGCCGACCAGCTCGTCCAGCGCCCGCTGGCTGCGGGTGGCCACCACCGGGGACCGAGGGACCAGATCCAGCGGGGCGCCCAGCGGGTCGTCGTAGGCCGGGAAGGCCACCTGTCCTCCCGCCTCGCGCACGATCAGCTGGCCGGCCGCGGCGTCGAAGGACCGGCAGCGCCTGAGCGAGAGCATCGCGTCCATCCGTGCGCCGGCAACCTGGCACAGCGAGACGGCGATCGAGCCAAGCGCCCTCAGCCGATGAGTGCGCTCCAGCAGCCCGTCCAGCGACTCCGCCACCCAACGAGGGTCGGCCGACTCGATCCCGACCATCTCCAGACGGCCCTCGCGGTTGCGGCGCTCGCCGAGTTGTGGATCGAGCACGACCCCGTCGAGGAAAGCGCCCTCGCCGCGCCGGGCCACCCACTCCTCACCGGGACCGTAGTCGTAGACGTAGGCGAAGGAGACGTCGGTCATCGTCGGACCGTCGGCGACCGCGATGGAGATGGCGTGGTGGGGAAGCGCCCGCTTGGCGTTGAGCGAGCCGTCGATGGGGTCGATGACCACGCGGACGGTGGGGTCTCCGTAGTCAACCTCCCCGCGCTCCTCGGACACCGCGTGGAAGCGGTGACCGTCGCGATGAAGTTGCTCGAGCAGCGAGAAGACCCCCTCCTCGGCGGCACGGTCGATGACGAGTGAGCGGTCGCCTCCCTCGCCGTGGCCCGCCTCGACCGCTCGCTCGCGGGTCGTGGGGAGGTCCGCGAGGACCTGGCCCAGGCGCTCGGCGGCCTGCCGGCACAGGCCGAGCCAGTCGGGCTCGCCGGCCGGCGCAGCGGCCTGGTGGGCGAGGGCCATGAGGCCAATATCCTAGGTTCGTGCCCGCGCCGCAGGACGGCCTCACGCCCGCTCAGGTCGAGGCCCTCACCCATCTCGGCGGGCCCCTGCTCGTCGTCGGTGGAGCGGGCAGCGGAAAGACGAGCACGCTGGTCTCGCGCTTCGAATGGCTGGTCGCTCGTGGGGTGGCGCCCGAGGGCATCCTCGCCCTGGCCTTCTCTCCCCCCGCCGCCGACGCGCTCCGGGCGCGGGTGGAGGCCACGGTGGACCGCCCCTACGAGCAGCTTGCGGTCTCGACCTTCCAGGGGCTGTGCGCGGGCCTGCTGCGCGAGGAGGCGGCCGCCGCCGGGCTCGACCCGTTCACCGAGCCCGTGGGCCCCCCCGATCGCCTCGCCGTGATGCTCGAGCGCATCGACGAGCTCGCCCTGCGGCGCCACGACCTCGAGGGCAATCCGGCCGCGCTGCTGGCGTCGTTCATCGAGCGCATCGACCGGCTCAAGGAGGAGCTGGTGACCGCGCAGCGCTACGCCGCCTGGGCGCGGGAGCTACCCGACGGCGAGCGGGCCGAGCGCGAGCGCGAGTTCGCCGACGTCTACGCCGCGCATGAGCGCATGCTCGCCGAGGCCGGCGCGCTGGACTTCGGCGACCTCGTGCTGCGGGCTCACCGCCTGCTCGAGCGCTCGCGGACCGTGCGCGACCGTATGGCCGAGCGGTTCGAGCACGTCCTCGTCGACGACTTCCAGGACGTCAGCCGAGCCCAGGACGCGGTGCTGGGCCTGCTGGCCGGAGGGCGGACGAACGTCGCCGTGGCGGGCGACGATGACCAGGCCATCCAAGGGCCGCGCGGCGCCTCGACCCGCCGGCTCGACGGCTTCCGCGCTCGTCATCGCGACCACCCCGGCTTCTGCGCGGTGGGGCTCGAGCGCTCGTCGCGCTGCGGGCAGCGCATCCTCGACGCGGCCACGGCGGTGGTCGAGCCCATTCCCGAGCGCCTCGCCCGGCCGCTTCGCGGCGAGCCGGGCGGGGAGGTGCGCCTCTGGCGCTGCGCCAACGAGCGCGCCGAGGCCCAGGGGGTGGCGGCCGACGTCGAGCGGCTGCTCGCCCAAGAGGCGGTGGCGCCCGAATCGGTGTGCGTGCTCGTGCGCTCGCTGCGGCGGGAGGGTCAGCAGGTTGCGGTCGCGCTCGAGGAGCGGGCCGTGCCCCACCGCATCGTCGGCGCGGCCGCGTTCTTCGAGCGGGCCGAGATCCGCGACGTGCTGGCCTGGCTGCGGCTGCTGGCCGACCCCGGTGACGCGGGCGCGGTGGTCCGGGCGCTGGCGCGCCCGCCGGTCGAGCTGCGCTCCATCGACCTCGCGCGCTGCACCCAGATCGCCCGTCGCCGCAAGCTCGACATGGTCTCGGGCCTGGTGGCGGCCACGGAGTCGCCGCAAATACCGCCGGAGGCGCGCGAGCGCATCCTCACCTTCCTGAAGCTCTATCGCTCGACCTCGGCGTCGCTGGACACCACGCGGCCCGACCTCTTCGTCCATCGCCTCATCGAGCGCCTGGGCCTGCGCCGCCAGCAGCTCTTCGCCGCCCAGGCCGACGTGGTCGAGCGGCTGGTGAACCTGGCCAAGTTCGGCCAGCTGGCGGCGGCGTACGGGCGGCGCTCGCCGCAGGCCACCCCGCGCGAGTTCGCCCGCTACATCGGGGCGGTGGCCGAGGCCGGGCTGCGCGAGGAGGAGGCGGTGGCCGAGACGGAGCCGCGCGCGGTCCAGGTGATGGCCATGCGATCGGCCAAGGGGCTGGAGTTCGACCACGTCTACGTCCTCGGCCTCCAGTCCAGCCGCGTACCGGGGCCGCGGCGCGAGGCGCTGGACCCCGTTCCCGCCGAGCTGCTGGCGGAGCCGGCATCCGGCGGCGCGGCGGAGGCGCACGTCGCCCGGATGCGCCGCCTGCTCCACGTCGCCATGACCCGCGCGCGCCGGCGACTGGTCCTCTCCTACGCCCAGCGCGGCCCGGACGGGTCCGAGCGTGCGCCCTCGCCCTTCGTCGAGGAGGCCCGAGCCGCCCTCGGGCTCGAATGGGAGGAGCGCGAGGAGGAGCTGTTCGGGCCGGCCGAGACCCTCCAGTCGACGTTTCGGATCCTGCGCGACGAGCTGCTGGACACCGTCGCCCGGACGGGCTCGCGCCTGTCGGAGCTGCGCTTCGACACCGACCTCGACGTCTCACACGCGATCGGGCGCTACGTCGAGCTGGTCAAGCTCGCCGCCCTGCTCGAGCGCCCGGCGGGCCAGTCGGTGCGCGAGGCGCTGCCCGAGCTCAACGCGCGCCTGGCCCGGGCGGTGACGGCCGAGCAGCGCGAGATCCTCCAGACCTCGGCCCTCGACGACTACCTGCTCGACGCCGAGCGGGGCGAGCGGCGCCGGGCGCTCGCCGTGGCGGCTCGCGAGGAGCCCTCGCTGGAGCCCTTCCTGCCGCGTCGAGGCGACGGCTTGCTGCTCTCGGCCTCCGATGTCGAGACCTACCGGGTCTGTCCCCTGCGCTACAAGTTCGCCCGGGTCTTCCGCATCCCCCAGGAGCCGACGATCCACCAGCGCTTCGGGATCCTCATCCACCAGGTGCTCGAGCGCTTCCACCTGGCCGGCGGCGCCCAGTCGCTGGCTGAGCTGCTCGGGCTGCTGGACGCCGGCTGGCGCCGCGGTGGCTTCGGGTCATCCGAGCCCGAGCGCCAGCTGCGCGAGAAGGCCGCGGCCGCGCTGCGCCGCTACCACGACCGCTTCCAGGGCGAGGAGGGGGAGCCCGTGTGGTTCGAGCGCTCGTTCGCCTTCAAGCTCGGGCCGCACCTGCTGCGAGGGCGGGTGGACCGCGTGGACCGCCTACCCGACGGCGGCTACGAGCTCATCGACTACAAGACGGGGCGCCCGAAGAGCGCGGCCCAGCTGCGCGAGGACGTCCAGCTCTCGCTCTACGCGGTGGGCGCGCGCGAGGCGTGGGAGCTCGAGACCGCGGCGCAGGCCTACTACTACGTCCTCGACGACGCCAAGGTCCCGGTGCGGCGCGACGAGGCCGACCGCGAGTGGATCACGGAGACCGTGATGGAGGTGGGAGCGGGAATCCTCGGGCAGGGCTTCGAGCCGACGCCGTCCTACGCCGCCTGCTCGTCGTGCGACTTCAGGCTGATCTGCCCGGCCGCCGAGAAGTGAGCGCCCGCCGCTACGACGGCTCGTCGTCGCCGCGCTGGCGCAGGAAGCGCTGGAACTCGCGGGCGATCTTGTCGCCCGAGGGCACCTGGGTGGGATCGAGGTCCGGGCTCTCCTCGGCGGCCTGCTCGAGGCGCTCGACGAAGGCCTGCACGTCGGGATCGCTCTGCACCGCAGCGGTGACCTGGCGCTCGTAGTCGCTAGCAGCGGTCTCGAGCTCGGTCGCGTCGACCGAGACGCCGACCAGGCCCTCCAGCTTGCGCACCAGGGCGAGCGCGGCCTTGGGGTTCGGCGCGGCCGCGACGTAGTGGGGCACGGCGGCCCACAGGCTGGCCGAGGGCATGCCGGCCTCCGCGCAAGTGGAGTGGAGCACGCCGACGATCCCCGTCGGCCCCTCGTAGTTTGAGGCCTGGAGCCCTAGCCGGTCGACGAGCCCGCCGTCGGACGCCAGCCCGGTGATCGACACCGGACGCGTGTGCGGGACGTCGGCCAGCAGCGAGCCCAGCGTCACCACCATCTGCACGCCGAGCGCCTCGGCCAGCTCGACGATGAGCGAGCAGAAGCCGCGCCAGCGCATCGACGGCTCGGCCCCGGCCAGCAGCACGAGGTCGCGCGGCGCGCGGGGAACGCGCGCCTCGTAGATCTCGACCTCGGGCCAGATGACCTCGCGGCTGCGACCCTCGGTCATCTGGATCTTGGGACGGGTGGCCTGGAAGTCGAAGAAGTCCTCGGCGTCGATCGAGGCGAAGCGCTCGGCGCTGAGCGCCGAGCCGACGAACCGCAGCGCCGTGCTGGCGGCGTCGGCGGCGTCGTTCCATCCGCTGAACGCGCAGACGAGGGCTGGTGCACGCAACCCGTCCGGCCGTCGCTGCCAGATCAGGGGAGCCATGGGCTCACGGTAGCGGATGCACCCGGGCCCGCTCGGCAGCACCGGCAGGGTCGCCACTGCGTTTTCACGCCCGCGTGGAACGGTTGCCTCCAGCGACCGATTGGGAGACGATCGGTCGGGGAATGTCGCCTGGAACAAAGCCAGCGGGAGGAGAACGGCCGTGGACGAGGACAAGCCGGGAATCGGGGACAGGCTCAGCGGCGCGGTGGAGCGCGCCAAGGAGGCCGTCGGCGGAGGGAGCGACGAACCGCAGGGGGCAGAGGCGGCCGAGGGTCGGGTCGCCGCCGTGCGCTCGTCGCTGCGGGCGTTCGGCGAGGGCGACCAGGACGGGTTCTTCGCGGTCTTCTCGCAGGAGGTGGAGTGGGTCGCGCCCGAGGGGGAGAAGTTCCCCGGAGCGGGCACCCACCAGGGCCAGGACGCGGTGCGCGAGCGATTCGTGAGCGCGGTCGCACGGACCTATCCGTCGTTCGGCTTCCACCCCGATCACTACCTCGAGGCGCCCGACGAGGAGTGGGTGGTGACGCTCGGCAAGTTCGTCGGAGAGGGCGACGACGGGCCACTGGACGTGCCGGCCACCCTGGTCTTCGAGTTCGATGGCGACGAGGTGAGCCGCCTGCGGATCTACACCGACAGCGACGCCTTCACCGCCGTCAAGGAGGAGGGCGAGGCCGAGCGCGAGGACGACGACTCCGAGGAGAGCGAGGAGTCCAAGCCCGAGTCGTCCGGCGAAGACGAGGGAGACGGCAAGTCGGACGACGATGACAAGCGCGACGACGAGTCCGACGAAGACAAGGACCGCGGCGAGCCGCAGGCCTCGGGCCAGGGCGACGACGCGGGCGACCGGGAGCGGTCGAGCTCCGCGAGCCGCGACCACTCCTCGCGCTCGAGCGAGGGCGACGGGCAGGACGAGTCCCGCGACAGGGGCCAGAGCGAGCAAAGCGAACACTGAGCCGAGCGCTCGAGCATCGCATCCATCCAAACCGAGGGAGGCAGACCAAGTGGGCAAGATCGATTCGGACGAGCCGGACGGCGCGAGACGGCGCCGGGCAGTCGAGCGCCGGAGGGCGGCGCCGTCGCGGCTCGCGCTGGCCGTGACCGCAGCGGGGGCCGTGCTGTCGATCTTCCTGGCCGCATGCGGCGGCGGGGGCAGCTCGAGCTCGAGCAGCGGCAGCTCGGCGGCCGCGGTCGCCTCGGCGCAGCCGGGGACTCGTCAGGTCCTCCTGCCCACCGACAACCGACAGGTGACGCTCGTCGTGCCTCCGTGCCCGGAGGGAACGGGGACCAGCTCCAGCGCCAGCCAGGGCGCGAGCACCGCGCCGACCAGCACGACCGTCCTGCCCAGCGGGGCCCAGCCGACCGCCCAGGATGCCAACCGCGTCGTCCTGCCCAAGGGCAGCGGCATCCACACCGTGCTGATCTCGCCCTGCACGACCGGTCAGCCGGCCGGCAGCTCCTCGAGCAGCAGCTCGTCGGGCGGCGGCGGCGCCCCGCAGGGAGGCCCCGGGCCCAACACCCTCACGCTGACCCCCGGCGTGGCCGGCCAGAGCCAGGCGGCGACCAACCAGACCGGCGTCGGTCAGGTGGTGCTGCCCAAGGGCAGCAACGTGGGCACCGTGGTGGTCCCGCCGTGCACCGGTACGGCGCCGGCCAGCAGCGGCGGCTCCGGGGGAGGCGGCGCCCAGAACGTGGTCCTACCGTCCCAGAGCAGCTCGGGCAGCGTGACCGCGCCCAACTGCAGCATCCCGCAGTCGGCTTCGTCCTCGTCCGGCAGCTGAGAGTCGGCAGCCAGCCGGCGTCGGGTGGCCCACGCGGCCCCCGGCGCCGGCACGTGGCCCTAGATTGCGCCCTGGAGCGGCAGGGGTCTGGTGGCCCATCCGGTCTTCAAAACCGGCAGGGCGTCGCAACCCGGCGCTTGGATGGTTCGATTCCATCGCCGCTCCGTAGAGAGGAGTACCTGCACCGGCCCGCCTACGTGAGCGCGATGCTGCGCGATAGTCCGATCACCGTCCTCCGCTCGCCTAGCCTCCCCCCGCATGGACGACCACGCCGACTAGCTCAAGCTCGTCATGGTCGGCAAACACCCACCGAAGGCCCTTACGAAGAGCGGGTGGTCTTCGGCTAGATAGGCCCGGATGGGCTTTGAAGCGCCAGCCGGGCTCGTAGATCCGGCGCCTCCTCGACTAACCAGTTGCGCCTGCACGCCCCCCTCTACCGGGTCCTCACCGACATCCAAGGCGGCCTTGGCGGCCCCGCGCGCAACAGCCAACACGCACCCATCAACGCACTGCAACGGCTGCTCTCGATCCAAGAGGGAACCCTGATCAAGGTCGGCGTCCTCGTCGCCGCCTACGCCCTGCTCGAAGGGCCCGAGGCAGTCGGACTGTGGCTTCAAAGACGCTGGGCGGAATACCTCACCCTGATCGCCACGAGCGCCCTGCTCCCCCTAGAGATCTACGAGCTAACCCAACGCCTCTCGCCGCTCAAGATTTTCACCCTGATCATCAACCTCGCGATCGTCGTCTACCTGCTTCTCGCCAAGCGCCTCTTCGGGATACGAGGCGGAGCCAAAGCCGAAGCCGACGAACGCCAACACGACACCGGCTGGTCCGCCCTCGAGCGCAACACCCCCACCGGTCTGGTCCCCGCACCGAACTAGCACGCCGACCGCGCGGCGGTCAAAACAAAGAACGTCACGAAGCATCCGCGCCTTGAGGGGACCGGAGGAGCGATCTTCGTGCCAGCGAAATCAGCTGGAAGGATCGGGAGTGCCCGGGCGTCTTGGCCTATAAGCGGTCGTCCAGTTCAGAGTCGACCCACTTGACGCTCAGGAGGCCAACCGAATGACCTTTCCCCGCTGCGCCGTACTGCTCGCCGGGCTTAGCGCTGCCATGGTGGCGGCCGGGTGTGGCTCTCAGAACTCGAGCTCGTCTGCCACGACGAGCGGCAGTGGAAACAGCGCCCCCGCTAAGACCGCGGCGCCCGCGACGACTCCAAACGCCAGCGCGGGCTCCCCGAGCGGAGCGGTCAGGCTCCAGGCCGATCCCAGCGGGGCGCTCAAGTTCACGACCACGACCCTGCAGGCCAAGGCAGGCAAGGTCACGATCAAGATGACCAACCCCTCCAGCGTGCCTCACAGCATCGCCGTCGAGGGCAACGGCGTCGACGAGGACTCCCCTCAAAAGCAGGTCACAGGCGGGCAGGCCGCAACCGTGACCGCAACGCTCAAGCCGGGCAAGTACTCGTTCTACTGCCCGGTAGACGGCCACGAAAAGGCCGGCATGAAGGGCACCCTGATCGTCAGATAGGCGCACCGAGCGACCTCCCGGGCGGCCCCCCAAATAACCGTCATGAGAGTGTCGAATAGCCCCTGTGGACTCCTGAGCGCGCCGTCAGGACGCCTAGGGGGCGCCCCTCACTTGAAGGGTCGAAATATCCCGTTGTACGGCAGTGCGTCGGGATCGTCTCCGGCCTCGACGCGGCGCATCATTCCCGCGCTTAGAAGCTGTCTCAATACCTCTGGGGAAGGGCTTGGTGACGGGGCGGCGAATGTGGTCGGGGAGACATAACCCGGCGAGGAGGTCGTGGTGGCGCGATCGCTCTGGCAGACGCGTGATGAGCTGTGGGAGGTGGTCGAG
>JBBPZM010000074.1:0-17254 GCA_038199035.1 Solirubrobacterales bacterium | reverse complement strand
TACGAGCGCATCGCGTTCATCGACTGGGAACCCGATCCGGGCTACCAGTCTCCCCGCTTCTACGTCGCCTACTCCTTGATCCGCCGCAAGGCCTACCGGGAGGTCGCCCTCTACGAACGCGGCCGCTTCGGTGACGATGACGACTTCATGTACGAGCTGCATGACGTGACCTATTGCGGTGAGGGTGGGGGGCCCCATCAAACGAGCCCTCGAGAACTTGAGGTTCAACATCGAGAGCCGCCGCAGGGACAAAGAGTGGCGAGACGGCGACCTGTGATCTGTGGTTGGGGGAAGTTCGCCGCTCAGGCCCCCCGTGCTGCTTCGTGCTGCTCACCGACAAAGCGCTCAAGGTCGCCACGGAGGAACCGGATATGCCGGCCGACGCGAACGTAAGCAAAGCGCCCGTCACGGACTGCCTCGTAGATCCAGCTCGTGCGGACCATGAGTAAGCCGGCCGCGTCCGCGGGGGTCAGCAGTGGTTCCTGAAGTCGGGTGAACGTCGGTCACCTGGGGGGCGGGTGTGGTCGTCATCTTCTCGCTCCTGTCGTCACATTCCGAAGTCCATGCCGGTGTCGAGGTCGCGTCCGGGCGGTTCGGGCGTTGGGGGCCGTGGCGGTTCGCGGAGAGAGCGGTCGAGGATCTCGCGTGCTCGGCGGCGCTGTTCCGCGGTCGGCGGTGATGGTGCGTGGCTGGGGAGCTCGTCGAAGGAGCTTCCTGCGTTCCTTCTCGGTCGGCCTCGTTGGCAGGCCGGCAAGCACGCTGATCGACGCAGACCGGGCGAGTTCGGCGGTCGTGACGCCCAGCATGTTCTGGGAGGAATTCTCGGGAGGAAGTGGCCGGCTCATGCCTCGCCCTTAACAGCGGAAGGCCCTGTTTTGCAGGGCCTTCCGTTCATAGCGGGGGCGGGATTCGAACCCGCGACCTTCGGGTTATGAGCCCGACGAGCTACCAGACTGCTCCACCCCGCGGCGTGTGGTTATTGATAGCAAATCGGGGCGGGGAGGCCAAGGCCTCGGTCGAGCCGCAGGCCGAGGGGTCAAGCCGCTGAGCGGCGGCGGCGCTCGAGCCAGCGCAGGAGGAGGGCGGCGGATTCCGCGGCGGGGTCGTCGGCGGTGCGCGCCTGGCGGTAGGCCTCGGCGGCGCCGGCGAGGTCGCCTCGGCGGCCTGGCGATCCCCGTTGCCCTCGAGCTCGCACCCTCGGCCGAGAGGTCGTCGGACGGAGGGGGGGTCTGGGCCGGGTCGAAGGCGGCCGCCGCCGAGGAGCGTGCCTCCCCGGCGGACGAAGGGGCGCTCCCACGGCGCCCCCGCCAGCGGTCAGGCAGTCCCTCCACCTGTTCCGGGCCGACCACGCACGCCCCGAGGCTCAGCAGTCCCGCCACGATCACGACCGGTGCCGGGGGATGGAACAGCACAGCCACCGCGGCGAGCCCCAGCCCCGTCCCGACCACCGCCGCGGCGCGCCACGCCAGGTCGTCACCACGTGCGTGGGCGAAGGAGCCCCTCTCCCTACCCGTGCGCTTCGACGTCGCCACCGGGGGGCGATCCTCGACCACGGCACGGACGGATCCCCCGGCCACCCGCGACAATCCCGCCCGATGGCCCCCTGCTTCGTCACCCGCTCCTTGCCCGGCGACGCGCTCGACCGCCTGGCCGCCGTGCACGACGTCGACCTGTGGCCCCAACGGCTCCCTCCCCCGCCCGACGAGCTGCTCGCGCACGCGCGCGAGGCCGAGGGCCTGCTGTGCATGCTCACCGACCGCATCGACACCGGCCTGCTCGCCGCCTGCCCGCACCTGCGGGCGATCTCCAACTACGCGGTCGGGTCCGACAACGTCGACCTCGCGGCGGCCGCCGCCCGCGGCATCCCTGTCGGCTACACCCCCGACGTCCTCACCGAGAGCACGGCCGACCTGGCCTTCGCGCTGATCCTTGCCGTCGCTCGGCGCCTGCCGGAGGGCATGGCCGTGGTGAGGGACGGCGAGTGGCAGCCGTGGGAGCCCGGGTGGTTCCTGGGACGCGACGTCCACGGAGCAACCCTGGGGATCGTCGGGCTGGGACGGATCGGCCGGTCGGTGGCGCGCCGCGCCGACGGCTTCGGAATGGAGGTCCTCCACACCGGGCGAGCCGGGGGGATCCCCTTGGCCGAGCTGCTCGAGCGCAGCGACTTCGTCTCGCTGCACGCTCCGCTGACCGCGCAGACCCGACATCTCATCGACGAAGCCGCCCTGCGACAGATGAAGGGGACCGCCTTCCTGGTCAACACCGCGCGCGGGCCCGTGGTCGACCAGGCGGCCCTCGGGCGCGCGCTGCGGGAGGGCTGGATCGCCGGAGCGGCGCTCGACGTCACCGACCCCGAGCCGCTCCCGCCGGACGACCCGCTGCTCGGGGCGCCAAACCTGATCGTCCTCCCCCACGTCGGCTCGGCGACGCACGCCACCCGCGAACGGATGGCCGACCTGGCGGTGGACAACCTGCTGGCCGGGCTGGCCGGCGAGCCGATGCCCCACGCCATCGAGCCGCCGGGCGGCGCCTAGGATCGGGCGGCGTGCGCGTCGGCGTCGTCGACATCGGGACCAACTCGACCCGGCTGCTGGTCGCCGACGTGGACGATGGGCGCGTCGAGGAGATCGAGCGCCGCAGTACGGTCACACGGCTGGGCCAGGGCGTCGACGCCTCGGGCCGGCTCGACGACGCAGCGATCGACCGCGTCTTCGAGGTGCTCAACGGCTACCGCGAGGAGCTCGACCGCCTCGACTGCGACGCGACCACCGGCGTGCTGACCAGCGCGGTGCGCGACGCGGCCAACGGCCACGAGTTCGCCGAGCAGGTCCATGACCGCTACGGCTTCGACGCCCGCACGATCGACGGCGACACCGAGGCCCAGCTCACCTTCGCCGGGGCCACGGCCCAGCGCGAGCGTGACGACGACACCGCGCTGCTCGTCGTCGACATCGGCGGGGGATCGACCGAGCTGGTGGTCGGCTCCGGGGGACGGGTGTCCTTCCACGTCTCCACCCAGGCGGGGGTGGTGCGCCAGAGCGAGCGCCACCTCCACGGCGACCCGCCGGCCGCCGAGGAGCTGCGCGCGGTGGCCGACGACGTGCGGGGACTGATCGATCGCGGCGTGCCTGAGGGCGTGCGCGAGTCGGCCGCCGAGGCGATCGCCGTGGCCGGGACCCCCACCTCGTGCGCGGCGATCGATCTCCGCCTCGACCCCTACGACCCGGCCCGGGTCGAGGGCCACGTCCTCTCGCTCGACACGCTCGAGGCGCTGCTCGAGCGCCTAACCGCCATGCCCCTCGACGAGCGGCGGGAGGTCACCGGCCTGCATCCCGACCGTTCGGGCGTGATCGTGCCCGGGATCGTCATCCTGCTCGAGGTCATGCGCCACTTCGGCCTCGCCCGGGTGACGGCCTCCGAGCACGACATCCTGTGGGGCGCCGCGCTGGAGCGCGCACGACGGAGCTGACGGCGCAGCGAGCCGCCCGGACGGGTAGCTGCTCTACAGGTCTAGCCGCCGGAACAGCGGCCGGGGCAGGTGGCGCAGGACCCCGAACACCAGCCGAAGGACCGGCGGCGCCCAGACCGTGTGCGAGCCGCGCCGTAGGCCGCCGACGATCGCCTCGGCCACCTTGTCGGCGGTGGTCGTGAACGGCGCCTCCTCCATCCCTGCGGTCATCTTCGTGCGCACCTGGCCGGGGCGGACGACCATGACCTGGATGCCGTCGGGCGCCAGCTCGTCGCCCAAGCCTTGGGCGAAGGCGTCGATGCCCGCCTTGGAGGCGCCGTAGACGAAGTTCGAGCGCCGGCCGCGCTCGGCGGCGACGCTGGAGAGCACGACCAGCGAGCCGTGGCCCTGCGCGCGCAGGCGCTCGGCCACCGGCAGCATCACCGAGGCGGCGCCGACGAAGTTGGTCTGGAGCACCGCGCGCGCCGCCGCGGGGTCATGGAGGCTGCGTTCCTGCTCTCCCAGCACTCCAAAGGCAACCAGTACGACGTCGACGTCGCCCAGCCGCTCGAACAGCCCACCGACGACCCTCTCATGGGACTCCACGTCGTCGGCGTCGAAGGCCACGGCCTCGACGTGGTCGGCTCCCAAGCGTCGCAGGTCGCCGCATGCTGCCTCGAGGCCCGCGGGGTCCCGCGCGGCGAGGACGACGCGTCGCGCCCGGCCAGCGACCAGGGCCCGCACGGTGGCCTGCGCGATGTCCGACCCGCCGCCGAGGACCAGGACGCTCTGGACCGCGCCCAGGGCGTCCTTCATCGCACCGACCCGGCCTGCGAGTGGGCGTCGGTCAGGCCGAGGCGGCGGGCGAGGTCCGAACGCATGCGGCCGTCGGGATCGAGCCGCGCCCGGATCTCGTTCCACTCGTCCAGGCGCGGGTACATGGCCCGCACGAGCTCGGGGCGCACCCGCGAGTCCTTGGAGAGGTAGACGCGCCCGCCCGCCTCCGCCACCAGCTCGTCGAGCCCGTCCAGCAGGGGCTCGAGGCCCGGCGCGGCGGCGGGGACGTCGAGGGCCAGCGTCCACCCCGGCATGGGGAACGAGATCAGCCCGCGCTCGGGACCAAGGCGCTTGAGCACGGCGAGGAAGGAGGCGCAGCGCGCGCCGCTGAGGCGCTCGACGGCGGCCCGGAGGGCGTCCTCCCGACCGAAGGGCACGACCATCTGGTACTGGAGGAAGCCTCGCGGCCCATACATGCGGTTCCAGTCGCGCACGGCGTCGAGGGGGAAGAAGAACGAATGCAACGGCTCGAGGTGGTCGCGCCGCATGCGGGGCGCGCGACGGAAGTAGGCCTCGTTGAAGGCGGCGACCGTGCTGCGGCGCAGCAGGCCGCCGGGCACCCAGGGCGGGGCAGCCAGCCGCGGCGGGCGCGGGGGGCTCAGCGCGGCCTCGCGCCGCTCGGGGGGCAGGTCGTCGAGCGTCGCGTGGTCGCCGCGCATCAGCACCGAGCGCCCGAGCCGGCGACCGCGGGCCAGGCAGTCGATCCACGCGACCGAGTAGCGGTAGCGGTCGTCGCCCGCGTCCAGGCGGGCGAGCACATCGTCGAGGTTGGCCGCCCGCTCGGTGTCGACGCGCATCCACGATGTCCGGACCCGGGAGAGGCGCAGCGTGGCCGCCAGCACGATGCCCGTGAGCCCCATGCCGCCGGTGGTGGCGTCGAACACATCGGGCTCCTGGTCGCGGGCGCACACGATGCGCTCCCCACGCGGCGTGAGCAGCTCGAGCGAGTCGACGTGGTCGCCGAAGGCGCCGTGGTGGTGGTGGTTCTTGCCGTGGATGTCGGAGGCGACGGCCCCGCCGACGGTGACGAACCGGGTTCCGGGCACCACGTCCGGGAACCAGCCCAGGGGAAGCGTCAGGGAGATCAGCCGGTCCAGGGACACGCCGGCCTCCACGGTGACCCGGCCGCCGGCGAGGTCGATGTCGCGCACGGCGTCGAGACCGCGCATGTCGATCACCGTGCCCCCCGCGTTCTGGGCGGCGTCACCGTAGGCGCGGCCCAGGCCGCGGGCGATGACCCCGCGCGGCCCGGATTCACGCAGCACGTCTTCGACCTCGGCGCGCTCGCCGGGTCGCGCGACGCGCGCGCGGGTCGGTGCGGTCAGTCCCCAGCCGCAGAGCAGCCGCAGATAGCCCGCGGCCTCGGGGGTTCCGGCGGACCCGTCGGCGGCGTCCGGTGCCCGCGCGAGGGGGGCGCTGCGAGGAGGCGTCGCCGGGGCCACCGTCGCCGCTGCCGGCGTCGCCGCCTCAGTGGACGACGGTGACACCGGCGCCCCAGATGACCAACCAGATCAGCCCCAGGACCTGGAGCGGGCGATCGGAGAGCACGATCTCCTCGGGCGCCCCGCCGTGGCCCTCCTCGAGCAGCAGGGCGTAGCGCAGGATGCCCATGGCAAAGGGGACGATCGACAGCTCGAACCACGGGATCGGACCCTCCAGGCGCGACTGCTCGAAGGCCCACAGGCAGTAGCCCAGGAGGGTCACGGCCGAGGCCATCGTGTAGACGTAGCGCAGGTAGGAAGAGGAGTAGGCCGCCAACGTCGCGCGCACGGTCTCGCGCTCGGCGCCCATCGTCACGTGCTCGCTGTAGCGCTTGCCCGCGACGATGAACAGCGAGCCGAACGAGGTGACGATGAGGAACCAGCGCGAGATCGGCACGTCGACCGCCAGGCCGCCGGCCACGGCGCGGACGATGAAGCCCGAGGCCACCACCGCGATGTCGAAGACCGCCATGTGCTTGAGCCAGACGGTGTAGGCGATCATCAGGGCGAAGTAGCCGGCCAGCAGCGCGGCGAAGCCGGGGCGCACCAGCGCGGCGAGAACGAGGCCCCCTATCACCAGCGCCACCGCGGTGACCACGGCGACGGGCACGCTGACCACGCCCGCGGCGATCGGACGCGTGCGCTTGACCGGGTGGCGGCTGTCGGCCTCGACGTCGCCCACGTCGTTGAACAGATAAGTCGCGCTGGAGATCAGGCAGAACGCCACGAAGGCCATCGCCACGCGGCCCGCGGTGTCGGCCTGGGTGAGCACGCCGGCCGCTCCGGGCGCCGCGACGACGAGCACGTTCTTGACCCACTGCTTGGGGCGCATGGCGCGCAGGAGGCCGGCGGCGAAGGCGGCGAAGGCGCCGCGCGACCGAGAGGCCGGAGCCCCGGAGTCGGGCGTTAGAGGAGTGCTGGCGTTTCCCGTGGTCAGCGGGGTCGCCCCCGGCTCGACGGTCGTTGCGCCCACGTCGCCGCTCCGCGGCACGGTCTGGGAGTGTTTGGACATAAGCTCAGCGGGCCCGACGCCGCATGCCCCATGGGCCTCGCATCGCCACCGTGCTCGGCATTCTAATCCCAGGCTCCCCGTCGGCCCGTGCGCGCGCCAGCGCCGTACTCGCGGCCGCGACCCTGCTCGTGCTCACGGCGGCGGCTCCCCGAGCCGGCGCCGCCCCGTTGACCGCCAAGGGCCCGGTGGGCTGGGACACCCTGCGGCGCCTGGACCTCCTGCCCCTGCACCACGCGGGCGTGCAGACGCGCCAGTTCTCGTCCTACGACCGCACCG
Organism: Solirubrobacterales bacterium; assembly: GCA_038199035.1. Taxonomy (GTDB): domain Bacteria; phylum Actinomycetota; class Thermoleophilia; order Solirubrobacterales; family Solirubrobacteraceae; genus DATAEY01. The sequence continues at coordinate 10,200 of JBBPZM010000074.1, read as the reverse complement.
GTGGCAACAACGACGGCATTCGCGGCACCTACTCGTGCCTGCGCCAGACGGCCGCCGAGGGCTGCGTCATCGCCGAGCACACCGGCCCGGGCGAGGTCGAGTCGATCTGGTTCACCCGCGACCGGGGCGTGGTCACCCGCACGGGACGCCTGCGCATCGAGGTCGACGGGCGCACCGTGGTCAACGCCCCGCTCCAGTCGGTGGTCAACGGCGGCCTGGGCGCGCCGTTCAGCTTCCCCCTGGTGGCCAACGCGGCGCAGAGCTCCGGCGGCGTCTACATCAAGGTCCCGATCCCCTTCCGGACCTCGATGAAGATCTCGACGCAGGCCAACCCCCTCTACTACCACGTGACCTACCGTGCCTTCCCCGACGCCGAGGGCGTCCCCAGCTTCGACCCGTCCGACCGTGCGGGCGACGTGCTCGCCCGCCTGCGGGCCAGCGGCCTGCGCGACCCCAAGCCGGCGGCGGCGGGCGCGACAACGCTGCGCCGGAGCTTCGCGCTGGCCCCGGGCCGGCGGATCGTCGTGGGTACGGTCTCCGGGCCGGGCGCCATCACCGCCCTGCGCCTGCGCTTCCCGCGGCTGGGCGCCTCCCCCGGCGGCACGGCGCTCGCTCGGGCCCGGCTGCTGCGCTCCGCCCGGCTTCAGGTCTCCTTCGACGGGCAGCGGACGGTGGACTCGCCGCTGGGCGAGTTCTTCGGCTCGGGCGTGGCCCCCGCCACCGTGCGTTCGCTGCTGCTCGCCCAGAGCCCGCTGGCCTCGGGATCGCTCCTGGCGTGGTGGCCGATGCCGTTTCGCCGCTCGGCCGTCATCTCGGTGGTCAACGCCTCGAGCACGCGGGTGCTGAGCGCCGAGGCCGCGGTGACCCACGCCCCCTCGCCCGAGCTCGTGGCGGCTTTGGGCAGCGGCCAGGCCGGCTACTTCCACGCCACGTCGCATCGCGGCTTCACCACCGCCGGGCGCGACTGGTCGATCCTGTCCGTGCGCGGGCACGGCACGCTGGTCGGGGTCTCGCAGACCATGCGCGGGCCGGTCACCCAGCGCTACCTCGAGGGCGACGAGCGGGCGTTCGTCGACGGGCCGCTCGCGCTCCACGGAACGGGCACCGAGGACTTCTTCGAGGGCGGCTACTACTTCAATCACGGGACATTCACCCGCCCGCTCACCGGCAACCCGTCCCACCGGGTGGGGGGACCGCTGTGCCCCGGCTCGGACTGCACCGGCGCCTACCGCCTGCTGATCGACGACTCCGTGGCCTTCGGCTCCTCGCTGCGCTTCGGGATGGAGCACGGCAACCGCAACGCGATCCGCGGGCTCTACGGCTCGACCGCCTACTGGTATGGCTGAGCGCCCGCCGCCGACCGAGCCGGCCGAGCCGGCCCGGCGCAGCGTGCTCGAGCGGGTCGGCTCGGTCGGGTCGACGGCGGCGTCGCTGGGCGGCGAGCGCTCGCGCTGGCGCCAGTGGGCGATCGTCGGCCTGATGGTCCTGGCCGCCATCTTCCTCGTGCTCTTCGTCGCCTCGCAGTGGTCGCGCCTCCCCCACATCCGCTGGCGCTTCCGGCCCGGATGGCTGGCCGTCTCCATCGCCGCCCTGGTCGTCTTCCAGGCCATCCAGGCACAGCTGTGGCCGTGGATCCTCCGCGGGTTGGGGGCGACGCTGGCCACGTCGCGGGCGTGGTCGATCTTCAGTGTCACCCTGCTGGCCCGCTACGTGCCCACGAACCTCGCGCTCGTGGTCGGCCGGACGGCCATGGGCGAGCGTGAGGGAGTGCCCAAGCGCGTGACGCTGGCCGGCGTCGTCTACCAGCTCGGCCTGAGCTTCGCCGGAGCGGCCGCGGTGGGGGCGTACTTCGTGATCGTCCTGCCCGACTTGCGCGGTCAGCCCGTTCGCTTCGCCGCGCTGGTCCTGCCGGTGGCGGCCCTCGCCGTGCTCCATCCGCGGGTCTTCCAGCCGCTGGCCGACCTCGCGCTGCGCCGGCTGGGGCGCGAGCGCCTGCCGGGCGTGCTGACGTGGCCCCGGGTGCTGTGGCTGACCGCGGTGGCCGCCATCTCGTTCGTGGTCGCCGGCGTGGCCGTGTACGCGCTGGCCGAGGCCATCCGCGGCGTGGCCGGCGTGGATGCGCCCACGGTCATCGGCGCCTACTCGGTCGGCTTCGCGGCCTCGGTGCTGACGCTGATCCTCCCCGGCGGCCTCGGCGCGCGGGAGGGCGTGATGGTGGCGGCACTGTCGCCGGTGATGCCGGCGATCGTCGCGCTGGCAATCGCCCTGGCCATCCGGCTCCTCCAGGTCGGCGTGGAGGTGGTGTTCGCGACGCTTACCCCGGTGTGGGCGCGACGGTCGGCAGCAGGTCACGCCCGCGCCTGAGCGCGCCCGCCGGCTGGCGGGACTGGTGGCCGCTGGCGCTGCTCGCCGTCGCCTACGTGGTCGTCCGCGTCGTCGCCTTCTCGGGCGTCACGCCCGTCGCCTACCGCGACAGCGTCAGCTACGTCGACGTCTCTGACCAGTCGCTGCTGAGCGGTGCCTTCTGGGCGGGGGCGCGGCCGTGGACCGTGCCGCTGCTCTACAAGGTGCTGCCCGACGGAGACAGCGCGCGCACGATCGGTCAGCTGGTCGTCTCGATCCTGGGATGGGGGGCGCTCGCCGTGGCCAGCGCCCGCTGCGTGCGGCCCCGGGCCTACCGGATCGTGACCTTCGCCGTGGTGGCGGCCTTCTCGCTGACCTTCTCGGTGCTGCGCTGGGACCGGCTCGTCCTGTCGGAATCGGTCTCGATCTCACTCACCGCCGCCGTCGTCGCGGCCTGGCTGGAGCTCGTACGCGCGCCCCGCCGCGGCGCGATCCTCGCCCTGCTGGCAACGAACCTGCTGTGGGTCTTCTCGCGCGACTCGAACGCCTACCTCGCGCTGCTGACGGTGATCCCGGTGCTGGTGTGGCTGGCCCGCCCGGGCTCGATCGGCCGCCGCTGGCCGGCGGCGCTGGCCGCCGGGCTGGTGGCGATCTTCGTCCTCAGCGTGGCGGCGACGGGGACCGAGCAGGCGCAGCTGCGTCGCAACGAGCGCCCGCTGCTGCACGTGGTCGGCCGCCGGGTCCTCATCAACCCGGGCGAGCGGGCCTTCTTCCGGGCGCAAGGCATGCCGGCGCCGACGCCCAAGGTGGAGCGCCACCGCAAGGTGCTGGCCGCGATCGGCGACACCATCCCCTCCGACCCGCGGACCGACGGCTTTCTGGCGTGGGTGCGCCAGCACGGCCGGGGCACGCTGGCGCGCTACCTGCTGGCTCATCCGGTGGGCACCGTGGCGCCGATCGTCAAGTTCCGCAAGCGGCTGCTGGGCGGCGTGACCCAGGGCTACCGGGCGCCCGACGCGCGCCAGGCGCTGTTCGAGCCGCTCGCCTCCGCGCTCTACCCCCATCGCGTGGCGAGCGTCCTGCGGTGGCTCGTCGTGGCGGTCGTGCTGGCCGTCGTGGCGGCGCTGGTCGGCGGGGCGGCTCGGACCTGGCTCGTTCCCGTGGGCCTGCTCCTGCTCGAGATCCCCCACGCGCTGCTCGTGTACCACGGCGACACGCTGGAGATCCCGCGCCACGCCATCCTCGTGGCCATCATGGTGCGGCTAGGGATCCTGCTGCTCGCGCTGTTCGCGGTCGGCGGGCTGGTGGAGCGCCTCGCCGATCGGCGCCGGGAAGCGGGGTCGGCGTCGGGCGCGCCGGCCGGCGCGGTCGACTAAACGCATGTTCGATTGCCGGTTCGCGAGGCGGCGATCGATACTCCGCTCGTCGGGCGAGGGAAGCCGTGCCAACCGGACCCTCGTCTCGACTCATAGGTTCGGGCGAGTGCCGCATCAGCGGCGCCTCCCGCGTCCGGACCGCCTAACGGCCCCTCAAGGCACGTACCCCTGCCCGTCCTGACGGGGCCACTTCGGAAGCCGCCCGGTTCGCCGGGCGGCTTCCTTTTGCGCCGCCGAGCGCCGCCCTCCCCTGTGGGAGGGGATCTCTGGCGGCTGATAGCCGGGGCTATCAATAGCGATAGCGGTGGCTAGCAGGTTCCGAGAAAGACCCCCAGGGCCCGGGTGGCTCGGCGGTTCAAGTCGATGCTGGGGGGCGCCGAGCGAAGTGACGAGTGGCTCGGCGTGGCTGCCAAGGACGCAGGGAGCGTGACGTGCGCCAGCACGCGAGCGACTGAGGACGCCGGCAGGCGCGTCGAGACGTCGTCAGGCGAGGTTGGCGGAGCGGGGGTACGCGACTTCCGGGTCCGTCAGCACGTTGACCAGCGCCGGCCGCCCGGCGGACAGCGCCCGCTCGAGCGCGGGCCGGAGCTCGTCGGGGCGCTGCACGAGCTCGCCGTGGCCGCCGAGCACCTCGACGACCTGGTCGTAGCGGGTGCCCTCGCGCAGCTTGGCCGCCACCGAGTAGCCGTAGAGGAACATCATCGGGTGGTGCTCCAGGCCCCAGATGCCGTTGTTGCCCATGACCGCGACCACGTCGACGCCGTGGCGCGCCAGCGTGTCGAATTCCATGCCCGAGAAGCCAAACGCCCCGTCCCCGAGCAAGAGGACGACCTGGCGGTCGGGATGGGCGAGCTTGGCGGCAAGGGCGTAGCCGGGGCCGGCGCCGAGGCAGCCGAAGGGCCCGGGGTCGAGCCAGCAGCCCGGCTCGTAGGAGTCGATCACCCGCCCGGCGTAGGAGACGAAGTCGCCGCCGTCGCCGATGACGATGGCGTTGCGGTCGAGCATCTGGCGCAGCTCGCCGTACACCCGCAACGGGTGCAGCGGAGCCCGCTCGTCCTCGAGCTCGGAGCGCTCGGCTTCGCGCTTCTCGGTCTCCACCCCTCGCAGCTCATCGATCCAGCCGCGAGTGCCGGCCCCGGCACCAGCGCCGTTCCCGCCTGGCGCCCCCTCGCGCAGCGCCTCCAGGGTCGCGGGCAGCGGACCGTAGAGCTCGGCGGCCACCGGGCGGGGGTGGGCGCGCGCGGGCTCGGCGACATCGGCGATGATGATCTCGGTCTCCTCGCCGAACGACCCCCCGAAGCCAAGGCGGAAGTCCATCGGCACGCCGATCACCAGCGCGACGTCAGCGCCCTTGAGCCCAGCCGAGCGCGCGCGGGAGAAGTAGTTGGGATGGTCGGCCGGCAGGCAGCCGCGGGCCAGCCCGTTGAGGAACACGGGTATCCCCAGCGCCTCCGACAGGGCGCGAAGCCCGTCCTCTCCGTGGCCCCAGTAGAGGTTGGTGCCGGCCATGATCACCGGGCGCTCGGCCTCGCGCAGCAGGGCGGCGGCGCGCTCGATCTGCGCGCTGTCGGCCGGCGGGCCCAGCGAGGGCCGCGGCGGCGGCGCGTCGGGATCGGGGGGCGGCGCCTCCATGAACACCACGTCGAGCGGGAAGTCGAGGACGGTCGGGCCGGAGTGGGGGGTCAGGGCGCGGGCCAGCGCCTCGTCGACCAGCCCGGGGATCTCCGCCGTCGCCCCCGCCGTGGTGGCGAGCTTGACCAGGGGACGCACGAACGGGACGTGGTCGATCTCCTGCAGCGATCCCTGCCCCCAGCGCATCTGCGGCGCGCGGCCGCCGAGCACGAGCACCGGAGAGTTGTTCTGCTGCGCCGAGCCCAGCGCGCTCATCCCGTTGGTCACGCCCGGGCCGGCGGTCAGCGCCGCGACGCCCGGCTGGCGGGTGACCTTGGCCCAGCCCTCGGCGGCGAAGGTGGCGGTGGCCTCGTGACGGACGTCGACGAGGTCGATGCCCTCCTCGCGACAGCCGTCGTAGATCGAGAAGAGGTGGCCGCCCGACAGCGTGAAGAGCTTGGAGACGCCGTGGGCCCGCAGGCGCTGGGCGACGAGCCGGCCGCCGTGCAGCTGGGTCTGGGCCTGCGTCTCGGTCTCGGTCGACACGCTGGGGCGACTCTATCGCCCGGGCAGCCGGACGGTGAACGTCGCCCCCGCCCCAGCCGGGCTGCGGACCTCGACCTCGCCCCCCATCGCGCCGACGAGCTCGCGCACGATGGCCAGGCCGAGCCCGGACCCGACGGCGCGGTCGCTGCCATAGCGCGTGTGCAGGTAGAAGCGGTCGAAGGCCCGCGGCAGGTCCTCGGCGGCCAGCCCGGGCCCCTGGTCGCTGACCGACATCTCGCCGGGGTGGGCGCGGATGGTCACGCGCCGCCCCGCGGGCGTGACGCGCAGCCCGTTCTCGACGAGGTTGGAGATCGCCTGGACAAGCCGGTCCGGATCGCCCGTGGCCGGGGCCCGGCCGTCGGCGTCGACCTCGAGGACGACCCCCAGCTCGCGCGCCCGGGGCGCGAAGCGCTCAGCCACTCCGCGCGCGACCTCGGCGGTGTCGAGCGGGCACCGCGCGACCGAGAACTGCCCCCGCTCGAGGCGCGCCAGGTCCAGCAGGTCGGCGACCAGCCGCTCCAGCCGGCCGGCCTCGCCGGCGATGACCCGCGCGGCCTCGTCGGGATCGACCGCGCCGTCGCCCAGGCCCTCGGCGTAGCCGCGCACCGCGGTGAGCGGGGTCTTGAGCTCGTGCGAGACCGACATCAAAAAGGTGCGCTGGGCCTCGCGCGCAGCCTGGAGGTCGCCGGCCATGGCGTTGAAGGAGCGTGCCAGGGTCGCCAGCTCGTCGCGTCCGCGCACCGGGACGGGCTCGGCCTCGCTTCCGCTCGCAAGCCGCCGGGTGGCCGACGAGAGCTCGAGCACCGGACGCGAGAGCCGGCGGGCCAGCAGCAGCGAGAGCGCCGCCGCCACCGCCGCGCCCCCCAGGCCGGCGACCAGCAGGCTCACCGCGAACGGACGGAAGTCCGCGCCGGCCAGGCGAGCCCCGCGGACGACGACGACCCGCCCGGACGGGGTGTCGCGCGCGGCGTAGAGGAGCTGGCGCCCGCGGACCTCGATCCGCCCCGACCGATTCCCGCTGGCCGGCAGCATGGCCAGGACCTCACGGGCAAAGGGCCCGTTGCCCTGGGCGGGGCCGACGCGCTGACGGCGGCCGGCGCGGACCGTGAAGACCAGCGGACGGGCTCGCGGGGGCCGGTCGCCGACCGCGGCGACGACGGCGTCGGCCTGGCGCTCCAGGCCCACGAGGGCCTGGCCCTCGACGTTGCGGCGGGTCAGCAGCGCCGCGACCCCGACGGTCAGCACCATGCTGATGAGGACGGCCAGGCCGAGGTAGGCGGCGATGCGCGCGCGCAGGGAGCGCATCAGAGCGCCGCGACCGCGGCGGCGGCGGCGGCTATCCGCGTAGCCAGCCGGTCCATCAGGGGACGACGATCCGGTAGCCGACGCCGCGCACCGTGCGGATGACGTCGGCTCCGTCGAGCTTCTTGCGCAGCTGGGCCACATGGACCTCGACGGTCCGCGTGTCCCCGGGCAGGAGGAAGCCCCACACCCGCTCCAGCAGTGCGTCGCGCGAGACCACCGTTCCTCCCTGCTCGGCGAGGTGGACGAGCAGGTCGAACTCCTTGGGCGTGAGGTCCACCTCGTCGCCGTTCACTCGCACCTCCCGGCGGGCGCGCGAGACGGTCACCGGCCCGACGGTGAGCACCTCCTCGCCCCGGCGGTGACCGGCGCTGCGGCGCAGGACGGCCTTGACGCGAGCGACGAGCTCACGCGGGGAGAACGGCTTGGGCACGTAGTCGTCGGCGCCGGCCTCCAGCCCGGCCACGCGATCGGCCTCCTCGTCGCGCGCGGTGAGCATGATGATCGGCACCGCGCCGCCCACCCGCCGGCAGACCTCGAACCCGTCGATCCCGGGCAGTCCGATGTCGAGCACGATCAGCGAGATCGGGTGTCGGCGCAACTCGGCCAGCGCCTCCTCACCGGAGCGCACCCACACCACCCCGAAGCCGTCCCGCGCGAGGTAGGTGCGCACCAGCGAGCCGATGCTGTGCTCGTCCTCGACCAGCAGGACGGTGGCGGCCATGGCCGGATGGTAGGCCGGGCGCGCCGCGCCATGGCTCGGCCCGAGCGGATTCTTACCCGTTGCTGACCTTGGCCTGCCGCGCGGCTGACCGTCAGCGGCGATCCTGGTGGGCATGCCGATCGATCCTCACGACACGCCCACCCTTACCGGCGGCCGAGGCCGCGGCGGCGGGGAGGGCCGCCCCGGCCAGCGCCTGGTGGGCTTCCTGGCCGTCGCCCTCGCCGGAGTCGTCCTCGCCGTCGCCGGCCTAGCGTGGGACGCCGTCGAGCACTCCCACGACCACGAGCTCGCCGCGCACGAGGGCGTCTTCACGCTCTCCAACCCCGCCCACCTGGCCTTCGTGGTCGGGCTCGGTCTCACGGCGATCGGCGTGATCGGCGCCGTCGTTACCCTGCTCGCCGAGTCCGGTCCGGCGCGGCGGGCGCCCCGCTGGGCGGTGCCGGCGCTGGCGGCGGGGGCCGGGCTGGCCTTTGGCGTCGGCGGGGCGGCGGCCATGACCGCCGGCCCACAGGGCGCCGACCACCACAGCGTCGCGACCGACGGCGGCGCCGGCCGCTCGCCCGCGCCGGCCGAGGCCGGGCACCGGCACGACGGCCACGGAAAGGGGGCGAGCCTCGGCTCCCACGCCAGCCACGGTCTCGCGCACGACCTCCAGCAGTACCCCGACGTCGCCGCCGCGACCCCGGCTCAGCGGGCGGCCGCCCAGCGCCTCTACGACCGCTCCAAGGCGACGGCCCAGCGCTACCGCAGCGTCGACGCCGCGCGCGCGGCCGGCTACCGCATCGACCCGACTCGGACCACGGCGAAGGGCCGGCCGGCGCGCTTCCTGCACGCGCGCAACCCGGCCTACCGCGCCGACGGGCGCACGGTCGATCCCGACCACCCCGAGGCGCTGGTGTACCTCAACCCGCCCGACCACAAGCTGGTCCTGGTCGGCGTCCTCTATGTCATGCCCCCCGGCCGGCACGGTCCCGACCTTGGAGGGCCGATCACCCGCTGGCACCAGCACGAGCACTGCTTCGACGCGGCGGCTCCCGCCGGGCAGCGTCGGCGGCCGCTGCCAGCCGGCGGGACGTGTCCCAGCGGCTTCGAGAAGCGGCGCGGCCCCGAGATGATGCACGTGTGGCTCACCGGCGACCTGCGCAGCGCCTATGCGGTCCGCGCGCCCCATCCTGAGCTGCGGCGCGCGTTCGGCGCGAGCTTGGGAAAGACGCGGCGTGGGGGCACCGGGTAGTCCAAGCCAACGGGGGCGGCGGGTCCCGGGGTTCTCCCCCCGGGCCTGACGCCGCCCGCGCCGGCGCCCGCCCCGCCTACTGGCCGCGGTTGGCGTTCGGCCCGGGCGGGGGCGGCTGCGCGTTCGGCCCGTAGATCGTCTTCCAGATCTGGCGGTCGAGCTCCTCCTGCGAGACCTGGTCGGGGAAGTTGAGGTTGAGCCCGTGGGTCATCGCGCGGTTGGCCGCCGTGTCGGGGTTCTTCTCGCTGGCGTTGTAGCGGTAGCCGAGGACGTCGAAGGGCCGGGCGTTGCGGGGCTTGGCCGAGAAGACGTCGTACATCGGCGTGGCCAGGCGGTCGAACAGGCCGAGGGGCTCCATTCCGAGGATGAGCTCCATCGAGCGGATGACCGAGAGGAAGTCGTAGCGGGTGTGCACGACGGCGCCCTGGCGGGCGTAGGGCGAGATCACGAACGCCGGGACGCGGTGGGCGTCGACGTGGTCGGCGCCGTCCTGGGAGTCGTCCTCGATCACGAAGATGGCCGACGACTGCCAGATCGAGGAGTGCGAGATGAGGTCGGTCAGCTGGCCCAGGGCGTGGTCGTTGCGAGCGACGTGGGCGCGCGGGGTGAGCTTGCCCGGGGTCGCGCCCTCGGTGTGGTCCTCGGGCAGCACCAGGTAGGTGAAGGCGGGCACGGTCCCGCCAGCCAGCTGAGCGCCGAACTTCTCCCGGAAGCAGTTGAAGCGCGACTCGGTGTTGAGCGGATCGCCCCGGGGCGGGCTGGGGTCGGTCGCGGGATCCTGGGTCAGCGCGTTCTTGACGATGAACGCGTCGTTGGTGTAGCAGCTGCCCGGGACCGGCGGCCCGAGGTCGGACTTGGCGAACTTCTTGGCCACCTCGGCGGTATCGGCGCCCGTACGGTCCTTGTCGGTCAGCGGGACCGTGCCGGCGATGGCTTCGCCGAAGTTGAAGGAGCTGATGCCCTGCCGCTCGGCCTGGTCGAAGAGGAACTGGTCCTGGGGCCAGGTGATGGAGTAGACGCCGAAGTCGTAGGGACGGTTGCGCGCACCGTAGTTCTGGTTCCAG
>JBBPZM010000073.1:0-30734 GCA_038199035.1 Solirubrobacterales bacterium | reverse complement strand
GGCAACCCCCGCCCGGCCCGCGCCCCCCCCCCCCCCCGCCGGGCGCGGGCCCGGCCCCGGCCGGCCCGGCGCGCGCCCGCCCCCACCACCGCCGGCCGCCCCGCCAGCGCGTCGGCGTCGCACAGGGCGGCGACGAGATAGGCGCGCAGGGAGGGCGACACGAACGCCGAGCCCCCGTCGCGGGCCAGGCCCAGCGCGGCGGGGTCATCGGCGATGTATGTGAGGAGGGGGCGAAGCGCCATGGGGCACGACAAGCGACCGCGCACGGCGCGGCCCGGATCGATTCTAGGTGGGCCCCCGACCGGCGGCGCTCGGCGGCCGCGCGGCAGGGCTCTGCGGGCGGATGGCCACCATGGTCAGGGCGCCGCGCTCGCCACGACCACGCGCTCGGCCGCCTCGGCGGCGCGAGCGACCAGGTCGCGGACCTCGCTGGCCGGCTCGCGGAAGCGCTCGAGCACGTAGGCGGCGACGACCTCGGGGTCGGTCGAGTCGGGTCGCCCGACGCCGACGCGGACGCGCGCAAAGTCCCTTCCCCCCAGGCCCGCGGCCAGCGACTTGAGCCCGTTGTGGCCCGCTAGCCCGCCGCCGACGCGGGCGCGCACCTCGCCGAAGGGCAAGTCGATCTCATCGTGCACCACGAGCACGCGATCGAGCCCGAGGCGGTAGGCGCCCCGCGCCGGTCCGGCCGACCGGCCCGCCTCGTTCATGAAGGTCTGGGGAAGGAGGACCGCGACCCGCGGCCCCCCCACGCCCACGCGCCCCTCGCGCAGCTGGCCGGCGAAGCGCCGACGCGCTCGGCCCAGCTCCCACCGCCGGGCCAACGCCTCGGCCACCTCGAAGCCGACGTTGTGGCGCGTGCCGGCATAGCGCTCGCCCGGATTGCCCAGGCCCAGGAGGAGCCAGTCGATCGGGGCGCCGGTCAGGCGCAGGAGCTAATCGCCCGCGGACGAGTCGGCGGCCTCGCCGCCAGCGGGTGCCTCACCCTCGGCGGGCTCCTCCCCGGCGGGGGCGCCCTCCGCCTCCTCGCCGACCAGGGCCGTCTCCTCCTCGATGTCCGGCGCCTCCTCGACGCGCGGCGGCGACAGCGTCGCGACCACCGTCTCCTCGAGGTCGTCGAGCAGGGTCACGCCCTCGGGAGCCTGGATGGCGGCGAGCATCAGCGTGTCGTTCATGGCCATGGCCGAGACGTCGTGGTGGATCGAGTCGGGGATCGCGGTCGGCAGCGCCTCGACGTTGAGCTCGCGGGTCACCTGCTCGAGCACACCGCCCTCCTTGACGCCGGGGGAATCGTCGACGCCGTCGAGCTCGAGGATCGTCGTGGCCTGGATCGGCCGGTCCAGGCGCACGCGCAGCATGTCGACGTGCAGGAGCGCTCCGTTGACGACATCGTGCTGCTCGTCCTTGACGACGACCGGAGTGGTGTCACCGTCGCCCAGCGCGAGCTCGATCACCGCGCCGGCGTGGGCCAGTGCCTGGCGCAGCTCTCGCTGGTCGACCTCGAAGGCCTCGGACTCGCCGGTCCCGCCGTAGATCACGCCGGGCACTTGCCCCTCACGGCGCAGGCGCCGGACGGCCCGCGAGCCCGCTGCCGTGCGGGGCTGGACGGTCAGCCTGGTTGTCTGGCGGGCGGCCATGAGCCGCGCGATGCTAGCGAACGCCGGATCTCGCCCCGCTTCCACTCGCCTCGCCAGCCCGCATCTCGCCTCTGACCGCGCCCCCGGCCCAGACCCCATCTTTCGCCTCAGACCGCGCCCGTCGCGCTACCCTGCGAGTTCGTGGGGGCGGATGCGAAGCTGATGGCGCTGTTCGCGGGGCTGCACCTCCTGGGAATGGGGTTGGCCGCCATCCTGCTCGTGATGTTCATGCGCAGCGACAGCGCCCGCACGTGGTCGCCGCCCGAGGACGAGGGCGGCGGAGGAGGCGGCAACGATCGAGTCCCGCCGCGCAGTCGCCCGGGCCCGGGCGGCGGCGGACTCCCCCTCCCCGACGCGCCGCCCGCCCGTGTGCGCCTGCGCGAGCCGGTCCGCTTGGCAGACCTGCTCGACCAGCCCGAGCGCCGGCCGGCGCACCCGCCGCGGCGCTCGCCTCAGCGCACGCCCGCCCGCCCCCGCTGAGCGTCAGGCTCCCGGGCAGCCGGCCTCGCGCCCGATCGGCGCGCTCAGCCCGGTCACCGCGACCTCGAAGCCGTGCAGCAGGTCGCCGCTGCGCGCGATGGTCACGCACTGCACCAGCGGGAGCGCGTCGCCGGCGCGCCAGGCGATCCGGGCGACCGGCCGGCCCGCTCCCAGCGGGAAGGACTCCGGTCCGTCGAAGCGCAGCACCCGGACGGTCTCGCCACTGCGCAGGCGCGAGACCATCTGGGCCATCCGCCGGCGGCAGGCGGGGTCACGACGGCAGCCGCGGATGCTCGCCGTCACCTGAGCGACGTCGCCGCCCGACTGCGCCTTGACCAGCCGCACCGCCACTCCCCGCTCGGCGCTGACCACGCCCAGCACGCGAGCCAGAGCGGCGCTGATCAGCAAAAAGGCGAGCACGCCGAGCGCGACCAGCCCAAGGCGAAGCGGACGAGGCACGGTCGAGCGCCGGGTCAGGCCGGGGGCGTCGGCTCGTCGGAGTTGATCTCGAGGAAGCGCCGGACCGAGGCCTCCTGGTGGGCCAGGCGCTCGCGCAGCTCGCGCGCGCGGCCCGACGTCGCCTCCAAGAAGTCGGCCAGGCAGCGATCGGGGTCCTCGGGGAGCGGGTATACGCGCGCCACGTCCTGCTGGGCGCAGGCGATGCCCAGCGGCGGGCGACCGGCGGCCAGGGTGCGGGCCCCGCATACCGGGGCGACGACCATGTGGTGGTCAGGAGCCACGAGGGCGACCGGGAGCAGCCGGTGGGCGGGCAGCGCCACCCGGAGCTCGACCGATCGCTCGATCCTGACCTCCTCGTCCATGGCGTCGGCCAGCGGCTCGCGCCAGATCTCCAGCACCGTGTCGGCTCCGACGAGGGCGTCGCGCAGCGCGGCCGCCTGCTCGGCGTAGAGGCGCTCGGCTTCCTCGCGGTCCTCGGCCTCGGCCAGGTCGAGGTCGCAGGGGACGCGCAGGAGCTGGTCGGCCGCCACCGCGCTCCCGGCGCCCCGCCCTCCCGGCGTCACGTAGGTCTGAAGGGTGGCCAGGTCGCGGCGCCCGTGGAAGATCACGGTCACGGTGTCGGAGACCGGGAGGCCGCGGACGGGGAGGGCCACCGCGGCCGACGCGTCGGCGTCCAGCAGCGCGCGGCGCAGCAGCTCGTCGGCTGAGCTGCGATCGGCTGGTTGGTGCTCGCCTTCCATCGCCCTTCCGCTCGCGGGATCGTCACCTCGCCCCCGGATCATGAACGAAGCGACGGCGCCCCCGTCGCGTCTATCCCCCGCCCCGCAGGACGAAGCCCCGCTCGGCCAGCGCCGCCAGGGAGTCCTCGAACGCCGCGAAGTCGCGGGCCAGGAGCTGGTCGAGCGGGCATCCCCTCGGGCCCGCCGCCCGGACCCACCGGCGCAGCACCGCGGGCGCCGCGCGCTCCTGCGCCTCGGCCAGGAGGTCGAGCAGGATGGCCAGCTCCGGACGGTGGTCGAGCTGGCCGGAGAGGAGGGCCAGAGGGTCGACGTCGAGGATCGCGCACAGCTCGTCGTCGGAGAGGCCGAGCGCCTCCATGAGCGCGGCGGCGCGGTCTGACTGCGCCCCGGCGCCGCTCAGAACAGCTGGTTCTCGCCGCGGAAGACCTCGCTCACCGAGTCGTCGGTGAAGATGCGGCGGATCGAGTCGGTGAGGAGGTCCGCGCACGAGAGGACCGTGAGGTTGTCCGGCGCGCCGGCCCGCAGGGGGATCGTGTCGGTGACGACGATGCGCTCGAACCCCGACGAGGCGAGGTTCTCGTAAGCGTCCCCGGAGAGCACGGCGTGGGTGGCGGCCGCGTATACGCGGGCCGCGCCCTCGGCGAGCACGGTCTCCGCCGCCGCCTTGAGGGTGCCGGCGGTGTCGATCATGTCGTCGACGAGGATCGCGTTCTTGCCCTTGACGTCGCCGATCACGTAGCCGATCTCGGCCACCTGCTGAGCGGGCCGCTCCTTGTTGAGGATGGCCAGCTCGGCCCCGATCTTCGCCGCGAAGTTCTTGGCCAGCTTGACCCGCCCGGCGTCGGGGGAGACGACCACGAGGTCGTCGAGCCCCTGGTCCAGGAAGTACTGGGTGAGCATGAACAGCGCGGTCATGTGGTCCACGGGCTGGGAGAAGAAGCCCTGGATCTGCCCGGAGTGCAGGTCCATCGTGACCACGCGGTCGACGCCGGCGATCTCGAGCATGCGCGCGACGAGGCGCGCGGAGATCGGCTCGCGGGGAGACGACTTCTTGTCCTGGCGCGAGTAGCCGAACCACGGGGTGACGGCGATGACCCGGTGCGCGGAGGCGCCGACCGCCGCCTCGATCATCACCAGCAGCTCCATCAGCGCATCGTTGGTGCTGACGCCCTGGTCCGGATTGCCGCAGGTCGGCTGGACGATGAACACGTCGGCCCCGCGAATCGACTCCTCGTAGCGGCAGTAGACCTCTCCGTTGGAGAAAGTCCTGAGGGTCACCGCGCCGAGGTCGACCGCGAGCTTGCCGGCGATCCGCGCCCCCAGCTCGGGATTGGCCCGGCCCGAGAACAGCATCAGCCGCTTGCCGTAGTTGAGCTCGACGCTGCTGCGCGGCTTGGGCTGGCGCTCCATCAAGCTCATCGCGCCCGCCAGTCTACGCGGCGATGGTGACGGTCAGGCGGCGGGCTCGTCGTCCTGCGCCCGCTTGCGCTCCGCGTATCCCTCGACGTTGCGCTGGCGCTCCCGCGCGACCCCCAACGCCCCAGGCGGTATGTCACCGGTGATCACCGACCCGGCGGCGGTGTAGGCGCCGTCGCCCACGGTGACCGGGGCGACGAGGGTGGTGTCGACCCCGGTGCGCACGTCGCGGCCGATCGTCGTGCGGTGCTTGGCGCGGCCGTCGTAGTTGGCGGTGATGGTGGCGGCGCCGAGGTTGGCGCCGGCCCCCACGTCCGCGTCCCCGATGTAGGAGAGGTGAGGCACCTTGGCCCCGGCGGCGATGCGCGAGCCCTTGACCTCGACGAAGGTCCCGACCTTTGCGCCGTCCTCGATCCGCGCCGCGGGGCGCAGGTAGGCGAACGGCCCGATGCTCGCGTCCGAGGCGACCTCGCAGTCGACGAGGTAGGAGTGGGGCACGGCGACGCGATCGGCGAGCACGCTGTCGACCAGAGTGGTCAGGGGGCCGATGCGGCAGGCCTCGCCGATCGACGTGTCCCCGCGCAGGAAGCTCGCGGGCTCGACCACGCTGTCGCGGCCGATGCGCACGCCGACATCGATCAGGGTGCTGGCGGGGTCGACGATCGTCACCCCGGCGCGCATGTGGTGCTCGTGGATGCGCCACTGGGCGACCGCCCGCACCGCCGCGAGGTCAACCCGGTCGTTGACGCCCATCAGCACCCCCGGGTCCTCGATCGGGAAGGCGTCGACGAGCCGGCCGGCTTCGTGCAGGAGGGGGATCGTCCCCGGCAGGTAGTACTCGCCCTGGGCGTTGTCGGGCTCGAGCCGCTCCAGTGCCTCGATCAGCGCTCTCCGCTCAAAGGCGAACAGCCCGGTGTTGACCTCGCGGATGGCCAGCTCCGCCGGGCTGGCGTCGCCGGGGGCCTTGGTCTCGACCACGCGCTCGACCGACCCGTCGGGCCCGCGAACGACGCGCCCGTAGCCTTCGGGGACGTCGAGCTCCATCGTCGCCATCGTGGCCGCCGCCTCGCCGGCGGCGTGCGCCTCGGCGAGAGCGGCTATCACCTCGCCGGTGATGAGCGGCGCGTCGCCGGTGAGGACGATCACCGTGCCCGCGCCGTCGAGCTGCGGGGCGGCGGCCCTGACCGCGTCGCCCGTGCCTCGCGGGTCCTCCTGGACGGCGATGGCCACGCCGTCAGGCAGCCGGCCATCGAGCGCGCGCGCCGGGCCGTCCACCACCACGACCTTCTCCGCGCCGGCCTCCGTCGCCGCGGCGATCGTCCACGCCACCATCGGGCGCCCGCAGACGTCATGCAGGACCTTGGGCGTAGCCGAGCGCATGCGCGTCCCCTGCCCGGCGGCGAGGATGACGACGGTGGGCCGGGTCACGGGCGGGATGCTAGTCCCGGTCGGCCGGTGCCTGCCCGGGCGAGCGCGGGTCAGCCCATGAACGCGGCGGGCGCAGCGCCGGCCGCGAGGCTCAAGCCGATCAGCGCAGCGGTCACCGCAGCCGTAGCCGCCCGCCGCCAGGGCAGGAGCTTCTCGGTCGCGATGAGGACGGCGACGACCAGCATCCAGCCGAGGCTCATCAGCCCGAGCGCGAACAGCGCGGCCATCAGGGCCCAGCAGCAGCCGACGCACCAGCCGCCGTGGCCGGCGCCCATCCGCACCGCACCGCCCCGCCCGTCACGCCAGCCCGAGAGGAGGAAGCCGAGCGGAGTGCGGCAGCGGGTCAGGCAGGCGTCCTTGAGGGGCGTCAGCTCGTAGGCGGCGGCGAGACCAATCACCCCGGCGGCGACCCAGTGGCCCGCCCGCGGCCAGCTCAGGCCGTCGAGCCCCAACGAGCGAGCGACCGAGAGGAGCCCGAAGGCGGCAAGGCCTGTCGTTGTCCAGGTGAGGAGGTAGCCGGCGACGAAGGCGGCCGTGGCCCCCGGGGGAGCGGGCATCCCGCGCTCGCGACGGCCGTGTTGCATGCGCGCGTACAGGTCGACGGTCGGCCAGACCGACGGGAACATCATCGCGGCCATCATCACCACCCAGGCGCTCACGTAGAGGCCAAGCTCTTCGGGGTACATCCCGGGAGCGGCGTCCATGCCCGCCGTCTGTACGGCCGTGGCCAGCCACGCCGCCCCGGCCAGGGCCAGAAGCAGACCTACGACCTGGAGGCGGGTGCGGTTCCCGGCGGCGGGGGCGAGGTCGGTCAGGCTGCCCAAGAGAAGGTGCCCGAGAAGGCCGACTTGCCCTCGTTGGCGATTTCGAGGCCGAACAGGTTGATCGTGGACGAGCCGGCCTTGGCCACGGTGAGCGTCGAGTTGGCGGGATGGAAGATATCGGTGACCTTCGACGGCTCGTTGCCCTCCGAGCCGAAGGGCACCACGTCGTCGACGTCCACGTGGACGGCCTCGCCGATCCTGACGTGGTGACTGCCGTCCTGGCTCGAGAACTCGATCGGGAGGCGCTCGACCCCGAGCTGCTCCCCGACCAGCCCGGCTACCGCGGCCATCGGCCCGCCGGCCTGCCCGCTGAACACCGCGCCCAAGGCCTGCGCCTGCTCGTCGCTGGCGGCCTCGTCGATCACGACGCCGAGACGCCAGTTGCCCTCGGACATGACCTTCGGCGTGTCGGCAACGGCAGCGACGGTCAGCCCTCCGACGTCGGTCCCATCGACCTCTCCGGAGTCGACGTGGAACACGAGGATGACCTGGCAGCGGTCGTAGTCGGCCCCCAGGGCGAACGAGAGCGTGCACGGGCACACCACCTCGCATGAGCAGTTCTCGAAGTACCGGCCACCGATCTGAAACCCCATGACACGCCTCCTCTGGGCGATTCGCGCAGGCAGCGATCCTCTTAGGCCGCCGCCCCGCCGTCAAGGCCCTCGGCGACGGGCGGGGGCCGGGGGCGGGAGAGCTCCGGGGGAGGGACTCGAACCCAGATCGCTTCGGCATCCAAAGTGCCGCGTGCTAGCCAGTTACACCACCCCGGACCGCGGCCGGCAGCCGGAGTCTAGGCCGACGGGGCGCGCCCCGAGGGCGCCTCTTCTCAGGTCTCGAAGCGGTAGACGACGCCTGACGGGGGCAGCTCCAGGCCCTCGAGCCGGGGAAGGGTCGCGGCCAGCACGGCGGCGAAGCGAGAGGTGCTCTGCGCCATCAGGCGGGTCAGCTCCTCGACCGGGGTGGCCTCCTCCTTCACCCCGTTGGCGTAATCGGTGGCGAAGCCCATGAGCGCGTAGGGGAGCTCGGCCTCGCCGGCCAGGACGGTCTCTGGCCCGCCGGTCTGGCTGACCGCGGTCACCCCGGCGGCGGCCAGGGCGGCGATCTCGCTGCGGGTGTTGAAGCGGGGGCCGTCGACGTGCCCGTAGCAGCCGCCGTCGCGGGCCTCCACCCCGGCGGTCGCCGCGCCCGTGGCGAGCGCGCGTCGTAGCGGCTGGCAGAACGGCGACTCGTAGATCCAGTGGCCGCGCCACGGGTCGCCGGGCCGCTCGTAGAAGGTGCAGATCGAGCCGTCGGGCAGGCGGTTGGCCGGGAAGTGGAGGTCGTCGAAGACGACGATCGCGCCGAGCGGGAGCTCCGGGTCGACCGCTCCGCACGCCGTGGCGCCGATGGCGCACCCGACGCCGAGCTCGCGCAGCGCCCAGACGTTGGCGCGATGGTCGACGTGGTTGGAGAGCCGGGGGTGTCCCTCACCGTGCCGGGAGATGTGAGCGACCTCGACGCCGGCGACGTGGCCGAGCGTCGCCTCGACCGCTCCGTAGGGCGTCTCGATCTCCGTCGCCCGCGCGCCCTCGAAGTTCGGCAGGGCGTACGTCCCGGAGCCGGTGATGACGCCCACGCGCACGGTGAGGTCATCCTACGGCGAGGGTCACGAGCTTCCCAGCGACGCCCACACGCCCGGGCGCGAGGGCCCGACACCACGATCCCCTACCCTTGCCCTCGTGATCGGCCGCGAGGCGGTGCAGACGCTGGAGTCCGAGGTGCGCCTCTATTCGCGGGCCTTCCCCGCGGTCTTTGAGCGCGCCCGGGGCGCCGAGCTGTTCGCCGCCGACTCCGAGCGCTACATCGACTTCTTCTGCGGAGCCGGCGCGCTCAACTACGGGCACAACCACCCGCACGTCAAGGCCCGGGTGACGGAGTACCTGGAGGGCGACGGCATCGTCCATGCCCTCGACGCCGACACCGCGGCCAAGCGCGCCTTCCTCGAGCGGCTGGGCAGCGTGGTGCTCGAGCCCCGCGGCCTGTCCTACCGCGTGCAGTTCCCCGGCCCGACCGGCACCAACGCCACCGAGGCGGCGCTCAAGCTGGCCCGAAAGGTCACCGGGCGCACCGGGATGATCGCCTTCTCGGGCTCCTTCCACGGGATGACGCTGGGCAGCCTGGCCGTCACCGCCAACCGCCCGCGCACCGCCGCGGGCATCCCGCTCACCCACACGACCTTCGTCCCCTACCCCGACGGCCCGTTGCCGGGGTTCGACTCGATCGACTACCTCGAGCGTGCCCTCGACGACTCCTTCTCGGGCATGGACCTCCCGGCGGCGGTGATCCTCGAGACCGTGCAGATGGACGGCGGGATCTACATCGCTCCCCCGGGCTGGCTGCGCGAGCTGCGTGAGCTGACCGCCGAGCGGGGCATCCTGCTCATCTGCGACGAGGTGCAGATCGGCTGCGGGCGCTCGGGGCGCTTCTTCTCCTTCGAGCGGGCGGAGATCGAGCCGGACATCGTCACGATGTCGAAGTCGATCGGCGGCTGCGGCCTGCCGCTTTCGCTGTGCCTGATGCGTCCCGAGCTCGACGTGTGGGAGCCCGGCGAGCACACCGGCACCTTCCGGGCCAACCAGCTCGCGCTCGTCGCCGGCGCGGCGGCGCTCGAGCTGTGGGTCGACCCGGGCTTCGTCGAGGGCATCGCCGTGCGGGCCGAGCGCCTCGGGCAGCGCATCGCCGAGCTCGCGGCGCGCCATCCCGGGCTGGTGGCGCGCCAGATCGGCATGGCCAGTGGACTCGAGCTGTCCGACGCCGGCGTCGAGTGGGCCGTGCGCACCCAGGCCGCGGCCTTCGAGCGGGGTCTGGTGGTCGAGACGTGCGGGCGCGGCGACTCGGTGCTCAAGGTCTGCCCGCCGCTCAACGTCGACCTCGACGTCCTCGACGAGGGCTGCGACATCCTCGCGAGCGCGGTGGCGCAGTCGGCGACCGCCGCGGCGCGGGCCTGAGCGCCCGGCCCCCGCGGCGTCGGGCCCCCCTAACGCTTCGGTCGGCCGGGGACCCGTCCGGCTTCGGCCCCGGCCTCCGTGGCCGGTCCTCGCGGCGCGGCGATGCCGAGCACCCGCATGGCCTTGAGCCCGAGCGAGAGCTTCTCGCGCCCTTCGCTGGATCCCACGTCGAGCCCTGAGAGCTCACGCGCCCGCTCCAGGCGGTAGCGAATGGTGTGGCGGTGGGTGAACAGGCGCTGCGCGGTCTGGGCCACGTTGCCGTCGCACTCGAGGAAGGTCTCGAGGGTGGGGACGAGGCCCGTCTCGTACTGCTCGTCGTAGGCGACCAGCGGCTCGACCGTGCCGGCGTAGAACCCGTGGATCTCCGCGGGATCCTCGATCATCACCGTGAGCAGCAGTCGGTAGGCCCCCATGTCCCCGAAGTCGAGGTGGTCGTGGTCGGTATCGCCCTCGGCCACGGTGGCGGCGAGCAGCGCCTCGTGAGCGGCGCGGTGGAGCTTGCGGGGGTCGCTCACCGGCTGGCTGCGTCCGGCCGCGAAGGTGAAGCCGTGGAGGCTGGTCTGGAGCTCGCGCAGGAGGCGGGCGACGACGCGGCGGGCCGGCGCCTCGTCGGCTCCCGCGACCAGCACCGCCAGCTCGGCGGCACGGGAGTCCGGCCGGTCGACCAGCGCGGTCACCGCCGAGCTGGACCCGGCGCGGGCGCCGCGGTCGCCGGTCGCCAGCAGCCGTCCTCGCCAACCCTCCTGGGCGAGGGCGACGGGATGGGCCCGCGCGGCCACCACGCTGCCCCCGCCGCCGATGTCGAGGCCGAGCGCAGCGGCGTCCGCGACCAGGCGATCGGCTTCGGGGGGCTCGTGCTCGAGCAGCTCGGCCAGCAGGGCCGCCGCCGCCTGCTCGGAGGCACGACCCGGCGCGCGGGCGCGATCGGCCTCCCCGGCCAGCAGCGGCCGCAGCACCGCGAGCAGCGCCGCCGAGGGCTCGGCCGCGCGCGGACGCATGCGCAGCCGGCCGACCGGCTCGTCGCGTAGGCGCAGCTCGATCGTCTCGACCCCAGAGCCGGCGGCGCTCAGCGTCGCCTCGTCGGCCTGCGAGCGTGCGGCCACCGCCAGCACCGCCCCGCTCGGGTCAGCCAGGAGCAGGCTGGCGTCGAGCGCCCGCGCCGCCGCTCGGACCACCTCGGGAAGCCCGGCCCCCGACTCCACTGCGGCCGAGACGACCTCGAGGGCGTCGAGCTCCGAGCCGTCCGCTCCCCCGGAGCGCGGCGCGGTCCCAGGCACTGGCCGCGCCGGTGAGGACATGCTCACAGTCTAGGCTCGGCCGCTCTACCGCTCCGCCCGCTCAGCGGGCCAGCCGGCTCCCCGCCCGGCTCGCCTGGATGATCGGCCCCGGTCCTCGTCCGCGCGTGGGCGGACGCGCGGAACGCCTCCCTAGCTCAGGCTGTCCCAGAAGTAGATGACGCCCACCCCCGCCGCCACGCCGAGGCCGATGAACGTCAGCAGGACGTAGAGCGACAGGAAGACCGCGGCGACGCGCTCCCAGGCGCGGGTGTAGGCGGTCCAGGCGGGGAGCAGGACCCAGCCGGCGTAGGCGGCCAGCGAGAACACGCCAGCGCACGCCGCCACGAGGTAGGTGATCGCCGTATTGGTCACGATCGCGCCCCATTGTTGCGGAAGAAGGCGACGACGACGGCGACCAGTCCACAGCCCGCGAACACCGCCGCTCCCAGGCCCCAGCCCGCGAGCACGTCCGACAGGTAGTGCACGCGCAGGAACACCCGGCTGAGCCCGATGGCCGCGGTGAGGACCAGGGCCACGACGACCACCCCGACGCGGTAGGCGAAGCTCGGCAGCACGTGGACCACCGCGACCGCGACGGCCACGTAGGCCATCGAGTACGCGGCGTGGCCCGACGGGAACGAGAAGCCGGCGGCCTCGGTCAGCGGACCGGCCGGCCGCGGCCGGTGCTCGGCCGCCTTGGCGATGTGCACGCCAACTTCGACGAGTCCGGCGCCCACCGCGAGCGTTAGCGCCTCCAGCACCTCCCGGCGCACCAGCAGCGCCGCTACGGCCACGCCCAGCAGCGCTCCGACCACGACCGGCGAGCCCAGCGCGGTGATCGCGGTGACCACGTCGACCGAGGACCCGAAGCGCAGGCCGCCCAGGACCGCGAAGGCCCGGCCGTCGGCCAGGAAGGGGTGGCTGGCGCTGACGTCGGCGGCCAGGCCGCCGAACACATACCCGCCGACCAGGGCC
Organism: Solirubrobacterales bacterium; assembly: GCA_038199035.1. Taxonomy (GTDB): domain Bacteria; phylum Actinomycetota; class Thermoleophilia; order Solirubrobacterales; family Solirubrobacteraceae; genus DATAEY01. Next base: position 18,514 of record JBBPZM010000073.1, on the reverse strand, counting down.
ACCGCGAGCAGCGTGGTGACCTCGAGCCCGAGCTCGCCCGGCGTCACCCGCTCCCAGACGAAGCGGGCCGGGCCGGCCAGCGCGCGACCCACCGGCGCCAGCACCCGGGCGTAGCGGGGCCGCACGACCGCGGCGAGCGGCCGCACGGCCGGACGTTGCGCCTGCTCGTCGACCCAGCTGCGTGCCTGCCGGCGGTGCTCGGGGACGCGCAGGTAGCGGTAGAGCGCGATCGCGCCGACGACCACCGCGATGACCGCTCCGAGGGCGAACGCGCCGCGCTTGGCGAGCGTCACCACCCGGTCGAAGGACTGCCAGAAGGCGTAGCCGAGCAGGCAGAAGGTGGCGCTCCACGCGCCGGCGCTGACCACGTCGTAGGGGATGAAGCGTCCGAACGGCATTCGCGACGCCCCAGCGATGAAGGGAGCAATGGCCCGGACGAGGCCGATGAAGCGCCCGAAGAGGATCGTCTTGCCGCCGTGGTGCTCGAAGAAGCCCTCGACCTGCTCGAGGCGGTCGCGGGTGATCTTCACCCTGGGCCCGTGCTTGAGCATGAAGTCGCGGCCGAGCTTGCGCCCCAGGAAGTAGGAGGTCGTGTCGCCGCCGACCGCACACAGCCACACCAGGCCGATGAGCAGGACGACGCTGATCCGGCCCTGGCCCGCCACCACCCCGCCGAGGATGACCGTGAACTCCCCCGGCGCCACCAGCCCGACGAACGCGCCGGTCTCGAGGAAGGCCATGACCCCGACCAGCACGTAGGTGTAGGGCCCGAGGGTCTCGCCGACGCCCTTGATGAGCTCTTCGAGATTCGGCGTGGGCACCACTCCGCTGCCGTAGACGGCGAGCCCGGCGACGGCCACGATGGCCAGCGCCCGGTTCTCTTTGGACATCCGCCGCCAGCGCCAGGCCAGCGCGGCGAGGAGGAGGGCGCCGACGGCCAGGGGCCCGGGCTTAACGGCGGCCAGCACGGTGATCGGGGTCGGGATCACCGCGGCCAGCATGGTGGCCGGATCGGTCAGCACCGCGCCCAGCACGCTTACCGGGTGGGCATCACGTCGCCGGCTCCACCGCCCGAGGCGCGCCATGGTCGGCGCCCACGGGAACGACGGCGCGCGCTCCGGGGAAGCGTGGCCGCAGCTCCTTCGCCGCGGCCCGCGCCCGAGCGGGGCCGTCTGCGCCAAGCTGGATGGCGACCACGGTCGGCCCCGACCCGCTGACCATGACGGGGTCGACGCCGAAGCCGCGCACCGCCTCGAGGGCGTCCTCGATCGGCGGGCACAGCCCGCGCGCGGCGCGCTCGAGGTCGTTGCGCCACAGCTCGGCCGGCAGCTCGCCGCCGTCCTCGAGCGCCGCCTCCACGGCGCGGCGGCGGGCGGCGAGGTCGCGGGTGTCGCGGGGCAGGTCCAGCCGATCGGCCTGGGCGAAGACCGCCGCCGTGGGCAGCCGATGCTCGAGCGCCACGACGACGATGCCGTGGGCAGGCAGGGGCGCCAGGCGGCGCACATGCTGTCCCGCGCCGGTGACCAGGGCCAGGCCGGGCTTGAGCGCGGCGGGAACGTCGGAGCCCAGCTCGGCGGCCAGGCGACTCAGACGCGGATCGCCCTCCCGCCCCGCGGCAGCGGCGGCGAGCCGCAGGGCGGCGGCGGCGTCGGCCGAGCCCCCACCCATCCCCCCGGCCACCGGCACGCGCTTGGTCACCGTCAGGCGCTGGGGTGGGGGGTCCCAGCCGGTCATGGCGCGGAAGCCCGCCAGGGCGGCGGCGGCCAGATTGGGGCCCTCGACCCCGCCACAGACGACCTGATCCGCGTCGGCGCCGGGTGGCGCGGGTGCAAGCTCGAGGTCGTCGGCCAGCGACACTGCCTCGATCAGCGAGACCAGCTCGTGACGTCCGTCAGGGCGAACCGGGCCGACGAACAGGCACAGGTTGACCTTGCCCGGCGCAGCCGCCCGCAGCGCGCTCACCGGGCGGCGATCCCGCGGGCCAGCTGGGGGAACTCCGCCGGCGCCAGGCTCTCGGCGCGCGCGTCGGCCGGTCGCCCGAGGGCGACCAGCGCCGCCCGGGCCCGCTCGCGCACGCCGGGCGGCGCATCGGCGGCCAGGGCCAGCGACCCGGCCAGCGCCTTGCGGCGGTGGGCGAATGCCTCGTGGACGAGCCGCCGGGTGGCGGGCGTGACGTCCTCGCCGTGCGAGCGCCGGCGCAGCGCCACGAGAACCGAGTCCACTTTGGGCACGGGGCGGAAGACGTGGCGCGAGATGCGGCGCACGACACGGACATCGCAGGCCAGCTGGGCCAGGACGGACGGCGCGCCGTAGGCCGGCGTGCCCGGCGCGGCGGCCAGGCGCTCCCCCACCTCGCGCTGGACCATGGCCACCCACAGATCGCAGGTCGGAAGCTCGGCGATCGTGCGCAGGATCGCGGTGGCGGCGATGCCGTAGGGCAGGTTGGCCACGACCTTGCTCGGCGCCGGGCGCAGCGCGGGCAGGTCGAGGGCGAGCGCGTCGGCCATGTGCAGCGTGACGTTGGCGTAGGGATCGAGCGCGTCGCGCAGCGCCGGCTCGAGGCGGGGATCGACCTCGACGACGTGGAGGTGGGCGACGCGCGGGGCGAGGTGCTCGGAGAGCACGCCGAGCCCGCCGCCGATCTCCAGCACGATGTCCTCCTCGTGCAGCTCGGCCGCCTGGGCGATGACCTCGAGCAGGTTGGAGTCGGCGAGGAAGTTCTGGCCCAGCTCCCGGTTCGGTCGCACCCCGAAGCGGCGCAGCCGGCTCAGGCTCGGCTGGGTCGTCACCACCCCAACGCCTGGGCGGCGTTGCGCTCCACGACGGCCTCGATCTCCGCGTAGCTGATGCCCCTCGCCTTGGCCAGCACCTGGGCCGTATGCACCACGTGCGCCGGCTCGTTGGGGCGCCCGCGTCGCGGCTGGGGCGAGAGGTAGGGAGCGTCTGTCTCGACCAGCAACCGGTCCTCGGGGATGAGGGCGGCCGCCTCGCGGAGGTCGCCCGCCGAGGGGTAGGTGAGGTTACCGGCGAACGAGATCAGGTAGCCGCGCTCCAGGCACTCGTCGAGGCGGTCGGTCATCGAGAAGCAGTGCATCACCACCTTCAGCCCCTGAGCGTGCTCGTCGAGGGTGCGCAGGGTGTCGCCGGCGGCGTCGCGCGTGTGGATGACCAGCGGCTTGGCGGTCTCGCGGGCCAGCTCGATCTGGGCGAGGAACGCGCGCATCTGATCGGCGCGCGGCGCGTGGTCGCGGTGGTAGTCCAGGCCAGTCTCGCCGATCGCCGCGCAGTGCTCGTGCGCGGCCAGCGCACGCAGCTCGGCCAGATCGGCGTTGTCGAAGCCGGTGGCGCTGTTGGGATGGCGCCCGATCGCCGCGTGCACCTGGGGAAAGGCCTCGGCCGCCGCCAGGGCGGCGCGGCACGAGGCGCCGTCCATCCCGATGGCCAGCACGTGGTGAACCCCGGCGGCCTCGGCCTCGGCCACCAGGTCGGCGTCGGGGCGCTCGCACATCTCGAGGTGGGCGTGGGAGTCGATCACCGCTTGGGGAAGAGCGCGTCGATGGGCTGGACGCGCGCGCCGCCCCCGCGCGCGCCGAACGGGGCGGCCGCGAGCTCGGCATCGGGGTGCCCGAGTGCCGCCAGCAGGCGCTCGGTCGTGCCCGGCATGTAGGGGTGCAGCAGGACGGTGACCGCCCGCAGCCCCTCGGCCAGGGAGCGCAGGGCGACGTCGAGGTCGTCCGCCCGGTCGGGCTCCTTGGCCAGCTGCCAGGGCGCCTGCTCCTCGACGTAGCGGTTGAGCCGGCGCACGCGCTGCCAGATCTCGTCCAGCGCCGCCGAGAGGTCGGCGCGGTCGACGAGGTCGCTCACCCGCGCGGGCAGGGTGTCGAGGTCGGCGCTCAGGGCCCGGTCCAGGGGCGCTTCGGGCACGACGCCGTCGCGGTAGCGGGCGACCATCGCCAGGGTTCGGGAGGCGAGGTTCCCGTACTCGTTGGCCAGCTCGGTCTCGTAGCGGGCCTCGAAGCCGGCGGTCGACACCGACCCGTCGTGGCCGAACGTCACCTCGCGAAAGCAGTAGTAGCGCAGGGCGTCGGTGCCGAACTTCTCCATGACCTCGAAGGGGTCGAGGACGTTGCCCAGCGACTTGGACATCTTCTCGCCCTCCATCAGCAGGAAGCCGTGGATCATCACGTGGCGCGGCAGCTCGTAGCCCGCGGCCATGAGGAGCGCGGGCCAGAAGACGGCGTGGAACTTGAGGATGTCCTTGCCGATGACGTGGAAGTCGGCGGGCCAGAACGTCGTGGTCAGGTCCTCGCCCGCGCGTGCGTAGGAGAGCGCGGTGACGTAGTTGAGCAGGGCGTCAAACCAGACGTAGAAGACCTGCGACTCGTCCCACGGGACCGGCACGCCCCAGCGCAGGCGGGCGCGCGAGAGCGAGACGTCCTGGAGTCCCTGGGCGATGAACGCACGGGCCTCGTTGAAGCGCACCCGCGGCAGGACGAAGTCGGGCCGGTCGGCGTAGAGGGCCTCGAGCGCCTCCTGAAAGGTCGAGAGCGCGAAGAACCAGTTGTCCTCGCTCTCGCGCTCGAGCGCGATGTGATGGATCGGGCACGTGTTCCTCGGGCCGAGCTCGGAGTCCGTCTTGAAGTCGGCGCAGCGCGGGCAGTACCAGCCCTCGTAGGTGCCGCGGTAGACGTGCCCGTTGTCGTGCACGCGCTGGAGGATCTCCTGGACCTTGGCCCCGTGCTCGCGGTCCGACGTGCGGATGAAGAAGTCGTTGGAGGCGCCGATCTGCGGCATCAGCGCCTTGAAGCGCTCGGCGTTGCGGTCGGCCAGCTCGCGCGGGCTCACCCCCTCACGCTCGGCCGCCTGGGCGACCGGCTCGCCGTGCTCGTCGGTGCCGGTGAGGAAGAACACCTCCTCCCCGCGCTGGCGCATGTGGCGGGCCAGGATGTCCGCGCCGATCGTCGAGTAGGCATGGCCCAGATGGGGCGCCGCGTTGACGTAGTAGATCGGCGTGGTGACGTAAAAGGCCACGGGCGGGCAAGGCTAGCGGCGGCCCTCGGCCCCGAGCCGGTCGGCGAGGCGGCGAGGAAGGCAGCGGGTCGGGCTACTCGTCGCCGCGGCTTCGACGCGTCAGGTGGCTAGCGCTTGGTTTCCGACGGCGACCAGGGCGCTTCGCCATCGTCCCATGCGGCGGTCACGGTTCGCGATCGACGAAGACGACGAGCGCGACCACCAGGACCAGCGCCCGCCAGCCCGCCAACCCACGCGCCGGTTCCCGTGTGCTCGGTGATCGGCTTGGAATCGAGTCGACGTACACGAGCCAGCGTTCCGCCGGCCAAGGCTCCGACCACGAAGCCAAACGGAATCACCGACGGCTCCCCCGGATCGGGGAAAGCAACGGCCAGCGGCTGGCTCACTGAGGCTCGGCATCGAGACGCCGCAGGCCTCGCGCGGCACGGAGGCAACGTCCGCGCCGCACCAGCCCGGTAGGGAGCGCCGCGGCGGCCAAGCCAAGCCCCGCCCAGGCCGGCCAGGGGACGCGAATCGGGGGCGCGAGAGCGCGTTGCGTTGCCCGCGCGCCCGAGGCGCGAGGGATCACGACTGGCATCGTCCGAGGCATGGCAACGACCCGCGGCGCGAGCCGGCGCGGAGCCGGACCGAGGGGACCGGGCGCCCGCCGCGTCGCAGGCAGCAGCGGCGGCCCGGCGATCGGTGGTGGGTCGCCGAGCAGCGACAGCGGGTCGACGTAGCCCCAGCGGCGATCCGTCCAGCGCGCGCCGAGGTGAAGGTGCGGCGATGAGGCACGCGCTCGACCGCTGGTGCCGACGCTGCCCAGCCCGCCGCCGGCTACGAGCTCCTGCCCGCGGCGCACGGCCACCGAGCCCAGGTGCAGATAGGTCGCGGTCAGGCCCCCGCACCGGATGCTCACCGTGCGTCCGGAGGAGCCGGCGTAGCCGGCGAAGCTGACCTGCCCTGAGCACGCCGAGAGCACCGGCGTCCCCGCGGGGGCGGCGATGTCGATCCCGCGGTGCTGGCCCGCGGCGAACGGGTCGCTGCCCGTGTGGAAGGGCGAGATCACCGCTCCCCGGACCGGCCAGCGCCAACCGGTCGAAGCCTGCGTCGGCGGCGCCGTCGCCAACACCGCCACGACGGCGATGACCGAGGCGACGACGATCGCCCGGGAGGACGCGGTGGGGCATGAAGTGGGCGCGCGTGGCATCTCGCCCACCGTAAGCGCGGCGGGCGGCGACCACCCCGAGGAAGCGGCTATCGGTACAGGTCCATGACGATCACGACACACAGCCAGCGAGCCGCGCGAGCCGCGCGAGCCGCGAGCTGCGCGCGCCGCCCGCCTACCGCCCGCCGACGCCCTTCGCCGCCTTCACGTGCGCGTCGTAGAGGGCGTTGGCCCGCAGGCCGCTCAGCCGGGCCACCACGGCGGCGGCCACGCGCGCGCGGGCGCCCGCGTCGATCAGCTGCGCAACGGCGTCGACGGCCGGCCCAAAGTCGGGCCCCGCCGGCGCCGCCGGCCCGACCACGAGGACGACCTCGCCCCTGGGCGCTTCCCGGGCGTAGCGCCGCGCGAGCTCGTCGGCCGTTCCCCGCACCACCTCCTCGTGGCGCTTGGTCAGCTCTCGGCACACCGCCACCGGCCGCTGCGGGTCGACGGCCGCCAGCGCGGCGAGCGAGGCCCCCACCCGCCGCGGCGACTCGAAGGCCACCAAGGTCTCGTCGGCGGCGAAGAGCCTGACGAGCTCCGCCCGGCGGCGCGGCAGGAAGCCCTCGAAGCGCCAGCGGTCGGCCGGGAGCGCCGAGGCGACCAGCGCGGCGAGCGCCGCCGAGGGGCCGGGCAGCACCTCGACGGCGAGGCCGGCGGTCACGCAGGCCCGCACGAGCACGAACCCGGGATCGGAGACCAGCGGCATGCCGGCGTCCGAGACCAGCGCCACGACAGCGCCTGCGCGCATCCGCTCGACAAGCTCCCCCGCCCGGGCGCGCTCGTTGTGCTCGTGGTAAGAGACCAGCCGGCCGCGCACGCCGTAGCGATCGAGCAGGACCCGAGTGCGCCGCGTGTCCTCGCACGCCACCACGTCGGCGTCGCGCAACGCCGAGAGCGTTCGCAGCGTGATGTCCTCGAGGTTGCCGATCGGCGTGGGGCAGACGACGAGGCGCCCGGGCGGCGCGGACCCGCCCGTCGGCGGGGAGCCGGCGGGCCGCGGCGACCCGCCGCCCACCGGAGCGCCGGCAGATCCCCGCGACCCGCCCGGCGACCCGCCGGCCGTCGACCGCGATCCCCGGGCGCTCACGCCGCCCGCCTCCCCAGCTCGTCCCAGGCCATCACCCCCGCGCCGATCATCCCCGCCTCGGCCCCGAGCCCGGCGGCGACGATCCGCACGGCGTCGCGCCCGGGGGCCAACGCCCGGGCGGCGACCTCGGCCCGGGCCGGCGCGAGCAGCAGCTCGCCCGCGGCCATCACCCCGCCCCCGAGGACGACGACCTCCGGGTTGAGCTGGTTGACGAAGCTGGCGATGCCCACCCCCAGCCGCCGGCCGATGAGCTCGAGCACGGAGCGGGCCGCCTCGTCGCCGTCGTGCGCCAGCTCGGTGACCAGGGCACCGGTCACCTCGCGCCCCGCCCGGGCCAGGCGACCGAGCTGCGAGCCCGGCGCCGCGGCGGCGGCCGCGCGGGCCTCGCGTATGAGGGCCGTGCCCGAGGCCACTGCCTCCAGGCAGCCGCGGTTCGGGCAGCTTCCCTGGCAGGGCGGCCCGTCGAGGTCGACCACGGTGTGCCCGAGCTCGCCCCCCGCCCCGAGCGAGCCGCGGTAGAGCCTGCCGTCGAGCACCAGCCCGCCGCCGATGCCCGTCCCTACGGTGAGCAGGACGACGTTGGCCGCGCCGCGCGCCACCCCCACGCGGTGCTCGGCCAGCGCGGCGAGGTTGGCGTCGTTGTCCATGAACGCCGCGAGGCCGAGCCGGTCGGCCATGACGTCGGCGAAGGCGATCTCCGCCAGCGGCAGGTTGACCGCCTGGACCGCCACCCCGCGCGAGCGGTCGATGGTGCAAGGGATCCCGAAGCCCACCGCCTCGACCGCGACGGCGTGAGCCTCGGCCGCCCCGCGAACCTCCCTCACCGCCTCGGCGATCGTGTCGAGCAGCGCCTCGACATCCAGCCCGGTCAGGGTGCGGTGAGCGCGATGGTGGACGTCCAGGTCCGCGTCGATCGCGCCCGCCAGCAGCTTCGTGCCCCCCATGTCCACGCCGACGACGCACGGCGCTGGCATGTGGGCCACCATACACCGCGAATGAGCGACGACCGTGGCCGCTCGGCCCCCTCCGCGCGGCGCCCGCAGCGCCCCGAGTACACCGTCTACCGCTCGCGTCCCCAGCTGTTCAAAGGGCTGCGCGGCGAGCCCGAGCTCAACGACCGCGGGCCGCTGCGACCCGGGCGCGGACGGCGCGGCCCGACCACCCCGCTGACCGCCGGCCGGGTCGTCCGCTGGCTGGTCCTCGCCGCCATGGCCTGGCTTGCCCTCTCGCTGGTCGTCTTCCTGATCAGCGCCCAGATCGAGGAGTCCAAGTCCTCGAGCTCGGCCGATGCCGCGCTCGACCGCGGCGGCTTCATGCCGTTCGCCGCCGACACGATCCTCGTCCTCGGGTCCGACGCGCGGGCGCGCGGCACCCACGAGGCCGGGGCCAACGTCGTCGGCCAGCCCAGCCGCTCGGACTCGATCCTCCTGCTGCGCGCGGGCGGCGGCGCCAGCTCGCGGCTCTCGATCCCCCGGGACACCGTCGTCGACATTCCCGGCCACGGCCCGGACAAGATCAACGCCGCCTATGCCATCGGCGGCCCGGCCCTGGCCATCACGACGATCAAGCAGTACCTAGGCATCGACGTCAACCACGTGATCGAGGTCAACTTCGCAAACTTCCCGCAGTTCATCGACGCGCTCGGCGGGATCGACGTGACCACCGGCTGCGTCAAGGACCTGCTCGACGGAGGCGACGCCAACGGCGGCACGACGATCGACCTTAAGGCGGGGACCAACCACCTCGACGGGCGCCACGCGCTCGGCCTCGCGCGCGTGCGCAAGAACTCGTGCGCCCCGAGCGAGGGCGACGTCGAGCGCGCGCGCCGCCAGCAGAGGATCCTCACCGCCATCAAGGGTCGGCTGGTCTCGCCCGCCACGTTCGTGCGCCTGCCGTGGATCTCCTGGGCGGCGCCCAAGGCGATTCGCACCGACATGAGCGGCCCGACGCTGCTCGAGCTCTTCGCGGCGATCGAGGTCGGCGGCTCGCCGCCGACCCAGGTCCTGCGCCCCTCGGGCTTCGCCACGACGCCGGGCGGCGGCTCGGGCCTCACCGTCTCCGACGAGGAACGCCGCTCAGCCGTGCGGCGCTTCCTCTCGGGCTGACCCCGTCGCCCGCTGCGACGGAAGGCCGCCACCCTGGCGGTCGGCGACCGGCCCGCGCGTTGCTTCCTCCACGATCTCCCCGCCCTCGGGCGCGGGCAGCGGCCGGCGAGCGGCCAGCGCCACCCCGGCCAGGATCAGCGCCAGGCCGGCGATCGCCGCCACCGTCACCCGTTCGCCCAGCAGCAGGGCGCCGTAGGCCAGCGAGAGCGGAGGTATGAGGTAGGAGACCAGCGAGGCGCGGCCCGGGCCGAGCTCGCCGATCAGCCGGTAGAAGATGACGAAGGCAACGGCGGTGCCGGCGACTCCGAGTCCCACGAGCGCCGCCACCGAGCTGGCCCGCGGCCAGTGATCGGGCGGGCTCAGCACGGCCGGTGCCAGGGTCAGCAGCGCCCCTCCGCCCACCGAGGTCAGCGAGATGGCCAGCGGCGGGACGTCGTGATACGCCCGCCTGACCATGAACGACGACAGCGTGTAGGAGGCCGCGGCGCCGACGATCCCCAGCGCGCTGAGGAACTGGGCCAGCGTGCCCACGGTCTCGATCCCCACGAGCAGGGCCACCCCAGCCATTCCCAACAGCAGGCCGGCGCCCTGGCGCCCGCGCACCGCCTCGGAGCGGTCGAGGAACGGCGCGAAGACGGCCACGAACAGCGGCGCCGCGGCGATGAGCACGGCGGTCAGGCCGGAGGGGACGTGCTGCTCGCCCACCGAGATGAGCATGAAGGGGATCGCGATTGCCAGCGCGGCGAAGAGCAGCGCGGTGCCCGGCCGGCGCCGGACGGCGGGCAGGGCGGCCAGGGCGTCTCCGCCCTGCGCGCGGATGACGGCGTAGAGGGCGAGCGCGCCCAGCGCCGTGCGCAGGCAGACCACGGCGGCCGGCGAGAAGTCGACGAGCGCGTACTTGATGAGGAGGTAGGAGGCCCCCCAGAGGGCGGCCAGCGCGCCGAGCAGGCCGGCCTGACGCGCGGTCAGGACTTCTTCTTCGCCGTGCTGTCCGACGCCCCGCTCTTGGCGCCGCCCGCCGAGCTCTCGGACGTCTTCTTGTTGTCCTTGTCCTTGCGCTTCGCGTCGGTCTTGTCGGCGCCGTCCTTGGCCGACTGCTCGAGCTCGCGCGAGCGCCGCTTGGTGCCGTAGTCGGTGTTGTAGAAGCCCGAGCCCTTGAAGTGCACGGCCACCGGGTGGAAGACCCGCGCCACAGGCGCCTGACACGTCTGGCAGACGGCAACCGGGTCGTCGGTCATGCGCTGCATGACCTCGAAGGTGTGACCGTTCTCGCAGCGGTACTCGTAGATCGGCATGCCCGGATGAGTATAGGAGCGGCCCCTGCGGCTTCCGGGGCGTGGCGGCGGCGCCCACACGGCCGCATCGCCACAGCGCCGTGCGCTCTGCGGCGCGCCCTACACTCCCCGCCCCGATGGCCGAGCCCACCACCGACGTCGTCTCCATGGAGAAGATCGTCGCGCTGTGCAAGCGGCGCGGCTTCATCTTTCCCTCTTCGGAGATCTACGGCGGGCTGGCCTCGACCTACGACTACGGCCATTACGGCGTCCTGCTCAAGAACGCGGTCAAGGCCCAGTGGTGGCGCGCCATGCTCCAGGAGCGCGACGACATCGTCGCGCTCGACGCGGCGATCCTCATGGCGCCCCAGGTCTGGGAGGCCTCCGGCCACCTCGCGGGCTTCACCGATCCGCTGGTCGACTGCCGCGCCTGCGGGCAGCGCTTCCGGGCCGACCACCTCGACCAGGTGCCGTGTCCGCGCAAGCCCTCGAAGCACCCGGGCGAGTTCACCGAGTGCGACCTCACCGAGGCGCGCGACTTCAACCTCATGTTCGAGACGACGATCGGCCCGGTGCGCGACTCGGGGGCGACGATCTACCTGCGGCCCGAGACGGCGCAGGGCATCTTCGTCAACTTCAAGAACGTCCTCCAGTTCTCGCGGCGCAAGCCGCCGTTCGGCATCGCCCAGGTCGGCAAGTCGTTTCGCAACGAGATCACGCCTGGGAACTTCGTCTTTCGCACCCGCGAGTTCGAGCAGATGGAGATGGAGTTCTTCGTGCCGCCGCCCGACGCGCCGCGCTGGTTCGAGCACTGGACGGCCGAGCGGATGCGCTGGTACACGGAGCTGGGGATCCGGCCCGACCACCTGCGCCTGCGCGTGCACGAGGCCGACGAGCTCTCGCACTACTCCAGCGCCACCAGCGACGTGGAGTACCTGTTCCCCATCGGCTGGTCAGAGCTCGAGGGGATCGCCAACCGCGGCGACTTCGACCTAACCCAGCACGCCGCCCACTCGGGGGAGAAGCTCGAGTACTTCGACCAGGCGACGGGAGACCGCTACGTCCCCCACGTGATCGAGCCGGCCGCGGGCGCCGACCGCGCCACCCTCGCCTTCCTGGTGGACGCCTACGACGAGGAGGAGGTGTCCACCGCCTCCGGCGGCGGAGCCCGCGAGAGGCGCACGGTGCTGCGCCTGCACCCGCGATTGGCCCCGATCAAGGCCGCCGTGCTCCCGCTCGTGCGCCGCGACGGCCAGCCCGAGCTGGCGCGCGAGGTCGCCGACGCCCTGCGCCCCCACCTGCAGGCCGAGTACGACGAGGGCGGCTCGATCGGCCGGCGCTATCGCCGCCAGGACGAGATCGGCACGCCGTGGGCGGTGACGATCGACGGGCAGTCCCTGGAGGGCGGCACGGTGACCGTGCGCGACCGCGACTCGCTCGCCCAGGACCGCGTGGCCATCGACGCCCTCCCCGACGACCTCGCGCGGCGCCTGGCCGCGCCGTGGCGCACGCCGAAGCTCGGCGGCTGACGGCCGAGGTCCTGCGCGACACGCACCAGCGGTCGCTCCCTCGCCTTCTCGCTCTTACCTGACGCTGATCCGGCGCTTGCACGGCCGTTGCGAGCGTGGGGCAAGCTGGCACGGCGCCGCGAAACGGCTCGCCGGTCGCGAGGCCGAGCGTTCACCCGCGTCGACTCGAAGGTGACCACCATGGCTCAGCCACTGCCACAGCGCCCGCCGGTCCGCCTGCTTCCGGCGGTGCTGCTTACGGTTGCATGCGCGCTCGTCGGATGCGGCGGCGGCAACGCCACCGCGCCGACCTCGACGCACGCAACGTCTACCGCGGCCTGGCCCACGCGCCCCAACATCGTCTTCGTCCTCACCGACGACCTCTCGACCGACCTCGTTCGCTACATGCCCCATGTGCAGGCGATGAGCCGGCGGGGCGTGACCTTCACCCGCTACGTCGTCACCGACTCGCTGTGCTGCCCGTCGCGGTCCTCGATCTTCAGCGGGCGCTTCCCCCACGACACGGGCGTCTTCACCAACGTGGCGCCGGACGGCGGCTTCGGGGTCTTCCACGACCGCGGCGAGGAGCGCTCGACCTTCGCGACCGACCTGCACGCCGCGGGCTACCGCACCGCGATGATGGGCAAGTACCTCAATGGCTACGAGCCCCGGTCGAGCCCCGGCTCGTCCACCGGGTACGTGCCTCCCGGCTGGGACGAGTGGGACGTCGCCGGCCGGGGCTATCGCGAGTTCGACTACGACCTCAACGAGAACGGCCACGTCGTCCATCACGGCTTCGCGCCGGCCGACTACCTGACCGACGTGGTCGCGGGCAAGGGGGCCGACTTCATCGATCGCTCGGCCGCTGCGGGCAGGCCGTTCATGCTCGAGATCGCGACCTTCGCCCCGCACGCGCCATACACGCCGGCGCCGCGTGACGCCAACCGGTTCCCCGGCCTGGGCGCGCCGCGCGGCCCGGCCTTCAACCGCCAGAACGCCAACCCGCCGTCCTGGCTGGGACGGCGCCCGCCGCTGCGGCGTCGCGCGCTGACCAGGATCGACGCCTCCTACCGCAAGCGCGCCCAGGCGGTGCAGGCCGTGGACGCGATGATCGGCCGCCTCGAGTCGACGCTGGCCGCCCACGGCCTGTCCCAGAGCACGTACCTGGTCTTCAGCTCCGACAACGGCTACCACATGGGCGAGCACCGGCTGCGGCCCGGCAAGATGACCGCGTTCGACTCCGACATTCGGGTCCCGCTGATCGTGGTCGGGCCCGGCGTCCCGGCCGGCCGCAAGGTCGACGACCTGGTCGAGAACATCGACCTGCGGCCGACCTTCAGCGCACTGGGCAGCGCCTCCGTACCGGCGGAGGTGGACGGCCACAGCCTCGTCGCCCTCCTGCACGGTGGGCAGGGGCCCGGCGGCTGGCGCGACGCCGCGCTGGTCGAGCACCACGGCCCCGACCGCGCCCGCCGCGACCCCGACCGCCCTGGCAAGGGCGCCGGCACCCCGACCACCTACGAGGCGATCCGCACGGCCAGCGCGGTCTATGTCGAGTACGCCAACGGAGAGCGCGAGTACTACGACGGCGGCAGGGACCCCAACGAGCTGACCAACACGGCGGCCTCGCTCAGCGCCGACGAGCGGGCGACACTGCACGGCAGGCTGACCGCCCTATCGCGCTGCCACGGCGCGCGTCAGTGCTGGGCGGCGGGACACCGGCCCCCCTGAGAGCAGCGTGTCGACGACCTTCGGTGGGCTTGATCAGCCACCTGCTACTTTCGTGTACATGTCCGTTACAGTCGGAGTCGCCGAGCTGCGGCAGAACCTCAGCCGCTACCTGCGACGGGTGGAGCGCGGCGAGCGGCTGCTCGTCACCGACCGCAACTGCCCGGTGGCCGAGCTTGGGCCGCCGGCCACCAGTGGCGCCGCGCTCGATCGCCTCATCGCCGAGGGGCGTGTGACGCGTCCGGTCCGTTCTCGGTTGCCCGACCCGCTCGAGCTCGACGGCGACCCGGACGCCCTCAGCCGGGCGCTCGACGAGGTCCGCGGCGAGCGGTGAGGTGGCGCTCTTCTACGCCGACGCCTCGGCCCTGGTCAAGCTCCTGCGTGACGAGTCCGACAACGGGGCGCTGCGGACGTTCTTCGCCGGTGCCGACCTGGTCTCGTGCGAGCTCGTGCTCACCGAGGTGCCGCGCGCGATCCGGCGAGCCGCATCGGGCGATCCGCGCCTGCCTCTCGATGTCCTGATTCCCCGCGCCGAGGAGGTCCTCGACGCGGTCGCGCTACTGCCACTCGACCGCGGCGTCCTGGCAGCCGCGGGCGCCCTCGCCGAGCCGGCGCTGCGAGCGCTGGACGCGATCCACGTCGCCGCCGCAATCGACCTTTCCCCGCTGGACGCGTTCGTGAGTTACGACGAGCGCCAGTCCGCGGCCGCTCGCCTGGCCGGGCTGCGGACCGTCCGTCCCGGGCCCTGAGCACGGTCCTCGCGCAGCCGCTCGGTCCCCGTCCAGGTGAAGTCGACGGCTCGCGCCACCACGTCGTCGCGGGGCACGTGCGGATGCTCCAGCCACCAGTTGGCCAACGACTGCATCGCCCCCGACAGCTGGACGGCCAGCATCTCGACCACGAGCTGGTCGTGGGGGTCGTCGCTGGGCTCGAGCTCGGGGTCGGTGGCCATCAGCGTCGCGACCAGGCCGGTGGCCTGGACCTGGAGGCGCTCGAGCTGGTCGGCCACCTCGGGGTCAACGGCGTCGCGGAAGACCATTCGCCACGCCTCGCGGCGCTCCTCGACGAAGGCGAAGAACGTCTCCAGACCTCGACGCAGGCGCTCGGGCGGCTCGCCGCCCAGGGTGGCGCTGGCGCCCAGGCGGGCGAAGAGCTCGCCGATGTGCAGGTCCAGCAGCGCGCCGTGCAGCTCGTTCTTTGAGGCGAAGTGCTCGTAGATGAGCGCCTTGGAGACGCCCGCGGCCTGAGCGATCTCGTCGATCGACGAGCCGTGGTAGCCGCCGCGCGAGAAGACGTCACCGGCGGCGAGGAGGATCGCCTCGCGACGCGCGGGCGCGCTCAGGCGTCGTCGGGGGGAGGGGTGTGTGTCCGACGTCACAGTGCTAACTGACCAAGCGGTCAGTTAGGCTAGCCCATCGACCGCGAGCCCGTTCGAGGCGGGTCGCGAAGTCGAGAGATCCACCGGCGGCGCCCGAGCCGTCGCCGGCCCGAGGCGAGAAGGAGGGCAAGTCATGGCCACGGCCACCCCCACCCCGGCGCGGACCAGCTCGCTGAACCAGATCTCCTACGACGACCTCTACGCCCGCTGGGAGAAGGGCAACTGGCGCGCGACCGAGATCGACTTCACCACCGACGCCCGCCAGTGGCACGAGGACTTCAGCGACATCCAGCGCCGCGGCGCGCTGTGGCTCTACTCGCTGTTCTTCTACGGCGAGGACTCGGTGGCCGACAACCTCTCGCCCTACATCGACGCCGCACCGCGCGAGGAGCAGAAGTACTTCCTGGCCACCCAGCAGGTCGACGAGGCCCGCCATGCCGTGTTCTTCTCGCGCTTCTTCCGGGAGGTCGTCGGAGCGGGCGACGGCGACGGCATCGCCGGCGCCCTGGCCGCCACCGAGCCCGAGCTGACCTGGGGCTTTCGCATGGTCTTCGACCGCCTCGACCGCATGGCCGCCGAGCTGCGCGCCGACCGCTCGCTTCCCCAGCTCGCCCGGGCGATCACCCTCTACCACATCGTCGTCGAGGCCTCGCTGGCCCAGCCGGGCCAGCA
This sequence comes from Solirubrobacterales bacterium, assembly GCA_038199035.1. Classification (GTDB taxonomy): domain Bacteria; phylum Actinomycetota; class Thermoleophilia; order Solirubrobacterales; family Solirubrobacteraceae; genus DATAEY01. The sequence goes on along the minus strand of JBBPZM010000073.1, from coordinate 2,542 downwards.
CTTCATCGAGTCCTCGTTGGAGGCCAACGACCTGCTCCCCGGCTTCCGCTCTGGCTTAGCCAACGTGGCCGCCGACGAGCAGCGCCACATCGGCTTCGGCGTGAAGCTGCTGTCCGAGCTCATCGCGCAGGACCCCGAGTGCAAGGAGGCGATGGTCGAGCTGCTCAACGAGGTAATGCCCTGGACGGCCGCGGTTCTGGTGCCGCCCGGCTGGGACCGGCGCTACACCGAGTGCTTCGGCTTCACGCTCGAGGAGATCGGCGCCGAGGGCTTCGACTCCTTCCAGACCAAGCTGCGCACGATCGGCCTCGACAACGAGGACATCCAGCGGGCGATCGCCATCCCGCTCGACCTCCCGGTGGCGGAGCGGGTGACCCGCTCGCTGGAGCTTGTGCGCCGCAACGTGATCGGCGAGAAGCTCGCGCCGGCGGCCAACGACCCGGAGTCGATCGGTTGGATGTTCGAGAGCATGGCCGCCTCCGTCGACCACCGCCACGCCGACGGAACGCCGCTGACCATCCAGTGGAACTTCACCGACGCCGGCCCGTGGCACCTGCGCGTCGACAACGGCTCGACGCACGCCGCGCGCGGCGCTGCGCCCGATCCCGACTTGACCCTGTCGTGCACGTGGGAGGACTGGACGTGGGTGCTGGCCGGCCGGGCCGACCCGCGCAAGCTCATGCTGCGCCGCCGCATCCGCCCGCGCGGCAAGCTGCGGGTCCTCATGCGCCTGGACAAGCTGTTCGGGCGCTGAGCCCGCCGCCCGCAGACGTTCATCGTGAAGCGAGCGCGCTGGCGCTGACCACGGGCAGTCCAGCTCGGCCGCCGTCGGCCACCAAGCGCTCGTCTAGCGTCACCACCCTCGCGCCCACGGCAGCCGCGACAGCGAGATAGCAAGCGTTGTAGACCGTCATGCCGTGCACCAAGGCCAGGCCGAGCGCCGGACGAACGGCCTCCCGCGCCGGATGCAGGGTGATCGTCAGCGACGCGAGGTCCCGACGGCTCACTGACGTAGAGGGCGGCGAGGACGCTGGCGTCGATCACGTAGGCCGCTAGCGGCTTTGTGGGACGCCTGACCGCACCGAGGTCGCTCAGCCGACCAGCCGCGCCCGCGCCGTCAACGTGAAGCCGCTTGCGCTCGCCCGGGCGCCCAGGTCCTCGACGTAGATCCGGGGGTCGGCGAACACCGTCAGGGTGAGCAGGCCCCCGAACGGCAGGTTCGGAGCGACCAGCAGGCGGCCGTCGCGGGCCAGCGCGACGGCCTGGGCGCTGACCGTCTGCCCCAGTACGGTGGCGGTGCCCTGGAAGACCAGCTCGCCGCCGCCCGCGGCCACCGGGCGCACGTCGAAGCCCGGGGGCAACGCCGCGCGCAGGTCGGCGGCGGTGACCGAGGCCTGGCCGTAGAGCTGCCGGCCGCGCTTGTGAAGGGCGGCAGCGCGCAGGGTGAGCGGGCCCAGCTCCAGCGCCGCTACCGAGGCGTCGAGCTCGTCCGTCGCCCGCGTGCGGGCCAGCAGGTCGGCGAGGTCCTGCGTACCCGCGCGCGAGCGGCGCATGCGAACCTCGACCCGGTCGGCGCGGCCCCACAGCAGCTTGAAGGCCGGGAACGCGCTCACCTCGACGCGCTCCACGGCCCCCACGCACTCCAGGCGCGAGCGGAGGCGGTGCTCGGCCAGGCCGGGAAGGACCAGCTGCTGGGCGACCAGCACCGCCACGCTGGCGACGAGCACCGCAGCGGCGCGGCGGACGCTCACACGTGGTCGGTGAGCAGCGCCCGCGCGCAGGTCACGCCGGCCCGCAGGGTGGCGGCCGAGTCGCGGTCGGGCTCGATGAGGATTCGCATGGCCACGCCGTCGGCCAGCACGGAGAGGAGCGTGGCCACCGCCTCGGGCTCGCCGTGCAGGCGCACGATCCCCTCGCGCTGCTTGGCCTCGAGCGCCTCGGCCACCTGGATGCGCGTGCGGCGGTTGAGCTCGGCCACCTCGGCGCCGACCTCGGGGTTGCGCCGCGCGATCGCGAACAGCTCGAAGACCAGCGTCACGAAGTCGGGGTCGGCTCGGACCATGTCCTCGAGCGAGCGCACGAGCGCGTCGACGAAGTCCTCGGCGGTGTGGGCCCCGGCAAGCGCGCGATCGAGCTGGGCGAGGCGCAGCTCGGTGTCGCGGCGCACGACCTCGACCAGCAGGCGCTCCTTGGTTCCGAAGTAGTAGTGCAGCAGCCCGCGCGAGACGCCGGCCTCGCGGGCGACGTGGTCGAACGTCGAGCCCGCCGCCCCGCGGCGCGCGACGCTGGCGCGCATGGCCTCTACGATGCGCTGAGCCTTGTCGCCGGCCAGGTCCCGGCGCTTGGTCGCGGCCTCCACCCGGCGGATGCTAGCTGGCCGACCAGCCAGCGCGGGGGCCCCGGGCGTCCTCGCCCGAGCCCGGCATGATGGCACCCCGGAAAGCGTCGAGGGGGGACCGCGGGACCCCCACGTCGGCCAGCCCGTTTAGCCCCCGCCGACGCCCGCGGGGGCTGCGGGGAGGGCGGCGGGGGGGGGGTCGAG
>JBBPZM010000072.1:0-16608 GCA_038199035.1 Solirubrobacterales bacterium | reverse complement strand
GGCCTCGCGCGAGGGCGGCGACGCCGACGCGGCGGGCGCCCGCGCCGGGCGGCGCGCGATCGTCCTCGCGCTCGCTGCCGCCCTGGGCTTCGGCTCGTTCTTCGTGGGCATGGACGCCGCCGCCGGCGCCGACGTGCTGTGGGCCCTGGTCGTCGCGCGGGCCGCCGCCCTCGCGGTCATCGGCCTGGCCGTCGCCGTGGCGCGTCCGGCGGTGCGGCCCCAGCCGGCGGCGCTGGGGCCGCTGGTCGCCGTGGGAGCGCTGGACACCTCGGCCAACGCGCTGTTCGCGCTGGCCTCGACCGCCGGGCTGCTCAGCCTGGTCGCCGTCGTCGGCTCGCTCTATCCGGTGGCCACGGTGCTCCTGGCCCGGGCGGTGCTCGGCGAGCGGGTGCGCCGCGTGCAGGAGGTGGGGATCGTCTGCGCGCTGGGCGGCGTGGCCCTGATCGCGGCAGGCTGACCCCGCGCCGGTTCCGGGCTCAGCGCAGCGGCGCTCCCAGCAGCCGCTCGAGCTCGGGGATCGTCTGCTGCGCCGAGACGTGGTGGACGGTGGCCATGCCGAGCTCGCGCGCGGGCTTGAGGTTGCCCGGCAGGTCGTCCACGAACACGCACTCCTCGGGCGGCAGGCCGATGGCCTGGGCGCCGAGCTCGTAGATGTGGCGATCGGGCTTGCGGAAGCCGACCTCGCCGGAGATCACGGTTCCGTGGAAGAGCTGGGGGAACTGCGCGCGGTCGTAGCGCCCGTGCCCCCACGAGTTCGAGACCAGGCCGGTCCGCACCCCCGCGTCGTGCGCGGCGCGGACGGCGTCGAGCATGGCCTCGTCGGGCTGCATGCCGGCGAACAGCCGGTCGATCAGGCCGTCATGGTCGGCGACTCCCAGCAGCGCCGCGAAGCGCGGCTCGAACTCCTCCTCGGCCATGCGCCCGCACTCGAGGTCGCCCAGCAGCTCCCGCGCCCCGGGGTCGGCGCGGAAGCGGTCGCGCACGGTGGCCGGCGCCAGCCCCTCGCGCTCGCAGAAGGTCTGGAAGGAGGCAAAGACGTCGCTGGTCAGGACGCCGCCGAAGTCGACCAGCAGGCCCCGGCGGTAGGGGTCGTCACCGGGCATGGGAGACGGTGCGCGAGCGGTGACGGGAGGCGACCACGGCGGCGCAACCGTAGCGGGTGGTCGGGTGCCGGAGGCCCATGCGCGACGTGCCGGAGGCCGCGCGCTACATGCCGGAGGGCGTGCGCTGCGGTCCCGCCCGCCCGCCCGCGCGCCTGGCCTGTCAGTCGCTGCGCGCAGAGCCGACGGCGCACGACCCGTTGTCGGGCGGCTTGCACCGCGACGAGGCGCTGGCCGTGCTCGAGGGCCACGACGACGGGGCACGCCTGCTGCTCGTCGGTCACGAGCCCGACTTCTCCCAGCTCGTCCACGACCTGACCGGAGCGCGCATCGAGCTCGAGAAGGGCGGGGTTGCCGCGGTGTGCGTCGGCTCGGGCGAGGGCCAGTTGAGCGTCCTCATGAGGCCGCGCGAGCTGGAGATCATGGCCGACTGACGCAGCGCCGGCGGGGACTAGACGATTTGATTCCACGGCCGCAAGAGCGCGGGGGCGCGGAATCACTCATCTAGCCTTTCCTCGCGATGCCCGAGCTGCCCGAGGTCGAGATCACCGCCCGGCGGATCGCCGCCGCCGCGGCGGGAGCGGGCGTCGAGTCGACGCTCGCCCCGGGCATCAACGCGCTCAAGACCTTCGACCCGCCGCTGCACGCCCTCGACGGCCGGGCGCTCGAGGGGCTGCGCCGGCGGGGCAAGCACCTGCTCGTCGACTTCGACGGCGGGCTGACCCTGCTGGTCCATCTCATGTCCTCCGGGCGCCTCCAGCTCTTCGACAAGCGCGCGGGGCTGCGCGATCGCACGTCGCGCGTTCTGGTCCGCCTCGACGACGGCCGCGAGCTGCGTCTGCGCGAGTTCGGCACCCGTCAGCGGGCGTGGGCCAAGCTGCTGCGCGCGGAGGCGCTCGAGGACGACGAGGCGTTGGCGGCTTTGGGCCCCGAGGCCTGGCCCGACCCGCCGCCCTTCGAGGAGCTGCTGACCGACGCGCGCCCGCTGCACTCGCTCCTGCGCGACCAGCGGGTGATCGCGGGGATCGGGCGCTCGTGGGTCGACGAGATCCTCCACGCCGCCCAGCTGTCGCCGTTCAAGCGCGCCGACGACCTGACCCCGCTCGAGGCCCAGCGCCTGCGCGAGGCCGTCGTGCAGCGCCTCGCCGCCGCCATCGACCACTACGAGCGCGTCGTCGAGCTGCCGATCCCCGACAAACTGCCGATGCTCCTGGCCGTCCACCGCCGCCAGGGCGAGCCCTGCCCCCGCTGCGGGGCCACGCTCGAGGCCGTGCACTACGAGGACTACGTGATGTCCTACTGCCCGGCGTGCCAGACTGACGGCCGCGTCCTCAAGGACCGCCGGCTGTCGCGCCTGCTCAAGTGAGCCAGGAGCTCTGGCGCCTCAGCGCGCGGGCAGATCGCTCAGGAAGCCCAGCAGCGCCTCGTTGACCTCGGCCGGGCGCTCCTGCTGGATCCAGTGCCCCGCGCCGGGCAGGACGACGCTGCCGTGCAGGTCCTCGACCAGCCCGTCCATGAGGCTGGGCGGCCACATCGCCAGCACGGCGTCCCGCTCGCCGGCCACGAACAGGGCGGGCTGGGCGATTGTCTCCCCCGCGATCCCCTCGGTCAGCTCCCAGTTGCGGTCGAGGTTGCGATACCAGTTGAGCCCTCCGGTGAACCCGGTCCGCGCGAAGTCGGACGCTGCGGCTTCGAGGTCGTCGAGATCCAGCCACTCGGGTGTCTCCTCCGGGTCGCCGAGCACGTCGAGCACGCCGGTGCCCTCCCGCGGGCGCGGCGCCAGGAAGCGCCGCCCGCCCTCCGGCGAGTACCACGCCCGCAGCGAGCGGTGCGGGTCGGCGTCGAGCTCGCGGTCGGCCGGCCCGACCTCCTGGAAGTAGACGATGTAGTGGAAGTGCGCGCCCATCGCCTCGGCCAGCGAGCGGACCGGGGGGCGCGAGGGCCGCGGCGTGGCGGGGACGCTCATGCCCGCCACCGCCTCCACCCGCTCGGGTGCCAGGCGGGCCAGCAGCCAGGCGACGGCGGCGCCCCAGTCGTGTCCGACGAACACCGCCGAGGGCTCGCCGACGGCGTCGAGCAGCCCGCTGAGGTCGCCGGCCAGGTGCGTGATGTCGTAGTCCTCGACCGCGGAGGGGCGGTCGCTGGCGCCGTAGCCGCGCTGGTCGGGGACGATCACCCGGTAGCCGGCGCCGGCCAGGGCGTCGATCTGGTGGCGCCAGCAGCGCCAGGTCTCGGGGAAGCCGTGCAGCAGCACCACGGGGCGTCCGCTTCCCCGCTGCGCGACGTGCAGCTCGATGCCGTTGGCGGTGACCGTGCGGTGCTCGAGGTCCGGGATGCCGCGGATCCTATGGCGGGTAGGCTCGGCCACCGGTGGACTTGCCGCTGACCATCGCCGACTTCGAGCGCCGGGCCGCGCAGGAGCTTGCCGCCGGTCCACACGGGTACTACGCCGGCGGCGCCGGGGACGAGATCACCCTGCGCGACAACGAGCGGGCGTGGCAGCGTCTGGCCATCCGCCCGCGGGTGATGGTCGATGTCTCGGTCGTCGACCCCGCCGCCACCGTGCTCGGCCGCCGGCGCCCGCACCCGCTCATCGCCGCGCCCATGGCCTTCCAGACACTGGCCCACGCTGAGGGCGAACGCGCCAGCGCCCGGGCCGCGGCGGCGACCGGCACGATCTTCGCCCTGTCCTCGCTGGCCACGACCAGCGCGGCCGACGTCGCCCACGCGGCGCCCGACGCCGCCCGCTGGCTCCAGCTCTACGTCTTCCGCGACCGGGCCGTCTCGGACGAGCTGGTCGCGCAAGCCGCCGAGCAGGGCTACGAGGCGATCGTGCTCACCGTCGACCTGCCGGTGCTCGGCGTGCGCGAGCGCGACATCGCCAGCGGCTACGTGATCGAGGAGACGACCGCCATCCCCACCGTGCGCACGGCGGACGGCGGCCTGGCCATGACCGACGTGGGGAGCTTGATCGACCCCAAGCTGACGTGGCCCGACGTCGCCCGCTTCGCGCAGCGCAGCGGGCTGCCGGTGCTGGTCAAGGGAGTGCTGAGCGCGCAGGACGCGCGGCTGGCCGCCGACCACGGCGCCGCCGGGGTGATCGTCTCCAACCACGGCGGGCGCCAGCTCGACACCGTCCTCTCCGGCGCCGACGCGCTGCCGGCGGTGGTCGACGCCGTGGGCGGTCGCCTGGACGTGATCGTCGACGGCGGCGTGCGCCGGGGCACCGACGTGCTCAAGGCGCTGGCCCTGGGCGCGCGGGCGGTGATGGTCGGGCGACCGCTGCTGTGGGGCCTGACCGTGGCGGGGGAGGAGGGGGTGCGGCGGGTGCTCGAGCTGCTGCTGGGCGAGCTCGAGGTCGCCCTCGCGCTGGTCGGCGCGCCGACGGCCGCCCAGCTCGATCAACGCTTCCTCGCGCCCGCGCCGTGGGCGGCCGGCGACGGCTCGATCGGCCCCGCGGGACCGTCCGGGGCCTGAGCCAGCGTCCTCTACGGTAGGGCCGGTGACGGCCGACCCTCCGCTCGCCGGCATCGGGAGCTTCTTCGATGCCGTGGGCAAGTTCCTCTCCAGCCTCGCCCACGTCCACTGGGGGACGCTGGGCATCGCCCTGGCCTGCTTCGGCGCGTTCCTGACCCTGCGCTCCCGCGCGGCGTTCAACGTCCTGCGCGCGGCCTACCCGGCGCAGCGCCTGCGCTGGCGGCGCATCTGGGGGGCCTACGTCGCCGCCTACGGGGTAAACAACGTCTTCCCGGTGCGCGCGGGCAACCTCGTGCGCCTCTTCCTGACCAAGTCATCGGTGCCGAGCTCGAGCTACCCGGCGGTGGCTTCGAGCTTCTTGGTCGACAACGTGTTCGACCTGGTGATCGCCGTGCCGGTGCTGGCCTACGCCTTCTCGCAGGGGGTCTTCCCCAAGCCGCCGGACTTCTCCAAGCTCAACGCCTTCGACCTCTCCTACCTCGCCGGCCACCCGCGCTTCACGCTCTTCCTCCTCACCCTCGTGGCGGTGCTGGCGCTCGTCGCCTTCGCGGTGCTGTCTGTGCGGGTGAGGGCGTTCTGGGCGCGGGTGCGCCAGGGGGTGACGATCCTCACCGACCGCCGCCGCTACCTGCGCGAGGTCTTCGCCGTCCAGGGCGTCGCCTGGCTGGCGCGCTTCGCCGCCTTCTGGTTCCTGCTCGAGGCCTTCAGCGTCGGCGGCTCGTTTCGCAACGTCATGCTGGTCTACGGAGTGGCCGCGGTCTCGTCGCTGGTGCCGCTGACGCCGGGCGGGGCCGGCGTCCAGCAGGCGCTGCTGGTCAAGGTCTTCGCGGGCAGCGCCGCCGGCACCACGGTCGCCGCCTACTCGGTAGGCCAGCAGATCGCCATCGCCGCCTTCTCGTTCGGCCTGGGCTTCCTCGCCCTGGTCGTGATCTTCCGCTTCCGCTCGTTTCGCGAGGTCATCCGCCTGGGGCAGGAGGACCAGCGAGCTGCCCAGGCCGCGCAGGCGGCGCGGTAGGCGGGCGGTCGGGGTGCAGCGAGGCCCGAGTCCGGACGGACGGACCCCTCCGCCCGGACTACTGAAGGCCCTGCCGGGCCTCGCGGACGAGGGTCACGGCCTCGGGGAAGACGATGGCCATTACCGAGCGGATCTGCTGGGCCTGGCTCTCGACGTCGCCCTCGAGGCTCACCCGGTTGATGGCGGACATCGTGAGGTCGACGGCCAGCTTGATCGCGTTGTCGGCCCAGGCGATGCGCTGCGCGCCCTGCATCTGGTCGGCGAAGTCGGCCATCCGCCGCTGGAGCTCGTCGGGGTCGCCGAACAGGCCTTCGAATCCGCCTTCCACGGGTTGGATGCTAGCGAGCGGCGAGCGCTCCGCCGGCGAGCGGCCCGTCAGCGCAGGCGCGACTCCTCGAGGTCGATGTCGCGCTCGATGTCGCGCAGCAGATCGGCGGGGAAGGCGCGCGCCGCCCGCAGCTCGGCCAGCTCCTCGCGCTGAGCGGCCAGGGCCGCCTTGCGCAGCGGGCGGGCGTTTGCGCCGTCGCGCTCGGCCAGGGCCCCGCGGTGCAGCCAGGCCTTGAGCCGGTTCAGCCGCGCGTCGTACATGTTGCGCAGGCGGTCGGCCACGTCCTCGGGGACCTCCTCGTCGCCCGCCAGCTCCTCGATGCGCGCCAGCGCGGCGTGCACGACCCGCGCGCGGGCGCGCGCCTCCTGGCGCTGGCGCTCGCGCCCCTGCTCGAGCCCCAGGCGCCGCAGCAGCGGCCCGACGGTGAGTCCCGGCCCGACGAGCGTGATGACCACGGTCGCGTAGGCCAGGAAGATGACCAGCGAGCGGTCCGGGAAGGCCGCGCCGCCGGCCACGGTCAGGGGGATGGCCAGCGCGATGGCCAGCGAGACGCCGCCGCGCATCCCGCTCCAGCCCAGGATCAGCCGCGCCGCCGCGGTGGCGCGGATCGAGGTCGTCCGCGACCCGCGCCGCAGGGCGCCGGCCACCGCCGGCACCGCGAACATCCAGGCCAGCCGGATGGCGATCGCCGTGGCGGCCACCACCAGCGCCTGGCCGATCAGCACGCCGGAGAGCCCGCCGCCGATGCCCTCCAGCACGCGCGGCAGCTGCAGGCCGATGAGCAGGAACAGCACGGCGTCGAGGAGGAAGACCAGCAGGTCCCAGAAGGCCGAGACCTGCAGGCGCGTGCCGGGCGACGAGCTCTCGACGGCCTGGCTGCCGGCGTAGAGCCCGGCGGCCACGGCCGCCAGCACCCCCGACGCGCCCAGCTGCTCAGCCGATATGTAGGCCACGAAGGGCGTCAGCAGCGAGAGCGCGGTCTCCACGCGCGCGTCGTCGACCAGCTGGCGGGCGCGGGTTCCCAGCCACCCGGTCGCCAGCCCGATCGCCGTCCCGAGGGCCACCGCAAAGGCGAACGTGCCGAGCGCGCCGGGCAGCGAGAACGAGCCCGTGCCCACCGCAGCCACCGCGATGCCGTAGGTGGTGATCCCCGTCCCGTCGTTGGCCAGCGCCTCGCCCTCGAGGATGGTGACCAGTCGCTCGGGCGCGCCGATGCGCCGGATGACCGCGCTGGCCGACACCGGATCGGTGGGGCCGAGCACCGCCCCAAGCACGAAGGCCACCGCCCACGGCAGTCCGATGACCAGGTGGGCGACGAGGGCGACGGCCCCGACGGTGAGCAGCACCAGTCCCACCGCGAGCGTGAGGATCGGGCGCGCCGCGGCGCGCAGCTCGACCGTCGAGGAGAGGAACGCCGCCGAGTAGACCAGCGGTGGCAGGAAGACCAGTAGCACGAGATCGGGGTGCAGCTCCGGCACGGGGGCCCCGGGCACGAACCCCATGGCCAGGCCGCCGAGCACCAGGACGACCGGGTAGGGGGCGCCGATGCGCGAGGCCAGGCCGGCGAGCACGGTGATCGCCGTGAGCAGGGCGATGACGAGGACGGCGTCGATCATCGGGGCGGGGTTCTATCGGCGGGCGCTGGGGCCTGCGCGGCGCCGGGGCGTGAGTCGAACGGCCGGCGCGGGCAGGGCGCGCTCAGCCGCCGCGCTGGTGGAAGTAGAAGCCCGGCAGCGCCGCGCGCGTGATGTCGCCGGTCAGGCGGTGGGCGAGCTCGAGATCCCCGGTGCGCACGGCGAGGTCGTCGAGCGTGACGATGCCGCTGAGCCCGCCGCCCTCGAGGACGGGCAGGCGGCGGATCCCGTGACTCACCATCAGGTTCGCGGCCTGCTCGACGTCCATCTCGGGCGAGCCGGTGACCAGGGGGGAGCTGGCGTGGTCGCCGGCGCGCTCGCGCGCGTCGCGGCCGTCGGCCAGGACGCTCATGGCCAGGTCGCGGTCGGTGACGAAGGCCTCGGGCGCGCCCTCCTCGTCGGTGAGGACGACCGAGCCCACGTTGCGCTCGCGCATCAGCTCCGCGACCTCGCGGACGGTCGCCGAGCCGGGCGCCGTGACCACCGACTCGGTCATCACGTCGCGGATGAGCATCGGCGCGAGTCTATATTCGGCCGGGCGCGGCGCATGGGCTGGTGAGGCGCCGAATAGACTGCGCGGCCATGGCGGCGCTCAGTCCTCGCGAGCAGGCGACCCGCGATCGGGTGGAGGTGCTGATTCGGCTGATCGAGCCCGGCCTCGACCTCGTGCTCGCGGTGGGCGAGCGCGTCTCGCGCCTGGTCGAGCGCGACGACGACTGGGAGCCGCCGCGCTCGCTGGCCTCCTCGGAGATCGGGCAGGTCGCCCCGCCCGGCCAGGAGCGCCGTGCCCGCCCGGCTCCCTAGCGCCGGCCCGGCGAGCGTGAGGCCCGAGGAGCAGCTCGAGCGCGAGGCGGCGCGACGCACTCCGGCGGCCATCGCGGCGATCGCCGCGGTGGTCCTCCAGATCGCTGCCCAGATCGTCGGCGCCACGGCGCTGCGCGACGCTCCCGTCGGCTCGCCGGGCGCAGCGCTCGAGCTCCCGCGCTTCATTCATGAGCACGCCGTCGGGCAGATCGTCTCGGGAGTCCTGCTCGCCCTCTCCCAGCTGGCCCTGATCCCGGCGCTGCTGCACCTCTTCGACGCCACGCGAGCTCGCCGTCCCGGGCTGCCGGCGGTCGTACGGGCCATCGTCTTCCTCGGCCCCGTGCTCCTCGCGGTGCTGTACGCGGCGCTGCCCATCGTCGTCGTCAGCCAGGCCTCGTCCTACCTCGCCCACCACCAGGCTGACTACTTCGCCGCCCGCGAGCTCGGTCGCACGGGTATCGGCCGGATCCTCCCCGGGCTCGGGCAGGCGGGCGGTCTGGCCCTGGGCTTCGCCCTCATCCTCGTCTCGATCAACGCCATGCGAGTGGGGCTGCTGACCCGCTTCATGGGGATCCTCGGGATCATCGTGGCCATCCCCTTCGTCCTTCCCTTCTTCACCGGCTCGTTCCTCCCGCTGCAGTGGTTCTGGCTCGTCGCCCTGGCCCTCCTCTTCCTGGGCCGCTGGCCCGGCGGCCAGCCTGCAGCGTGGCTCACCGGCCACGCCGAGCCGTGGCCGAGCGCACGCGAGCTGCGCGAGCGACGTCAACGCGAGGGAGCGGTGAGCGACGCGGCCGGTGAGGGGACCGACGACCCGGGCGTGGCCGCCGAGGCCCAGCCCCCGGCGCCGCGCGGGCCGGGCGCCGCGGCGCCCGGCCCGGCCCGGCGAACACGCAAGCGCAAGCGCCGCTGAGCGGACATCCTGTCGGCCGCCCCTGATTCCAACTGGGGGAGTGGGGTAGGAGTCAGCCAGGAGACCCTGCGACGGCGGGCCGGCTCACGGTCCGCGGAGGGAGGATCAGATGGAAGGTGCAAGGATCTCGCCGCGCGAGCCGATGGCGGGCGACCGCGCCCGCGCCGCGGAGGCCGGGCAGCTTGCCCGAGAGGGTTGGGCTCCGGCCGACCCCGGGCCGCTGGGCCTGGCCGGCTTCGCGCTGACTACCTTCGTGCTCAGCATGTTCAACGCCGGGCTGATCGACAAGTCGGGCGAGCCCGTCGTGCTCGGGCTCGCGCTGGCCTACGGCGGCCTCGCCCAGCTGCTGGCGGGAATGTGGGAGTTCCGGACCGGCAATACCTTCGGGGCGGTGGCCTTCACCTCCTATGGCGCCTTCTGGCTCTCCTTCTGGGCGTTCGTCAACTTCTTCGAGGACAAGATCCCCATGACGCACCGCATGGAGGCGGTCGGGCTCTACCTGCTGGCCTGGGGCATCTTCACGATCTACATGTTCGTGGCCTCACTGCGCACGACCGCGGCGATCGCGCTGGTCTTCGTCACGCTTTCCGCGACCTTCGTTCTCCTCGGCTTCGGGAATACGTCGGGGAGCATGGGCACGGTCAGGGCGGGCGGCTACCTGGGCATCGTGACCGCGGCCGCGGCGTGGTACGCGTCGTTCGCGGCGGTCACCAACTCGACCTTCGGGCGGACGGTCCTCCCGGTGATTCCGCTCAAGCGCGAGGCGGCCTGACCCACGGCATAGGACAGACTGGAGCAGGACTCGGCACCGTCGGGGCGGTGGGCCCGACGGCCCCCGTCCCCGGCGATCGGCAAACGAGAGGTGGACAGACATGGCGACTGAGCAGGCAAGCGGACAGGGCCTCGAGCGCGAGCTGGAGGCGCTCCTGAACGTCGAGACCTTCGAGCCCCCGCGGGAGTTCCGCGAGCACGCGCTGTGGAGCGACGACTCGGTCTACGACGAGGCGGAGCGCGACCCGCAGGCGTGGTGGCACAAGCAGGCCAAGGAGCTGCTCGACTGGTTCGACGAGCCCACGGAGACGCTCGACGACTCCAACCCGCCGTTCTACAAGTGGTTCGCCGACGGCAAGCTCAATGCCTCGCACAACTGCCTGGACCGCCACGTCGAAGCCGGCAACGGCGACCGCGTCGCCTTTCACTGGCGCGGCGAGGAGGGCGAGGAGCGCGACATCACCTATGCCGACCTGCACCGGGACGTCCAGCGCTTCGCCAACGCCCTCAAGGACCACGGGATCGAGAAGGGCGACGTGGTCGGGATCTTCCTGCCGATGATCCCTGAGGTCGTGGTGGCCATGCTGGCCTGCGCGCGCATCGGCGCGCCCCACAACGTCGTCTTCGGCGGGTTCTCGCCGGGCTCGGTGCGCGAGCGGATGGAGTTCTCGAACGCCAAGGCGCTGGTCACCGTGGACGGCGCGCGGCGCAAGGGCAAGACCGCGCCGATCAAGTCGGCGGTCGACGAGGTGATGGGCGACGTCGACTCGGTCCAGACCATCTTCGTCGTGCGCGCGACGGAGACCGAGTGCGAGATGCGCGGCGGCCGCGACGTGTGGTTCCACGAGGCCATGGAGGCAGCCGACGCCGAGTGCGAGGCCGAGCCGCTCGACGCCGAGCACCCCCTGTACGTGCTCTACACCTCGGGCTCGACGGCCAAGCCCAAGGGAGTGCTCCACACCACCGGCGGCTACCTGCTGGGCTGCGCCATCACGCACCGCTACGTCTTCGACCTCAAGCCCGAGTCCGACGTCTACTGGTGCGCGGCCGACGTGGGCTGGGTCACCGGACACTCCTACATCGTCTACGGGCCGCTGGCCAACGGGGCAACGAGCGTGATGTACGAGGGCGCGCCCGACTATCCCGACAAGGACGTGTGGTGGGAGGTGGTCGAGCGCTACAAGGTGTCGATCCTCTACACCGCGCCGACGGCGATCCGCGCCTGCATCAAGTGGGGGGCCCAGCACCCCGGCAAGCACGACCTGTCGTCGCTGCGTCTGCTCGGCTCGGTCGGTGAGCCCATCAACCCCAAGGCGTGGCTCTGGTACCACAAGGTGATCGGGGCCGAGCGCTGCCCGATCGTCGACACGTGGTGGCAGACCGAGACCGGCCACATCCTGATCTCGCCCCTGCCAGGGGTCACCACGACCAAGCCGGGGTCGGCCACGCTGCCGCTCCCCGGGATCAAGGCCGCGGTGGTCGACGAGGACGGCAAGGAGATCGACGAAGGCCAGGGCCTGCTGGTCCTCCAGCGCCCGTGGCCGGGGATGCTGCGCACGCTCTACCAGGAGGACGACCGCTTCGTCGAGACCTACTTCGAGAAGTTCGGCAAGGAGACCTACCTGGTCGGGGACGCTGCCCGCCGCGACGAGGACGGCTACTTCTGGGTGGTCGGGCGCATCGACGACGTGATCAACGTCTCCGGCCACCGCATGTCGACGGCGGAGGTCGAGTCGGCGATCGTCTCCCACGGCAAGGTGGCCGAGGCGGCGGTGATCGGCCAGACCGACGAGGACACCGGCCAATCGATCTGCGCCTTCGTGACGCTGGAGGGCGACCTCGACGGGTCGGACGAGCTGGTGGGGGAACTGCGCGAGCACGTGGCCAAGAAGATCGGCAAGCTGGCGCGGCCCAAGCGGATCATCTGGTCGGGCGACCTGCCCAAGACCCGCTCGGGCAAGATCATGCGCCGGCTTCTGCGCGACATCGCCGAGGGTCGCGAGCTGGGCGACGTGACCACGCTGCGCGACCCCGACGTCATGAAGGAGCTCGAGGGCAAGGTGGCCGAGCGCCAGAAGGAGGGAGCGGAGTAGGGAGCGCGATGCATCGATCGCAGAGCCGAGAGGAGGGCCCGCCATGGCCGTGACCACGCTGCCGACCTCCTACCAGGAGGCGTGCGCCCAGCACCGCTGGGAGGTGCCCGAGCGCTACAACATCGCCGCCGACGTGTGCGACCGCCATCCCCGCGACAAGCCGGCGATGGTTTGGGAGGACTGGCGCGGCGAGCAGCGGCGCTGCTCGTGGGGTGAGCTTCAGTCGCTCTCGGCGCGCGCGGCCAACGTGCTGGCATCGCACGGCGTGAAGCGCGGGGACCGCGTCGCGGTGGTGGCCCCCGCCTCGCCGGAGACGGCGGCCGTCTTCTTCGCCACCTGGAAGCTCGGGGCGATCCTGCTCTCGATGTCGGTGCTCTACGGCGACGAGGGGATCCGCCATCGCCTGTCGGACTCCGCGCCCCGGGTCCTGGTCACCGACGCCGCCAACGCGCAGCGCCTGTCGAGCTTCGCCGGCGAGCTGCTGGTCCTCGACGCGGGCCTGCTCGACGGCGCCGACGACCACTTCGAGACGCTCGACACCGCGGCCGACGACCCGGCGCAGCTCTACTACTCGTCCGGGACCACCGGCCTGGCCAAGGGCATCCTCCACGCCCACCGATACGTGCTGGCCCACGAGGAGTTCACCTACTGCCACGACGTGCGCGACGGCGAGCTCTTCCACGGCATGGGGGAGTGGGCGTGGGCGGCGGGAATCGCGCCCCTGCTGGGGCCGTGGCGGCTGGGCGCGTGCCAGTTCGTCTTCCAGCGCCAGGGCGGCTTCGACCCCGCCCAGCAGCTCGAGGTTCTCTCGCGCCACGAGGTGACCAACGTCTTCACCACCCCGACGGCGATGCGGGCGATGATGGCCATCGAGGACGCGGGCCAGCGCTTCCCCCAGAAGTTCCGGATCGTGTGCTCGGCCGGTGAGCCGCTCAACCCCGAGGCGATCAGGTGGTTCCGCGAGCAATACGGCGTGACCGTGCTCGACTACTACGGGCTCACCGAGTCCTACCCGCTCTGCGCCAACTTCCCGTTCATGGACGTCCGCGAGGGCTCGATGGGCAAGCCGATGCCGGGGTGGGACGTGGCCATCCTCGACGAGGACGAGCGCCCGGTCGCCCAGGGCGAGCGCGGGGAAATCTGCCTGCGTGCGCGGTCTAACCCGCACTACCCGCTGGGCTACTGGAACAACGACGAAGCGGGCCGCGAGACCTTCGGCGGCGCGTGGTTCCACACCAAGGACGCCGCGCAGGAGGACGAGGACGGCTACTACTGGTACGCCGGCCGCGCCGACGACGTGATCATCTCCGCCGGCTACCGGATCGGCCCGTTCGAGGTCGAGTCGGCCTGCATCGAGCACCCGGCGGTGCGCGAGGCCGCGGCGGTGGCCTCGCCCGACGAGCAGAAGGGAATGGTGGTCAAGGCCTTCGTGGTGCTGGCCGAGGGCCACCAGCCCTCCGACGATCTGGCGCAGGACATCAAGGCCTCGGTGCGCTCCTCGCTGTCGGCCTACGCCTATCCGCGGCGGATCGAGTTCGTCGACGACCTGCCCAAGACGCTGACCGGCAAGATCCGCCGCATCGAGCTGCGTGAGCGCGAGGCGCAGCGGCGCGTGTAGCCGCGGGTCAGGGCGCCGGCGCCGCCGCCCGCGCATGGGTGCGGATCTCCGAGAGGATGCGCTCTAGGCGCGGCTCTGACTCGCGGTCCACATGGGTCATGGACGCGGCGACCGCCGGGTGGACAGCGGCGATCTGGGCGTGCATCTCGTGTGCGACCGCCCGGTAGGAAGGGTGGCCCTCGCGGCCCGAGCGCAGCTCGATCAGCGCCATGGCCTCGCGGGCGTTGAGGTCGAGGACGTAGCGGATGCGGTAGCCCAGGCACAGCGCGTAGGGCGCGGCGTCGAGCAGGCCGACCTCGACCAGCCGGCGATACTCGGCCTCCGAGGTCTCGAGCGCGCGCCGGTAGGCGTCGCCCGCGCCGGCGGCATCGACCTCCTGCGGAATGCCGGCCCCGAGGTCGGGAGTCAACGCCTGCCACTGGCAGGTGAGCATGCGGTGGCGCTGTAGGTCGCGGAAGGCGCCGTAGTCGGAGACGATCTCGAAGCGGTAGCGCAGCGCCTCGAATCCCCGGCCGGGACGGTGACGGCGATTGGCACGGCGGCCGACGAGGTCGGCAAGCACCTGGGCCTGCTCGGTGGGATCCAGGCTCCGGACCGCTTCGAGCGCCGTGGCCTCCCCGGCTGCGCTGGCCTCGAACATCAGCGCAGCCAGCAGGGACTCGACGTCGCCGTCGTGGTGGAGCAGGCGCACCGACGGGCGCCCGTCTGTGTCAGCGTCCGGGCGGTCGAGCCCGAGCCGGGCCGTCCAGCGCTGGGCGGCCGCTGAGCGCTCGCGCAGGTGCTCGACCCACTTGCCGCCGCGCTCCGGCCGCGGCACCCGGGCGACGAAGCTCGGCATGACGGCCTGGACCTCGGTGAGGATCATCTCCCCGCAGCGCCGTGCCTCGGGGAGCGGGTGGGCCAGCAGGTGCAGGATGAGCTGCTCGTAGGTCTGGCCGGTGGCGAAGATGCCCATGTGCGAGAGCGACGCCGCGGGCAGCAGGCCGCGCAGCAGGTCGAGCGCCTTGGCGCGGATGGCGCGCGCATGCGCCGCCGCAGGCTCGCCGTCAGCCCGCGGGAACTGCTGCTCGGCCCAGGCGCTGACCACGGGCAGGGCCTGGGCGTAGGTGTCGAACAGCGAGTCCATCGCCGCCTCGAACTCGTGGCCGAGCTGTGGATCGCGGTAGTAGCGGTAGCCCCCGCCCGGCATCGGCGCGTCGTAGGCGATGTAGCGGGTCGACTGCTCCAGGTAGGCGCCGAGACGAGGCCGCTGGAGGATCTTGGTCAGGACGTTGGAGACCCACTCACAGGCGACGTGCGCGCCTCCGAGCTGGGCAACCGAGTCGTCCCCGTACCCGACGAAGACGCGCTCGTACAGTCGGGCGGCGCGCTCGCCTTCCGCGCCGTCCCAGGCGCCCGGGTTCTCAGGCAGGTCGGCGGCGAACTCGTCGAGGAAGAGGCGACGCAGCGTCCCGGGGTAGCGCGAATAGCGGGCGAAGAGGGCACCCTTGACGGTCTCGGGCAGGTTGACCAGGGCGAAGACCGGCCGGTCGAGGTTGGTGAAGTGCGGCGCGAGCCGGGCGCGCTCCGCGACGGTGAAGGTCTCGACCGGGTAGTCCAAGGGCGGCCCGCGATGCTAGCGCCGGACGCGGCGTTCGACTGTCGGGCGCCCCCGTCAAATGCTCTAAGGGGTCGGTCGACTCGGCTGCCCGGACCGGCTCTCCGTGGCCTGCTCGATCTGCCACTTCGTCCTCGGTGGTCCCGGTCCAGCGGCGCACGAGTCCGTTGTCGGCGAGATCGCGCTCGATCGCCTCGATTGTCGCCCGCATGCGCGCGTCGGTGGCCGGCAGGAAGCCCATGGTCGCCATGAGCAGGACGCTGGCGTCGAGATGGTCGGAGCCGAACGCGCCCGTATAGGCGCCGATCTCCTCGTTCCACGCCTGCTCGAGGATCGCCGTGCGCACGGCGTCGCGCGCCGCCGCCCACGTTGCGGGGTTGGCCCCCGCCCCCAGTTGGGGCGCGAGCTTCACCGCGCGGTCGAGAGCGACCCAGCACATGAGCTTGGAGCTGGTGTAGTGGCGCCCGCCCTCTCGCCCCTCCCAGATGCCCGCGTCGACGTCCCGCCACTCGGACGCGGCGCGATCGCCGAGGTCACACAGGAAGGCCGCGGTCCACGGATCGAGATCGTCGAGTTGGTTGCGCAGTACGTGGGCGGCCTCGAGGATCTCGCCCATCACGTCGAGCTGGCGCTGGCGCCACGCCTCGTTGCCAACGCGTACCGGCCGGCTCGAGCCGTAGCCGGCCAGGTGGTCGAGCTCGTGCTCGGTGAGGTCGCGCTCACCCTCGACGCCGAACATGATCTGCACGTGACCGGCGGCCTGGCGCCCGACCGCGGCGGCCATCCAGTCGAAGAAGCGATGCGCTTCGTGCGGGCATGCCGCCACCCGCAGGGCTCGCAGGGTCAGGCTGGCGTCGCGCAGCCACGCGAACCGGTAGTCCCAATTGGCCTCGCCCCCGCGATCTCGGGTAGCGACGTCGTCGGGGCGGCGACGATCGCGCCGCTGGGCTGGTAGGTAGCGCCTGTAGAACCAGCGCGCTACGGTTCACCGCCTCGGCATACGCGCCCTCGCAGACCTGGTGCTCGCCGACCCACGACCTCCAGGCCTCGGCGGCGTCGGCCAGCGCTTCGGCGGGATCGCACGCGGTGAAGTGCTCTCGTCCCAGGCCCGCCTCGTGATGCACCGCGAAGCTCGCCGCTCTCCGATTCCCAGCGACACTCGCGCCCCAGCGCTTCCCCCGTCGACCTCGAGGTCGAGCTCGGTTGCGAGCAGCAGCGTGTCCGGGCCCCCGAGTGTGCGCACGCCGGCTGGCGTCGGACG
>JBBPZM010000071.1:0-99614 GCA_038199035.1 Solirubrobacterales bacterium | reverse complement strand
GCCGGCCGTGCAGGATCGGGAGGCGCTCGCCGTTCATCTCGTAGGCGAGCAGGCTCTGGCGGTGGCGCAGGTCGTGGATGCTGTGGGAGTCGTAGTAGACGCCGCCGTCCCCGCCCTTGCCGAACGAGTAGAACATCACCCACTGCGCCTCGGGCGCGGGGCGCACGAGGTCGATCAGGGCGGAGAACGGCAGGCCGCCCCACTCGGCGATGCCAGACCAGCCCGGGACGCAGTTGTGCATCGTGATCTGCTCCTGTTTGGCCATCTGCCGCAGATCGTCCAGCGAGAGCTCGACGGGGTTCTCGACGAGGCCTCCGACCTTGAGGCGGTAGTCCCGGAAGTCACCGTCGCGCAGCGCGTCCCACTCGGGGCCGTCGGGCAGCCGGATGTGGTTGGGCCAGAAGTACGGGCTGATGTCCTTGCGCTCGTACTGGACCCGGGGGGCGAAGTGGTCGAGGAGCAGCCGCATCGCGTTGCCGACGGTGACGTTGGAGAGACGCTGCAGAAGACGCGTGCGCGTCCAGGACAGCCGTACCGCCCAGACGTTGAACCCGATCACCCCGACGATCGCGAGCAGCCAGATGCCGAAGCCGTTGAGGTCGTTGCGGTCGACGCCCAGGGTGATGTGGTTGAGGTTGGGCGCGAAGCCGGTCAGCGCGACCAGGGCCATGTGACCGAGGAAGAAGACCACGAAGGAGACCATCACCAGGAAGTGCAGCGAGCGTGCGATCTGGCGGTTGCCGAACAGCCGCGCGTACCAGCGGTAGCGGTTGTCCAGGGCGGGTGACATCGCCAGGCCCGTGAGGATCGCCAGCGGGCCGAGGACGAAGATGACCGCGAAGTACGTCAGTTGCTGCAGCGCGTCGTAGCGGAAGAACCCGCTCGGCCCGTCCGGCAGGTGCAGGCTCAGGTACGTGACCGCACAGGAGGCCGCGTCTGCGAACAGCGACAGATGACTCGGCAGCAGGCGATGCACCCACGGCGTGGCGAAGAAGAAAGCGACATAGGCCACGCCCGTGAGCACGAAGAGGATGTCGAAGAGGAAGTGCCAGTGGCGCGCCACGCCGATCGTGTGGCGCCCGCCGGGCAGGCCGACGAGCGGGCTGAGCATGATCGCGTCCTGCTTGGCCGTCCACACCCGGTCGGTCGGAACCGGACCGCGAAAGCGCAGCCACTCCTGCCCGGGCGTGCAGTGCACCTTGGCGTACAGCCGCGGGTGATCGGAGAGGATCTGCAGGCCGGAGCGCACGATGATGACCAGGAAGAAGAAGGTCAGCAGGTGCGTCCAGCGCACGAACGCCGGGATGCCCTGGAGGACGGGCGGGCCGTGCGCGATGCACAGGTGGTGAACCATCAGCCCGCGACCGGCGCCGCTCGCAGCGTAGAGCTTCGCGGCGAGCACGACCACCACCCCGACGCCGGTGAGGATCGGGATCGCCCACCACACCGAGAAGAAGCGGCCGCCCAGCCGAACGTGCACCCGGCTGAGCAGCATCCGGGGACGGGCCTGCTCGTCGTCGAGCAGCGCCGTGCGCAGGTACTCGTCCTGAAGCTCCGCCTCGTTTCGCGGGGTGCGACGACCGTCCGCTGGGAGATCGTCGCTCACGCCGTCAACGGCTCACGGGCACCCGGATAACCAGGGCTTCCTCAGAGCGGATGATGGGACTCGAACCCACGACCTTCTGCATGGCAAGCAGACGCTCTAGCCAACTGAGCTACATCCGCGCGAGGCGCCGAGTATAGGAGCCCGGCGCCGGGAAGCCGAGGAGCCACCTCGATCCTGCGCCACGACGGGCCGCACGCGACTTCTGCAAGGCAAGTCAGAAGGTCGCAGTCGTCCGCCGCGACAGCGGGCGATTCTCGGGCGCCGCAGCGGCACTTCGGCAAGCCGGCTGACCGCGACTGCCGGCTCGGACGAGAAGCGGGAGCCCGGACGGTCGCGACCGTGCGCATGGCGCGCGACGTGGTCCACCGGCTACTGGCCACCGCCGTGCCGCTCGACGAGCTCGGGGCACGCGGCCTCTCGGGAAGCCCAGCGGCGCGGTCACGCCAGGATCTCCACTTCGACACCCAGCGTCCGGTAGGTATCGACTGCTCGCTGGTCGCGCGTGGCGAGCGGGCTCCGGTGCTCCACGGCCGCCGCTCCGACGAGAGCGTCGTACACCGAGCCGCCGGCGATGCCCGTCGATTCGAGTCGGGCGAGGAGGGAGGCTGCGCCGCGGGGGCTGAGGAAGCGCGTGTGCGGGAAGTTTGCGGCGAGTAGCCGGGCCACCGCCGCTGGCGTGCGGCGTGCTGGTGGCGGGAGTCGGGTGAGCACGGAGAAGGTCTCGAACGCCGCGTGACCGGCGAGCCCGAGCTCCCTGTGGGCCAAGGCTCGAAACGTCGTCGCGTGGTGGTCGTGGTCAGAGACGACGAGGGCGACGGCCACGCTCGTATCCAGGAGGACCTCCGGGCGCTGGCTACTTCTGGCCGCCATCGCGTAGCCCGCGCACGGTGTCGTCGTCGATCGTGGTCCCCGAGCCCGGTATCACGAGCCGCCCATCGCGCTCGTCGAGAGACTCCTCCGCCGGCACGTCGACGCGGAGTCCGCTGCCGTCAGCCCGGACGTCCACGACGCCGGGACGGAGGCCGAGCGCGTCGCGCAGCGGCTTGGGAATGACCAGTCTTCCCGCCTTGTCAATGGTTGCTCTGATGCCCGAACGATACCATTGAGATGGCTGCCACGTGAGACGTGCGGCTACAGCTCCGGGGGCCGATGGCGCCCGCTTCGCCTCCCCGTGGCGCCCGTCTACTGCGCTCCTGCGTAGGTCCCGAAGCTCCACAGCACTCCCTCGGGGTCGCGCGCGGTGAAGTCGCGCGAGCCGTAGTCGGTGTCGTGGAGGCTGGCGACGATCTCGGCGCCGGCCTCCGTGGCCCGCGTGTGCAGGCCGTCGGGGTCGTCGGTCACGAGGTAGATCGCGCCCGTGCCCGTGGCAGCGAGGCGATCGTGCTGTCGTCACGGGCGCTGCCCAGCATGACTCCGCCGCCCCGCGGCCAGCGCAGCTCGGCGTGGGCGACGACGTCCTCGGTCTCGCCGGCGTAGGAGACGGCCTCCTCGAAGCCGAAGGCGTCGACGAGGAAGCGGACGGCGGCGCGGGCGTCGCGGGAGCGAACGGCTGGCCAGACGGCGGTGGGGGTGCTACTCGGGGGGTTGTGTTCATGGCCAAGGATCCTACGGGGTCGCCCACGGCGCCCCGCGGCGCCGCAGGCGACCCCGAATGGCGCTCAACCGAACTTGACGTCCACGCTACGGCTGCCGTCGAGCGTGTCGGCGCCCGGGCCGCCGAACAGGCGGTCGTAGCCGCTGGTGCCCTCGAGCCGGTCGTTCCCTCCGCCGCCGAAGACGAAGTCGCCGTCGGCGCCGCCCAGGACGACGTCGTCCCCCGAGTTGCCCTCGACGATGTCGTATCCGGGCCCGCCGTCGACACGGTCGTTACCGACCCCGCCGGAGACCTGGTCGTTGCCGTTGCCGCCGTCGATCGAGTCGTCGCCGTACCCGCCGGTGACGAGGTCGTCCCCGTTGCCGCCGAGCACCACGTCGCGACCGGAGCCGCCGGTGTAGATGTCGTCGCCCGAGCCGTTGACCCAGGTGGTGTTGCCCTGGTTGACGGTGATCACGTCATTGCCCGAGCCGTCGGCGATGCGCACGGCGGGGCCGCGGGAGGGGTCGGACTGGTTGACCCGGAGGCTGTCGTCCTGGTCTCCGAGGTCGATCTCCGCGCGCAGGGAGTCGTTACGTGACGTCGTGCAGGTGACGACCTGGCGGTTGCCGCCGTCGGGATAGGAGCACGAGCCGGACGCCGAGATCGCCTGGGTGTCCGAGATCGTGGTCGTGACCTGGCCGCCGGAGACCGAGAAGCTGACCGCGACCCGGTTGACCTCGCCGCCGTTGGCGGTGAACTGAAGCGCCGAGGACGACTGAGAGACGCTTCCCGCCTGCGCCGGCACGGCGGCGAGCAGCATGAGTCCGAGTGCCGCCGGGACGGCGCTCACCGCGCGGCGGATGTTCGTGGGCAGGGGCATGGATGGCATCGTGGCCTCCTCGAGAAGGGACTGGAGGAGGCTGAGCACCTCCCGGAAAGCCTGCAAACCCCGGCCCGGCACCCTAAGTTGCGCCCGGCGGGGCAGCGGTGTCAGGCGATCAGGGCCTGTCTGTTCGCCTCGGCTCGGCCTCGAGCGTCGGCTGCCAGGGGCGGCTGCTACGGCCGAGAACGCGCTCCGTCCAGCCCGTCCTCGGTCAGCGCGGCCTCGAGCTCGGCGAGGTGCTCCACCGCCCAGGCGTGGTACTCGGCCCCCATGCGGCCGAGCACGATCGGGAAGCGCAGGCCGGCCGCGCGCAGCGCCTCCCCCATGGGGATGATCTGCTCGCGGAACTCGCGCTCGGCCTCCTCGGAGCGCCTTCGCAGGCGGCAGACCAACGCGATCGCCTCGTCGCGTGGCAGGTTGTCGGCGAATGCCAGGCGCAACAGCCCCTCGTCGCGCAGCTCCATCGGCGGGATGCTCGACCGGCGCAGCCAGGACACCAGCGCCCGGTCTCCCTTCGCGGTCAGCGCGTAGGCGCGGCGCTGGCGGGCGCCGTGGGGGTCCTCGCGGTGACTGAGGTAGCCGGCGTCCTCTAGGTGCGCGAGCTCGGGATAGATCTGGGCGAACGTCGTCGCCCAGAAGACCGTCATCCGGTGCTGACCGATGAAGCGCTTGATCGCATAGCCCGAGGACACCCCAGCGCGCACCAGGCCGAGGATCATGTAGCTGCTGGTCTTCAGGGCCACTGCGCCGATTGTCGCCCCTGGCACGGGAAGGAGCCAACCGGGAGAAGCCTCTCCATTGAGGTCGCGAGCATCGGCCGCTTGCCTATGTGGCACCGGTACCAGCGGAGGAGGGAGTCGAGGTGGGTGGAAGCGGACACTTGAGCGTTGGCGCGGCGCGGGCGGGTCTGGCGGCTCTGGTCCTGGGGCTGTGGTGGCCCCCGGCGGTGCGGGCCATCCCTGATTCCGGCCCCCACGAGAAGGTTGACCTCTCGACCACCACCAAGCGGCCGAACCACTCGGCGGGGCTGGGCTACGCCGCCCGCTATCACGGCGCGGACGACCGCAGGGCCGACCCGCCGGCGCTCCGGCGGCTGGTGATCGCGCTGCCCCCCGGCACGGAAATCGACACCACCGTGCTGCCTCGCTGTCGCGCCAGCGACGAGCAGCTCAAGCTCCAGGGCGAGTCGGCCTGCCCCGCGGCAGCGCGCATCGGCAGCGGCGAGGCCACCGTCAAGCAGCTCGGACTGGGGACCGCCACCTACAAGACGGTGATCTACAACGCCCCCGACGACCTGCTCGAGCTTGTCATGTCCGGCGACAGGGTGCTCGCCGTGGTCCACACCTACATCCACGGCACCACGCTTGACGGGCCCGTCCCCACCTGCCTGGCCGGCGGCAACCCGCCCCTCGGTTGCCCCTTCGACCAGCTCACCCTCCTGGCCAACCACCTGCAAGTCCAGGCGACCACCGTGGGCAAGGGAGCCAACCGGCGCAACTACGCCACGACACCGCCCAAGTGCCCGCGCTCACGCCGATGGAAGGCCCGGGTGACGCTGTATTACGGCGACGGCTCCGTGGACAGGGTCACGCCGAGCGCACCGTGCCGGCGCGGTCACGGGCGGCGCTGAGGTCCGCTGGGGGCCGGCCCCGGGGGCCTGCTCGAGCGCTCCTGCTGAACGCCCTCAGTCGTAGGGCGCGTAGCGGTGGTGGAGCATGAGGTCGTTGCCGTCCGGGTCGGTGAAGAAGGCCATGTGGCAGACCCCGGTGTCCAGCGTCTCGCCCGCGAACTCCACCCCCTTGGCCTCGAGCTCTGCCCGCGCCGCCGCGATGTCCTCGACGTGGAGGGCGAGGTGGCCGTTCTTCTGCGCCGAGAACTGCATCCCGAGCCGCTCGGGCTCCCAGATGCCCAGGCAGGTGTCGCCGACCCACGCCTCGAAGCGGGCGTGCTCGTCCGCCCGCAGGCCCAGCGTCTCGACGTAGAAGCGCCGTGAGCGCTCGCCGTCCTGGGAGGGGACGGCGACGAAGTCGAGCTTGCCGATCACCGCGGCGATCCTAGTGGATCGCCTTTGGCCGCCCATCGCGACGACCAGCCGCGGTTCGAGCCGAGCACGGCCCCGCGCTCGCCTCGGTTCCTCCGCCCCTCACGGCACGACCACGAGCTTCTTGTGCGGGCCGGCCTGCTGGGCCTCCCACGCCTCGGCCGCCTGGTCGAGCCGGAAGCGCTGAACCTCGACCGTGATGTCGCCGGCGGCGGCGTGGCGGGTCAGCTTCTCGTAGGCGGCGCGCTGGACCTCGGGGGGTGTGAGCTGGTTGCCGTGGCCGAAGTGCACGCGCCCCATGAGCGAGCGCAAGGGGACCTCGGCGTCGCCGCCCGCGCTCTGGCCGATCGTGACCAGGCGGGCGCCGACGGCCGTCGCCTCCAGCGCCGCGACGAACGGCGCGCCGTACACCGGGTCGATCACGACGTCGTAGCCATCGCCCGCCTGGGCCTTCAGCGCCTCGGCGTCATCGCCTTGGCCGAGCACGACGGCGGCGTCCGCCCCCAGGCCACCTGTCAGGCGCTCCATCGCCTCGGCGTCGCGGGCGGCGGCGACGACGTGTCCGGCGCCCAGGACCTTGGCGGCTTGCACGGCGATCTGCCCGACGACGCCCGTCGCTCCCAGCACGAGTACGCGCTCACCGGCCTTGAGGCGCGCGTGCCACTCGAGCGGAAGCCAGGCGGCGAGGCCGGGGATGCCCATGGCCACCGCGAGGTCGTCGTCGACCCCGTCGGCCACCGGGAAGGCCTGCTCGGGATCGACCAGCGCTCGCTCTGCCCAGGAGCCGTAGGGGCGGACCGGCGAGTTGAAGTACACGCGCCGGCCGTCCGGCAGCGTCCCCACGCCCTCGCGGCCCACCACCGAGGGGACGGTCGGTTCCCCCATGGCGCCCGAGGCCATGGCCAGGTCGACCGGGTTCAGGCCGGCTACGGCCACCTCGACGACGGCCTGCCCCTCGTCGGGGCGGGGATCGTCGAACGTGCCCGGCTCGGGGGCGGCTCCGGGCTGGCGGAGGACGGCGGCGCGCATGCGGCTCCCTTCGGGGTCGATCGACGGTCTCGTGCGCCCGTGAGACGCGGGCAGCCACGGGGTCCGAGTGCCCGCTCTCCCAGGCGGGAAACGAGCGCCGTCGGGCGCCATGCCGTTTGTCGGCCGCCCGGCGCGGGCAGCAGCGCCTCGTGGCGTCCGACGCGATCGTCATTGGCGCCGGGCACAACGGGCTCGTCGCCGCCAACCTCCTGGCAGACGAGGGGTGGGACGTGCTGGTCCTTGAGGCCGCGGCCGAGCCAGGGGGCGCGGTGCGCAGCGGCGAGCTGACCGTCCCCGGCTTCCGCCACGACCTGTTCAGCGCCTTCTATCCCCTCGGGGCGGCCTCACCGGTCATGCGCGGACTAGATCTCGAGCGTCATGGCCTGCGCTGGCGCCGGGCGCCGCTGGTCGTCGCCCACCCCACGCCCGACGGGCGCTGCGCGGCCCTCTCGACCGACGCTGATGCCACCGCCGCCTCCCTTGACGCCTTCGCGGCGGGCGACGGCGAGGGCTGGCAGCGCCTCTACGGCCTGTGGGAGCGCGCCGGCGACCAGCTCCTCGACACGCTGTTCTCCCCGTTCCCGCCCGTGCGGGCGGGAACGGCCCTCGCCCGGGCGATCGGTCCGCGCGAGCTCGCGCGCTTCGTGCGCTTCGGCCTGCTGCCGGTGCGCCGGCTGGCCGAGGAGGAGTTCCGCGGGCTGGGCGGGGCGCTGCTGCTCGGCGGCAACGCGCTGCACGCCGACCTGGCCCCGGAGACGCCGGGCAGCGGCCTCTACGGGTGGCTGCTGTGCTGCCTGGGCCAGAAGGTCGGCTTCCCGGTGCCCGAAGGCGGCGCCGGCCAGCTCACGGCCGCGCTGGTGAGGCGGCTGGAGAGTCGAGGGGGAAGGGTGGCCTGCGGGAACGAGGTGACGCGGATCCTCGTGCGCGACGGCCGGGCGCGGGGCGTGCAGACGGCCGACGGGGAGCGCCTGGCGGCCGGTCGCGCGGTGGTGGCCGATGTCGGGGCGCCGGCGCTCTATCGCCGGCTGGTCGGCGTCGAGCACCTCCCAGCCCGGCTTCTGGAGGACCTCGACCGCTTCCAGTACGACGCCGGCACGGTCAAGGTGGACTGGGCCCTCGCGGCCCCGATCCCCTGGGCGGCCCCCGAGGCCCGACGCGCCGGGACCCTGCACGTCGCCGACGACCTCGACGACCTGACCCGCTACGCCGCCCAGCTGGCCATGAGCCGCGTGCCAGAGCGCCCCTTCCTCATCGTCGGCCAGTACGCCGCGGCCGACCGGAGTCGCCAGCCGCCTGGGGCCGAGACCGCCTGGGCCTACACCCACGTGCCCCAGCGCATCGTCGGCGACGCCGGGCCCGACGGCATCGCCGGTCACTGGGACGAACGCGAGACCGACGCCATGGCCGCGCGCATCGAGCAGCGCATCGAGGAGCTGGCGCCCGGGTTCACCGGCCTGATCCGGGGCCGCCACGTCTTCACGCCGCCGCTGCTCGAGGCCGCCAACGCCAACCTGGTGGGCGGAGCGATCAACGGAGGCACCACGCAGCTGCACCAGCAGCTCGTGTTCCGGCCCGTGCCCGGCCTGGGCCGTCCGGCGACGGCGATCGACCGGCTGTTCCTCGGCTCTGCGTCGGCCCACCCGGGCGGGGGCGTGCACGGAGCAGCGGGGGCAAACGCGGCCCGCGCTGCTCTCGCGGGCGATCGCCCGCTGCGTGCACTGCGCGCGCGTCGGACGCGGCGTGGTTAGGGTGGGCCCACTGTGATCCTCGATCGTCTTGAGGTCGATCGCGGCGCGCTCGCCGCCCGCACCGGCTGGGAGGTCAAGCCCCAGGGCGCGTGCAAGGCGGACCGCTGTGTTCCCCTTCCCGGCCAACCGGCCGAGGGCCCGGTCGACGCGCGGGTCCTGGCCGAGTGCCTGGGCATGGCCCTGGTGGCGGACGAGGTCCATGGTCTGTGGGCGCTGGGTCCCGAGTCTGGCGGGCGCTCGCTGCTGTCGGCTCGGATGCCCGAGCTCGAGCTGCCCGACCGCCACGGCCGCCCCTTCGCCCTGCACTCCCAGCGCGGGACCAAGGTCTTCATGGTGGCGTGGGCGTCGTGGTGAGGATGCCGCTTCGACCTGCCCGTGTGGCAGGACCTGCGCGCTGAGCTGCGGCCCCAGGGGCTCGAGGTGGTCACGGTCGCCCTCGACACCCAGGGCGCCGACGCGGCCGGCCCCTTCATCGACGCTGCGCACGCCGAGCACCCGTCGCTGATCGACGTTGAGCATCGCCTCGACGCGCTGCTGGGGATCTTCAACGTGCCGATGGGGGTCTGGATCGACGAGGAGGGCGTGCTGGTGCGCCCGCCCGAGGTGGCCTTCCCGGGCCGCAGCATGCTGCGGGAGATGATGGCTCAGCACGGCCTACCGCCGGACGCGCCGGCCGTCATGCGCGAGACGCTGGCCGAGGCGGCGAAGATCCGCGTCGAGCCCGAACGCTACCTCGCGGCGCTGCGCGACTGGGTGGCGCACGGACCGGCCAGCCGGTTCGCCCTGGCCCCTCACGAGGTGGTCGAGCGCTCGCGGCCGCGGCCACCCGAGGGCTCGCAGGCCGCCGCCCACTTCGAGCTGGGCCAGCACCTGCACCGCTCAGGCCAGGCAGCCGACGCCCGAGCGCACTTCCGCGCCGCCCACCGGCTCGACCCCGCCAACTGGACCTACAAGCGCCAGGCCTGGTCGATCGAGGATCCGCTTCAGGCCCCCACCGAGCACTACGACTCCGACTGGCTCAGCGACGTACGCGCCTCCGGGGCCGAGAGCTACTACCCGGTGCCCGAGCTCTGAAGGAGAAGAGTCGAGTACACGCTGACCGGCGGTTGGCGTGGGGGAATGGCGACCGCGGCCCGTGATCGACGAACACGGCCTGACGGCGGCAAGGCGACGACCGGAATCGAACCGGTGTGAACGGCTTTGCAGGCCGCTGCGTAACCACTCCGCCACGTCGCCGGGAGCAGGCGTAGCGTAGCGGCGAGAACTGCGGGATCCGGGCGGCGGGGCGTTGCTAGGCTAGCCCCCTCCCGGGCGATTAGCTCAGCTGGGAGAGCGCCGCCTCGACAAGGCGGAGGTCACTGGTTCGAGCCCAGTATCGCCCACCTACGGAGCCCCTGCTGCGGCGGGCCGGTGGCGTTTCGCTCGGCCCCAAGTTTTCATGCATCTCACCGCGACCCTACGCCGATCGGCTCGGTGGTGTGGCTCGGCCCGGAGGCCATCCCGCTCGATGCCATCAACGCCGCCGCGCGTCACGCCGTGGGGTGTATCGATGGCACAGGAGCGGGTACGGGGGAGGCAGTTCATATAGAGAAGCAAGGAGGCCCGATGGAGCACCAGGAGCACAACCCCGGCGAGCCGGAGTTCGGCGAGCACGCCGACGAGGCGCCGCACAACCCGGGCGAGCCCCGGCTCGGCGACGACGAGCACGAAGACCAGGCCGAGGACTCGGACGAGCCCACGGGCGACGGCTGAGTCGCCCCGCCTGGGCCTAGCGCGACTCGAGCGCTTCGAGCAGCCGCTCGAGGTCGGACTCGTCGTTCCAGGCGCCGACCGAGGCGCGCAGGAGCCCGCGGCCGGGCAGGTCCCGCACAACCACGCCCGCGTCGGCCAGGCGGTCGCGCTCGTCGCCGGCGTCCTCGCAGCGCCATGACACCAGCGTGGTCTCACCCCGAGGGCTGACCTCGCGGCCGCTCTGCTCCAGCCAGTCGGCGAGCTGGGCGGCCAGGGCGCGGGCCCGGCCGTGGACCTCGTCCCAGCCGTGCTCTGCGAGGACGGCCATCGACTCCAACGCCAGTGCCGATGACTCGGCGGACAGCGACGGCGCGTCGTAGCGGCGGGCGTCGGGGCGCAGCTGGGCTTCGAGGCCGGCGCCGGCGTCCTCGAAGCTCCCGTAGCCGCGCATGGTGGCGGCCACCTGCGGACGCAGGGCGGGGGAGACGTAGAGCATCCCGGCGCCATCCGGGCCGCAGAGCCACTTCTGGCCCGAGCCGGCGTAGATGTCGCAGCCCAGCGCGGTGACGTCGGTTGGCACCGCGCCGCTGCCCTGTGCGCCGTCTAGCAGCACCGGGACGTCCACCTCGACCAGTGCCGCAGGCGCCACAGCGCCGGTGATCCAGCTGACGTGCGAGCAAGCCACCAGGCGCGTGGCCGGCCCGACGGCGTCGGACAGCTCGGCCAGCGGCGCCGCGCGCACCACGACGCCACGCAGGTCGCGCGCCGCCTGGAGCGGCCCCAGCAGGCCGGGGTGCTCGCTGTCGGAGGTGAGGATCTCGTCGCCGGCGCCGAGCTGGAGCCCGGCGACCGCGCGGGCCACCCCCTCGGTCGTCGAGGTCGTCAACGCGACGTCGTCGATGTCGCAGCCCAGCAGCGAGGCGTAGGCGGCCCGCTGGCGCGCCTGGAGCTCACCCCGCCGCTCGAAGTGAGCGTGCGTGCGCCCCTCCGTGGCCTGGTGCTCGAGCTCGGCCCGGGCGGCGGCCACCGCTCGGGCGGGGATGGGGCCGTCGGTCCCCGCGTTGAGGTAGGCCAGGCGGGCCAGCACCGGGAACTGCGCGCGCAGGGGGCGCTCGGCCACTCGATGTGAGCGCTTGCCCGCTACCGGCGCGCCGATCGCCTGGCGCCCGGGTGCACGGTGGTCGCGGGCCCGCGGTTGCCCGCCTCGTCGACGGCGTAGATCTTCAGCCCCTTCTTGCCCGGCGGCACTTCCACCGTCTGGCGCTCGCCCGCCGACGCCGTGGCCTCGACCTTGGTCTCGTGGCGGTCGGGCCCGGGGAGGCGCAGGACGTAGCGCCTGACCTTGCCGGCGTACCAGTCGTCGCCGGGGGCGACGAAGCTGAGGTGGCTGCCGTCCGCGGAGAGGCGGGGCTTGGCGATGACCCCGGGCGGCCGGGTGTCGGTGCCGTACCGGCTGGTGTTGCGCTCGTCGTGGCGGAAGGCCCACCACTCGTCGTTGCCGGCGGGCGTGCCGTCGGTCCTCCACGCCATCAGGTAGCCCTCCCGTGTCAGGACCACCACGTCGGTGCGCCCGTCGCCGTCGAGGTCTCCCGTCGACGGGCCGTAGAGCTCCCACCCGGTGTGGAACTTGGGAAAGCCGTCGGCCTGGCCGCCGCCGGTGGCGAACCCGTGCAGGGCCGAGCTGTCACCGCCCTCCAGGACCTCCGGCTTGCCGTCGCCGTCGACGTCGGCGATCGTCGGCGAGCCGAGGAAGTCCAGGCCCTGGGTGAGCGATGAGAAGCCGGGCGCCTCGGCTCCGCTCGCCGCGTCGTTGACCCGCAGGAAGTTGTTGATCGGAAGGCCGCTCCCGGTCACCAGCAGGGCGGCGGCGATCGAGGCGGCGCCGGAGCCCGGCTGGGCGAAGACCAGGTCGCCGCCGGCGCCGAAGCGCCCGAACGCACCCGAGGCGGTGAAGGTGACCGGGGCGTCGCCGGGCAGGTGCCCCGTCGTGACCACCGAGGCGGGGTCGCTGGTCACGTTCTGGAACTGACTGGCGGCCTGGCTGGGATTGCCGTAGGCCGTCCTCTCGGAGCCGTCGCCGTCGTAGAGCGAGGTGGGCGTGAAGATCGGACCCTCGGCGAACTCGTCCTTGCCGTCGCCGTCCACGTCGGCGACCGACGGCACGGTCGAGCCCTCGGTGATGAACTCCTGCGCCGAGCCGTAGTACATGACGATCGACTGCTGCTGGATCGGGTAGCCGTCCACCGGCTTGCCGTCGGCGTGGTAGGCGTGCACGAAGCCGACGCCGCCGGGCTGGATGCCCGCGCCCGTGATGTAGGCGTACTGGCTGCGGATGAGCACCTCGGGCTTGCCGTCGCCGTCGAGGTCGGCGATGGCCGGCGGGGTGTCGAGCTTGTGGTCGTCGATCAGGTCCGGCCGCCCCGGTGGCGGCTGCTCCCCCTTGGGAAGCTTCACCTTCACCGGCCAGCCCTTCAGCGACCTGCCGTTGGCGTGCCACGCGTAGAGATGGCCGTCCCAGGCCGCCTGCACGATCTCCAGCTTGCCGTCGCGGTCGAGGTCGTAGAGGACCGGCGGGGCGGTGGCTCCGGTGTGGGGCAGGCGGGTGAACGGCTGCGCCGGCCGCGGGATGGCCGGCGTGACGACCCCGCGGGCCATCTTGATCGGCCAGCCCCGCCGCCGCCGCCCTCGGTCGTTGAAGACGTACACCCGCCCGGTGGTCGACGTGGCCACCACCCACAACCGCCCGTCGTGGTCGAGGTCCCCGACGGCCACGTTGGCCACCAGGGGCTCGTGGCCCGGGTTGATGCCGCGGTGGGGACGGGTCACCTCGGTCTCGTTGGTCTTGACCGGCCAACCGGGCAGCTCGCGTCCGCTGACGCCGTCGACGGCGTGGACGCGACCGTCGGAGTCACCGAACACCGCGGCCAGGTGGCCGCGGCCCTGCAGGTCCACCAGCGCCGCCTGCGCCTCGCCACCGGCGTCGATCCGCCGGGGGAAGTGGCGCAGGAGCGACGGGTCGTGGTGCACGGCGATCGCCCGGCGCTCCTCGCCGACTCGGCCGTGGGAGTCGACGACCCGCAGCCGCAGGGTGACGGTGTACTGGTCGTTGGTGCTCAGCTCCTTGTCGCTGGAGAGGTGGAAGGCAGCCGACCAGAACGACTTCGGGATCCTCGACAGGTCCACCGTGCCCAGCCTCCCGCTGAACGGCTTGCGTCCCGAGCCCGAGCCCGCGGTGATGAAGTCGGAGTCCGACGGCTCGGGGCCGGGGGCGTACTCGAGCTTCCAGTGGTAGCGCTGGGCGCGCCGGGCCTCGACGTGGCCCCGCACGGCGACCTTCGACACCTCGGTCGGGTCGTAGAGCGAGTACCACCGAGGCGAGTCGATCCAGCCCACGGGCGGGATCTGGCCGGCCGCGATGGACCGCATGGCCCGAAGGACGTCGGGCCGCCCGTAGCCGTACTGCATCTCCCAACCCGGCTTGGCCGGCCAGGCGGTGGGGTTGGGATCATCTGAGTCGACGATGTCGGAGGCGGTGGTGCGCACCACCTGGAGTGCCTCGGCGTTGGTCAGCGGACGGGCGATCTTGCCTTCCTGCGCCGCCTTCTTCCCGTAGGAGAGCACGAGCGCCATGACACCGCCGACGGTCGGCGTCGACTCGGACGTGCTTCCACCCTGGGTGGAGGCCGAGAAGACGTTGTGCGTGCCCCACGACGTCTCGTCCGAGCGTGAGCGGTAGGTGTTGGTCAGCGCGTTGGCGGCTGGCCCGCGCACGCCCTGGCTGTTGGTGACCAGCCCGTTGCCGGGCAGCACGTGGGGCCAGAACATCCCGCCCTGGTGGTCGAGCGAGTCGAAGTCGTTGGACGCCTCGACCATCAGCACGTTGTGCCTCCAGGCGTAGTCGACTGCCTGGCGCATGAAGCTCGAGTAGCCCAGGTCGGCGGTGACCGAGACGATCACGTCGGCCTTCATGTCGGTCGCGTAGAGCCACGCCTGCGCGAGGTCGTCGGTGCGGTCCAAGGCCTCGGCCCCGGCCTTGACCGGCATGATCATGCAGCGCGGGCACAGCCCGGCGCCGCTGATGCCGTTGTCGGTTTGGGCGCCGGCCTGCATCTGCTGGTTGTTTGCGTGGTCGTAGGCGGAGTCGATGGTGGCCGGGTCGTTCTGGTTGTCGTAGAAGTCCCAGCCGGAGATGTCGTCGACGTAGCCGTTGTGGTCGTCGTCGCGCCCGTCCGAAAAGCGCCGGATGATGTCCTCGGGGTCAACGACGCCGTTGCCGTTGTAGTCCTTGGTGTCGCCGTAGTCGCGAGCGTTGAGGACGTGGTCGTGGTGAGGGGTGGTGGGGGGCGGCAGCTCGCCCTTGTTGAGGAACACCTTGTCGGCCAGCTCGCGCGGGTTGTCGCGCCAGTTGATCCCGCCCTCGACGTAAGCGATCACCGTGCCGCCGTCTCCGGCGGTGTACTGGGCCCAGGCCTTGTCGACCGACATGCCTGCCGCGTTCTCGGGGTCGCGCGCCTGCGGCGTGCAGCGGGGGATGAACGAGTAAAAATAGTGCTGCTCGTCGTTGACCGACTTGTTCGAGCAGTCGGCGAGGCTGTGCTCGGCCGAGGCGTAGGCGGGGTCGTTGGGTGGATCCTGGGGGAAGGCGGCGTGGGCGGCGGGGGGAACCGCGAGCGCGCCGGCGAGTCCCAGCGCCAGCCATCCCCTTCGCTTATGACCCACTCGACCTCCCCGACGTCTCGGGCCCGCGCGGGCGCTGGGCGCGCCGCGAGGTGCCGCCTTTGCCAATCCTGCCGGAAGCTAGCGCAATGGCGACAGCACGGGGCGGGCTTGCCTCAGGCGCCGCACACCGGCCACTGCGAGGTCCCGGAGCGCTCGAGCAGCATCGCCGCCCGGCGGTACTGCTCGGCCAGCGAAGCGGCGGCCGGATCGCCCTGGCCGCCCACCGACGCCCAGGTCGAGCGCGAGAACTGGAACGCGCCGCGGTAGAGGCCGCCTCCGCCGATCGCATGGGGGTCGCCGTGGGACTCGCACTGCGCGATGCGCTGGAGGACCGGCGGCATGGCGGCGAGCCGGCCGGCGCGGCGGCGGGCGGCTTTGCGCCTGGCCTTCGCGCGCTGGACGCCGTAGGCGTGCATCTGGCCGGCCACCGTGCGGTGGGCGAGCAGCGCAGGGCGCAGCCCCACGTGCCCGAGCGGCGGCTCCTCGTCGGCGGCCAGGGCGACGGCCGCGCCGGGGGCGGTGACCATGGCCGCGCACGACGCGACCAACCACATTCTCGACTTCGACAACGGTTTCACGTCCTTTCGCCGGCCCACGGCGGCACGCGGGCGCGCGTCGCGGCGGCGGGCCGCTGGTTGGCGACGGCGGCATGGCCGCGGGCCTGTGTGAACGCCGCTCTGGGCCGGCGGTGGCC
Organism: Solirubrobacterales bacterium; assembly: GCA_038199035.1. Lineage (GTDB taxonomy): Bacteria > Actinomycetota > Thermoleophilia > Solirubrobacterales > Solirubrobacteraceae > DATAEY01. The sequence continues at coordinate 83,587 of JBBPZM010000071.1, read as the reverse complement.
CGGGCGGCCATCGGGGCGCAGCGCGCCCGGCGACCGGTCCGTCGGCGGCACACCCTAGCGGTGATCGAACGCTCGTTCGCCTGGCGGGGTGTGACGTCGCTCACACGGGCGCTTGGCGTCCCAGATGAGTACCGAACGCCCGGCCCGGCACGCCGGGCACCGGAGGCGGGCGGTGCCTTCCCCTCACGCGCCAGGGCCGGCGGCCGCCGCAGGGACCCCGGTTAGCATCCGCCGGCATGCACGTCCTGCTGCCCGACGGCGCCCGACTGGAGCTGCCCGAGGGCGCCACCGGCGCTGACGCGGCCGCGGCGATCGGCCCCGGACTGGCCCGCGCGGCCCTGGCCGTGCGCGTCGACGGATCCGGGCGCGACCTGGCCGCGCCGCTGGAGGACGGGGCGCCGGTGGAGATCGTCACCGCCGCCAGCCCCGACGGGCTCGAGCTCATGCGCCACGACGCCGCCCACGTCCTGGCCACCGCCGTGATGGAGCTCTACCCGGGCGTGAAGATCTCGATCGGGCCGCCGATCGAGTCGGGCTTCTACTACGACTTCGAGTTCCCGGACGGGACCGCGGTCTCCGACGCCGACCTCGAGGCCATCGAGGGGCGCATGCGCGAGCACGTGGCGGCCGATGAGCCCTTCCTGCGCCAGGACGTCGGCGTGGGGGAGGCGCTCGAGCGCTTCGTGCGCGAGGGGCAGGACTACAAGGTCGAGTTGATCGAGGACCTGGTGCGCGACGAGGGCGTGGAGACCGTCTCGCTCTACACCAACGGGCCGTTCACCGACCTCTGCCGCGGGCCTCACTCGCCGTCGACCGGGCGCATCAAGGCGCTCAAGCTGCTCTCGCTGGCCGGGGCCTACTGGCGCGGCGACGCCAGCCGCACCCAGCTGACTCGCATCTACGGCACCGCGTTCTTCTCCCAGAAGGAGCTCGACGAGCACCTCGAGCGCCTCGAGCAGGCCCGCGCACGCGACCACCGGCGCCTGGGGCGCGAGCTCGAGCTGTTCCTGTTCTCCGAGCTGTCACCGGGCTCGCCCTTCTGGCAGCCCGCCGGGGCTCATCTGTGGAACGAGCTCACCCGCCTGTGGCGCGAGGAGAACGTCGCCCGCGGGTACACCGAGGTGCGCACGCCGATCCTCTACGACGTCGACCTCTGGAAGCAGTCGGGTCACTGGGACGTTTACCGCGAGCACATGTACTTCACCGACGTGGAGGAGCGGCCCATGGGCCTCAAGCCCATGAACTGCCCCGCCCACGTGCAGATCTACAAGTCCCAGCGACGCTCCTACCGCGACCTGCCCATCCGCTACGCCGAGCAGGGCCTCGTCCACCGCCACGAGCCCAGCGGGACCCTGCACGGGCTGCTGCGCGTCCGCCACATCACCCCGGACGACGCCCACGGGTTCTGCACCGAGGAGCAGCTGGAGGAGGAGATCGTCCGCTGCCTGGACTTCGGCTTCTTCATCTACGACCTGTTCCGGTTCGCGCCGCGGCTGGAGCTCTCCACCCGGCCCGACAAGCGCGTGGGCAGCGAGGAGATGTGGGACCGCGCCGAGGCCGTGCTCGAGCGGGCGCTGGTCAACCGCGGCCTGGCCTTCGAGCTAAACGCCGGCGACGGAGCGTTCTACGGCCCCAAGATCGACCTCCACATGACCGACTCGATCGGGCGCTCGTGGCAGCTGGGGACCGTCCAGCTCGACTACTTCATGCCCGAGCGCTTCGACCTCACCTACACGGGCGCCGACAACGTCGAGCACCGGCCGGTGATGATCCACCGCGCGCTGCTGGGCTCCTTCGAGCGCTTCATCGGCATCCTCATCGAGCACTACGCGGGCGAGTTCCCGCTGTGGCTGGCGCCGGTGCAGGCCGTCGTGCTGCCGATCGCCGACCGCCACCACGAGTACGCCCTCGACGTCGCCGGGCGCGGGCGCGAGGCAGGGCTGCGGATCGAGGTGGACGCGCGCATGGAGTCGGTGGGCCGGCGCATCCGCGACGCCGAGCTGCGCAAGGTGCCGTTCATCCTCGTGGCCGGCGACCGAGAGGTCGAAGCAAGCTCGCTGTCGGTGCGCGAGCACCGCGCCGGGGAGCGTGGAGCGGTCGATCGCGCCGAGCTGCTCGGGCGGCTCGCCGCCGAGAGCCAACGGCGCGTCGGCTAGGCCACCCGCCGCTATACTCGCCCGCGTTGACCTCGCCGCTCCAGACCAGGCCGCGCACCGCTTGACGCGCCGTCACCAGCTTTAGTGCCGGTCCCCCGCAGGTTCGACCGGCGCCCGCCGGAGCGCGATCCCACCCGGATCAACGAGCGCATACGCGTGCCCGAGGTACGCCTCATCGGCGACGACGGCCAGCAGGTCGGCGTGCTGCCGACGGCCGAGGCCCTGGCCTACGCCCAGGAGCGCGACCTCGACCTCGTCGAGGTGGCAGCGGAGGCGCGGCCGCCGGTGTGCCGGGTGCTCGACTACTCCAAGTACAAGTACGAGCAGGAGCAGAAGCAGAAGGCCGCGCGCAAGCACCAGCAGCAGATCACCGTGCGCGAGATCAAGTTCCGCCCCAAGATCGCCCAGCACGACTACGACACCAAGAAGGGCCACGTCACCCGCTTCCTCAAGCACCAGGACAAGGTCAAGGTGACGATCATGTTCCGTGGGCGCGAGGTGACCCACCCCGAGCGCGGCGAGCGCCTGCTCACCCAGCTCGCCGAGGAGCTGGACGACCTTGCCGTGGTCGAGCAGCGCCCCCAGCAGGACGGGCGCAACATGACGATGATGCTCGCGCCGGGCAAGGGCGCCGCCCCGCCCGAGCCGGCCGACGAGGAGTCAGCCGCCGGGGAGCCGCCGCCGTTGCCGCCGGCCGCCGAGGCGCAGCCGGCCGCCGAGGAGCCCGCGGCCGAGGAGCCCCCGGCCGCGCAGCCGGCCGTCGCCGAGGGCTAGTAGCCGGTCGAGGCGTCGAGCAGGAGCTGCTCGACGATCCCGAGCTGGTGGCCCGCCGCCTGGAGGGCGACGTGGACCGCGGCGTGATCGAAGGGCAGGGCTCGCCGGGCGAGGTCGCCCAGCGAGAACACGGCGTCGCGCAGGTCGGCCACCTCCTCGCCCAGGGCAGCGATGCCCGGGTCGCCCCAGAGGGGCTGGCCGGCCGCATCGGCGTCTGGAGGGGGGACGGCGGGGTCTGGGACGAGTCGAAGGCTGCGGAGCTGCGACATGGGCAGGGCCAGCTTCGGCCCAGGAGCTCGTCTCGCGGGGCGGTGCACAGCTTTTGCCCCGCTTTGGCCGGCCGGGGGCGAGGGGGCGGCGCAGAAGAGGTCTGCTTTACTTCGCCGATCTCATGCCCAAGATGAAGACCCACTCGGGCGCCAAGAAGCGCTTCCGCAAGACGGGCACCGGCAAGCTGCGCGGCCGCCACTCCTTCTCGAGCCACATCCTCGAGAAGAAGTCGCCCAAGCGCAAGCGCCACTTCGCTGAGCCGGTGGAGATCTCTCCGGCCGATCGCTCGCGGGTCAAGAAGCTGCTGGGGAGCGCCGGGCGATGACCCGCGTCAAGCGGTCGGTCCACGCACGCAAGAAGCGCCGGGCGACGCTCGCGCGCACCAAGGGCATGCGCGGGGAGGCGCACTCCTCCTACAAGCGGGCCAAGGAGGCGCTGCTCAAGGCCGACTCCTACGCCTACCGCGACCGGCGCAACCGCAAGCGCGACTTCCGCCGGCTGTGGATCACCCGCATCAACGCCGCCGCCCGCCAGGAGGGCATGAGCTACTCGCAGCTCATGCACGGCCTCAAGCTGGCCGGCGTCGAGCTCGACCGCAAGGTCCTGGCCGACATGGCCGTCCGCGACGCCGACGGCTTCCGACGTTTCGCCCAGCGCGCCCGCGAGGCGTCGGCTGCCTGATTCCCGCAGGCGACGCAGAGCCTCGACCGGGCGCCGCTCCTCAGGGACGGCGCCCTTTTCTTTGCCATGACCGCATCGATCACCTCAATTCACAACCACCGCCTCAAGGAGCTGCGCCGCCTCCAGCGCCGGCGCGCCCGCGACCACAGCGGCCGCTTCGTGGCCGAGGGTGAGGACCTGCTGGCCGCGGCCGACGCGGCCGGCTGGCCGGCGCTCGAGCGCTACTGCGCGGCGGGCACCGGGCTGGAAGGGATCGAGGTCGAGCCCGATCTCCTCGCTCAGGCCTCGGGCCTGGACTCGGGGACCCGGGCGCTGGGCGTCTACCAGCAGCGGTGGAGCTCGCCGGCCGGACCCCTGTGCGTCTACCTGCACGGCGTGCGCGACCCCGGCAACGTCGGCGCGACCCTGCGCAGCGCACGGGCCTTCGGGGCGGCGTGCGTGGCGCTGGGGCCGGGCTGCGCGGACCCGTTCGGCTTCAAGGCCGTGCGGGCCAGTATGGGGGCGATCTTCGCCGTGGCGGTGGCCCGCGCCGGAGGGGTAGACGAGCTGCCCGGCGAGCGCGTCGCGCTGGTGCCGGAGCAGGGCGAGCCGCTGCGGGGGCCGGCCGGCCCAGAGGTGTCGCTGGTCGTTGGTGCCGAGCGCGAGGGGCTGCCCGCCGAGGTCGTCGATCGCTGCGATCGGGTGGCCCACATACCGGTGGCAGGGGAGTCCCTGAACGCCGCCACCGCCGCGTCAATCTCCCTCTACGAGCTGACTAGGATGGCCGCCCGGTGAGCGACGAGATCGCCCAGATCAGGCAGGAGGCCGAGGCGGCGATCGCGGCGGCGAAGACCAGCCCCGAGCTCGAGGACCTGCGGGTTCGCTTCCTCGGCCGCAAGGCTCAGCTTCCCCAGCTCCTGCGCGGAGTGGGCGAGCTGCCGCCGCAGGAGCGGGGCCGCGTCGGGCGCAAGGCCAACGAGGCGCGCCAGGCGCTGGAGGCCCTGATCGACCGGCGGGCGAGCGAGCTCGACGCCGCCGAGCTCGACGCGCGCCTGATCGCCGACCGCGTCGACGTCACGCTTCCGGGCGACCCCGCTCAGCCGGTGGGGCGCCTTCACCTCATCACCGCCACGCGGCGCGAGATCGAAGACGTGTTCGTCGGGCTGGGCTTCGACGTGGCCGAGGGCCCCGAGGTCGAGACCGTCCACTACAACTTCGACGCGCTCAACCACCTTCCCACCCACCCGGCGCGGGCGCGGACGGACACGTTCTACGTGTCCGACGGCGTGGTGCTGCGCACCCACACCTCGCCCATGCAGGTGCGCGCCATGGAGGCCCACCCGCCGCCGCTGTTCATCGTCGTCCCCGGCCGCGTCTACCGGCCCGACGCCGACGCCACCCACACCCCCCAGTTCCACCAGGTCGAGGGCCTGGCGGTGGACGAGGACATCACGCTGGCCGACCTCCACGGCACGCTGCTGGCCTTCGCGCGGGCGGTCTTCGGCGACGAGCGCGAGGTCCGCATGCGCCCCCACTTCTTCCCCTTCACCGAGCCCAGCGTGGAGGTCGACGTGTCGTGCTTTCGCTGCGTCGAGGGCGTGCTCCCCGACGGCTCGCGCTGCCCGCTGTGCAAGGGCGAGAAGTGGATCGAGATCCTGGGGGCCGGGATGGTCGACCCCAACGTGTTCGAGTACGTGCGCGACGGCGGCTACGACCCCGAGCGCGTGCAGGGGTTCGCCTTCGGGATGGGCGTCGAGCGGATCGCCATGCTCAAGCACCAGGTCCCCGACCTGCGGCTGTTCTACGACAACGACGTGCGCTTCCTGGAGCAGTTCGGGTGAGGGTCCCGATCTCCTGGCTCTACGAGTACTGCCGTCCGCAGCTGCTCGCCGCCTCGCTGGCCGACCGCCTCGACATGACCGGGACCAAGGTCGAGCGCCTCCTGCGCCACGGGGTCACCGGGCTCGACGCCTTCGTGGTCGGTCGGGTGCTGGACGCTCAGCGCCACCCCGACGCCGACCGCCTGTCGGTCTGCCGAGTCGACACCGGCGAGGGTGAGCCCGCCCAGATCGTCTGCGGCGCCCCCAACGTGGCCGCGGGCCAGACGGTGGCGGTGGCCCGGCCCGGAGCGGTCATGCCCGACGGCACCAAGCTGGGAGCGGCCAAGCTGCGCGGCGTGGTCTCGCAGGGGATGATCCTCGCCGAGGACGAACTGGGCATCGGCACCGAGCATGCCGGGATCCTCGTCCTGGGGGAGAACGGCCTCGAGCCGGGGACCCCGCTGGCCGAGGTGCTGCCGATCGCCGACGAGGTGCTCGAGCTCGAGGTAACCCCCAACCGTCCCGACTGCCTGGGGATCTACGGGGTGGCGCGCGAGGTCCACGCCGCGACCGCCGCGCCGTTGCGTGATCCTCCCTGGCGGGCCGACCCCGGCCGGCACGGCCCGCTTGGCGGCGTCGAGGTGGCCGTCGAAGCGGAGGACCTATGCCCCCGCTTCACGGCCCGGTTGTTCGAGGACGTGCGGATCGGCCCGTCGCCGCCGTGGCTCAAGGCCCGGCTCATGGCCGCCGGGCAGCGCCCGATCTCCAACGTCGTCGACATCACCAACTACGTGATGCTCCTCGCCGGCCAGCCGCTGCACGCCTTTGACTTCGACGCGGTGGTCGGAGGTCGGTTGGTCGTGCGCCGCGCCGGGGAGGGCGAGGAGGTGCGCACGCTCGACGGCGAGACGCGGCGGCTCGACCCTGACGTCGTGGTCATCTGCGACGACGTCGGCCCGACGTCGATCGCCGGGGTGATGGGCGGGGAGCGCTCCGAGGTCGCCGACGCGACCACCCGGGTGCTCATGGAGGCGGCGACCTGGGACGGGCCCAACATCCAGCGCACCTCGACCCGGCTGGGGCTGCGCAGCGAGGCCTCGGGCCGCTTCGAGAAGCAGCTTCAGCCCGAGCAGGCGATGGAGGCCCAGGCGCTCGCGGCGGCGCTGATGGTCGAGCTGTGCGGCGCGCGGCTGGTCCCCGGCACGATCGACGTGGGCGGCCCAGGGCCGCCGGCGGCGACCGTCCGCCTGCGCCGCGCCCGCATGACCCGCCTGCTCGGCGAGGAGGTCCCGCCGCGGCGCGCGCGCGAGATCCTCGAGCGTTTGGGCTTCGGGGTGGAGCCGAGCGGCGAGGACCTCGAGGCCACCGTTCCCCATCACCGCCGCGACGACGTCACCCGGGAGGCCGACCTGATCGAGGAGGTCGCGCGCATCCACGGGATGGAGAACCTGCCGGCCACCCTGCCCGCGCGCACCGACGGCGGCGGCCGTCTCACCGCGGCCCAGCGCACGCGCCGCCGCATCGAGGACGTGCTGGCCGACCAGGGGCTGCTCGAGGTGGTGGGCTGGAGCTTCCAGTCGCCCGACGTCGCGGACCGGCTGCGCCTGCCCGAGGACGATCGTCGTCGCCGGGCGGTGAGGCTTGAGAACCCGCTCTCCTCCGAGCAGTCGGTGATGCGCCCGCTGCTGCTCGGCTCGCTGCTGGACGCCGCCGCCTACAACGCCGCCCGCGATGCCGGGGACCTGCGGCTGTTCGAGACCGGTGCGGTCTACGTGGCCGATGGCGACGGCCCCCTGCCCGACGAGCACCGCCACGTCGGCGTGCTGCTGAGTGGCCAGGCGCGGCCGGCGTCGTGGCGCTCGGGCCCGCCGCCGCCCGCCGACTTCTTCGCGGCCAAGGGCGTGCTGGGCGCGCTGCTCGACGCGCTGCGCTTGCCGTGGACGGTGCAGGCCGCCGACCAGCCGTTCCTCCATCCCGGCCGCTGCGCCGCCGTGCAGCTCGCGGGGGGCGAGGTGGTGGGATGGCTCGGGGAGGTCCACCCGCTGGTCTGCCGCGCGTGGGAGCTTCCCAGCGCCGCGGCCTTCGAGCTCCACCTCGAGGTGGTGTCCGAGCTCGCCGCGGCCCAGGAGCAGCTCTACCGCGACCTGACTTCCTATCCGGCCGTTCGCCAGGACCTGGCCGTCGTGGTCGCCGACGACGTGCCCGCCGCGCGGGTCGTAGACGTGATCCGCGCCGCGGGCGGCCCCGAGCTCGAGCGCGTCGAGGTCTTCGACGTCTACCGCGGGCCGCAGGTGGGGAACGGGCGGGTTTCGCTCGCCGTCTCGCTCGAGTTCCGCGCGTCCGACCGCACGCTGACCGACGCGGAGGTGGCGCCCGAGCGCGAGCGCATCGCTGCCGCGCTGGCCGACGAGGTGAGAGGGACGCTGCGTGCCTAGCGTCGCCGTCCTCGGGGCCTCGGGTTACGCCGGCGCGCTTGCCGCCCACCTGCTGTGGCGCCACCCGTCCTTCGACCTGCGGGCCGTGACCAGCCGCAGCGACGCCGGCCAGCGCCTCGACGCGCTCTACCCGCGCCATCGCGTGCCGCTGGAGCTGGCGGAGCCCGACGTCGAGCGCCTGGACGGCATCGACGCCGCGCTCGTCGCCTATCCCCATGGGGCGTCGGCGCCCGTGGTGGAGCAGTTGCGCTCGCTCGGGGTTCGCGTGGTCGACCTCTCCGCCGACTTCCGCCTCCACGACCTCGACGTCTACGAGCGCTGGTACGGCGCCCACGGCGCGCCGCGGCTCCTCGACGGCGCGGCCTACGGGCTGACCGAGCTGCACCGCGAGGCGATCGCCGAGGCCCAGCTCGTGGCCAACCCCGGCTGCTTTCCCGTCGCCACCGTGCTGGGCCTTGCCCCGCTGGCCCGGGCCGGCGCGATCGCCGACGTGGTCGTGGACGCCAAGACCGGGGTCTCGGGCGCCGGCCGCGAGGCCAGCCAGAGCACGCACTTCGTAACAGTCGACGAGAACGTCAACCCGTACAAGGTCGAGGGCCACCGCCATTCCCCGGAGATCGACCAGGAGCTGGCGGGGCTGGGCTTCGCGGATGGCGTCACGTTCGTCGCGCACCTGCTGCCTCTGGACCAGGGCGAGCTGGTCTCCTGCTACGTGACCCCGCGCCGCGAGATCGACCAGGCGGAGCTGCGCGAGCTCTACGCCACCGCGTACGACGCCGAGCCTTTCGTCGAGCTGGCCGACCGCCCGCCCGGGGTGCGCGACGTGCGCGAGACCAACATCTGCCGCATCTCCCTCCACGTCGACCCACGCACCGGCAAGCTCCTGGTGTTCAGTGCCATCGACAACCTGTGGAAGGGTGCCGCCTCCCAGGCCGTCCAGAACCTCAACCTCATGTTCGGGCGCCCCGAGGGCGAGGGGATCTCGTGAGCGGCCAGGGCGGATCCGGTGGAGCGGAGGGCGAGGGGATCTCGTGAGCGGCCAGGGCGGATCCGGTGGAGCCGGGCCGGCGCAGAATGCGACGCGAGGGGGCCGCGGGGCAGGGGACGCTGGCGGGTCCGCGGGCTTCTTCACCTCTCGCTGGGTCGACGCGCCGGGGCACGTCCGCGAGGCAACCGGCCTCCCCCGCAGTTTCCGCGCCGCCGGGGTCGCCTGCGGCCTCAAGCCCAGCGGTGCCCGGGACCTCGGCCTGTTGGTCTGCGACGCGCCGGACGCGACGAGCGCTGCCCGCTTCACCCGGTCGGGCGTGCTGGCCGCGCCCGTGCTGCTGTGCCAGGAGCGCTGCGACCTCGGCGCCCTGCGCGCCATCGCCGCCAACTCGGGGTGCGCCAACTGCGCGACCGGGAAGCGTGGGCTCGACAACGCCGCCAAGGTCCAGGGCGCGGCGGCGATGATCGCCGGCGTTCCCGAGCCGAAGGTCGCGGTGGCCTCGACCGGCGGGATCGCCCATCACCTGGCCGCCGACGACGTGGTCCGCGGACTGAGCGCGGCGGGGGGCGAGCTGCACGCCGACGGAGACACCGACCTGGCCGACGCCATCCGCACCACCGACGCCTTCGCCAAGCGCGTATCGCTGGACGTCGAGCTGCCCGGCGGCCGTGTTGCCCTCAGCGCCCAGGCCAAGGGCGCGGGGATGATCTCTCCGGCCTTCGCCACGATGTTCTGCTTCGTGCAGACCGACGCGGCGCTGTCAGCCCAGACCGCCGACCTGCTGCTCGAGGTCACCCTCCAGCGCTCGTTCGAGCGCATCTCGGTCGACGGCCAGCTGTCGACCAACGACACGGCGATCCTCATGGCCAGCGGCGCGTCGGGCGTGGCGGTGGAGCCCGAGGGCGACGACGAGGCGCGCCTGGGGGAGGCCTTGGACGCGGTCATGCGGCAGCTGGCCCTCATGGTCGTCGCCGACGGAGAGGGAGCGGGCCGGGTCGGGCGGGTGGTGGTGTCCGGCGGTCACGAGCTGCACGTGGAGGGCGCGGCCCGGGCGATCGCCAACTCGCCGCTGGTCAAGGCCGCGCTCCACGGCGGCGATCCCAACTGGGGACGCATCGCCCAGTCGATCGGCATGGCCCTCCCCGGCACCGCCCCGCTGCCCTACGACATCGCCATTGAAGGAGTCCAGGTGTGCGCGGGCGGCGTGGGGCTGCCCTACGACGAGGCTGTCCTCTCCGCCGCCGTCCAGCGCGACGAGGTGGAGTACGTCGTCGGGCTGCCGGGCGAGGGGGCCGAGGTCGAGCTGTTCTTCTCCGACCTCTCGCACGAGTACGTGACGATCAACGCCGAGTACACGACCTAGTGGTCCGTCCAGCGGACCCGACGAACCGGTAGGCCACGGACATGCGAGACGTCGGCACCCTCCTCGAGGCCCTTCCCTACATCCGGGAGTTCCACGGCAAGACCGTGGTCATCAAGTACGGCGGCGCCGCCATGGTCGACCCGCGCCTGCGCGAGGACTTCGCCCGCGATGTCGTGCTGCTCAAGTACGTGGGGATCAACCCCATCGTCGTCCACGGCGGCGGGCCCGATATCACCTCCTACATGGACCGGCTGGGCCTCCCGGTGGAGTTCGTCGACGGGCTGCGCGTGTCCGACGAAGCCACCGTCGAGGTGGTGAAGATGGTCCTGGTCGGCAAGGTCAACAAGGACATCGTGCTGCGGCTGGGCCGCCACGGCCAGCCGGCGGTCGGGCTGTGCGGCGACGACGGGCTGCTATTCCGCGTCGAGCGTCAGGCCGCGCCCGGGGGTCGCGACATCGGCTTCGTGGGGCGCGTCGAGCGCGTCGACGTCGACGTGCTCAACCACGTGGCCGTCGACTACATCCCGGTCATCGCTTCGGTCGGCGCCGACCGCGACGGCCACTCCCACAACGTCAACGCCGACGAGGCCGCGGGCGCCGTCGCCGGCGCCATGGGCGCGCACAAGCTCATCTACCTCACCGACGTCGCGGGCTGGCTGGCCGACCCCGCCGACCCGGCGAGCCTGGTCTCCCAGGCCGCGGCGGAGGACGTGGCGAGCGCATTGACCGGCGTCACCGGCGGGATGCGCCCCAAGCTCGCCGCCTGCGTGGCGGCGATCCAGGCCGGGGTGTCCTTCGCCCACATCGTCGACGGGCGCGTGCCCCACTCGCTGCTGCTCGAGCTCTTCACCGACGCGGGGATCGGGACCAAGATCGAGCCAGGGGGCGGTGAGGTGGCGTGAGCCGCGCTCAGCCCGACGTCCTCCAAGGCGAGCGCCGGCCGGCGACCCTGGCCGAGCTCCAGGCCATCGAGCGCGAGGCCATGATCCCCACCTACGCGCGCGCGCCCGTGGTCTTCGTCCGCGGCGAGGGCTGTCGCCTGTGGGACGACGCCGGCCTCGAGTACCTCGACTTCCTGGCCGGCGTCTCGGTGACCAGCGTCGGCCACTGCCATCCCGACGTGGTCGCCGCGGTGAGCGAGCAGGCCGCCCGCCTGACGCACGTCACCAACCTCTTCTACACCGAGCCCGCCATGCGCCTGGCCCAGCGCCTGTCGCGCCGCTCGCTGGGGGGGAAGGTGTTCTTCTCGAACTCCGGGGCCGAGGCCGTTGAGGCGGCGATCAAGCTCGTGCGCAAGGCCCGGCCCGGGGGAGAGGTGGTGGTGGTCGAGGGCGCCTTCCACGGGAGGACGTACGGGGCGCTGTCGGCCACGCCGCAGGAGTCCAAGCAGGCCCCCTTCGCGCCGCTGGTCCCCGGCTTCGTCGTCGTGCCCAAGGACCCGGCCGCGCTCGACGCCGCGGTGGGCGAGCGCACGGCGGCGGTGCTGCTCGAACCCGTGCAGGGGGAGACCGGCATCCACGTGCTGCCCGACGAGCTGCTCGAAACCGCACGGGCGGCGTGCGACCGCAGCGGGGCGGCGCTGGTCTTCGACGAGATCCAGTGCGGCATGGGCCGCACGGGGACGCTGTGGGCCTACGAGCAGACCGGCGTGGTGCCCGACGCCATGACGCTGGCCAAGGCGCTGGGCGGTGGCTTCCCCATCGGAGCGCTGGTCACCGGCCCGCGACTGGCCGACGTCCTGGGCCCGGGCGACCACGGCTCGACCTTCGCCGGCGGCCCGGTGGTGGCCGCCGCGGCGCTGGCCGCGCTCGACGTGATCGACCACCGGGCGCGGCTGGCCCGGGTGGTCGAGCTGGGCTCGCGTCTGGCCGAGGGGCTGCGCGAGCTGCCCGGGGTGCGCGAGGTGCGTGGTCGCGGGCTGATGCTGGCCATCGAGCTCGACGACGCCCCCGGCCTGGTGCGTCGCGCGCTGCTCGAGAAGCGCCTCGTGCTCAACGCCACCGGCCCGACCACCGTGCGCTTCCTCCCGCCGCTGGTGGTGGGGGAGGCCGAAATCGACGACGCGCTGACGCGGCTGGGGTCGCTGCTGCGCCAACCGCGGACCTGAGGTCAACGGTGGGGCTCGTCGACCTCTCGGCCCCGATCCGCGGCGACGCGCCCGACGTGCCCGACCTGCTGCGGACCGAGATCGAGTTCTCCGACCACGCGGAGGGTGCTCGCACGATCGAGCAGATGCTCGGCGTGGCCCCCGAGCTGCTCCGCGACCGCGAGGGCTGGGCGGTTGAAACGTTCCTGCGCTTCGGCACCCACAACTCCACCCACGTCGACGCCCCCTGGCACTACAACTCGACGGTCGAGGGGCGCCGCGCCCAGACCATCGACGAGCTGCCGCTCGAGTGGTTTTTGGCCCCCGGCGTGGTCGTCGACGCCACCGCCAAGGCCGACGGCGACCCGGTCACCGCGAAGGAGATGGAGGCCGGTCTGGCCGCCGCCGGGCACGAGTTGCAACCGCGCGACATCGTGCTCGTGCGCACCGGCCGCGACGCTCGCTACGGCGACCCGGGCTACATGGCGCTCGGCCCGGGCGTGACCGCCGACGCGACGCGCTGGCTCTACGAGCGCGGCGTGCGCGTGATGGGCATCGACGCCTGGGGCTGGGACGCGCCGCTGCACCTCCAGGCCGAGGAGGCGCTTCGCATTGGGCATGCGGGCGTCTTCTGGGCCGCCCACCAGGCCGACCTCGCCTACTCGCAGATCGAGCGCCTGTGCAACCTCGCGGCACTTCCACCCACCGGCTTCCAGGTCGCCTGCTTCCCGCTGCGGATCGTGGGCGCCAGCGCAGCGCCGGCGCGGGTGGTGGGGATCGTGCCGTAGCGGCTCTCCCGCCGCGCCCCCGCAGCCCGTTAGGCTCTCTCGCGCAAGCGACGAAGGGGGAGCGTCATGCACGCACTGGTCGTGACCGTCACCATCCACGAGGCGCAAGCCGCCCAGGCGATGTTGCAAGATCAGGTGATCCCGCAGGTCTCCCAGGCACCCGGGTTCGTGAACGGCTACTGGACGAGGAAGGACGACCGCGGCTCGTCGATGATCGTCTTCGAGTCTGAGGAGGCCGCGCAGTCCGCGGCGGAGCACACCCAGTCCGGTGGACGCGCAAGCGACGCCGTCAGCTTCGATGACGTCGAGGTCCGGGAGGTCGTCGGCCAGGCCTGACGCGGTTCTGCCGCGCTTGCCGGCCCGGCACAGCGCTCGTCCGGCTGCGCTGCCCCACGTCTCGGATCCCGCTTCCGGTCGGCACAAGGACCAGAGCGCGGCGCGGGGAGTCGCCGCCGATAGGCTGCCGCGGCCGTGAGCGCCGCCGACCAGCCCGCCCCCCGCACCGCCTCCTACGAGGCCGACCCCGCCGAGGTCCACCGCGTCCTGCTCCTCTACTCCGGGGGGCTCGACACCAGCGTCATGCTCAAGTGGATCCAGGAGCGCTACGAGGGGGCGGAGGTCGTGGCCCTCTCCGTCGACCTCGGCCAGCCGGGCGAGGACTGGGATGTCGTGCGCGGCAAGGCGCTCGACCTCGGGGCGGTCGACTGCCGCGTCCACGACGCGGGCGAGGAGTTCGCCCGCGACTACGTCCTTCCCGCCATCAAGGCCAACGCGCTCTACGGCGGCGGCTATCCGCTGTTCACCGCCCTGGGGCGACCGCTGATCGCCAAGCTGGCGGTCGATCACGCGCGCCAGACCGGCTGCGACACGATCGCCCATGGGTGCACGGGCAAGGGCAACGACCAGGTGCGCATCGAGGCCACGATCGCCACCCTGGCTCCCGAGCTCAAGGTCATCGCGCCGGTGCGCGAGTGGCGGATGGGGCGCGAGGAGGAGATCGCCTACGCGCGCGAGCACGGGATTCCCGTCAAGGGAGGGACCGAGGTCACGCCGTACTCGATCGACGACAACCTGTGGGGGCGCTCGAGCGAAGGGCGCTGGATCGAGGACCTCGACCACGCCCCCGACGACGACGTCTTCCAGCTGGTCACCCGTCCCCAGGACGCGCCCGACGAGCCGCAGGACCTGGCGATCACCTTCGAGCAGGGCGTGCCGGTCGCGCTCGACGGCGAGCGCCTCGAGCCCGTGGCCCTGCTGGAGCGCGCCGCCGCGGTGGGCGCCCGCCACGGCGCGGGCATCGTCGACCACATCGAGGACCGGATCGTCGGCCTCAAGGTCCGCGACATCTACGAGGTCCCGGCGGCGGCGATCCTGCTGCCCGCCCACCAGGAGCTCGAGAAGCTGGTCTGCACGATCCACCAGAACCAGTTCAAGCCGGCGCTCGACCGCCAGTGGGCCTACCTCGTCTACGCCGGGCTGTGGTGGGAGCCGCTGCGCGAGGACATCGAGGCCTACACCGAGAGCGTCAACCGCCAGGTCACCGGCACGATCACAATGCGCCTGTTCAAGGGATCGGTGCGAGTGGTACGGCGCGAGTCGCCCAACGCCGTCTACGACCGTGCCCTGGCGGGGTTCGACGAGTCCGGCGGCCTGTTCTCCCAGCACGCCTCGCCGGGGTTCATCGAGCTGTGGTCGCTTCAGTCGCGTATGGCCCACCGCCTGCGTCACGGCGAGGCCCAGCCCCGTCCGTCGGAGCCCGGGGCGGGGCCCGAGTCGCTGGGCACCGCCCCAAGCGGCGACTGACGACGCGGCAGATGGAGGTTTGGACGCCGACCGCTGCGAGCAGGCTGACGGCGTGAACCGCACCGGCTACCAGGTCCTGGGCTTCGTCGTCTGGAAGGGCGCCAAGTGGTACCTGCACCGGCGCTACGGCGACGCGCCGCGCAAGATCGCGGCCGGCGGGGCGGTCGCCCTGGTGATCGCCGGCCTTCTGGTCGCCGGCCGCCGGGCTGTGAGCAGCAGCTCCTAGCACCCCTCCGGCAATCGCGATCCCATAACTGGCGGTCAGGGGTGCCAGCCGGCTCCGCGGCGCCGTCCGCCGGCGCTTCTACGCTGGCTCACATGGCGCTCGATCCGCCCAGTGGGGGCATGGCCGACGCGTCGCAGGCCTCCGGCCAACCGGGTGGGGGCGACGGCTCGGCCGAGCGCGACCCGCCCCCCGGCCAGGTCGTCGACCCCGCGGTCATGGCCGAGCGCCGGGCGCGTCGGGCGGAGCTGGCCGAGCAGGCCACCGTCGAGCAGCTTGCCCAGGCCGAGCAGGCGCTGGTGGCGATGTCCGCCCGCCTGGCCGAGCTCGAGGACCGACTCGGCCGGGTAGCGGCGGAGCGATCGGAGGCCGAGGCAGCGCTCGAGCATCGCGAGCGGGCGCTCTCGGACGCCGTGCAGCGCATCTACGTCGAGCGTCACACCCGCGAGGAGGCGCTGGAGGACGCGCGCCGGCAGATCCAGGAAGCCGAGGAGCGGGCCGAGCGCGAGGCCGCCCAACGCGACGTCCTGCTGGACGGCGCGCAGCGCGGCCTGTCCGCGGCGCGGGAGACCGTCGCGGCCGCTCGCGCGCGCTTCGAAGAGGTCGAGGGCGAGGCCGGGGAGCTGAGGGGTGAGCTGGAGGCCGAGCGCGCCCGGCGCCTCTCCGTGGAAGCCGCGCTGGAGCGGGCGTCGGCCACGGGTCCCCGCGGCGGCGACCCGGCGCTGCGCGACCTCGTGACCAGCGCCGGCACGGCGCTCGAGCAGGCGGAGCGGGGGATCGCCGAGGCGCGCGCCGCCTCGACGCGGACAGCCGAGGAGCTCGAGGCCGAGCGAGCCGCCCGTCAGCGCGGCGAGGCCGAGCTGCGGCGGGAGCGCTGGCACGCTCGCCAGCTCGAGGTGCAGGTCGAACGCGAGCGGACGGCTCGCAACGCGCTCGAGCGCGGCTTCGAGGCGCGGCTCGCTCAGCTCTCGCGCGACCTGGGGGATGAGCGTCGCGCCCGGACGGCGGCCGAGACCGCCGGCGAGCGGGCGCGGCGCCGCGCGGACGCCCTGGCCTCCGCGTCCGGCCGCAAGGCCGACGGTCCGTGGCTGGCCCGGGCCGCGCGCGTCATGGCCCGCGAGGACGCCCAGGAGTCCCGCCGCCTCCTGGTCGGCCTGCTCGCCGGGCAGGCCCTCGCCACCGGACGCGACCTCGACTACGACGTGATGGTCGAGGGAGGCGAGGTCCACGCCGTCCGGCTCGCCGCGGGACGCGGGACGGTAAGTCCGATATCGGCGGCTAGGCCGGCGGCCGAGGTCGACTTCCGCCTCGAGCTCGACGCGGCCTCGCTCGTCGAGCTGCTCGCCCAGGGCGGCTCGCGACGCCTGCGCCGCCACGGGCTCGCGCGCGTCGAGGCCACCCGCCGCCCCGCGCGGGCACTGCGGGCCCTCCCGCCCGTGCCCATGGACCTGGGAACGCTGGCCCGCGCCGGGGTCTGGGTCGATCCGCGGCTGGCCTGTCGCGCGCTGACCTGCCTGATGGACCCGCGCTGGACGCTCGGCCACCGCTTCGCGGTCGACTACGAGGTCACCGGTCGGCGAGGCGACAGCTGGCGGATCGCCGTCGATGACGGGGCCCGCCCGCTCCTCACCGCCGCCACTGCGCGAGACCAAGCGCGGGCCTCGGTGCGCCTGAGCCCCGCCGCCCTGGCAGACGCGCTGGCCGAGCCGCGGCCGCCGTCATCTCACCGCCCCGACCCGCCCGCCGACAAGCCGGCGATCCGCGGTGACCTGAGGGCGGTGGCGCTACTGGCCCGCTGGGCTCAGTGGGCTCAGGCGCCCGCCGGCGCGATGCCCGCCTGAGCCCGGCGCGCCGAGCCTCGAGCCCGGGCCCGGCAAAGTCCGCTGCCAGCGGGCAAGGCCCCCTGGACATCCGCCCCGGCGCCTACCATCACCACCCCCGATGGCCGCCGCCTGCTGCGCCCACCTGCACGTCCATTCCGAGTACTCGCTGCTGGACGGCGCGTGCAAGGTCGACGCCCTGGCCAGGCGCGCCGCGGCCTTCGGCCAGCCCGCCCTGGCCCTCACCGACCACGGCGTGATGAACGGCGCGGTCGAGCTCTACAAGGCGTGTCGCGAGCACGGGATCAAGCCCATCATGGGCTGCGAGGCCTACCTCGTCGACGACCGCCACCGCCGCGGCCCCGGGCGGCTCGAGCGCAACCACATGACTCTCCTGGCCGCCGACGCCACCGGCTACCGCAACCTCGTAAAGCTCTCGTCCACCGGCTTCCTCGAGGGGCTCCAGCGCGGCAAGCCCGCGGTCGACATGGAGGTCCTCGCCCGGCACTCCCAGGGCGTTCTGGCCCTCACCGGCTGCCTCCAGTCGCGCATCTCCCAACGCCTGCTCGAGGGCCGTGAGCGCGAGGCGCGCGCCCACCTCGACGACCTGGTCGAGGTCTTCGGGCCCGAGCAGGTCTACTTCGAGGTCCAGAGCAACGGCCTGGCCGCGCAGCAGCGCGTGAACGAAGGCATCACCCGCCTGGCCGCCGAGCGTGGGCGCCCGGTGGTGGGCACCAGCGACGTCCACTACCTGCGCCGTGAGGACTACCAGCACCACTCGGCGTTGCTGTGCGTGCAGACCAAGTCGACGCTGGCCGAGCCCAAGCTCTCCTTCGACACCAACGAGTACTTCCTGCGCTCCAGCGACGAGATGGCCCAGGCCTTCGCCGCCTGGCCCGAGGCGCTGGAGACCTCGCTGGAGATCGCCCAGCGCTGCGACCTCGAGCTCGAGCTGGGCAAGCAGCTGATCCCCCGCTTCCCCACGCCCGAGGACCAGTCGGACGCCGAGTTCCTGCGCGCGCGCGTGCAGGAGGGGCTGGCGCTGCGCTACGGCGACCCGCCGCCCGCGCAGGCCATCGAGCGCGCCGACTACGAGCTCGGCGTGATCGACCAGATGGGCTTCTCCTCCTACTTCCTCATCGTCTGGGACTTCGTGCGCTTCGCCAAGGAGAACGGGATCGCCGTGGGCCCGGGCCGCGGCTCGGCGGCTGGCTCGATCGTCTCCTACTGCCTGTCGATCACCGACGTCGACCCCCTGCGCTACGACCTGCTGTTCGAGCGCTTCCTCAACCCCGAGCGCGTGTCGATGCCCGACATCGACATCGACTTCTCGGTGCGCGGGCGCGACCGCGTGATCCGCTACGTGACCGAGAAGTACGGGGCCGACCGGGTGGCCCAGATCGTCACCTTCGGCAAGATGCTCCCGCGGGCGGCCACCCGCGACGCCGCCCGCGTGCTGGGCCACGAGTACGCCGCCGGCGACCGGCTGGCCAAGCTGATCCCCGACCCGATCATGGGTCGCGCGCCCTCCTTCGAGGAGTGCCTGGCGCCCGGGCAGCCGCTCAAGGTCGAGGTCGACAAGGACCCGACCGCCCAGCAGATCGTCGAGGTGGCTCGCGGGCTGGAGGGCATCGTGCGCAACGCCTCCAACCACGCCGCGGGGGTGGTCATCTCCGATCGCCCGCTGACCGACATCGTCCCCCTCCAGCTGGCGGAGGACCGGGCGGCCTCGAACGGCGAGCCGGCCTACCGCACGGTGACCCAGTTCCCCATGGGCCCGGTCGAGGAGATCGGGCTGCTCAAGATGGACTTCCTGGGGCTGCGCAACCTCGACGTCATCGAGGACGCGCTGGACATCGTTGAGCGCTCCAGCGGAGCGAGCGGCTCGGACGGGTCCGGCGGCCGCCCCGACATGACGACCCTGCCCCTCGACGATGCCAAGACCTACGAGATGCTGGCCCGCGGCGACTCGATCGGGGTCTTCCAGTTCGAGTCCGAGGGAATGCGGGAGGCGCTGCGCAAGGTGCGTCCGACCGAGTTCGAGGACCTCGTGGCGCTCCAGGCCCTGTACCGGCCCGGGGCCATGGACCAGATCCCGACCTACGCGCGCGGCAAGCGCGACCCCGAGACCGTGCGGATCCCAGACGAGCGCCTGCGCCCCATCCTCGAGTCCACCAAGGGCGTGATCCTCTACCAGGAGCAGGCGATCCAGATCGCCAAGGAGATCGCCGGCTTCTCGGGCGCCAAGGCCGACGATTTGCGCAAGGCCATCGGCAAGAAGAAGCGCGACAAGATGGCGGCGCTCAAGCCCGAGTTCGTCGCGGGCTGCCGGGAGTCGGGCACCTCACCCGAGGTCATCGAGTGGCTGTGGCAGACCAACGAGAACAGCGCGAACTACTCGTTCAACAAGGCCCACGCCGCCTGCTACGCCCTGATCACCTACCGCACCGCCTGGCTCAAGGCCAACCACCCGGCCGAGTACATGGCCGCCCTGATCTCGTCGGTGATGTCGACCAAGGACAAGGTGCCGTTCTTCGTCGCCCGCTGCGAGGAGATGGGCATCCAGATCCTTCCGCCCGACGTCAACGAGTCAGACCACGAGTTCGTCGTCGCCGGCGGCAATATCCGGTTCGGGCTGGACGCGGTCAAGGGCGTGGGCTACGCCGCGGTGGAGGCCATCAAGCGCGCCCGCGAGGGCGCTGGGCCGTTCGAGTCGCTGTGGGA
Source organism: Solirubrobacterales bacterium (assembly GCA_038199035.1). Lineage (GTDB taxonomy): Bacteria > Actinomycetota > Thermoleophilia > Solirubrobacterales > Solirubrobacteraceae > DATAEY01. The sequence goes on along the minus strand of JBBPZM010000071.1, from coordinate 63,677 downwards.
CTTCTGCGCGCGGGTGGACTGCCGCACGGTCAACAAGAAGGCGATCGAGGCGCTGGTGAAGTGCGGCGCCTTTGACTTCACGAAGGCCTCGAGGAGGGGGATGCTGGCCGTGCTGGAGGCCGCGCAGGCCGCCGGCCAGAAAGCCCAGGAGGACCTCCAGATCGGCCAGAGCTCGTTCTTCGACCTCGGTGGGGGCGGGGATGGCCCCGGCTCGCCAGGGCTGGCGAGGCCCAGCCACCCGCCGATCTCCTCCGAGGAGTTCGACCGCTCCGAGCTGCTGGCCATCGAGAAGGAGTCGCTGGGGCTGTTCATCTCCGCCCACCCGCTCAAGGCGGTGCGCGAGGCGATGGCCGAGCGCGTCGAGTGCTCGCTGGGCGAGCTCGCCGGCCGCCGCGACGGGGACGGGGTCCTCGTCGGGGGCATCGTCACCCAGACCAAGCGCATCCGCACCAAGAAGGGCGACCACATGATGTTCGCCACCCTCGACGACCTCGAGGCCCAGGTCGAGCTCCTGGTCTTCGGCAACGCCCTGGCCGCCAACGAGGCGGCCCTGGCGCCCGACTGCATCGCGCTGGTGCGCGGGCGCGTCGACCACAAGGACGCGGCCACCACCTGCCTGATCGTCCAGGAGGCCGAGGTCTTCGAGCCCAGCGCGGAGGAGGTCGACTCGGCCCGCGAGCGGGCGGCCGTGCCCGCCCTGCCCCCCGCGCCGGTCTGCCTGCGCCTCGACGCCACCCGCCTGCCGGCCAGCGTGCTGGGCGACCTCAAGCACCTCCTCGAGAGCTTCCCCGGCGAGTGCGAGGTGGTGCTCGAGATGCGCACCTCCTCGGGCAAGCGCCGGCTGCGCCTGGGCTCCGAGTGGCGGGTGAGCCCGTCCAAGGGCCTGCACGCCGAGCTGCACCAGCTGCTCGGCGAGGCGGCGCTCGCCGCCTAGCTGCCCCTGCTCGGGCATGAGCTCACGGCGCGGCGTGAGCGAAGCGATACTGCTTGCTGGCGGCAAGAGGAAGTAACCCCCACATCCGGCGTGCCGAACGATCGCGCCCGTCACTGAAAGGAAAAACCGCGCGTGTCGATACCCACCGTGAAGATGCCCCCGTCTGGGGACGGTCAGCCCAGCGACGTTCCGGGACCCGGCAAGGAGCGCGTGGTGACGTTTCGCCCTCGCACGGTCCTGGCCGGGCTGGCGATCGTGCTGGCCGTGGCGGCCGCGCTCGGGTTCATCCTCTTGGCGCAGCAGGGCCTCACGGTGATCGCCATCGCGCTGTTCCTGGCGCTCGCGCTGAACCCGGCCGTCGAGTTCTTCCAGCGTCACCGGCTGGGCCGCGGCCTCGCGGTCGCCACGGTCTACGTGCTCGCCCTGATCGTCTTCGGGCTGCTGATCCTGGTGTTCATCCCGCCGTTGGTCACCCAGATCTCGCACTTCGTCGACGCGCTTCCGGGCCTCGTGCAGGAGCTAACCAAGGGCCGAGGGCCGTTCGGCTTCCTCGAGCGCAAGTACCACGTTGTCGAACAGGTGCGCAAGGCGACATCGCAGCCTGGCTCCGGTGGGCTCCCGGGGGCAGCCACCCCGGCGCTGGGGATCGCCAAGGGTGTGGCCACAACGCTCGGCGGTTTCGTCGTCATCGCCTTCTTGACGCTGTTCATGCTGCTCGAGGGTCCGGAGTGGCGCCGGCGCATCACCGCTCTGATCCCGGAGCGTCATCGCGGCCCGACCGAGCGCATCGGCGCCGGGGTCTACAGGTCGGTGAGCGGCTTCGTGACCGGCAACCTGCTGGCGAGCTTCCTGGCCGGAGTCGTCGCCACGATCATCCTGCTGATCGTCGGAGTGCCCTACGCCATCCCGCTGGGGCTGTTCACGGCGATCATCGAGCTGATCCCGTACATCGGCCCGGCGGTCGTGACGGTGCTGCTGAGCCTGGTTGCGCTCACCGTCAGCCCGGTGGCGGCGGTCGTGGTGTTCGCCCTGATGCTCCTCTACCACACGATCGAGGGACACACCCTGCGCCCGCTCATCTACGGACGCGCCCTGAAGCTCTCCGCCCTCGCGGTCTTGATAGCGATCATCCTGGGCGCGGAAGTCGCCGGCATCCTCGGTGCCCTGGCGGCCATCCCCGTCGCCGGATCGATTCAAGTCATCATCAGCGAGCTGATCGACCAGCGCAACCGCCGCGAGTCCCCGTCGCCCGGGCGAGAGCCTGCGTAGCGGCGCTCGAAGCGCGGACGGGCTGACGCTCTCTCAGAGCTCCTGCGGCCCGAGGCATGATGCCTGATCGCTCGGCGCGGGAAACCGGGTCAGAGGCCGCGCGCCGCCAGCCCGCGCTCGCCCAGCTCCATCATCCACGCCACGTCGGCCGCGGCGGGCGCCTTGCCCTCGATCCCGGGCCCCTCGAAGATGACCGGCAGGCCCTCGAAGCGCGGCTCGGACAAAAAGGCGGCGCAGCCCTCCTCGCCCAGCTCTCCCGATCCCAGCGGCGCGTGGCGATCGACGTTGGAGCCCAGCGGCGTCTTTGAGTCGTTGACGTGCAGGGAGCCCAGCCGGTCGAGGCCGACCACCCGATCGCACTCCGCGAGCACCCCCTCCAGGCCGACGGCGGTGCGGATGTCATAGCCCGAGGCCAGCAGGTGGCAGGAGTCCAGGCACATGCCCAGGCGCCGGTCGCCGCCGGCCGCCTCGATCAGGGCCGCCAGCTCCTCGAACGAGCGCCCGAGCGTGCCGCCGGCGCCGGCGGTGTCCTCGAGGTGCAACGGGCAGCGCTCCGACTGGGCGAGCGCCTCGGCGATCAGGCCGCCCGTCCGCGCGATGGCGTCGTCGACCGAGCCACCCAGCGCCGAGCCGGCGTGGAGGACGACGCCGGCCGCCCCGAGGGCGTCGCCGCTGCGCAGGGCGATGGTCAGCGAGCTCAGCGACTTCGCGTAGATCTCGGGATCCGCGCTGGCGCAGTTGATGAGGTAGACGGCGTGGATCACCGTCGCCTCCACGTCGCTGGCGGCACGCGCCTCGTCGAACGCGGCCACCTCCTCCTCGGAGTACTCGCGCGCCCTCCACGCGCGCGGGTTCTGGTTGAAGAACTGGATCGCCCGCGCCCCGCGCTCGACGCCGCGCTCGATCGCCCGGGCCGGGCCCCCCGCCGGGGATACGTGGGCGCCCACTAGCATCGGCTGACCATGGCCATGAGGCTTCGCTTCGCTCCTTCTCCGACCGGCGCGCTGCACATCGGGGGCGCCCGGACGGCGCTCTACAACTGGCTGCTGGCCCGGGGGCCGGAGGCCGGCCAGCTCGTGCTGCGCATCGAAGATACCGACCGCGAGCGCTCCACCGCGGAGAACATCGAGCAGATCCTCGAGGCCCTGCGCTGGCTCGAGCTCGACTGGGACGAGGGCCCGATCTTCCAGTCCCAGCAGGCCCCCCGTCACCACGAGGCGCTGCTCGAGCTGCTCCAGTCGGGGCGCGCCTACCGCTCGAGCGCCACGGCCGACGACGTCAGGGAGTGGAAGGCACGCCACGGGGCCGAGCGGGGCTTTCGCGGCAGGGCCGAGGCCCACGGCGCCGTGCGGCTGCGCGTGCCCGATGAGGGCGTCACCTCCTTCGAGGACGTGATCCGAGGCCCGGTCTCCTTTCGAAACTGGCACCTCGACGACCCGGTCATCGCCCGGGCGGACGGGTCCGTCCTCTACAACTTCGCCGTCGCCATCGACGACCTCGACGCCGCGATCACCCACGTGGTGCGCGGGGAGGACCACCTCTCGAACACCCCCAAGCAGCTCCTGGTCTTCGAGGCGCTGGGCGCGCAGGCGCCGATCTACGCACACCTGCCGCTGCTTCACGGCCCCGACGGGCGCAAGCTGTCAAAGCGCCACGGCGCGGCCTCGGTGCAGGAGCTGCGCGACCAGGGCTACCTGGCCGAGGCCGTGCGCAACTACATCGCGCTGCTGGGCTGGGGCCACGGCGACGAGACGATCCTCTCGACCGACGAGCTGCGGCGCCTGTTCCGGCTCGAGGCGGTCTCGCGCTCGCCCGCGGTGTTCGACGAGCGCAAGCTGCGCTGGATGAACGGACGCTACTTGCGCGCGCTGGCGGCCAGCGAGCTCGCCCAGCGCCTGGAGGCGTTCACCGGGCGCCAGGGGCTGGCCGCCGGGGCGGCCATCGCCCACGACAAGATCCAGACCCTGGCCGACTTCTGGCCCCTGGCCGGCTTCCTCTACGACGGGCCGGCCGATGATCCCGCCGCACGTGAGCGGGTGCTGGGCGCGGAGGGCGCGGGGCCGCTGCTGGCCGAGGTCCGTGACGCCCTGGCGACGGCCGAGCCCTTCGACGCCGCGCACCTCGAGCCCGCCCTGCGGGCGATCGTCGAGCGCCACGGCGTCAAGCCCAAGGAGGTCTTCCAGCCCCTGCGGGTGGCCATTGCGGGGACGACCGTGTCGCCCGGCATCTTCGAGAGCGTCGAGGTCCTGGGCCGCGATCGCACGCTCGAGCGCGTCGAGGCCGCGCTGGCGCGGTGAGGGGCCTGCCGCGCCGGGCGGGCGGTTGGGTGCCGGGGAGCTGCCGCGGCGGGGCCGGGCCGCCTCAGCCCTCAATCATCCGTCCAGGGCTGCCGATAGTCGGGTAGTCAGGAGGGGCGACGACGCGCCGTGGACGGCGCCCGGGCACCCCGCCCTGCCCCGCGCGAAGATGTCACCCGCCCAAGCCACCACCGTCGAGCCCTCCGACTCGCCCACCACGGCGCATCGCCACAACGAGGGCCACGGCCGCCGGCTCACCGCGGCCTTCGAGGCACTCGAGGCCTTCCCCGCGCTGGCCGAGTCGCGCAACCGCGTGCTGCGGCTCTTCACCCAGGAGCGGGTGCCGGTCGGCGACGTCGTCAACGCCGTGGAGTCCGACGTGGCGCTGGCCGTGGCCATCTTGCGGCTGGCCAACCGGGCGCCGGGCAAGCTGGAGGGACGGGTCGACAGCGTGGTCAGCGCGGTCGAGGTCCTGTCGCCGGAGGCGGTGCGCGCGCTGGCCAGCCGGACGCGCACCTTCGACTTCTTCGAGCGGGGCGGGGTCTGGGACGTCGCTCCCGAGCGCTTCCGTCTCCACGCCCTGGCCTGCCAGCGGGCCGCCGATCGCCTGGCCACCGAGCTGTCCTACAACCACCGCGACCGCCTGATGGTCAGCGCACTGCTCCACGACATCGGCACGCTCGTCCTCCTCCACGCCTACCCCGGCTATCCCGGGCAGGTCCACGGCGCGGCGCGGACGCCCGAGGAGCGCATCCACCGCGAGCGCCGGGAGCTGGGGGTCGACCACGCCCTGGTGGGCGGCGTGCTGGCCCGCCGCTGGGGCCTGCCCTCCGAGCTGGCCTCGGCCATCGAGCGCCACCACGCCGACGACTGCAACGGAGAGGCGGCCTTCGTGCGCCTGGCCGACATGCTCGCCCACTACGGCCAGGGCGACGTCGTGTCCCCGGGCGAGCTGCTCAAGAGCGCCCGGCGGATCGGGCTGCCCGCACCCGAGCTGCGCAAGGTGATGTACGAGCTGCCGCATGCCCAGAAGGCACGCCAGCGGGCGGTGGACCCCTGTCCCCTCTCCGACCGCGAGCTCGAGGTCCTCAAGCGCCTGGCCCAGGGCAAGGTCTACAAGCAGATCGCCTCAGAGCTGGCCCTCTCGACCAGCACCGTCCGCACCCACCTGCACAACGTCTACGGCAAGATGGGCACCGTCGACCGCGCGCAGGCCGTCCTCGTCGCCACCGAGCGCGGCTGGCTGTGAGCGGCGCCGGCGCCTGAGCGCCCTGCTCAGCGCCCAGGCCGCGGCGATCCCCAGCGAGTCGATCGTCACGTCGACCGGGCTGCCGTGGCGGCCGTGGATGAACGTCTGGTGGTACTCGTCGGTGGCGGCGTAGCCCAGGGCGATGGCGGCGGCCAGGCCGGCGCGCCGGAAGCCCAGCGCGCGCCACCACAGCCACCACAGCGCGCCGTACTCGCTCATGTGGACGACCTTGCGCCCGACCAGGTCGACCACGCCCAGCCCGGAGTTAAGGTCGGGCTGGGCCGAGAGGGCGTAGATCAGCCCCATGAGCGCGACGGGGGGAAGGAGGCGGCCGGCGGGGGAGTCGACGCGGCGAGCGACGGGCTCCTCGCGATCACGGTGCATGGGGGCGCCGGAGAGTGGCATACGATCGCAATCGTAGGAGCCGCCGCTTGATCTCGATCACCACCAAGTCCCCGTACGCACTGAGCGCGCTCACCGAGCTGGGGCGAACCGGCGGCACGGCCCCCGTCCCGATCGGCGAGCTCGCCCGCCGGCGCGACATCCCCGTCCAGTTCCTCGAGCAGCTCTTCGCCGTGCTGCGCCGAGCCGGCGTCCTGCGCTCACAGCGCGGGGTACGCGGTGGCTACACCTTCGCCCGCGAGCCCTCGACCATCACCGTGCTCGAGGTCGTTGAGCTGCTCGACGGCCCGGTGGGCGCGGACTCCGAGGGACTCTTCGCCCAGGCGGCGGCCGCGGCCCGCACCGTCCTCGCCGACACCACGATCGCCGACGTGGTCGAGCGCGAGGCCAGGGAGTCCGGCTCGCCGATGTACCACATCTGACGCCGGCGCCCGCTACCCCGCGTGCACGCGCAGCATGGCCGACCCGTGAGCCGGCAGTACGACCGCGATCGGGCCGGCCGTCGTGGTGAGGCGGTGCGACCACAGGTTGCGCACGAAGTAGGTGCCGGCCGGGCGCAGGCCGATTGCGCGGGCGTCGGCGGTCAGGGTCGCGCGGCCGGCGGTGCGGTTGAGCAGGACGATCGCGCGGTCGCCGTTGGCCAGCCGGCGGATCCACAGCTCGCGGCCGCCGGCCGACTGGAACCGGCGGCCCTGCACGCCCGCGCGGTCCTGGTCGACGGCGATGACCTCGGGGTTGGTGAGGATCGAGCGCGTGACCCACGACATGTGGCGCAGGTCGTTGCCGGCCAGCAGGGGTGCGGCCATGATGCTCCACAGGCCCATGACCGACCTGCCTTCCGTCGGGCTCAGGCCGGGGTTGCCGACCTGCATGATGTCCGGGTCGTTCCAGGCGCCGGGGTGGGCGTAGGAGGCGAGCGCCTGGTTGGCGTCGGCCACCCGCATGGCGCTCGCCCAGCCGGGGCGGATGTCGCGGGTCGTGCGCCACAGATGGGCGCGCGAGGCCGCCCACAGCCACGGCCGGTTGAAGCCCCAGGCCGAGACCGAGAAGACGATCGGGCGGCGCGTGCTGCGCAGGGCGGCGCGCATCCGCCCGTAGGCGTAGGGGCCCTTCTCGCGCGGGCTGGTGAAGCAGCCGTCGAGCTTGACGTAGTCGATGTGCCAGGCGGCGAAGGTGTGGGCGTCGTGGTAGAGGTGCCCGCGGCTGCCCGGGAAGTGCGCGCACGTCATGCTCCCGGCGGCGGCGTAGATCCCGAGCTTCAGGCCCCGGCGGTGCACATAGGCGGCCAGGGCGGGTATGCCGTGGGGGAAGCGCTTGGGGTCGGCGCGCAGCGTGCCGTAGCGGCTGCGCGTGCGCGCCATCCAGCAGTCGTCGAGGTTGACGTAGCGGTAGCCCGCCGCCCTCATGCCCGACCGCACCATGGCGTCGGCCGTCTGGCGCACCAGCCCTTCGGTGACCCCGCAGCCGAAGCGATACCAGGGGTTCCAGCCCATCGGCGGCGTGCGAGCCAGGCCGTTGCTCAGGGCGAGCGCGGGCGCGGCGAGGACGGCGCAGACCAGGCAGGTCAGGACGGCGAGCCGCGCCAACAGACCCGCCGCTCGAAGCTTGCCGCGAGGCCAGCGGCCCGCTCTGATCGGCCTGCCGAGCAAGCGCTGAAAGGTAGCGCCGACTTCGGCGCTTGCGAGCCGGTCCCCGAAGCTGGCGCGCGGCCGTCAGGCCCCGGCCTGTCGGCCGGCGGCGCTTACGGCCGGGCGCCCTCGACCGGCCCTGGCGGCGACCCGGTCACCTCGCCCGGACGCGGAAGGGCGAGCGGGGCCGGGCGCTCCAGCAGGCGCCTGGCCAGGGCGCTGGCCGCAGCCCGCTGGCGCAGGCGCGCCGGGATCGCTCCCAGCACGCTCGGCGCGGAACCGTCGACGAAGACCGTCGCCGCCCGGCCCATCCGCCGGGCTCGGCGCACCGCGCGCGGCAGGCGCCGGTGCAGCCGCCGCAGGTGTGGGTCGGCCGCGAGCTCGTCGAGCGCGTCGACCGCCCGCGTCAGGTCGCTGTGGGCGATGACCAGGCGGATCGCCGCCGCGAGCTCGCCGTCTCGAGGATCGTCGCCCAGCGCGTAGAGGGCGTCGACCCACTGCTGGCGGCGCCCTAGGCGCCGTCGCACGCCCGCCACGCGACCGGGCTCCAGCAGCGGCGGGAAGGTCGGGGCGCGCGAGAGCGCGCCGACGAGGTGCAGCTCGATCATCGTGCGCACGCACTTCTCGCAGCGCCCGCAGTTGAGCCCCGACGCCGGGTCGTCGGCCTGGCAGACGTAGAGCGTCGCCAGCGCCGCGGTCGAGCGCGCGACGCGCGCCACCTTGTCCAGCCGGCTGGCGTCCCCGTAGTGGGCGACCTCGGTGCGCTCGGTCGAGAAGCGGTGATCGAGAACCGGGTGGGTGACCGCGGGGACGATCTCCCCGTGCATCGCCCCCGAGGGCAGCAGCATGCGCTCGAAGCCCAGCGCCAGCGCGGTGCTGGCGATCTGCGCCCCGCCGAAGTCCCACTTGAGGTTGGAGTCGACCTCGACGAAGCGCAGCCCGGTCCGCTCGGCCGCATCCCGGTTGCGGTCAGTCGTCCCGCGCACTGAGGTGGCCGAGTCGGAGCGCGACAGGAACCCGGGCGAGTAGACGAGGTGGGTGAGAGGCGGCGACTGGGGATCCTCCTCCAGCGCGCGCAGGATCGCGTACCAGGAATCGACCCCGCGGCTGAAGTAGCAGCCGGTGACCGGGACGGGCGGTGGGGGCGCGCCGGTCTGGGCCCTGACCCGGATCGGCCGCATCCTCGCCGGGACGAGCGAGCGGTAGACGGCGACGATCTCCTCGACGTGGGCCAGCAGCCGCGCCGAGACCGGGGCGTCGACCTCCAGGTCCTCCCCGTGACGCATGCACCACACGAGGGCACCGGCCAGGAAGGGCGAGCCATCGGCCCGGGCCGGCGCCAGGTCGCGAGGGAAACGCCACCACAGCCTCAGCTGCTCAGGGCCGGCGCGGCGCACACGAGCCGACACCTCGCAGAGGTGGTCGGTCTCGGTGACTCGCAGGTCGTCGACGATCAAGGTGACGGGACGCGGGGGGCGACGACGCAGAACGGGCGGAGGGGGGGCCGCCGGGCGATCCGCGCGCCCGCCTCTGCGGGCGAGATCGTGCACCTGCGGACCTGAGAATCTCCTGAACATCCTAGCCACCCGCCCCACGAGACGGGCGTCCCAACCGCCGCCTCAGCCCGCGGGCAGCTCCACCCGGAAGGCGCCCCCACCGTCCTGCGCCACCGCGCTGACCTCGCCTCCGGCGGCCCGGGCCAGCCGGCGGGCGAGCGGCAGGCCCAGCCCAGCGCCCCGGCCCCCGGCGTCGGCGCCGCGCACGCCGGGCTCGAAGATGCGCTCGACGTCGTCCGCCGCCACCCCGCCGCCGTCGTCGCGCACGTCGATCACCACCCGCCCGTCGCGCCGCCGGCCGGCCACCGTCACCGAGCGCTGGGCGTGGCGGCAGGCGTTGGCCAGCAGCGGCCCCAGCACTCCTTCCACCACCTCGGGGCCGACGCCCGCGTGGACGTTGGGGGGCTCGAGCGCGACCGAGATCTCAACTCCCTGCGCGGCGGCCTCCTCGGCGTAGGCGGCGGCCGCCTGGCGGGCCGCGGCAGCGACGTCGGCCCGGCCGTGACCGAGGTCAGCCTCGGCGCGGGCCGCGGCCATCAGCGTGTCCAGGATGCGCGTCATCTGCTGGGCGGCGTCGCGGATCACCGCCGCCGCCGACTCGTGCTCGGCGCGCGAGCGCGGCCGGCGCAGGAGGAGCTCGGCCTCGGCCAGGACCCGGGCCAGGGGGGTACGAAGCTCGTGCGAGAGCTCGGCCGACAGGCGCTGCTCGTGGCGTAGGCTGGCGCCGAGGCGATCGAGCAGCCCGTCGAAGGTCCCCGCCAGCTGGTCGAGCTCGGCGGGGCGTCGGGAGCGCCCGAAGCGCTGGTCGATGTCGTGCTCGCTCCACTCCGCCGCGCGGCTGGTCATCTCGGCCACCGGTCGCAGGGCACTGGCGATCAGCGCACGCATGACGCCGGCGACGATGACGAGGACGATCGCCGCGAAGATGGCGGAGCCCACGAGCGCGTCGTCGGTCGTGCGGTCGTAGCCGGCCAGTGAGACGCCCGCCACAACCGTGCCGTAGCGGCGTCCGTGCTCGACGATCGGGACCGCGTAGAGGCGGCCGGCCTGGGGCGAGATGTCGACGAAGCGCGCCGGCCCGCCGGCCAGGCGGTCGGCCAGGGCCTGCACGCGGCGTCCGGCCGCGGGACGCTCCAGGGCCCGGGCGCCGGCGTAGATCCAGATCTGATCGTCGACCGCGCGGTCGTCGGGCGCCTCGCCGACGCGCAGGCCGCCGCGGCCCACCGACAGCGTGGTCAGCGCCGCCGCGGCCCGCGCGCGCAGGCGCCCGTCGACGTCGCGGTCGACGCTGCGCTCGAGCAGCAGGTTGAAGGTGGCGGTGAGCACGGCCAGGGTCGCGGCGGTGGCCAGCACCGCCATCAGCGTCAGCCGGCCGGCAAGCGTGCGGGTCGGCCGGCGCCTCACGCCAGGCGGTAGCCCACGCCGTGCAGCGTCTCGATGGCGGGGGCGCCCGGCACGTCGGCCAGCTTGCGCCGCAGCCGGGCGAGGTAGACGTCGAGGGTGTTGTCGTGGACGATCGCGCCCGCCGGCCAGGCGCTGCGGACGAGGTCGCGGCGGCGCACGACCGCCCCGGGCGTGGCGGCCAGCGCGGCGAGCACGCGAAACTCGGTCGGGGTGAGGTCGACCCGCAGGTCGTCGGCCACCAGGGCGTGGGCCACCGGATCCAGCCGGATCGATCCGAGCTGGGCTCCCGCGCCCGGGCTGGCGCGGCGCACGAGGGCGCGCACGCGGGCCAGCAGCTCGTCGAGCACGAAGGGCTTGACCAGGTAGTCGTCGCCTCCAGCGTTGAAGCCGGCGAGGCGGTCGGTCACCGCGTCGCGGGCGGTGAGGAAGATGACCGGCGCGTCGACGCCGTTGGCCCGCAGGGCCTGGCAGAGGTCGCGCCCGTCGGCGTCGGGCAGCCCGATGTCGATGATCAGCGCGTCGGGCGGGTCGTCGAGCGCGCGCAGGGCGGAGCCGCCGTCGCCCACGCCCGACACCTCGAAGCCCTCCTCGCGCAGCCCGCGGGTGAGGACCGAGCGCAGCTCGGCGTCGTCTTCGACGATCAGGACGCGCGGCAGCATCACGCTCGCAGTATCGGCCCTGCGGACAACGGGCCTCGACGATGGGGCCGGGGTGGTGCGGCCGAGCCCTCGCGGCGGCTCACTGCTCGCGCAGGACCTCGCCCAGCGGCAAGCGGGCGAGCGAGCGGCGCGCGGCGACTCCTGACAGCAGCGCGCCGGCCGCGGCGCCCGCCACCAGGACCGCGAGAAAGCCCCAGGGCACGACGAGGGAGTCGGGCGGCGGGTCGAAGACATGGCGCAGCATGGCCACGAGCATGGTTGCGAGCAGCCAGCCCAGGCCGGCCCCCAGCGCCGCCCCCGCGGCCAGCACGATGGCCGTCTCCGTCCAGACGAAGGCCGCCACCGCCCGCAGCGGGGCGCCGAGTGCGCGCATGACCGCGAGCTCGCGCCGGCGCTCGGCGACCGCCAGGCCGACGAACAGCGCCATCGCCGCACAGGCCAGGACGATGAGGAAGGCGCGCTCGATGCGGCTAATCCCTCCCAGGCTCACGGTGGTGATCGAGCTAGTTGTCGCCGCGGCCTGCTCGGCGATGTCGCTGACACGGGTACCGTCGCGTGCCGTCGCGGCGGCCACTCGGCGGCCCACCGCCGCCGGGTCCGCGGCGGCGCGGGCGAAGACGACGTTGGGGCCCGGCGCGTGGCTGGCCGCGTCGAGGTAGCGGCCGTCGACGACCATGAACGAGTCCCGCGGGGCGGAGGGGAACTCCTGCACCCCGCCGAGCAGGTGGAAGGGGACGACGCGAAACGCCCCGCTGCGCCGGTCGAGCACCCGCAGGCGAAGCAGGTCCCCGGCGTGCAGCGAGTAGTCGTCGATCGTCTCCTTGGAGACGAGGATCCCGTCGCGGCGCCGGGCCAGCGCCCGCATCGCCTGATGGGCGGAGAGGCCGAGGAAGTAGGAGTCGCGTAGGCTCGTGGCGCGGGCGAAGCTGGACGGGTCGATGCCGTAGGTGTCCTGGAGATCGGGCCCGACGTAGGCGTAGGAGTGGTCGACCGCCGTGGTCGCCCGCACGCCGGGGACGGAGGCGACGCGCTGGGCCAGCCGGTGCGAGGTGACGACCCCGGGCGGCGCGCTGAGCGCGACGTCGGCTCCCAGTGTGAGCTGGGCGTCGACCTGGGCCTGCCGGTCGTAGGTTGCGGTGAACATGGCCAACTGGACCCCGAAGGCGAGCAGCAGCCCGAGCAGCACGAGCCCCCGGTTGACCGCTGCCCCCCGGCGGGAGGCGCTCGCCAGCAGGAAGCCGCGCGGCGAGCGCGCCCGACCGCCCGCCGCCCGCTCCGCCACCCAGGCCACGGCGCGGCCGCGCAGGCGCACGAGCAGCATGGTCGCGCCCAGCCACAGCAGGGCGGGCGCGAAGAACATGTAGACCGAGAGCGAGAGGGTGGGGTTGGCGTCGGGGTTGATCACCGCCGCGAAGCCGGTCCGCGCGGTCAGCCAGTAGACGAGCCCGCTGAGGGCGAGCGCGATGAAGTCGAGCCCCAGGCGCTGCCAGAGGGGGTGGACCCCCGGGCGCGCGTCTTCGCCCTCGGCGCCCTGAGCGCTCAGCGCACGGCGACTCACGGCCAGCCGCGCGGCGAGCGCTCCGGCGATCGCCAGCCCCACGCAGGCCGCGCCGGCGGCGGCGAGGCGGCCGCCGCCCGGCGCCGCCGCTTGCGGTACGAGCCCGGCGACCGCCGCCCAGCCCGCCGCCGCCCCGGCGACTCCCGCCAGCACGCCGATGACCACGCTTTCGGCCACCGCGCCGGCCAGGATGTCGCGACGGGAGGCGCCCCGGGCGCGCAGCAGCCAGAGCTCGCGGCGGTCGCGCTCGACGGCGCCCAGCGCGGCCAGGTAGCCAAGCCCGAGCGCGACCAGCGCTCCCGGCACCGCGAGCATGATGTAGAGGGCCTGGGCGTAGAGCGAGTCCTCGGCCGCTGTGGTCAGGGCGTCCGAGAGGTTGTCCACGAACTGGACGCGCCCGGCCAACTCGCTCTGCACCCGGTTGCGCAGACGGTCGGCTCGCCGCAGGGCGTCGGCGGGCGAGCCCGCGCTCAGCGGCCTGGCGTCGAGCTGGGCCTGGACCTGCCACTGCACGCCGTCCTGCGCTCCCGGCTGGACGCTTGAGCCCAGGTTCGCCGGAGTGAGCGTGCGCAGCGCCGGGGCGTAGGCGCCGGCGAAGGTCTCGATGGGGAGGATCGCCGCGTTGGCCGGCGGCTGCGCCGGCGCCGGCCCCAGCTGCGGGTCCAGCGGCGCGAAGACCACGTCGGGCGCGGTGACGAGCGCCACCCCGGAGACCCTGAAGGCGCGCGGCGCGGCGCCACGGCGGGGGACGAGGCGCACGGTGTCGCCGATCCGCGCCTGGAGCGTCGCCGCCATCTGCTGGTCGAGCACCACCGCGCCCGGGCGCAGCGAGCCGTGGAGCAGCCGGAAGGTCGAGACATGGCGCCCGTAGTCGGGCGGGACAGCCAGCACCGCGCCGCTGCCGGTGGAGGTGGCCCCGGCCGGCCCCGAGTGGGAAGCCGCGGCCAGCGGCGCGGTGGCGGTCGGAGAGGCCTGGGCCACGCCGACCTGCGCCCCCACGGCCCGAGCCAGCCGCCGGTCCGCCGCATAGGAGGAGACGGGTCCCTGCCAGTCCAGCGCGACGCTGCGCACCGCCGCCGCGCTCATGGTCCGCAGCGAAGTCCCGACGTAGACCAGCATGGCGCCGAGCAGCGCGGTGGCCACGGCGAGGACGGCGACACGAAGGGCTGTGCGCCCTGGGGAACGCGCCAGGCCGCCGAGGGCGAGGCGCACAGCGGTGCTCACACCAGGCCGTCCTCTCCGACTATCCGCCCGTCGGCCAGCGCCACCAGCCGCCGGTAGTGAGCCGCGACGTCGGGGTCATGGGTGGCCACCACCAGGGCGAAGTCGAGCTCGCCCTGGAGACCGTCGATCGCGTCGAGCACGCGCTCGGCCGTGTCCGAGTCCAGCTGCCCGGTCGGCTCGTCGCACAGCAGCAGAGCCGGGCGCCGGGCCAGCGCCCGGGCGATCGCCACCCGCTGGCCCTCTCCTCCCGACAGCTCGCCGGGCATCGCGTCCTGCTTGCCCTCGAGCCCGAGCATGGCCAGCAGGGCGGTGGGGTCGGGCGCGCCCTCCGGGCCCCCCGCCCAGCGACCGGCGAAGGCGACGTTCTCCCACGCCGTGAAGTGCGGGAGCAGGGAAGGGCTCTGGAAGACGTACGCGATGTCCGAGGCCTCCCTCTCCACGGTCCCGCGCGTCGGCTCCACCAAGCCGCCGAGGACATGCAGCAGCGTGGTCTTGCCCGATCCCGACCGTCCCCACAGGGCGACGCGCTCCCTGGGTCCGACGGCGAAGCTCACGTCGCGCAGAGCCTCGACGGCGCCCGGCCCGCGGCCGTGGACGACGCTCACCCGGCGGGCGCCGACCAGGTCGCCGCCCGGCGGCGCGGCGATCGCGCTCATGGCACCGCCCGGCCGTCGCGCATCTCGACCGTCCGGTCAGCGGCCTCGCCGAGACGGTCCGAGTGCGTGACGACCACGACCGTGCTCCCCACCTGCTCGCGCAGGGCCTCGAGCGCCTCGAGCACCTGCGCCTCGCTGCGCTCGTCGAGCTCGCCCGTGGGCTCGTCGGCCAGGACCACCTCGGCCTGGCGGGCCGCCGCCGCGGCGATCGCCACCCGCTGCTGCTCCCCGCCGGACAGCGTCGCGGCGCGATGACGGGCTCGGCTGGCCAGCCCCAAGGTCGTCAACGCGTCCCGGGCGGCGGCGGCGGGGTCGGGTCGCCCGGCGAGACGGGCGGAGGCGGCCACGTTCTCCAGGGCACTCATCCCCGGCCAGAGGTTCGCGCTCTGGAGGACGACGGCCAGCCTCCGGGCGCGCATCTCGTCGCGCTGGCCGTCCGCGAGCCCGCCGAGCGAAGCGCCCAGCACCCGGACGTCGCCGGCCGAAGGGCGCTCGAGCCCCGCGCACAGCCGCAGGAGCGTGCTCTTGCCGCAGCCTGAGGGGCCGACGACGGCGACCAGCTCGCCGGTCGCCACCCGCAGGTCGAGCCCCCGCAGCGCCACCGTCTCCGCCGGACCCGCGCGGTAGATCTTGAAGACGTCGACGCACTCGAGCGCAGCGGCGACCCGCGGACGTCGCGGCGGCGCGGCCTCGACGTAGAGGCTCCTCATCCCCACCTGAAGCTGCGGATCATCATCCGGTAGGCGTCGACGTTGTCCACCCCCTTGGGCGTTCCCAGGTCGACCGTGGCGACCCGGCCACCGCGGGCCAGCACGAAGCGGTCGACCACGAGCTCCACGCGCTTGCCGGTCACCGCGTTGGGAGCGCCCAGCGTCGAGTAGGTCACCTTGGTGGCCGGTCCGGCGGGCAGCGAGACCGTCCGTGCTCGACCGGCGCGCAGCGTGCGGTCCCGGACGCCCTCGCGCCGCAGCTCGGCCGCCACCGCGCGGAGGCTGGGGGCCGGGCCGCGGGCGACGAGCACGCGCACCAGGTTGTCCTTGTCGCGGAAGGTGACGTACGGGCCGGGACCGCGGCGCGCCCACCCCTCGGGGTAGAGCATCGAGTAGCCGCCTGCCGCGTCGCGGAATCGCAGGAACGTCTGGTTGTCGGGGATGTCACCGGTTGCCGCCGACTGGGCCTCGGCCGAGAGGGGGCGGGGGGAGCGCCCGGTCACGCCGGCGCCGTGGGTGGCGGGTCCGGCGCTCGAGCCGCTGGCGCCGCAGCCGGCCCCGAGCAGACCGGCGAGCGCGGCGGCGACGGCGGCGATTCGACGGATCGTGCGAAGCGGCACGAGCGCATCGTCGCGGCCGCTCCCTTAACCGCGCCTGAACGCCGCGACGCCAGCGCCTACTGACCGACGGTCGAGCGCCGGGCGCCGGCTCAGCGAAACACGCCGGTGTGGCCCAGCGAGTAGCGCCCAGGCTGGGGGTAGACGCACAGCCCGTGCGGTCCCGCCCCGACGGGAATGCGGGCCAGCAGGCGCCCCGTGCGCGTGCTGATGGCGTAGACCTCGGCGTTGTAGCGGCCCGACAGCCACAGCACGCGCCCGTCGGCCGAGACTCCTCCCATGTCCGGGCTGCCGCCGCCGGGGAGGCGCCACTTGGCCACCGGGCGCCGGGTCCGGAACGAGATCAGCGAGATCGAGCCCTCGCCGCGGTTGCTGACGTAGAGCAGCCGCGAGTCGCGGCTGGCGTACAGCCCGTGGGCGCCCGCCCCCGTGTGGACCAGCGCGAGGCGCCGGAAGCTGCGGGCGTCGACGAGCCAGACCCCGCCGCTCGCCATGTCGGCGACGTAGAAGACCCGCCCGTCGGGGGAGAGCTTGACGTCCTGGGGCATGGAGCCCGCGGGGAGCGAAACCGTCCTCAGCACCCGCTGGCGCGCGACGTCGACCACCACCATGCGGGCCCCGAACTCGCAGCTGGCGAGCAGGTAGCGGCCGTCCGCGGTGAAGTCCATGTGGTCGACGCCGGGGCACGGGACGGCCAGCGAATGGTGGATGCGCATGTCGCGCGCGCCGCGGAAGTCGAGGCGGGCGAGGCGCTCGGCCACGACGATCGCGTAGCGACCGTCGGGGGTGAAGTAGAGGTTGTAGGGGTCGTCGACCGCCACCGTGCGACCGGGGCGGCCCGTCGCCGGGTCGATCGCCGTGAGGCTGTTGCCCTGGTCGTTGTCGACCCACAGCGTCCGCAGGTCATAGGACGGGGTGACGTGCTGGGGCAGCGCGCCGGTCGCGAAGTGGCCCACGACCTTAAACGTGCGCTGGTCGATGACGTCGACGGTGTCGCTCTGGCTGTTGGGGACGTAGACGCGCGGCGGGAAGCGGCGCACCACCGGGCTGAGGAGCCCGGGGCGGTCGGCGGCGTAGACGTCGATGGGCGCTCGGGCGGCGGGAGCCGGCGCGGCCGCGCGACGCAGCGTGGAGGCGTGGGCGCCCTGCCCCGTCGGGGCGGGGTCAGCGCCGCAGCCGCCGCCGCCCGCGACGATCGCCGCCAACGCGCCGGCCAGGGCGAGGATCCGGCCGCCCCGCCGCGGCGAGGTCCTCATGGCCCCGGCCGCATCGCGATCAACTCGGCGCGCGCAGCCCCCTGGCCGTCGCGCCCACCGGCCACCAGGATGCGGTCGGGCAGGCTCGCCGCCCCGGCGTCGGACAGGCCGCGCGGCAGGCGACCGGCGGGCCGGACGGCTCCGGTGCGGGGATCGACGGCCAGGACGCTCGCGCTCTGCGCGGACGCCGGGCCCGCTCGGCCGCCGATCACGTAGGCCCATCCCCGGAGGCTGGCCCCGGCGGCGTGGGCGAGGGGCTGGGGAAGCGAGCCGATCCGCGACACCCGCCCGCTGGCCGGGTCGAAGCGCAGGATCGCCCGCGAGGCCAGCGTCCCGTTCGTCCCTCCGGCGACGATCAGGCGCCTGCCGACGGCGGTCACCGCCGCGTAGCGCAGCGGCGAGGGGAGGTGGGCGACCACGCGCGCCGGGCGCCCGGGGCTCCAGGCGACGATCGTGGTCAGCGGGGCGGCCAGCGTGTACCCGCCGACCACGTAGGCGGTGCGCCCGATTGTGGCTGCCGCGACGTCCGAGGCGGCGACGGGCAGCGCGCCGACCTGCCGCGCGGGCCGTCCGTCGGCGGCCACCTCAAGGATGGCTGCGGTGGGCGACTGGCCCGCGCCGCCGAAGACGTAGCTCCGGTCGCCAATGCTCGCTGCGGCCGCGTCGTGCAGGGCGGAGGGAAGGGCGCCCGCCGCCACGGCGTGGCCTCCGTGCACGCGCAGCGTCGCAGTGACCGAGGTGTCGGCGGAGTCCAGGCCGCCAGCGAGCAGCGCGTCCGAGGGAGCGATCGCCGTGGTGGCGGGGTCCTGCACCGGGGCGGGAAGGGTGCCGACCACGATCGCCGAGAGCTGAGGCGAGCGAGCGACACCACTGGCGCGGCGCGTGAGGTCCGGCTTCCCCGCTGAGCTTGAGCCCCCAGGGCGAGCGGCGCCCGTCGCCCCCCCGCCCCCGCCCGAGCACGACGCCAGCGCCGCCGCGAGCGCGAAGCCGGACAGCGCGGCAACGCCAATCGTGCGCCCGGCGGGCGCCCACGAGGCGGCCGGCCTAGGCGGGGACCGCCGTGCTTCTCTCACCCGCGGGATCCTCACACTGCCCGCCTTACCCATTCCTGAACGGGCGATCGACCCGCCGAGCGCTCTTCGCCATCATCCGCCCATCGTCGCAACCTGTGATCTGGCGAGGCCGGCGGTCTGAGTGGAGGCTTCGACGCTCACCCCCCGGAGCGTCGGTCCGCCCGCCGACGCCACTCGCCCGCGCAGTGGCCCGGGCCGCCTCGTGCACCGCGCGCGCGGGGTGATCGGCTACCTCGCGCTCGCCGGCTGCGTGGCCGTTTCGCTGCGGATCGTCACCGCGGCCGCGTCGCACCCGCTGAGGCAGGTTCCGGCCCGGCGGGGCGGTCTGCCGGGCTGGCTGCGGGGCCCGCTGAGCGGGACGGGCTACTGGCTGGCCCCTCGCCAGTTCGCCCTGCTGGCGCTGGCCCTCACCGCCGGCTACCTGGTGGCGCTGGCCTGCGCTCCGGCCCTGCGCGCGCGCTGGGCGATCGCGGCCATCGTCGCGCTGCACGCGATCTTCTTCCTGGGGCCGCCGCTGATCTCGTCGGACTTCTTCGGCTACCTCGACTGGGCGCGCATGGGCGCGCTGCACGGCCTCGATCCCTACAGCCACGCGTCCGGCACAGTGGTCTCGGACCCGGTCTACCCGTTCCTCACCTGGCACCGCGGCGTCTCCCCCTACGGACCGTTGTTCACGCTCGCCACCTACGCGCTGGCCCCGCTCGGCCTGCCCGTCGCCGTGTGGGTCCTCAAGGCCGTGGTCACGCTCTCGAGCCTCGGGTGCCTGGCCCTGGTGTGGCGCATCGCCGGGGCCCTGCGGCGCCCGCCGCTGACCGGCGCCGTCCTCTACGGCCTCAATCCCGCGGTGCTCATCTACACGGTCGGCGGCTTCCACAACGACGCGCTTCAGATGATGGTGGCGATGGGCGCCGTCTACCTGGTCGTCGTCGGCCGCGAGCGGGCCGGCGCGGTGGCCGGAGTGCTCGCGGTGGGCGTAAAGACATCCGCCGGGCTCGTCCTGCCCTTCCTGATCCTCGGCGCCCGCCGCCGGGCCCGCGCGCTGGCGGCGGCGGCGATCGCCGCCGTCGGTGTGCTGGCCGTCGCCCTGGGCGCGTTCGGCACGCGGATGTTCGGCTTCCTCGCGGCGCTGAGCGACCAGCAGAACCGCAACTCGCTGACCAGCGTCCCCGCGCAGCTCGGCGACTGGCTCGGCTGGACGGGATCGCCCGAGCACGTCCGCCTCGCCGCCTCGGTGATCGCGGTCGTCCTCGTCCTCGCGCTCATGGTCCGGGCGTGGAGGGGCGCGGACTGGATCGAGTCGGCCGGCTGGGCCACGCTGGTCGTCATGGCGAGCTCGGCCTACCTGCTTCCCTGGTACCTCATCTGGCTGGTCCCGCTGGCCGCCGTGGGCGCCAGCCGCGCCCTGCGCCTGGCCACCGTGGCCATGACCGTCTTCGTCATCGCGGTGCGCGCGGCGCCGGGATTGTTATCGGTGGGCGCGGGGGGAACCGCGCTCCACGTCCTCGTCGTCACCCTGGTCGCCCCGCTGGCCGGGACCCCGAGCCACCAGCCGCCCCGGATCTCCGTCCGCGCGCTGCAGCCGGCCACCGCGCACGCCTTCGAGCGAGCCGCCGACGCCCACCGGCGGATGACCACCGGCAGCGCGATCAGCGCGGTGAGTGGGGCCCACTCGCGCTGCGAGCCGCTGGCCTCCGAGCCCGCCGCCAGTCGCGACTGGGCCTGGGCCTGCCAGGTGAACTACGGCGTGCCGGACCGCCCCCGCGGGGTCGTGGACTACGTCACCGCGGTCGACCGGCGCGGCTGCTTCACCGCGGTCACGCCGGCCTACCCGACCGTCGTCTTCGAGCCGGTCCTGCGGCGGCGTGCGACCAACCCGCTCGCTCGCCTCGAGGGCTGCCCCTGAGCCGTGCGGCTGGCGGTTGGCGCTTGCCCGTCGTCGCGGGACCGTAGTAGCTTGGTCGCGAGCCGTGAGCGTCGATCGAGCCCCGCGCATCCTCCTCAGCCTGGCCGCGGCCGCCGCCGTGGCGCTCTCGGCCGCCGGCTGCTCGAGCGAGAAGCTCCCCTCGCCGTCGCACGCCGCGAACTCGCCGGCTCCTCCCTCGCCCTGCATCCACCAGCCCAAGGGCGTCGCCCAGGACGGCGTCAACGACGAGCAGGGCGGCTCCACCCCGGGCGTCGACCCGTGCGACGGCCCGGGTAACTGAAGAGCTCCATCTCCGGGGTTCCCTCCAACATCGCGGCCCACGTCGGCGCTACGCCGATGGTCCGCCTGACCCGCGTCCTCGAGCCCGACCTGGAGGTCGAGCTCTACGCCAAGCTGGAGTCCCTCAATCCCGGCGGCAGCGTCAAGGACCGCATCGGGGTGGCGATGATCGAGGCGGCCGAGGCGCAGGGCCGCATCGAGCCGGGCCGCACCACGATCGTCGAGGCCACCAGCGGCAACACGGGCATCGCACTCGCCTTCGTCTGCGCGGCCCGCGGATACGACCTGGTGCTCACGCTGCCCCAGGGCATGAGCCGCGAGCGCGCCGGGCTCCTGCGCCTCTACGGCGCCCGCGTCGAGGAGGTCGAGTCGCTGGGGGGGATGGACGAGGCGGTGCAGGCCGCCCGCGCGCTGGCCGAGCAGCCTGACGTCTTCCTGCCCGACCAGTTCTCCAACCCGGCCAACCCCGAGGTCCACCGCCGCACCCCGGCGCCGGAGATACTCGACGCCCTCGACGGCCGCGTCGACGTCTTCGTGGGCGGCGTGGGGACCGGCGGGACGATCACCGGAGTGGGGGAGGTGCTCAAGCAGCGCGACCCGGGCACGCGCGTCGTGGCCGTCGAGCCGTTGGCGTCGAGTGTGCTCGCCGGCGGCCGACCGGGCCCGCACAAGATCCAGGGGATCGGGGCGGGCTTCGTTCCCCCGGTGCTAGACCGCGCGGTGATCGACGAGGTCATCGGGGTGAGCGACGACGACGCCATCGAGACCGCCCGGGTGCTGGCCCGCCGGGAGGGCGTCCTGGGCGGCATCTCCTGCGGCGCGGCGCTGTGGGCGGCGATGCGGGTGGCGCAGCGCGCCGAGTCGCGGGGCAAGCGCATCGTGGTGATCCTGCCCGACTCCGGGGAGCGCTACGTGTCAACGCCGTTCTTCGCGCCCTAGACGGTCTAACCCTCCGGCCCGAGGCCCTCGAAGACCGGGCAGGCGCCGCCGGTACCCTTGCGCCATGCTCGGCCTGGGCACGCTGACGCGGGTGGCGCGCGAGGTCCGTCGCGACGTCGGGGCCGCCCGCGAGCGCGACCCGGCCGCCCGCGGGGTCGGACCGGCGGAGATCCTCGTCTCGTGGCCCGGGATCCACGCCGTACTCTCCCATCGCGTCGCTCACGCGCTGCACGAGGCCGGCATCCCAGTCGTGCCGCGCACGCTGGCCTCCATCACGCGCGTGCTCACGGGGATCGAGATCCATCCCGCCGCGCGCATCGGCGACGCCTTCTTCATCGACCACGGGATGGGTGTGGTGGTGGGGGAGACGGCCGACATCGGCGACGCGGTCACCCTCTACCAGGGCGTGACGCTGGGGGGGACGGGCTTTGCCTCGGGCAAGCGACACCCCACCGTGCAGGACAACGTGACGATCGGCTCGGGCGCCAAGCTGCTGGGGCCGATCACCATCGGCCACGGCTCGAAGATCGGGGCCAACAGCGTGGTCATCCACGACGTGCCGCCGAACTCGACGGTGGTCGGCAACCCCGGTCACCCCGTCCGGGTCGAGGGCCGGCGCCCGGAGGGCCCCGACGCCGACTGGGTACATCTCCCCGACCCCCTGGCCGACGCCATCCGCGGCCTGGCCAGCCGCATCGGAGCGCTCGAGCGGGCGGTCGCCGACATCGCGGGCGACCGGGGCGGAGCGGCGCCCCGTGAGCCCGACGGCGTGGGCCACCGGCCCGCCGAGGTGCGCCCGCTGCGCCCGGCCCGGGGACCCAACCCGGCCGGCGGCTAGGCGAGCCGCCCGGTCTTCCCGAGCCGCCCGGTCTTCCCGAGCCGCCCCTCAATAGAAGACGGTCCGCGTGCGGTGGCGCGGGCGCGCCTTGTAGCGCTCGCCCTGGCCGCGATTCCACAGCCACGCGTCGAGCGTGCGCGGAGCGACCTCGAGGCGACGGGCGAGCTCTTCGCAGGCGTGCACGGCGCAGCCCCGGATCTCGCGCTCGCGCTGGCCGGGGGCGAGCAGCTCGCCGGCGTCGATGGTCGCGGCCAGCGCCGGGTCGTAGACCAGCACGCCATCGAGTCGCAGGACATGGGGGACCAGGTTGTCGGCGAAGATCGTCAGGCGGTCGAGGTCGTCGAAGTCGGCCACGCCGGCAAGAGCGAGGTCGCTGGGGACGATCTGGGCCCGCTTGTAGAAGCCGCGGTCGGCGAAGAACGGCATACCGGCGGCGAGCTGGCGCGCCAGCCGCCGGGCCGATCCTTCCGCGCCGTGAAGTACCCCGAGCGCCCGGGCCGTTTGCGCAGGGTCGGGAACCAGCCGGACCCAAAGTTGATCGAGTCCAGCGTGAGCAGATAGCGCGCCACCTCCTCGGGTTCCGCGTCGAGGTGGTGGCTCCGGGCGTCCAGAGCCGGCTCGGGCCCCGGCTCGATCGCCCCGAGGGCCCCGACATCGATGTGGACCCATCGCGCGCACCGCGCTATCTCCGCGCAATTCCTACGCACCTCGTCGCAGAGGTCGGCGGAAGGCGGGGTGGAGTGGAGAGGGTCCATGACGGAGCTGATAGCCCCCGCTATCAATAGTGATAGCCCCCGCTAGCAGGTGGCGGGACAGGGTGGTGGTGCGCCCCGGGGTGCCTGCCCCCGGCCGCGCCGCCGGGGCTCTCTCCCGGGCGCCGGTCGCTTGACGGGACTCGTCGGCGGAGCAGACGGGCGTGCACCCGCGGCTTGCCGGCGGCGGGTCGTCCGGGCCGCCGGTGGCCCGAGACGGCCGTGGTGCTCGCTAGCGTTGAGGCCATGGCCCAGGCCCCGCTCTCGCAGGACCTCGACGCCCTCCTGGACGGGCTCAACGAGCCCCAGCGCGAGGCGGTCACCCACACCGGCGGGCCGCTGCTCATCCTCGCCGGCGCGGGCAGCGGCAAGACCCGCGTGCTCACCCACCGCATCGCCTGGCTGATGCGCACCGAGCGCGCGCACGCCGGCGAGATCCTCGCCATCACCTTCACCAACAAGGCGGCCCAGGAGATGCGCGATCGCGTCGGGCTGCTCGTCGGTCGCCAAGTGCGGGCGATGTGGGTCATGACCTTCCACTCGGCCTGCGCGCGCATGCTGCGCGCCGATGCCCAGCGCCTGGGCTACACCCGCCAGTTCACGATCTACGACTCGGCCGACTCCCGCCGCCTGGTCAAGCGCTGCCTCGACGACCTCGACATCGACCCCAAGCGCTTCCCGCCCGCCGCCGTCCAGGCGCAGATCTCCGACGCCAAGAACCGCCTGCGCTCCCCGGACGATTACCGCCAGCTCGTCGGCTCGTTCTTCGAGCAGACGGTGGCCGACGCCTACGAGCATTACCAGCGCGAGATCCACCGCAACAACGCGATGGACTTCGACGACCTGCTCGTCCGGGCCGTCGACCTGCTCCAGCTCTTCCCCGAGGTGCGCGAGCGCTACGCGACCGCCTTTCGCCACGTCCTGGTCGACGAGTACCAGGACACCAACCACGCCCAGTACCGCTGGCTCCAACTGCTGTCCGGGGAGCACCGCAACCTCGCGGTCGTCGGCGACGACGACCAGGGGGTCTACAGCTTCCGCGGCGCCGACATCGCCAACATCCTCAACTTCGAGGACGACCACCCCGACGCCCACGTCGTGCGCCTCGAGCAGAACTACCGCTCGACCCAGACGATCCTCGACGCCGCCAACGCCGTCGTCTCCAACAACCGCGGACGCAAGTCCAAGTCGCTGTGGACCGACCTGGGCCCGGGCGACCCGATCAAGGTCCGCGAGCTCGACGACGAGCGGGCGGAAGCGCGCTTCGTGGCCGGCGAGATCCAGCGCCTGGTCGACGAGGGCGTCTCGCGCGAGGAGCTCGCCGTCTTCTACCGCACCAACGCGCAGTCGCGGGTGCTGGAGGACACGCTGGTCCAGGCGGACATCGCCTACCAGGTGATCGGCGGCACGAAATTCTACGACCGGGCCGAGATCAAGGACGCGATCGCCTACCTGACCGTGCTGGCCAACCCGCAGGACGTGAGCGCGTTCACCCGCGTCGCCAACTCGCCCCGGCGCGGCATCGGCCAGACGTCGCTGTCACGGGTCATCGCCTTTGCGAACACCACCGGCGTCCCGGTGTTCGAGGCTGCCCGACGCGCGGCCGAGGTTCCCGGCCTGGGCACCGCGGCGGTCAAGGCCTTCGGACGGTTCATGGAGACGATGGACGAGCTGCGCGAGCGCGCCGACGCGGGCGCCGGGGTGTGGGAGCTGCTCGACGACGCCCTGCGGCGCACCGGCTACCTGGAGGCGCTCGAGGCCGAGCGCACGATCGAGGCCCAGGGCCGCATCGAGAACCTCCAGGAGCTGGTCGAGGGCGCGCGGGAATTCGAGGCCGGGCCCGAGACCGGCGAGCTCGAGGCCTACCTCCAGCAGGTCTCGCTGCTCTCCGACCAGGACTCGCTGCGCGACGAGGAGGGGCTGGTCACGTTGATGACGCTCCACAACGCCAAGGGACTGGAGTTCCCGATCGTCTTCATCATCGGGTGCGAGGAGGGGGTGTTCCCGCACTCGCGGGCACTGGACGAGGGCGGTCTCGAGGAGGAGCGCCGGCTCTGCTACGTGGGGATCACGCGCGCCCAGCGCGATCTCTACCTCACCTTCGCGCGCACGCGCACGATCTTCGGCTCGCGCTCCTACGGGCTGCGCTCGCGCTTCCTCGACGAGATCCCCGGCGACCTGACCGACCGCGAGGAGCCGGCGATCCGTCCCGGCGCCACCGGGGCGCGGGCCATCCGCGCCATGTCGTGGGACTCCGCGCGCAGTGAGGCCGCCGCGCCCGACTTCCGCCTGGGCCAGGACATCGTCCACGCCGCCTTCGGGGACGGCGTGGTCACGGCGGTCGAGCCCGGGGGGATCGTGGTCGTGCGCTTCGCGGGGGACGGGAGCGAGCGCAAGCTGATGGCCGCCTACGCGCCGATCTCGACGCGCTGAGCGCCCGTGGCGGCCACGATCATCGACGGGAGGGCGATCTCGCAGAAGGTGCGCTACCAGGTCGCGCGCGACGTGGTCGCGCTCGTCGCCGCCGGGGGATCGCCTCCCGGCCTGGCCACCGTGCTCGTCGGCGAGGACCCCGCCTCCGACGTCTACGTCTCGGGCAAGCAGCGGGCGTGCGGCGAGGCGGGGATCGCCGGCTTCGACCACCGGCTCGCCGCCGACTCCTCCCAGGCCCAGGTCGCGGAGCTGATCGGCCAGCTCA
The DNA here is from genome assembly GCA_038199035.1 of Solirubrobacterales bacterium. Taxonomy (GTDB): domain Bacteria; phylum Actinomycetota; class Thermoleophilia; order Solirubrobacterales; family Solirubrobacteraceae; genus DATAEY01. The sequence goes on along the minus strand of JBBPZM010000071.1, from coordinate 37,755 downwards.
ACGCCGATCCCGCGGTCATCGGCATCCTCCTCCAGCTTCCGGTCCCCGACCACCTCGACGGCGATGGCCTCACCGCGCTGATCGACCCGGCCAAGGACGTCGACGGCCTCACCCCGATCAGCGCCGGCCGACTGGCCCAGGGGCGACCGGGGCTGCGGCCCTGCACGCCGGCGGGCGTGATCGAGCTCCTCGACGCCACCGGAGTTTGTCTCGGGGGCGCCCGCGCCGTCGTCCTGGGGAGGTCGCTGCTGGTCGGCCGCCCGCTCGGCGCCCTGCTGCTCGAGCGCAACGCCACCGTCACCACCTGCCACTCGCGCACCGCCGACCTCGCGGTCGAGTGTGCCCGCGCCGACGTGCTGGTAGCGGCGGTGGGCGTCCCGCGGATGGTCGGCGCGGACTTCGTCAGGCCCGGCGCGGCGGTGATCGACGTGGGCATCAACCGCGGCCCGGAGGGCTTGGTGGGGGACGTGGACTTCGAGGCGGTCACTCAGGTGGCGGGGGCCATCACCCCGGTCCCGGGCGGAGTCGGGCCGATGACCATCGCCATGCTGCTGCGCAACACGCTGGCCGCCGCACGCGCGCAGGGCGAGGGCCCCGCTCTCTAGCAGGCCTTCCGGCCGCCTCGCCCACCGGATACGGTGGGCCAACCGGGCCGCGCGATGGTCCGCGACACAGCGAAACTAGGAGAAGCGATGGACTTCAACAAGCTGCGCCTGGGTGAGGTCGTCGCCGGTGTGGCCGGCGTGCTGCTGCTGATCGTCATGTTCTTCTCCTGGTACCGCGTGGGCGGCCTGGGCGGGGGATTGACCGACGTGCTGGCCAGGCAGTCGGGGCTGGACATCACCGCCAACGCCTGGCAGTCCTTCCGCCTCCTCGACATCCTCCTGCTCATCACCGCCCTGGCCGGGATCGCCTCGGCCGTGCTCACCGGGACCCAGCGCTCTGTGGCCCTGCCGGTGGCGGCCAGCGTTGCGGTCACCGCCCTCGGGGTGCTGGCCACCGTCCTGGTCCTGTTCCGGATCATCGACCAGCCGGGCCCCAACGCGTTCATCAGCGTCGCCTTCGGGGCGTATCTCGGGCTCCTGCTCTGCGCGCTGATCGCCCTGGGCGGGTTCATGTCCATGCGCGACGAGGGAACGACCTTCAGCCAGGCCGCGGCCGAGATGCAGGGACGGCGCGGCGACGGCGGGCCGGCGGGCACGGCTGCGCAGCCATCGGCAGGCGGTGCGCCGCCGGTCGGCGGCACCGACCCCGCGCCTCCGACCACCCCTCCGCCGGGCTCGCCGCCTCCCGGACCCGGCGGCCAGGCGCCCCCGCCAGGCTCGCCGCCCCCCGGGCCGCCGGCCGGTGGGCCGCCCCCTCGGGTGTAGCGGCCACCGGACGCCGCGGACGGGCGGCCCACCATGCCGGGCGTAGAATCCGGCATTCGATGATCGACCGCGCCGAGGTCCTGCACGTCGCCTCCCTGGCCCGTCTCGACCTCACCAGCGACGAGGTCGAGCGGATGGCCAAGGAGCTGTCGGCCGTGCTCGACCACATCGAGAAGATCTCCGAGCTCGACCTCGAAGGAGTGGCGCCGACCTCCCACGTCGTCGAGGTGGCCAGCGCCCTGCGGGCCGACGTGCCCGCGCCGTCCCTGCCGCGCGAGCGGGCCCTGGCCGCCGCGCCCGACGCCGGGGACGAGGGCTTCCGCGTGCCCTCACCCGGGGCATGACCCAGCCGCGCGACCTCACCGCCAAGCAGGCCATCGAGCGCGTCCGGGCCGGCGAGCTCTCGACCGCAGAGGTGTTCGACGCCTGCCAGGCCGGGGCCCGCGACGACGAGCTCAACGCCTTCACCTGGGTGGCCGCGGACCGCCCAGCGGATGCGCCGCCCGACGCTCCCCTGGCGGGGATGCCCCTCGCCGTCAAGGACCTCTTCTGCACCGAGGGGATCCCCAGCCAGGCGGGCTCGCGCATCCTCGAGGGCTATCGCCCGCCGTACACGGCCAGCGCGGTGCAGCGCCTCACCGAGGCCGGGGCGTCGATCCTGGCCAAGACCAACCAGGACGAGTTCGCCATGGGCTCCTCGAACGAGAACTCGGCCTTCGGGCCGGTGCGCAACCCGTGGGACCGCGCCCGCGTGCCGGGCGGCTCGTCGGGTGGGAGCGCGGCCGCCGTGGCCGCCGGCCTGGCGCCGTGGGCCATCGGCACCGACACCGGCGGCTCGATCCGCCAGCCCGCAGCCCTGTGCGGGATCGTGGGGCTCAAGCCGACCTACGGCTCGGTCTCGCGGTTCGGAATGATCGCCTTCGCCTCGTCGCTGGACCAGGCGGGCCCGCTCACCCGCGACGTGACCGACGCCGCACTGCTCTTCTCCCAGATGGTGGGCCGCGACCCCCGCGACTCGACCTCGCTCGAGCGCCCCGAGCCGGTCGCCCTGCCCCACCGCGAAGACCTGCGCGGGGTGCGCCTCGGCGTGCCCGAGGAGCTGTCGGCCGAGGCCGAGGGAATCGAGCCCGGAGTGCGCCAGGCCTTCGAGGCCACCCTGCGCCTCGCCGAGGAGCTCGGCGCCCACGTCGAGCCGTGCCGCCTCCCGCACGCCGCCCACGGGCTCTCGGCCTACTACCTCATCGCCCCCGCCGAGGCCTCCTCGAATCTGGCCCGCTTCGACGGCGTGCGCTACGGGCTGCGCGTAGACGGCGACGCCGGTCTGCGCGAGATGTACGGCCGCACGCGCGCGGAGGGCTTCGGCCCCGAGGTCAAGCGGCGGATCATGCTCGGGACCTACGCCCTGGCCGCCGGCTACTACGACGCCTACTACGGTCGCGCCCAGCGAGTGCGCACGAAGATCACCGAGGACTTCCGCGCCGTGTTCGAGGACTTCGACTTCGTCGTCACGCCGACCAGCCCCACGGTGGCCTTCGAGCTCGGCTCGCGCGTCGACGACCCGCTGGCCATGTACCTCAGCGACTACTGCACGGTGCCGATGTCGCTCGCCGGGATCCCCGCCATCTCGATCCCCAACGGGCTGTCACAGGGCCTGCCCACCGGCCTGCAGATCGCCGGGCCGGCGTTCAGCGAGAACGCCATCCTCGACGCCGCGCACGCGCTCGAGGCGGCGATCGGCTTCGACGGGAGCCCGGCTCGGGCATGACTTCGGCGATCGAGTACGAGCCGGTCATCGGCCTGGAGATCCACGTCCAGCTCTCGACCGCCACCAAGATGTTCTGCGGCTGCGAGCTGTCGTTCGGCGACCCGCCGAACACCCACACCTGCCCGGTCTGCCTCGGCCTCCCGGGCACGCTGCCGGTGGCCAACGAGCGGGCGGTCCACTTCGCGATGATGATCGGCCTGGCCCTGGAGTGCGAGCTCGCGCCCCGCTCGATCTTCCACCGCAAGAACTACTTCTATCCCGACCTGCCCAAGGGCTACCAGATCTCCCAGTACGACGAGCCGCTGTGCCGCGGCGGGCGCCTGGGCGACGTGCGCGTCCACCGTGTCCACCTCGAGGAGGACGCGGCCAAGCTCAACCACGTCGGGACGTCGGGGCGCATCCACGGCGCCGACGCCAGCGTCGTCGACTTCAACCGGGGCGGGACGCCGCTGGTCGAGATCGTCTCCGAGCCCGACCTGCACTCACCCGAGCAGGCGCGCGAGTGGCTGATCCTGCTGCGCGCGACGATGCGCCAGCTCGGGGTGTCCGACGTGAACATGGACGAGGGCTCGCTGCGCTGCGACGCCAACGTGTCGCTGCGGCCGGCCGGCTCGCACGAGCTGGGGACCAAGACCGAGCTCAAGAACATGAACTCGTTCCGCTTCGTGGAGCGCGGGCTGCGGGCCGAGATCGAGCGGCAGGCCGAGCTGCTGGCCGGCGGGGGCAGCGTGGTCCAGGAGACGCTGCACTTCGACCCGGCGACGGGCTCGCTAACCCCCCTGCGCTCCAAGGAGGAGGCCCACGACTACCGCTACTTCCCCGAGCCCGACCTCGTCCCGGTGGCGGTCACGCCGGAGATGGTCGAGGCGGCCCGGGCCCAGCTCCCGGAGCTGCCGGCGGCGCGCGCGCAACGCTACGAGCGCGAGCTGGGGCTCGACCGCGACCGAGCGCGCCAGCTCGCGTTCCGCGACGAGCTGGGCGACTACTTCGAGCGCGCCCTGGCCGCCGACGGACGCGAGGTCGAGGCGCCGGCCCTGGCCAACTGGGTGGGAGGGGAGCTGGTCGCGCGGATCGGGGAGGCCGATCCCGCCGGCTCCAAGGTGGCGCCCGAGGCCCTGGCCGCGCTGGTGGACATGGTCGGCACCCGGGCCGTCACGACCGGCGCGGCCAAGCAGGTGCTCGACCGCCTGGCCGCCGAGGGCGGCGACCCCGCGGCGATCGTCGAGGCCGAGGGCCTGGGGGCGCTGGGCGCGGGCGACGAGCTGGACGGTCTCGTCGACGCGGCGCTGGCCGCCAACCCCCAGGCCGTCGAGAGCCTGCGCGCCGGCCGCGGCAAGGCCATCGGAGCGCTGATCGGCCACGTCATGCGCGAGACCCGCGGCCGCGCCGACGGCGGCGAGGTCACCCGGCTGGGGCGCGAGAAGCTCGGGCTGTAGCCAGGCGGTCAGGGAGCCTGGCGCACGATGCGCGCCAGCCCGTCGAGCTGGCGGCGCAGCGAGGCGTCGGACGCCGGCGGCCGGGGGGTCGCGCGTTGCGGGCTCGGCGAGCCGCCGCCGGTCAGGACGACGAGGAGGACAACGGCCCCGAGGACCACCAGGCCCACGAGACCGGCCAGCACGCCGACGCGCGCGCTCGGGCGGGCGGACGAGTCGCTCGGCCCGACCGCGGGCGAGGGCACGGCCACCGACGTGGCGGTCGTATCCTCCGCGCCCGACCTCGCAGTCATGACGGCGGTCTGCGCCGTGGCCTCCCCGTCGGGGGTCTCTCCCACAAGCTCCAGGGCCGCGGCGGCGGAACGTGGGCGGTCGGCCGGCTCCGGGGCGCAGAGCCGCTCGATTAGCTCGTGCAGCCCCTGGTCGTCCCCGCCACAGTCGCGCAGGAGCATGCCGCAGGCATAGAGGTCGCTGAGCGGCGTGGCCGGCTCGCCGCGCGCCACCTCCGGCGCGAGGTAGCGCAGCGTGCCGACGACCTGGCCGGTCATGGTCAGATGGGTCGCGTCGTCGGGCTGGGCGATTCCGAAGTCGGTCAGGCGGGCGCGGCCGTCGGCGCCGAGCAGCACGTTGGCGGGCTTGATGTCGCGGTGCACGATCCCCGCCGCGTGCACGTGGGCCAGGGCGCCGAGCAGCTCGCGCGCCAGCGGGTCCAGCGGGAGCGGCGCCCGCCCCTCCTCGCGTAGGCGCTCAGCCAGCGTGCCGCCGGGCACGTACTCCATGACCAGGAAGGGACGCTCGCCCTCGGCGCTGAAGTCGAAGATGTCGACGAGGCCGGAGTGAGAGAGCCCCGCCGCCGTACGCGCCTCGCGCTCGAAGCGCTGGATGTAGGCGGGGTCGGCGGCCAGGGTGTCGGCCATGACCTTGATCGCCACCGGTCGCTCCAGGCGCTGGTCGTGGCCGAGCCAGACCGTGGCCATGCCCCCGGTGCCGAGCACCCGCTCGAGCCGGTAGCGCCCGCCATGAAGGGCGGGCTCGAGCCGCGCCTCAGTCTCCCTTGCCACCGTGCTTGTCCTTGTTGTTGTTGCGGTGCCCGTGGCCGGCGCCCTTGTCCTTCCCCGAGCCCGTATGGCCGGGGTTCCGGCTCGGGCGGGAGGGAGCCTGCGTCGTGGCCGTCGTCGCAGGGGCGGACGTCGACGTCGCGGGAGGCGAGGGCGCCGGCGCCGGGGTGGACGTCGCCGCTCCCGCCGGCTGGGGAGTGGCCAGCTCGACGTCCAGGCGCCGCCGCGCCTGGGCCAAGCCGGTGAGCAGCGCCTGGGCGGTGGGCCCGTCGAGCGCGTCGGCGCGCCGCAGGCGCTCGACCGCGTCGCCGAAGCTCGAGAGCGCCCGCTCGGCGTCGGCGCGCTGGCCGGCGTCCATGGCCTGACGAACGGCGTCGAGGCGACCGAGGAGCTGCGCCCGATCTCCCGCGCCCAGGTGCGGCGACGTCTCGGCCGAGCCGCAGCCGGCCAGGGCGACCAGCGCGCAGGCCGCCAGTGCCACGGTCAGGAGCCGCGCGCTGTGCCGGCGTCGAGCGTTCACGCCAGCCGCTGGACGTTGCCGGGCATCGGCGTACCATGACCGAATTCCGCTTACCGCTGCCCCGTAGGAGGGTGCCATGTCCCGCCTGATCCGCATGGACCACACCGGCCACACCACGCTTGCCGAGTGGTCGGCGGTCGACGCGGCCTCCGTGGACGCTGCCGTCGAGGCGTTTCGCGCCGAGCTCGACCGGGGCTCGTTCGCGGTTGTGTCGGAGGGCGAGGGGCAGGCCATCCAGGTTCGCGAGCTGCCGCTCGATGCGCCGCTGGTGATCATGCGCCGCCCGATCGCCGGAGGGTAGCCATCGCCGCCCAGGGCGCAGCGCACCCGGCCGCCGCGCACCCGGCGGCCCCGCTCCCCGAGGTCGCGTCGGTCTACTGGCGCCCGCGGGTCGACGAGGGCCAGCTTCGGCGCCGCGCCGCCCTGTGGACGGCGACCACCGTCGCCCACGTCGTGCCGCTGCTCGCCGTGGCCGTCGGATTGGTGCTCCTTCAGCCGCTGGCCTTCGCGGTCTCGGCCATCGCCCTGGCGAAGGCGTGGATCATCCCCGAGCTCTACGCCCAGCGCGGCGGCAACGTGGTTCGCCCGCGAGCGAGGAAGGGCGAGGCGGCCGAGCGCCGCGCGCTGGGCCTGCTCGGCGACCTGGTCGGCCACGACGCCCGTGAGCTGCTCGCCCGCACCGGGCTGGTGCTCGAGCGCGGGCGGTTCGGTACCTGGCTCGTGGCCGAGGCCGGCGCCCTGCTGGTTGCGCCCGGCGGCCGGCGGGTGTTCTGCTTCTGCGTCCGAGCCGCCGATCCCGACCTCCCCTCCAGCGACCGCATCGCCCACCTGCTGCTGGCCCTGCGCAGCGACGAGGCGGGCTTCGCCACGGTGGCCAACCTGGCCTTCTGCGGCGCGCGCTGGCGGGTGCACCGGCGCGTGCCCAAGCCGATGCGTCCGGCGCTGGACGCGGCGGCGCTGGTCGCACGCGCGCCGACGCCCTCCGCCTGAGGGCCCGGTCGAAGCGCAGGGCAGCTGCCGGCTCGACACGGCGTCCAGCCGGGGCGCCGCATCTTTGGACCAGCGGCCAAAGCGCCGGCGGCGCTTGGCCGCCAGGATGGGCGACATGAACATTCAGCCCGCCAGCCGCGTCCTGCTCCTCCGCGACACCCGGCCCACGCCGGCCAACCCCCGCGTGCGCCGCTACCGGCTCGCCCGCCTCGACCTCCAAGCCCCGGTCGCCGGTGAGGACCGGTTCGAGTACCTGCGGCGCAGCCACGACTGAGCAGGCAGCGGACCCGGGGCCGGTACCCTGGTGCCATGCAGGAGGCTCGTCCCAGCCTGGCCATGCGAGCGGTCGCGGCGGTGGTGCTGGTCGCCGCGGCCTGGGTCCTGCTCAAGCTGGTCATCGGGGTGGTCACGGCCATCGCCACCTTCGTCGCCATCGTGGTGGCGATCGCGGCGATCGTCTGGGCGATCCGCATCCTCTGAGGGGATCAAGCGGCCGTGGCCTACGTCGTCATCGCCGTGTTCTTCGGCCTGGCCGGCGGGATCGTCGGGCGCCTGAAGGGCAGCTCGTTCCTCCTCTGGTTCCTCATCTCCGGGCTCTTGCCGTTCTTTGGCCTGCTCGCCGCCCTGGCCTATCGCTTCGAGACCGAGGAGCTGCGCCGCCTGTGCCCGGGCTGCGGGCGCGTGGTCAAGCTCCACGACGCCCTGTGCACGCGCTGCGGCACCGAGCTCGAGTTCCCCGAGGTCGCGATCGTGCCTGAGTCGCGGGCGCACAGCCGGACGCTGGCCCCCAACGACTAGCTCTGCGCGCCGCCGGCCGGCGATTCCCCGCCACCGGCGGTGGCGGGCGCCAGCCGGGCCTCTCCAAGCGCGGCGCCGTCGGGCAGGCGTACGGTCACCTCGGAGGTGGAGGAGGCGACGTCTATGCCCAACTCCTCCAGGCGGTCCATGATGCGACGTGTCATCTCGTCCTTGACCGACCGCGCGCGGCGGACCGGAAGCACGAACCGGGCGGACAGCTCCATCCAGTTGTCGGTCGCACGGGCGAACACGCGCGGCCCGATCTCCGCGCTGGGGAGCGGATAGCGGTCGCGGACGGCCTCCATCGCCTCGCGCGCCCCCTCGTCGCTGGACACCCGCTGCGCCTCCTCCAGGAGGATCGCGTCCGCCCGGCGCCAGTCGCAGCGGTAGGGGATGGGGAACGTGAGCTCCTCCCAGATGTAGTCGAAGGTCGCCGAGTAGTTGTAGACCGGACCGGTGAACGTCGCCTGGTTCGAGATGGTCACGATGCGCCCGGTGTACTGGCGCCCATGCACCCAGGTCGCGGGACCGTCCTGGGGACGCTGGCCCGGCGGCGGGCCCGGCAGGCCGATCTCGAGCACCTTGGTCCGAAGTGGGGTGAGATCGATGACGTCGCCGCGGACCTGGGAGATCTCGATGCGGTCGCCGACCTGGAAGATGCGCCCGGAGAGGATGTTGACCCAGCCGAAGAGCGCCCCCACCACCTGCTGCATCCCGAAGGCCAGGCCGGCCGTGGCCAGGCCGAGGATGAAGGTCAGCCGCCCACCCAGCGGCGCCCAGAGCACCAGCACCGCGACGATCGCGAGCGCGGTGATCCCATAGGTCACCAGCTTGACCGCCCAGTAGCGGCGGTAGGGGTCGTCGTCGCCGAAACGCCGGCGAGCCAGCGGCCTTGCCGCCAGAACCAGCACGACGGCGACGGCCGCGATGACGGCGGTGGCGATCCCCACCCTGAGCACGCCTCCTCCCGGCCCCGCAAGCCCAGCCAACGCGATCGCCATTGGCGACCGTCTACCCCGCCGCCGGCGGCCCAAGCCGGCAACCGGCCCGGAGGCGACCGCGACTCGACCCCAAACGTCGGAGCCGGCGAAGCCTCGGCGCTCGGCCCGGACGCGCCCACTTCCATGCATTTCCCCGCAAATATCCAGAAGATGTGCTGCTACACTGGCCCGCCCAGCCGCTTCGACGGGCAGGGCCCGCTTCACTGACCCGAGGGGTGGCGTTCTTGCACCCAGTGGGAAGGAAGCCAGTGCGAGCAGCCGATGCGCTGATGGCCGCCCTCAAGGCCGAGGGCGTCGAGGTCGTGTTCGGGCTGCCCGGGGGCGCCAACCTGCCGACCTACGACGCGCTCTACGACGCCGGCATCCGCCACATCCTCGTCCGCCACGAGGCGGGCGGCGGCCACGCCGCCGAGGGCTTCGCCAAGGCCACCGGCCGCGTCGGCGTGGCCTTCGGGACCTCGGGGCCGGGGGCGACCAACCTCGTCACCCCGATCTGCGACGCGATGATGGACTCGGTGCCCACGGTGTTCATCACCGGCCAGGTGCGCACCGAGCTGATCGGCACCGACGGCTTCCAGGAGGCCGACATCCACGGCATGACGCTGCCGATCGTCAAGCACTCGTTCATGATCCAGCACCCGCTCGAGGTGCCGCGGGCCATCCACGAGGCCTTCCACCTGGCCTCGACCGGGCGCCCCGGGCCGGTCCTCGTGGACATCCCCCAGGACCTGTCGCGGGCCGACATCTTCTACGAGCCGGTCGGCGACGTCTCGCTGCCCGGCTACCAGCCCACGACCGAGGGCAACCAGAAGCAGATCCGCCTGGCCGCCAAGGCGATGGCCAACGCGCGCCGGCCGGTGATCTACGCCGGCGGCGGCGTGGTCAACGCCAACGCCTCGCCCGACCTCGTCGCCCTGTGCACGTCGGACCGCTTCCCCGTCACCTGCACGGTCATGGGCCTGGGCGCCTTCCCCGCTCCCCACGACCAGTGGCTGGGCATGCTCGGCATGCACGGCACGCGGGCGGCCAACTACGCGATGGACGAGGCCGACCTGATCGTGGCCATCGGCGCGCGCTTCGACGACCGCATCACCGGCAAGCTCTCGGAGTTCGCCCCCCGGGCCAAGTTCGTCCACATCGACGTCGACCCGGCGGAGATCTCCAAGAACGTCCCCGCCCACATCCCGATCGTCGGGGACGCCAAGAACATCCTGCCCCGCCTGACCGCCGAGTACCAGTCGCTGGAGACCGACCCCGCCCGTCTCGAGGATTGGTGGAGCCGGATCCGCGGCTGGCAGCGCCAGTACCCGCTGGGATACGAGGACTCGGCCGACTCCGAGATCAAGCCCCAGTTCATGTGCCAGGCCCTGTACCGGGCGACCGGGGGACAGGCGATCGTCACCTCCGACGTCGGCCAGCACCAGATGTGGGCGGCGCAGTACTACGACTTCCCCCAGCCGCGCCGCTGGATCAACTCCGGCGGGCTGGGGACGATGGGCTTCGGCCTGCCGGCGGCCATGGGCGCCCAGGTCGGCTGCCCCGACGCGCTGGTGTGCTGCATCGCCGGCGACGGCTCGGTGCAGATGAACATGCAGGAGCTGGCGACGTGCGCCGAGCACAACATCCCGATCAAGGTCTTCATCATGAACAACGGCTACCTGGGCATGGTGCGCCAGTGGCAGGAGCTGTTCTGGGACCGGCGCTACAGCGCCGTCGAGACCGGGCGCTTCCCCGACTTCGTCAAGCTCGCCGAGGCCTACGGGGCGACCGGCCTGCGCTTCGAGGACAAGCACACGCTGGTCGACGACATGCGCGCGGCGATCGAGACCGACGGCCCGGTGCTCGTCGACGTGCGCGTCACGCGCGAGGAGAACACCTACCCGATGATCCCCGCCGGCCAGGCCGCCCGGGACATGGTGGGGTGATGGACCTGACCACCACCACCACCACGCGACGAGCTCGGCGCTGATGGGCGAGCCCGCCACCAAGGAGCTGCTGTCGCTGGCCGACCTCGAGGCGGCTGGCGGCCTGCGCACCGGGCGCAAGCACACCCTGTCGATCCTCGTCGAGAACAAGCCGGGCGTCCTCACCCGCATCGCCGGCCTCTTCGCGCGCCGCGGGTTCAACATCGACACGCTCGCCGTGGGGCCGACCGACGACGAGTCGGTCTCGCGCGTGACGCTCACCGTCGACGGGGCCAAGCACCCGATCGACCAGGTGACCAAGCAGCTGCACAAGCTGGTCAACGTGCTCAAGATCCGCGATCTAGAGCCGGCCGACGCCGTGCCGCGCGAGCTGGCCCTGGTCAAGGTGGCGGCCGAGGGCCCGGCCCGCGCCGAGGTCATGGCGCTGGCCGACATCTTCCGGGGCAAGGTCGTCGACGTCTCGCGCCGGGCCATCGTCGTCGAGGTGACGGGGAGCGACGACAAGGTCGAGGCCTTCGAGGCGCTGGTGCGCCCCTTCGGCCTGATCGAGATGGTCCGCACGGGGGAGATCGCCATCTCCCGCGGGCGCACCGAGACCTGACGGGCGCCGGCCGGTGAGCGTGGTCGCCCGCCACCTCCGGACGATCGACGACCCCGTTGCTCGCGGGCGGCCCCAGCCGCTGGCGGCCAGAGGCCAGCCGTGAGCGTGGCCATCGCCACCGGCGGGGCAAGCGCCCTGGGCGAGGCCGAGGTCGCCGCCCTTCGCCGCCGGGTGGGCAAGGCGCTGAGACGCGCCCGTGTGGCCGGCGCCCCGGTGCTGGCCTCCCTGTCCACGCCCGTGGCCGGGCGCGCGGACCCCAGCGCGGTGGCCTTCGCCTCGCGCCGCCCGGGCGAGCCGCTGTTCTGCTTCGAGCAGCCCGATCGCCAGGGCAGCGCCCTGGCCGCCCTGGGCAGCGCACTGTCCCTGGAGTCGTCGGGGCGGGAGCGCTTCGGCCAGCTCGCCCGGCGCTGGCGGGCGGCCGCGGCGCGCGCGGTGGCCGACCCGCCCGACGGCCCGCGCGGGGCCGGGCTGGTCGCGGTCGGCGGGTTCGCCTTCGCTCCCGACGGCGGCGCCTCGCCGGCCTGGACCGGCTTCCCGTCCGCCGCGCTGGACGTCCCGGAGGTCGCGCTGGCGCGCCAGGGCAACGAGGTTTGGCTGACTTTGAGCGCCCTCGTGGCCCCCGACGACACGGTCGAGGAGGTGGTCGAGCGCCTGCGCCGCCGGGTCGGTGAGCTGCGGGGCGAGCCGCTGGGGCTGATGGACCCGGCGCCAGTGGCGCGCAGCCGCGTCGTCGGAGCGACTCCGCCCGAGCACTACGAGGGCGCGGTCGCCCGGGCGGTCGAGCGCATCCGCGCCGGCGAGCTCGAGAAGGTCGTGCTCGCCCGCGAGGTGGACGTCCACGCCCCGTCGCCCCACGACCCCGGCGCGGTGTTCGGCGTCCTGCGCGAGGGCTTCCCCGCCTGCTACGTGCTGTGCGCGGCCCGCGGCTCGAGGGCGTTCCTCGCCGCCTCGCCCGAGCTGCTGGTCCGCCGCGAGGGCCAGCGGGCCAGCACCGTGGCGCTCGCCGGCTCGATTCGTCGCAGCGCCGACCCCGCCGTCGACGACCACCTCGGCGAGCAGCTCCTGCGCAGTGCCAAGGATCGCGAGGAGCACGCGATCGTCGCGCGACGCATCGAGCGCACCCTGCGCGAGCGCTCGGTGTGGGTGGCCACCGCGCCCGAGCCGGCGCTCGTCCGCGTGGCCAACATCCAGCACCTCGCCACGCCCATCCGCGCCCAGTTGGCCGAGCCGATGGGGGCGATCGACCTGGCCGGCCTGCTGCATCCGACGCCCGCCGTGGGGGGGGAGCCGCGCGAGACCGCCACGCGCCTCATCCCCGTCCTGGAGGGAATGGACCGCGGCTGGTACACCGGCGCGGTCGGCTGGACCGACGCGGCCGAGGACGGCGAGCTGTGCGTCGCCCTGCGCTGCGCCCTGCTCGAGGACCGCCTCGCCCGCTGCTACGCCGGCGTGGGCGTCGTCCGCGACTCAGACCCGGTGGCCGAGCTCGCCGAGACCGACATAAAGCTCCAGGCGCTGCTGCCGGTGCTGGCGACCTGACGACTACACCGCCGCCGAGCGGAGGTCGTATACGGGCGGCCGCTTCTCTCGGCGCCTACTGCGGCGGCCCCGCCCCGGGCAGCTGGGGCTTGCTGGCGGCCAGCGGACCGTCGGGGGCGACGTCGCCGGGGAGGGCGTCGAGCTCGGCGGTGTTGAGCGGGAGGCAGGTCTCGCAGAAGTCGGCGCCGAACGGCGTGAGGTCGATGCTGCGGCGCACCGTGCGGGCGCGTCCCGTCCCCCTCATGGCGGCGAGGACGTCGGGCTGGGCCTCGAGGACCTGGTAGCGCACCGGGTCCTCCAACGGCTCGCGCAGGAACCAGATCAGGCCGAGCCGGTAGAGGTTGTTGAGGTAGGCCGGCACCCGCTCCAGATAGCGGCACCCCGCGGCCGGGCCGATCATCGTCAGCCCGGGTGCGACCATCTGGCTGCCGGGGACCAGCGGCTTGCCGCCGCGCACGTCGACCGCCGGCTGCGCGCCCTCGAGGGCCAGCAGGCGCAGGATCCTGCCCTCGTCGGGGGCCAGCTCCTCGAGGATCCGCGGGAAGGCGGGGTGGACCTCCTCGTCGAAGCGCACGTCGGCTGACTGGCGCAGCAGCTCGGCGCCGCGCTTGCGCAGGGAGACCACCCCCGGCCGCGGGGCGTGCGCGTCGCGCTCGCGATCGTCTTCGCCGTTCCGGCGGTCGTCGTCATCGAAGATCCCCAGCACCTCGCGCACGTAGTCGCGCACGTTGGCGCCCACGTCGGCCAGCAGCATCGGCAGCGGCTCTCCGGTGACCGCCGCCCGCACCACGCGGTCACCGGCCCGGATCGACGTCTCCACCGTCCAGCCCGCGCTCCTCCACCAGGCGGCCGCCGCGAGGCGGACCAGGCCGGGCGCGGCCAGCAGCAGGCTGGCGTCCGGTCGCTCAGCGGCGCCGTCGCGCTGTGCCCCGGTGCGCTCGTCGACCGAGTCGGCCACCTAGACCCCGAAGATCCCAAGGTGCAGGAGCCCCGCCCCGAAGCCAAGCACCGCCCCGTGCGCGTAGAGCATCCACTCGTCCTCCTTGATGGCCGAGCGCAGCATCTCCACGAAGTCGCTTGGGGCCATCTCGCGCATCCTCTCGGCGATCAGGCTGCGCACGGCTTCACTCTGGCGGCGGTTGAACTCCGGGTCGGCGAGCGGGGTCATGGCGTACTCGACCCCCTCGACGGCGACCGAATCGCGGATGGCATCGTACTCGCGGGCGCCCATGGCCACCCGCACCGCGGGGCGGGCGGGTCCGCTGGCGCGATCGACGGCCGGGCGCATCGAGCCCTCGAGCATGTGGCGCGTGCGGTCCGAGCGGGGACCGTGGAGCAGCTCCTCCCCGAGGTTGTTCAGGGTGACGATGTCGTCGGCGATGATCCTCGAGTAGACGTCGGCGACCTCCCGCTGGCGGCGCAGGAAGAGGCCCTGGAGCGTGAACGGGCCGAGCTTGCGCCGGTTGACCGGCTCGAAGATCAGCTGCATCCCGAGCAGGTTGGTCGTCCAGCCGACGATCACGCCGCCGATCGGCAGCACCCACCAGTGGGGGACGAAGTGGGTGATCGCCGCGAGCGGGATGCCCAGCACGAAACCGAAGAGCAGGCCGAAGTTGACCATCAGGCGCAGCTCGCGCTTGCCCACGTCGAGGAAGACGCGGTTGGCCAGCTCGGGGTTGGCCTCCATCTGGCGGATGACCATGAGCTTGACGTCGGCCAGCTGGTCGATGTTCGCGCCGATCTGGTCGGTGAGCTGGCGCACGATGTCGGGCAGCTGGCCCAGCACGCGCGCGTGCACCGCCTCGCGGACGCGGGGCGGCAGGTCGTGCCACATCCCCGGGTGCTCGCGCTCCATGATCCGCTCGATCATCTCGCGCATGTCGCCGCGCGCCGAGGTGAGGATGTGCTCGCTGATCTTGTCGGGCTCAAGCTGCTGGTAGAACTCGCCCAGCCGGCCCAGCTTCGCGATCCCCTTGTCGACGGCGATGCTGCCCATCTTGGCCGCGCGCGAGGGGATGATCCCCTGCCAGCCGACCCCGCCGTGCATGAAGCCGGGGATCTCCTGGACCTTGCGGGGCAGGACGCGAGCCAGCGGCGCGAGGCCGGGGAGTCGGAAGCCGGTGAAGCGGACGGGATGGAAGAGCATCCACACCCCGGTCCAGTTGATGACGTAGCCGATGGCCCCCGAGAAGAGGGGAATGGTCAGGAGGCTGATCAGCTCGGAGCTCAACGCGCGCGGCCCTCGTCCCTCGGCGGCACCCTATCCCGCGAGCGCCATCAGGCGGCGCCGGCACCGGCCCGCGCGCCCGCCGGGTGGCGATCTACGAGCCGGCGGATCGCCCCGGTGACCACGTCGGGGTGGGAGACCGGCGCCATGTGGCCGGCCCGCGGGATCAGGACGTGATCTACGAGGTCGGGCAGCGTCTGCGCCATGCGCCGCGCGTGGGGTGGAGGGGTGAGCTTGTCCTCCTCCCCGGCCACGACGACGGTCGGCGCGGTCAGGCTCTCGACGGCGTCGTGCAGGTCCAGCCGCGACAGCGTTCCTCCGTTGGCCGCCCGGACGTCGCGCGGGCACTCAAGGACGATGCGCTCGCAGAAGGCGACCTGGGCGGGGCTGGCCGACGGGCTGAGCGCGACGTAGCGCACCGCGCGGTGGCTGATCGGGGTCGGCCCCTTGGGCAGCGGCGCGCTGGCGCTCAGGAGCGTGCGCCCCACCGCCTGACGGACGGCGTCCAGCCGGGCGGGGGCGCGCAGCACGAACGACTCGGTGATGAGATCGCCCATCCCGGTGTTGACGAGCACCGCGCCGGCGAGGCGCTGCGCCACCTCGTCGGGGTGGCGGCCGGCCCAGGCCACCAGGGTGATGGCCCCCAGCGAGTGCCCAGCCACCACCGCGGGCTCGCCGTCGCGGGCGGCCGCGGCCAGCACGGCCTCGAGGTCGTCGGCGTGGGCCTCGATCGAGTAGTCACGGTCGCGCGCGCGCTCGCTCTCGCCGTGGCCGCGCAGGTCGTAGGCCACCACGCGGCAGTCGCCGCTCAGCGCCTGGAGCTGGCAGGTCCAGAAGCGCAGGGCGCAGGTCCAGCCGTGCACGAGGACCACGAGCGGCGCGTCGGGGGGGCCGAGCTCCAGCGCGTTGAGGGCCGTCCCGTCCCTCGCGGTCACCGCCAGGCGCCGGCCCTCGAGCGGCGCCGCGAGGACGCGGCCGGCGGGATCTGCGGCGATCGCCCGCCGGTCGGCCTGCCAGCGGGCCACCCCCGCGCCGGCCGCCAGGGCTGCGCCGGCACCGGCGACGAGTGCGCGCGGACCGGGTCGCTGGGGGCTCACGCGGTGCCGTCCCGCTCCGCGCCCGCCGCGTCCTCCCGCTCCGCGCCCGTGCCCAGCGCCCCCATCAGCGTGCTGGCAAACGCCCCGACCCGGTCGGGGCCGAAGCGCTCAGGATCGGTCAGCGTCAGGCGCGCCGCGTGCTCGGCCAAGGCGACGCTGACGTGGGCCGCCAGCTCGACGTCGAGGCTGAGCGGCCCTCCCCGCTGCTCGAGCCCGGCCCTGACCGCCGTCTGGAGGCGCCGCACCACCCCCGCCCGCCCGCGCTCGACGTGGTCGCGCAGGGTGGCCGGCGCTCCGTCGACCGGCATGAGCATGAGCTTCCACGTGTCGGGGCTCGAGCTGACCGCGCGCAGGAAGGTCTGCACCCCCTCGACGAGCACGGCGTCGGGGTGGGAGGGGAGCGGCATGGTCGGCAGGGCGCCGGTGAGCTGGTCGAGTGCCCTGCGCTCCTCGCGCTCGAGCAGAGCGCGGACCAGCACCTCGCGGTTGGCGAATAGGTCGTAGACGACCGGCTTGGTCACCCCGCACGCTCGCGCCACCGCCTCCATCGAGAGCGAGCCGTAGCCCTTCTGGGCGATCAGCGCCAGCGCGCCGTCCAGCAGCTGACGGCGGCGCTGCGCCGCCGGGAGGCGAGGCGCGTAGCGACGTCGAGGGGGAGCGGTGGACACCGGGGCGGCGATGCTACGGCAAGGTAGCTTGTCTGGCCAGGGAGTGCTCGCCGGCGCGCTGGGTCGCGCCTACAGCGACGGGCGGCCTCCAACCGGCGCGCCGTCGGTTGTGGTTTGCCAGGCTTGGCGGGCATGGAGTAAGGTCGCCAAGCTACGAGGGAGTAGTTTCACGGGACCGGATCTCGGTCGAACTGCGGACGCAGGCTGGCGGACGCGAGCGCGGACGCCGCCGAGGGCGCTGGAGAGGCGGATGGGCAGATGCTGAGGTTGGTGGCCGACCGGGCGTTCCTGCCGGCCAAGAGCTTCATCGAGGAGATCGGCTCGATGGGCGTGCTCATGGGCAACACCGTGGTGTCCGCCTTCCGCGCCCCGCACAACTACGGCCCCGAGCTGGTGTCTCAGTTCATGTTCGCGCTGCGCCTGTGCTGGTTTCCGATGATCGTGACGTCGGTGGCCCTGAGCTTCGGGCCGACGGGCATCCAGGCAGCGGGCTTCCTCAACCTCTTCGGGGCGATCGACCGCCTCGGGGGGCTGTTCGTCCTGGCGGTCGTGCGCGAGTTCGCGCCGCTGGTCTGCGCCATCGTCGTGGCCGGCGTGGCCGGCACGGCCATCACCGCCGACCTCGGCGCGCGCAAGATCCGCGAGGAGCTGGACGCCCTGATGGTCCTCGGCGTCGATCCCATCAAGAGCCTCGTCGTCCCCCGCTTCCTCTCGCTGATGGTGATCACGGCGCTGTTCGACATCTACGCCCTGCTCTTCGGCACCTTCGGCGGCGTGCTGGCCACGATGATCAACAAGGCGCCGCTGGGCGGCTTCTTCGCCACCTACTTCACCAACGCGACCACCACCGAGCTGTGGGGGTCGCTGCTCAAGACCGCGATCTACGGCGCGATGATCGCCATCGTCTGCTGCTTCAAGGGGCTGACCGCCTCGGGCGGCGCCGAGGGCGTGGGCCGGGCGGTCAACCAGGCCGTGGTCATCGCCTTTCTGGGGATCGGGGTCATCGACTACGGCTTCACGCAGACCCTCCTGGCCACTCACCCCGAGCTCTCCGCGGTGCGATGATCGCCACCGGCCTGCTGCGCGACGGGATCAGCGCCTTAGGAGAGATGCTCGCCTTCTTCGGGCGCACGCTCGGCGGCGTCTACAGCGGGCGCGTGCTGAAGTTCTTCGGCGAGGCCCTTCGCCAGGCCGGCATCCTCATCGTCGGCTCGCTCCTGATCATCCTGGCGCTGGTCTTCATCCTCGGGCTCCAGTGCGGGATCGAGGGGGCCTACGGCGTGCGCGCGGTGGGCGCGCCGACCGCGACCGGGGCGTTCACCGCCCTGTGCGACCTGCGCGAGGTGACGCCGTACGCCTTCGGGTACATGATGGCCGCCAAGGTAGGCACCGGGTTCGTGGCCGAGCTGGGCTCCATGCGCATCTCCGACGAGATCGACGCCCTTGAGGTCATGGGCTTCGACTCGATGGTCTACCTGTGCTCGACGCGCCTGCTGGGAATGTGGATGGTCCTTCCCTTCGTCTACATCGCGGCGATCGCCGTCGGGTTCATCGCCTCCTACATCGCGGTGGTCGAGCAGATCGGCCAGGTCTCGGCCGGGGGCTACCTCCAGCTCTTCTGGCAGTTCCAGAGCCCGCTGGACCTCCTGTACTCGCTGATCAAGGGCATGGCCATGGCCACGCTCGTGGTGCTCGTCGGCTGCTTCTACGGCTACAACGCCGGCGGCGGGCCCGTGGGGGTCGGACGGGCCACCGCCAAGTCGATGGTGGCCAACCTGATCGGCGTCCACCTCATCGGCATGCTCGGGACCCAGATCTTCTGGGGCGCCAACCCGCGCGCGCCGATCGGCGGCTGAGCCACCCGGCACGGATGGCGACGAGCCACAACACCCTCCGGGTCGCTCGCATCGCCGGGCTGGTCGCCGTCCTGGCGGTGGGGGTGATCGCCGCCTTCGTGCTCCTGGGCGGCGCTTCCACCTACACGATCCACGCCCGCTTCATCGACGCCGGCCAGGTCGTCAAGGGCAACGTCGTGCAGGTCAGCGGCCTCAACGTCGGCACGGTGTCGAGCATCGAGCTGACCAACGACAACCAGGCCGACATCGCCCTGACCCTCACCGACGAGCACTACCAACCACTGCACCAGGGAACGATCGCTTCGATCCGCGCGGCCGGCCTGGCCGGGGTGGCCAACCGCTTCATCAACCTCTCGCCAGGCCCCAAGGACGCGCCGGCGATCCCCGACAACGGCGTCCTGCCCACCACCCAGACGCGCCCGATCGTCGACCTCGACGAGGTCCTCAACGCGCTCGACCCCAAGACCAGGACGAACCTCCAGGGCATCATCCGCAACGGCTCGCAGATCTTCGCGGGCTCGGCCGCGCTATCGGCCAACCGGGCCTTTGCCTACCTCAACCCGGCGCTCTCCCAGACCACGGCCCTGAGCCTGGAGCTGGGCCGCGACCGCGCCTCGCTGGAGCGCCTGCTCACCAGCACGGCGGTGGTCAGCGCGGCGCTCGCCGGCCGCCGCCCCGACCTCGAGCGCGGGATCGAGACCACGGCGGCCACGTTGCGGGGGATCGCCGCGCAGCGGGCCTCGCTCAACGACGCGCTGATCCGGGCGCCGCGGGTCCTCAACCGCTCGCGCTCGACCTTCGCCAACCTGCGCCGGGGGCTCAACGGCTTCCGGCCGTTCATCCGCGACACCCGCCCGGCGGCGGCGCCGCTGGCCCGCGTCCTGCGCGAGCTGGTGCCGACCGGAGTGGACGCCCGGCCGGTCGTCAACGACCTGCGCGCGCTGCTGCCTGGGCTCGACCGGTCGCTCTCCGACGTGCCCCAGCTCGCCCGCGTCGGGGTGCCGGCGGTGCGCTCCACCACCACGACCCTCGAGCAGGCGCTGCCGGTCTTCGAGGGCCTGCGCCCCTACGCCCCCGACCTGGTGATCGGCCTGTCCAACGGCTTCGGCGGCGCGACCGGCGGCTACTACGACGCCAACGGCCACTTCGCCCGCATCTCGCTCATCGGCTCGCCGGGCTCGCTGACGGGGGTGCTCTCGCGGCTGGGCAGCATCTTCCCCGGCCTGCCGTCGGCTGGCGACTTTGGCGGCTATCGCACGGGGATGGTCGCCCGCTGCCCCGGCGGCGCGGTCGAGCCTGCGCCCGACCAGACCAACCCGTGGATCCCCAACCCGGCGCTATGCAAGAAAGCCGACGACCAGCGGTGAGCGCCGCCGCCCCGGAACGCGCACGGAGCCCGCGATGAGGCGGATCGCCGTGATGGTCACGGTCGCGCTGGCGGCGATCGCCGTCAGCATCGCGCTGCTCGGCTCTCCGGCGCGCGGGGCCTCCACCTACCGCGTCGACGTCATCTTCGACACGGCCAAGGGGATCATCCCCGGTCAGCTCGTCAAGATCGCCGGGGCGCGCGTCGGCAAGGTCGAGGGGGTCAAGCTGACGCCCAACTACAAGGCCCGCATCCAGATGAGCCTGCCGCGGCGCTTCGCCCCCTTCCGCGTGAGCGCCAGCTGCTCGATCCAGCCCGAGGGCCTGGTCGGCGAGAACTTCGTGCAGTGCGATCCGGGGCGATCGAGCGCACCGCCGCTCACGGGCCGCAACGGCCAGCCGCCCACCGTGCCGGTCAGCCACACGTCGGTGCCGGTGAACCTCACCGACCTGTTCAACATCTTCAACACCCCGGTGCGCCAGCGCTTCTCGATCGTCGTGGCCGAGCTGGGGATCGGCCTGGACGGCCGCGGGGAGGACTTCAACGCCATCTTGCGCCGGGCCAACCCCGCGCTGGCCGACGCGCGGCGCGCCCTGTCCAAGCTCAACGCCCAGCGCGACCAGATCGCCGCCACCGTGAGCGACTCCGACCGGCTGGTCGCCGAGCTCGCCCGCCGGCGCGGCGCGGTGCGCAGCTTCGTCTCGCGCGCGGCCTTAGTGACCTCGCGGACGGCGGCCCACCGGCGCCAGCTCGCCGTTGGCATCCGGCGGCTCCCGGCGCTCCTGCGGGCCACTCGCCCCGCCCTGCGCGACCTCGACACCTTCACCCGCGACGGAGCCCCCCTGCTCGCGCAGCTGCGCACCGCGGCCCCGGACGTCAACCGTCTGGTGGCCGACATCCCGCCCTTCGCCCAGGCCGGCGTCCCCGCCCTCCAGCACCTCAGCACAGCGGCCGTCGAAGGTCGCAAGACGGTGCGCAACGCCACCCCGATCGTGGGCAAGCTGCGCGAGTTCGCCTCCGACGCCCTGCCGACGGGCAAGCTCGTCAACCAGCTGTTCGTGAACCTGCGCGAGCGGGGCGTCGTCGAGGGGCTGCTCGCCTTCGTCTACCAGACGACCGCCACGACTGCGCGCTACGACCAGATCTCGCACATCCTGCCCGCGCACCTCGTCTTCGTGAACTGCGGGTTCTACGCGACCACTCCCCAGCCGGGGTGCAGTGCCAACTTCCACGGCGGCGCGGGGTCGTCCACGTCGTCGACCGCCGCCAGCGCCCGCCCGGGGAGCAAGGGCAGCGTGCTCGACGCCAACGGCGCGCTGGCCCAGCGGGTGGCCGACAGCATCGGGCTCGACGCCAAGCGCGAGCGCAGGCTCCAGGACCTCGCCGACTACCTGCTGGGGCCATGAACGCGCGCGGGCCGACGCATGGCAGCCTGACCGCGAACCCGCTGCTGGTCGGCGCGGTCCTCATCCTCCTGGGCGGAGTGGCGCTCATCCTCTCCTACAACGCCAACCGCGGCCTGCCGTTCGTCCCCACCTACCGCTTCTCGGTCGACGTGCCCGACGCCGCCGAGATCACCAAGGGCGACGACGTGCGCATCAGCGGCTCGCGCGTCGGCCAGGTGCTCGGCGCGACGGCAATGGAGCCCTCGGGAGGCCGCCCTCCGTTCGCCCGCCTCCAGGTCGCGCTGGACGCCAACCAGCCCCCTCTGCCCCTCGACAGCCTGACCCGCATCCGCCCGCGATCGGTGCTGGGCTCCAAGTTCCTGGAGCTGACGCGCGGACGCTCGCACAAGGTGGTCCCGCCCAACGGCGTGCTGCCCCTGCGCCAGGCCCTGCACGCCGTCGAGATCGATGAGGCGTTCAACGTCTTCGACCGGGAGACCTCGCACGGGCTCCAGGGAACGATCAACGGCCTGGGCAACACGCTGGCCGGGCGGGGGAACTCGCTCAACGACGCGGTCGTCTCTACCCGGCGGCTGCTCCCGCCGCTCCAGCGGCTGCTGCGCCTCCTCGTCGACCCCCGCACCGACCTCTCGGGCTTCGTTCGCGGAGCGGCGGCCGCCTCGCACGCCCTGGCGCCACAGGCCCGGGCGCTGGGATCGCTGTTCGACCACACGGCGCGCACGCTGGCCGCGGTCGAGGCTGCCGGCGGCGCACTCGGCCAGAGCATCGACGAGCTTGCGCCCACCGAGACCGTGGCCATACGCGCGCTGGAGACCACCGGCCCGGTGCTCTCCGACGCCGCGTCGATCATGCGGGCGCTGCGCCCGGCGGCGAGCCTCCTGCCCGGGACGAGCCGCAACCTCGCCGACGCGGTGGAGGTCGGCACGCCCGTGCTCGGCCGCGTTCCGGCGCTGGCCGACCAGCTCGGCGGGACGCTGGGGGCGCTGGACCGCCTATCGCGCGACACGAGCTCGCCCCGGGCGGTGCAGGAGCTGATCCAGACCGTCACCTACCTCAAGCCCACGCTGCGCTTCCTCAACCCGGCGCAGATCGACTGCAACGTCCTGGCCGTCTTCCTGCGCAACGCCCAGTCGGCGGTCAGCGAGGGCGACTCCGCGGGCAGCTGGTTCAACTTCCTGCCGATCGTCAACGCCAACCAGATGCTCCAGTCCAACGCGCCCAGCTCCGACCTTCACCTCAACTACTACCCCAACGAGAACGGGCGCGAGTGCGAGGCGGGTAACGAGCCCTACCGCGACGGCCAGCGCATCGGCAACCCGCCGGGCGCCCAGGCCGATAGCACGGTGCACACCTCGGCGCCGCCCAAGGCGCGCGAGCGGGCGCGTGACGCCGGGCTGCTGGAGCCCACGCCGGGAGGCAACCCGTGAGGCTCCTGCGCGGCGGACGCCGTGGCAAGCGCAGCCGCTTCGCCATCGGCGTGATGGGAATCGCGGCGGTCCTGGCCTTCACCTACGTGGCCTTTACGAAGCGGATCCCGTTCGTCCACCACTACCAGGTCAACGCCGTCTTCGCCACGTCGAGCCAGCTGCGCACCGGGGCGCCCGTGCGCATAGCGGGGGTCGACGTCGGCCGAGTGAGCCGCATCTGGCGCGGACCCCACGACGACGCGCTGGTCACGATGGAGATCAACGACAACGGTCGCCCGGTCCACCGCGACGCCACCATGAAGATCCGGGCGCGGATCTTCCTCGAGGGCGGCTTCTACGTCGACCTGCGCCCGGGCACCCCTAACTCACCCGAGATCGCCGACCGCGGGATGGTCCCGGTGAGCCAGACCGCGGGAACGGTCCAGTTCAACCAGGTCCTGACCGCGCTCGACCGCCCCACGCGCGAGAGCATCCAGCGCACCGTCGCCCAGCTGGCGATCGCCCTGCGGGGCGGGGGGGCCGAGGGGCTGCGCTCGGTCAACCTCCAGCTGGCGCCGGCGCTCGTCGACACGGCCCAGGTGACCGAGGCGGCCCGCGGCATCGCCCCCCACGACCTCTCGAACCTCGTGCGCTCGGCCTCGCTGATCACCAGCACGCTGGCCGACCGCGACCGCCACCTGGCCGACCTGGTCACCAACCTCAGGCGCACGACGAGCGCGCTGGCGTCGCGCCAGGGCGAGCTGGGCGCCACCCTGCGCCAGCTCGACGGGGCCCTGCGCGAGGCGCCGCCGGCGCTCGACGCGGTCGATCGGGCGCTCCCGTCGCTTCAGCGCTTTAGCGACGCCGCGCTCCCGGGAGTCCGCGCCGCGCCGCCGGTCCTCGACCAGACGGCGAGCACCCTCGTCCAGGCGCGGGCGCTGGTCCAGCCCGCCGAGCTCCCGGCGCTGCTCGACGACCTGCGCCCGACGACCCAGACGCTGCCCGGGTTGGTGGACGAGCTGCGAGACCTCTTCCCCCTGGTTACCCCGGTGGTCGACTGCGTGCGCGACCAGGCCCTGCCCGTGCTCAAGTCCAAGCTCGACGACGGTCGCCTGTCGACCGACTACCCCACCTACCTCGAGCTGGTCCACGCCGCGGTCGGGCTGGCCGGAGCCACGCAGAGCTTCGACGCCAACGGGCCGTCCGTCCACTACTCGTTCGGCACGGGCAGCCAGGTCCTCGGCCCGTTCCTGGGCGGAGGCGAGCGGCTCTTCGGCCTGGGCAACGGCATCTCGGGCGCGCGCCCCACCTGGCTGGGCGAGGACCGCCTGCCCCCGTTCCGCCCCGACAAGTCGTGCCGCGACCAGAAGCCGCCTGACCTGAGCGCGCGCACCTCGTCCAGCGCGGCCAGCGTCGCCACCAAGAGGGCCCGACCGCAGGTCGCGCGCCGCCAGCTCGGGACGGTCCTCGAGCAGCTCCTGGGCGGCGGTAAGGCCGCGGCCCAAGGCCAGGAGGCGACTGGGCGGCAGCATGGCGCCGCGAAGCAGCACCGCTCCAAGCACCGGGGAGCGAAGTGGGTCGACGTCCTGGGGGGCAGGGAATGAGCCTGCGCCGCCAGCTCCAGCGCTACTTCCGCTGGCTGGTGGTCATCGGCGTGCTGGTCGTCGTCGCCACGGTCTCCGGCGGCTACATCCTCATCCAGGAGCGGCTGCCCAACCCCCTCAAGGCCCGCTACGAGCTCAGCGCCGAGTTCTCGGCCACCAGCGGCCTCAACCCGGGGCTCGGGCAGCCGGTCAACGTCGCGGGGGTCAAGGTCGGCACGGTGACCGGGTCCAAGCTGCGCGACGGGCTGTCGGTGGTCTCCATGGAGATCGACCCCAAGCTGCTGCCCCACGTCTACGCCAACGCCCGCGCGGTCATGCAGCCCAACACGCCGCTCAAGGACCTCCAGGTCGAGCTCTACCCCGGACGCCACCCCGCCAAGGTCCTGCCGCCGGGCCAGTCCATCCCGGTGGGTCGCACCCAGTCGCCGATCGACGCCGACGAGCTGCTGAGCGCCCTGGACGGGGACACGCGCGACTTCTTCCAGATCCTCGTGACCAGCGGCGACGTCGCCACCGCGGGACGCGGCCGGGACATGCGCGCGCTGTTCCAGGCCCTCGGGCCGACCACGGCGCAGGTCCGTCAGCTCGGCGACGCGGTGGCCGCCCGGCGCGTCCAGCTCGCGCGGCTGATCCACAATCTCGCGGTCCTGACCGACGCGGCGGCGGGCAAGGACACGGAGCTGGGGCAGGTCGTGGACGCCGGCAACGCCACCCTGCACAGCGTCGTCAGCGAGGACGTCGCGCTGCGCGACTCGCTCACGCAGCTGCCGCCCACGCTGGCCGCGGCGCGGGCCAGCCTGCACAACGGGACCCGCTTCGCCAACGCGCTCGGACCGACGCTGGACGCTCTCATGCCCACCGCCCGGCGCCTGCGCGGCACCCTCGCGGCCGCCCAGCCCCTGGTCACCCAGGCCGAGCCCATCCTGCGCGACCAGGTTCGCCCACTGGTCCGCGAGGCCCAGCCGCTGGCCGTCGACCTCGCGCCGACGACCAGCGACCTCGCCCAGGTCACGCCCGACCTCATCAGCGCCTTCAAGGTCCTCAACTACGTCGCCAACGAGCTGGGCTACAACCCGCCGGGCAGCGACGAGGGGTACCTCTACTGGCTGGCCTGGTTCTCCCACAACGCGGCCAGCGTCTTCTCGACCGGCGACGCCCACGGCGCGATGTGGCGCGGCCTGGCCCTGTTCTCGTGCTCGAGCCTGGCCGACCCGCGCCTCGCGCCGGTGCTGGGGCTGCTGCTCGGGCCGGTCGCCGGCTGCACGCCGCCGCCGGGCGGAGGGGGAGGGGGCTAATGGCCACCCAGGCGCCCACTCGCAGCCGGATCGCCATCGCCGTCGTGTTTGCGCTGTCCTGCGGCGGCGCGATCCTCTTCGTGTGGCTCTCGTTCGGGGGCTCGATCCCCCTCCAGCCCCAGGGCTGGCGCTTCCACGCCAGCTTCGACCAGCCGGTCACCACCAACGCCGACGTGCGCATCTCGGGGGTCAACGTCGGCAAGGTGATCAGGAGCGCGCCCAGGAACGGCAAGATCGACGTCCTCATGAACCTCGACGATCGCTACTCCCCGCTGCCCGCGGACGCACGCGCCATCATCCGCACCAAGACGCTGCTCGGCGAGGCCTACGTCGAGCTCTCGCCCGGCTCTCGCGCCGGTCCCAAGCTGCGGGAGGGCGGCACGCTGCCGCCGTCGCACGTCGAGCCCACGCAGCAGCTCGACCAGGTGCTCGGCGCCTTCGACGAGCCCACCCGCACAGCGTTCAAGCGCTTCCTGGCCGACTTCTCCAAGGCCCTGAACGGACGCTCCCAGGACCTCAACGACACACTGGGCAACGCGGCGCCGACGGCCGACGCGGTCGGCGGGGTCGTCCAGATCCTCGACGACCAGAGCCCGGCGCTGTCCCACATGATCGCCAACACCGGCGTGGTCCTGCGAGCCGTCGGTCGCCGCCAGGCCGACCTGCGGAGCCTGATCGCCGCCGGCAACCAGGTGATGTCGGTCACGTCGCGCCGGGCGCCCGAGCTCACGGCGACGATCCGCGCGCTGCCGCCCTTCATGCGCGACCTGCGCTCGACGCTCCTCGTCGCCCAGGCGACCGCCCGGGACGCCGCCCCGACGCTGCGGGTCCTGCGACCGGTGGTCCCGCTGCTGCGGCCCGCCCTGGTCGAGGCCTCCGTCCTCGCGCCGGACGTCAAGGCGCTATTCGTCGAGATCAACCCGGTGATCAGCACGGCGCTGCGGGCGCTGCCGCAGGCCACGCGCGTGGTCGACGCCGCCCAGCCGCTGATCGACATCCTCGATCCGGCCGGCCGCCAGCTCGTCCCCGTCGTCGCCCTGGCCGGGCGCTACAAGCACGAGCTGGTCACCACCCTGGGCAACGTCGGAGCCGCGACACAGGCCACCGTGGTCGGTCCCGACGGGGTTCGGCGCCACTACCTGCGCTCGATCGTGCCGATCACCAACGAGCTATTCGGCAGCTACTCGAAGCGGCTGGCCTCCGACCGTCACAACCCGTACTTCGCCCCGGGCGGGCTGGCCTACGTCGCCAAGGATGGGCTGAAGGCCTTCGACTGCCGCAACACGGACAACCCGCAGCCGGTCCCGATCATCGGCCCCGGCCAGATCCCCTGCATGCGCCAGGGGCCATGGGACTTCCGCAACCAGAGCAACTCGTTCCCGCACCTGCGGCCCGACCGGCCCTGAGGACGGGGGTCTCCCGGCGCCGCTGACTTCGGCGCGAGCGCGGCCAGGCTTGACGCGACGTGACGTGACGCGACGCCGACGCGGACGCCTAGTGCCACCTCGCCGTCAGCCGGAGCGCACGCTCTCGGCGACGGCCTCCCAGGCCCGCCGGTGCAGCGCAAGGTTGGCCTCGCGCTCGGTGGCGGCCTCGATCAGCGTCGTGCCCGGGGCGCTCAGCGACTCCTCGACGGCGTCCGCCAGCTCGTCGAGGTCGGCGACCCGGCGGTGGGCGCAGCGGTAGAGAGCCGCCGCACGGGAGAAGTCCAGGCCGTGGGGGGTGGCCACGTGGGCCTCGAAGACGTCGGCCTGGCGGGCGACCGGGAGGAAGTGGAAGATCCCGCCGCCGTCGTTGTCGAGCAGGACGATGGTCAGCGACAGGTCCAGGCGGGAAGCGGCCAGTAGCCCCCCGATGTCGTGCGCCAGCGCCACGTCGCCGACGAGCGCGACGACCGGGCCGCCGCCGGCCGCGGCGACCCCGAAGGCGGTGGAGATCGTCCCGTCGATCCCGTTGGCCCCGCGGTTGGAGAGCACGCGGGGAGGGTCGTCGCGGACCGGGAAGAAGGTCTCGACGTCACGCACCGGCATCGAGGACGCGACGACCACCGTGGCCTGCGGCGGCAGGCGGGCCCCGAGGGTGGCGGCGACCGCCGGCTCGGAGAGGCCGCCGTCCAGGACGCCGGCCAGGGCGTCCGTCGCACGACGATCGGCGTCACGCCAGCTCTGGATCCAGCCAGCGTCCGGCGTGGGCGCCGCTCGCTCGGTCAGCTCGGCCAGCGCCACCGCCGGGTCGGCCGCGACGACCGCGGCCACGGCGGCGTCGGGGTCCTGCCACGCCGCCTCGGGGTCGAAGGAGACCTGCGCCCCGCCGGCCGACGCGGCCAGCCAGGCGCGCAGGGGCTTGGAGGTGGGCAAGTCGCCGATCCTCAGCACCAGCTCGGGTCGATGGCCGTCGGCGAATCCCCGGTCGCGCAGGAGCGCGTCGTAGTGGGCGACCGCCAGGGCACCGCGCCGGCAGCCTGAGAGGGGATCGGCGAGGACGGGGTAGCCGCACGCCTCGGCGAAGCCGGCGACCGCGTCGGCCAGGCCGCCGTCGCGCTCGCTGCGCCCGCACACCACCACGCCCTCAGGTCGCCCCTCGACCAGGGCAGCGAGCTCGTCGAGCGCCCGCGCCGCCGGGGCGCCGGCCCGGGGCGTGCGGACCACGAACGGGAGGCGGCCTGGGCGCCCAGTGTCGTCGCCGGCCAGCGGTTGGTCGGGGATCAGCGGCTCGCGCAGGGCGAAGTTGAGGTGGACCACCCCGGGGCGGCCGTCCAGCGCCGTCCAGTAGGCGCGGCAGGCCAGCCCGCGCATCCACCGCAGCCGCTCGGGAGTCGCCTCGTGGGTGCCGACCTCGAAGAACCACTTGGCCGCCGTGCCGTAGAGCTCCACCTGGTCGATTACCTGCCCGGCGCCGACCTCCCGCAGCTCGGGCGGGCGGTCGGCGGTGAGGACGAGCAGGGGCACCCGGGCCTCGCGGGCCTCGTGCACCGCTGGTGCGAGGTTGGCGGCTGCGGTGCCCGAGGTGCAGGTCACAGCCACCGGGCGCCCGCTCGCCTTGGCCGCTCCCAGGGCGAAGAACCCCGAGCAGCGCTCGTCGACGTGCGACCAACAGCGCAAGGCGGGCTCGCGCACCAGCGCCATGACCAGCGGGGCGCTGCGCGAGCCGGGGGAGGTGCAGGCGTCGGTCATGCCGCAGCGCCCGAGCTCGTCGCAGAACGCGCGCAGCAGGACGTGGGCGTCGGTGGCAGTCATGATGTCGGCGTGCCCCCGACGATCGTCTTCCTCCACGGGTTCACGCAGACCGCGGCGAGCTGGGGGCCGGTGATCGATCGGCTCGGGCAACGCTACCGGGCGCTGGCGCTCGATCTGCGCGGCCATGGCTCGGCGGCGGACGAGCGGCCGGTCGACTTCGCGTCCTGCACGGCCGACGTCGCCCGTCGCGGACCGGGGACCTTCACGCTCGTCGGCTACTCGTTGGGCGCCCGGCTGGCCCTGGTCTTCGCCCTGTCGCACCCGGAGCGCGTCGAGCGGCTCGTGCTCGTCAGTGGCACGGCGGGCATCGCCGACGACATCGAGCGCGCCGAGCGTCGCGCGGCCGACGAGCGGCTGGCGCTCGAGATCGAGCAGGGCGCGATCGAGGACTTCGCCCGCCGCTGGGGCGGCCAGGCGCTGTTCAAGGGCCAGCCGCGCGAGGTGGCCGATGCGGCGTACCAGGACCGCCTGCGCAACCGCCCGGCCGGGCTCGCCGCGGCGCTGCGGGGGCTCGGGACCGGGGCGATGGAGCCGCTGTGGAGCCGCCTGGGCGAGCTGCGCATGCCGCTGACGGCGATCGTCGGGGAGCGAGACGGGAAGTTCCGCAAGCTCGGCGAGCGGCTGCTCGCCGGCGTGCCCGACGGCGAGCTCGTGGTCGTCCCGGCGGTTTGTCACGCCGTCCAGCTGGAGGCGCCGGCGTTGGTCGCCGCCCTCCTCCGCGAGCGCGTGCCCGCAACCGAGGCGGCGTAGGCGTGTTGGAGCGTGACGTGGCCGCCATCCGTGCTTCACGCCGAGGCTCGCCGCGGCTGACGCTTGCCTGCGCGCTCCTCGCCGCCGTGGCCGCGGTGTGGCCCGCCGCCGCCCCGGCGGCCGATCCCACCGCCGGCCTCTCGCTGCGCCAGCTCGTCGGTCAGCGGATGGTCTACTCCTACAGCGGCTTCTCGCCTCCCGCCGCCCTGCGCGCGCGCATCGCCCACGGCGAGGCAGCCGGAGTGATCGTCTTCGCGTCCAACATCGCCTCGCGCGCGTCGCTGGCCGCGACCATGCGCGGCCTCCAGGCGATCCCGCGGCCGGCGGCTTTGAGCACCCCACTGCTGCTGATGGTCGACCAGGAGGGCGGCCTCGTGAAGCGCCTCAGCGGTGCGCCATCGCGCTCGCCCGCCGCCCTGGGACGGATCGGCAGCTTCGCGCTGACCGAGTCCGAGGGCCGCGCCACCGCGCTGAACCTGCGCTCGGTGGGATTGAACGTGGACCTCGCGCCGGTGGTCGACGTGGGGCGTCCCGGCTCCTTCCAGCAGCGCTCGCTGCGCTCCTACTCCTCCAGCGCGCCCGTCGCGGCGCGGATGGGCTCGGCCTTCGTGCGCGGCCTCCAGGGCCAGCGCGTGGCCGCCACCCTCAAGCACTTCCCGGGTCTCGGCGTGGTCGGCCGCAACGAGGACGAAGTGGCCCAGCGGGTCGGTCTCCCGCTGGGCACCCTGCGGGGCGTCGACGAGCTGCCCTTCGGCGCGGCCGGCGTGGCGGCGCACGCCAAGCTGGTCATGACCAGCACGGCGGTCTACCCCGCGCTGTCGCCCCGACCGGCGCTGCTCTCGCCCGCCATCTCCACCGGCGAGCTGCGCGGCCGCCTCGGCTTCACCGGCGTCTCGATCACCGACGACCTCACGACCCGCGGACTGGGACCGTTCGGGCCTCCGTCTCGCCTCGGGCTGCTCGCCGCCCAGGCCGGCAACGACCTGCTGCTCTACGCCGGGGGCTACGCCACCGCCTCGGGCGCCTACGAGTCGCTGGTCGGCGACGCCCAGGCCGGGCGCCTGAGCCCGACCGCCATGCGCGCCTCGGTGCGCCGGGTGCTGGCGCTGCGCGCGTCGCTCTCGCGGTAGGCGGCATCCCGCTCACGACGCTCCCAGGCCAGGGATCGTCGGCACCGCGATACGCCCCCGTCGGGGGGGGAAGGGATCGGAGCAGTCGTCGAAGAGTGAGAGGGTCGCCAGGCCGCACGGGCGCTTCACCTTCAGCGCCGCCGCGGCGTGCAGGGCGGCCGCGATCCCCGCCGGTCCGTCGAACGTCGACGCGAGGTAGACATCGCTTCCCGCCGCGCGCGCCAGCGCCGCGGCCTCAAGCACGCCGGTGATCCCGCCGCACGCCGCAACCTTGAGGCAGACGGCGTCGACCACCCCGGCGCCGATCGCGCCCGGCTCGGCCGCCGTCTCGTCCATGGCGATGGCCATCCGGCCACCCAGCTCCCGGCGGACCGCGGCCAGGGCGGCGACGCCACGCACGGGCTCCTCGCAGAGCTCCACGCCGTCGACGCCCAACCGCTCCAGCGCCTCGACGGCCTCGGAGGCCGGCCAAGCGCCGTTGGCGTCCAGGCGGATCGCGACCTCCCGCCCGGCCGCGGCGCGCACGGCGGCCACCCGCGCCCGGTCGTCGCCGGCACCGACCTTGACCTTCAGGCACTCGAACCCCGCAGCCACTGCGTCCCGCGCCCGGGACCCCGCCTCCTCTGGGGCGACCGCGTCGATCGTCGCGTTTACCGCCACCTCGGCCAGCGCCTCGCCGGCCAGCAGCGCGGCCACCGGCCGGCGCCGGCGCCGTCCCTCCAGGTCCCAGAGAGCCAGGTCGACGGCGGCGAGCCCCTGGGGGAGGGGGCAACGGGGCGCGCAGGCGTCGAGCAGCTCCTGGCGCGTCGCCCCGTCGCCCGCTTCCAGCACCTCGCGGCACGATTCGACCTGGCCCCGCACGGCATCGAGGGCCACGCCGTCGTAGGGCTCGAGCGGCGCGGCTTCCCCGACGCCGACCGTGCCGTCGCGCGCGCGCAGGCGCACGGCCAGCAGCTCCCGCCGCTCCAGCGTCCCGTAGGCCGTGCGCAGCGGCTCGCGGAAGCGCAGCTCCCGCCGCTGCACTTCCAGCTCCATCAGAAGATCAAGACGCCGACCGAGAGCAGCACGCAGAACGAGAGCTGGAGCAGGCCGGCGCGGGCCAGGGCCTGGTTGAGGGCTGGCCCGTCGGTGCGCGCGGCCACGGTGCGGATGAGCGCCGCGGCCAGCGGGAGGGTGAGCAGCGGGAGCAGGACCCAGGCCGACAGCGAGCCGGCCAGCCAGGTGGCGGGAACGGTGACGTAGGCCCCTAGCACCATCGCCGCGAACACTTGCCGCGCGCGGGGGCGCCCCAGCCGCACGGCGAGCGTGTTCTTGCCCGCGCGCCGGTCGGTCTCTAGGTCGCGCACGTTGTTGACCGCGAGGATCGCCGCGGCGAGCAGACCCACCGGCACGGCCAGGGCGAAGGCCTCCCACGGGAGGCGCTCATCCTGGACGAAGTAGGAGCCGGTGACGGCGACGACGCCGAAGAACAGGAAGACGAAGAGCTCGCCCATCCCCTCGTAGCCGTACGGGCGCGGGCCGCCGGTGTAGAGCACCCCGGCGAGGATCGACGCCGCGCCGACCAGCAGCAGCTGCCAGCCGGCCACCACGACGAGGTAGAGGCCGACGAGCACGGCGGCGGCGAACGACACGTAGGTGGCCACCAGCACCTGGCGCGGAGGGACCAGCCCTCCGGCGGTGAGCCGCACGGGGCCGAGGCGGTCCTCGGTGTCGGCTCCGCGGCGCGCGTCGGAGTAGTCGTTGGACAGGTTGGTGCCGACCTGGATCAGCAGCGCCCCCAGCAGCGCCGCCACGAAGGCCAGCGGTCGCAGGCTCCCGTCGACCGCGCCCAGCGAAGTGCCGACGAGGACCGGGGCGATCGCCGCCGGCAGGGTCCGCGGGCGCGCCGCCGCGAGCCAGATCGCCACGCTTCGCGGCATCTAACGACTCGTCCGGTGAATCCGAACCAGGCGCGGATCTGCCGGACGGATCACTGGCCCTACGGGCGCCGGGGGAAGCGGGAGAA
The DNA here is from genome assembly GCA_038199035.1 of Solirubrobacterales bacterium. GTDB lineage: Bacteria > Actinomycetota > Thermoleophilia > Solirubrobacterales > Solirubrobacteraceae > DATAEY01. Next base: position 4,709 of record JBBPZM010000071.1, on the reverse strand, counting down.
GTCGGGGCGGCGCTTGCCGACGTAGGCGTCGCGACCCTCCTGGGCCTCCTCGGACTCGTAGAAGAGGAGGTTGGCGTCGTGGGCGAGCTGCTGGAGGCCCGCGTAGCCGTCCTCCGAAGCGTTGAAGCTGGCCTTGAGTAGGCGCAGGGCGAAGGGGGAGCGCTCGAGCATCTCGCGGCACCAGCGCACGGTCTCCTCCTCGAGCTCCCCGAGCGGCACGACCATGTTGACCAGGCCCATCGCCAGCGCCTCCTGGGCGTCGTACTGGCGGCACAGGAACCAGATCTCCTTGGCCTTCTTCGGCCCCACGAGGTCGGCCATCAGGCTCGCCCCGAAGCCGCCGTCGAAGCTGCCCACCTTGGGGCCGACCTGGCCGAAGCGCGCGTTGTCGGCAGCGATCGTCAGGTCGCAGACGAGGTGCAGGACGTGGCCGCCGCCGATCGCGTACCCGGCCACCATGGCCACCACCGGCTTGGGCGTGCGGCGCATCTGGACGTGCAGGTCGGTGACGTGGAATCTGCCGATGCCGCGGGCGCCCGCCTCGTCCTCGGCCAGGTAGCCGGTGTCCCCGCGGACCCGCTGGTCGCCGCCCGAGCAGAAGGCATCCGGGCCCGCGCCGGTGAGCACGATGACACCGACGTCGAGGTCCTCCCGTGCCCGGGTAAGGGCGTCGGAGATGTCGATCAGCGTCTGGGGCCGGAAGGCGTTGCGCACCTCCGGGCGGTTGATGGTGATCTTGGCGATCCCGTCGCCGGAGAGCTCGTAGCGGATGTCCGAGTACTCCCCGGCGGCCTTCCAATCGACGGGCACGGCGCGCGGACCTCCTGCGCTGGGGGCTGGGCGCGCAACACTACGCGACGGCCGGCCCGTCCAGCCGTCCCTCGTCGACCCCGAGCAGGAGCAAGCCATGGAGCACAGCGCGATGCCACCCACGCCGGGAGAGGTCCCGCCGCCGCCGTCCGGCCAGGTCCCCCCGTCCGCGCCCCCCCCGCTGCCGGGAGCGCCCTCGCCCGGGCCGGGCGCGGGCGGTACCGGCGCCTCGCGCCGAGCCGCCCTGGCCGCCCTCGCCCTGCTCCTCCTCGCTGGAGTAGCGGTCGCGGCCTACTTCGTGGGGCGCTCGGCGGCCAACGCCTCGGGCGCCGAGCGGGCGGGGTTCGACCGTGGAAGGGCGGCGACCGCCCGCCGCTTCAGGCCTGGGGGCGCGGGCTACCAGGGCATCTACCGGACGGGCTTTCGCGCCGGCTTCACCTCGGGGCGGGCCGGGGGGCTGGCCGCCGGTCAGCGCCAGGGGCAGCTGACCGGGCCCGAGAAGGGCCGCAAGGTCGCCCTCCAGGCCAGCACGGCCACCGGCGCGCCGACCGGACCGCGAGCGGGCATCGAGTCGGGTGCGCGCGCCGCCCTGGGCGGGTTCTCGGACTGGCGGGCGGGCGCCTTCTACGTCGTCCAGCTCAAGGCCGGCGAGCAGGGTGTCCCGTACCGCGTCAGCGAACGCCGCGTTCTCTCGGCCAACCAGCGCTACGCCCTGTGCGCCAAGGACCCCACGAGCCTGTGCACCGAGCCGGTGCCGGTGAAGCGCTGAGCGCCCGCCGCAAGCACAGCGAGGCCTGGCTGGCGGCGGCCGCGGCGCGGCGGCCCGACGACCCGGCGCTCGAGGCCGGCGGCGAGGTCGTCGCCTACGCGGATCTGCTCGAGCGCGCGCGCCGGGCGGCCCGCCGGCTGGCCGGGCGCGGCGTGGCGCCCGGCGACCGCGTGGCGATCGCGCTGACGCCCGGCCTGGCGTTCGTCGAGGCCTTCCATGGCTGCCTGCTGGCCGGGGCGGTGGCCATGCCGATCGACGTGCGCCTGGGAGAAACCGAGCGCGCGGCTCAGATCGCGACCGCCGCCACCGTCGTCGACGAGCCGCTGGCCGGTTCCGGGAGCGCGATGCGGGACGACGACGAGCCGCTGGCCGGCGCCGAGCGGGCGATGCCGGAGACCGGGCGCCACGACCCGGCCGACGTCGCGGTGGTGGTCCACACCTCGGGCACGACCGGCGCCGCCCGCCCGGTCGAGCTGACCTACGGCAACTTCGAGGCCAGTGCGGCCGGCTCGGCCGCCCGGCTGGGGCTCGACCCCGCGGAGCGCTGGCTCTCCGCCCTCCCGCTCTCGCACGTCGGCGGCCTGTCGATCGTCGTGCGCAGCGCGATCTACGCCACCACGGCGATCGTCCACGAGCGCTTCGAGGTCGATGCCGTGGCCGCCGCCTTGGAGTCCGGGGGCGTGACCCTGGTCTCGCTGGTCCCGACGACGCTGACGCGCCTGGTCGACGCCGGCGCGCGGCCCGGCCCGACCCTGCGCTGCGCGCTCATCGGCGGCGGCCCGCTGAGCCCCGACCAGGCCACGCGCGCAACCGCCGCCGGCTTTCCCCTCGCCCAGACCTACGGGCTGACCGAGGCCTGCTCCCAGGTGACCACGTCGCCCATCGGCGACCCCTCCACCGCTGGCCCGCCGCTCGACGGGACCGAAGTGCGCATCGCGCCCGACGGCGAGATTCTGGTCGCCGGCCCCACCGTCGCTCCGCGGGCCGCGGCGGCCGACGGCTTCCTGCACACCGGCGACCTCGGCCTCCTCGACGATCGCGGTCGCCTGACCCTCACCGGCCGCCGGTCCGAGATGGTCGTGACCGGCGGCGAGAACGTGGCGGCGGCCGAGGTCGAGGCGGTTCTCGAAACCCACCCCGCCGTCCGCGAGGCGGCGGTGTACGGACGGCCCCATACCCAGTGGGGCGAGGCCCTGGCGGCCCGCGTGGTGCTCGTCGATGGCCGCCACGCCTCGGCGCAGGAGCTGCGCGCCCACTGCGCGGCGGCGCTTGCGCCCTTCAAGGTGCCCAAGCGAGTGGACCTCGTCTCCGAGCTGCCGCGCACCCCGTCGGGCAAGCTGCGCCGCGATCTCCTGCGCTGACCGCGCCCGGGGTGTTATGACTTCGCCCATGGACCTCGAGGAGTACCGCGCGTCCTCGCTGCGACAGTGGGAGCGCTCGGCTGACGGCTGGGGGCGCCGCAGCCGGGAGCTCCAGCGCTCGAGCCACGTCGTCTCCGAGTGGATGATCGAGGCGGCCGTGCCCCAACCGGGCGAGGTGGTGCTCGAGCTGGCTGCCGGCCCGGGGGAGACCGGCTTCATGGCCGCGGAGCGGATCCGGCCGGCCGGGCGGCTGATCTCCTCCGACTTCGCCGAGCCGATGCTCGAGGCGGCCCGCACCCGGGCGGCCGAGCGGGGGTTCAACGACGTCGAGTTCCGCGTGCTCAACGGCGAGTCGCTGAAGCTGGAAACCGCGAGCGTGGACGTCGTGCTGTGCCGCTGGGGCTACATGCTGATGGCCGACCCGGCCGCCGCCCTCCAGGAGACCCGCCGCGTCCTGCGCCCCGGGGGCCGAGTCGCCCTCGCGGTCTGGGACGGGCCGCAGGCCAACCCGTGGGTGGCGGCGGTGGGCGCCGCCGTGCGTCGCGAGCTCGACGCCCCGGCGCCCGACCCCGACGCGCCGGGCATGTTCGCGCTCGCCGCCCCCGGACGCCTGGGCCAGCGCCTGGACGAAGCCGGCTTCACAGACGTCCGCGTCGAGCCGCTGGACTTCGCGCAGCGCTACGACTCGTGGGAGCACTGGTGGGAGCTCCAGCTCGACCTGGGCCGTCCGCTCGCCGACCTCGTCGCCCAGTGCAGCTCCGAGCAGGTCGAGCGGATGCGGGCCGACGTGCGCGAAGCGGCGCGCGCCTTCGAGGCGCCCGACGGCGGCCTGGCGATCCCGGCGCGCACGCTCGTCGCCGCGGCAACTGCCTGATCGCCCGACCGCCGCCCGTGAAGCAACGGCTTCGTGGTGCGCACCCTGGGCACCAGCCTGCTCACCGTGCGCATCGACCTCGACGCCCCAGGTCAGGCCGCTGCGTCCTGATCAGCGGGGGCTGCGCCGCCGCACGCGCCCTCGCGCCGGCCAACCGATAGCCTGCCGCGCCCATGTTCTACGATGACGACGCCGACCTCGGACTCCTCGAGGGCAAGACCGTGGCCATCATCGGCTACGGCTCCCAGGGCCACGCCCACGCGCTGAACCTCCAGGACTCGGGCATGGACGTCGTCGTCGGCCTGCGCGAGGGCTCGAGCTCGGGCGCCCAGGCGCGCGAGCACGGCCTCGAGGTCGCCGACGTGGCGGAGGCGGCCTCGCGCGGCGACGTGGTGATGATGCTCGTCCCCGACGAGCTCCACCGCCAGGTCTGGGAGCAGCAGGTCCGCGACGGGATCGCCCCCGGCAACCTGCTGATGTTCGGCCACGGCTTCTCGATCCACTTCGGCGAGGTCGAGCCGCCGGCCGAGATCGACGTGGCCATGGTCGCCCCCAAGGGCCCCGGCCACCTGGTGCGCCGCCAGTTCACCGAGGGTCGCGGCGTACCGTGCCTGATGGCCGTCCACCAGGACGCCAGCGGCCACGCCCGCGAGCTGGCGCTGGCCTACGCCAAGGGCATCGGGGGAACGCGCGCCGGGGTCATCGAGACCACGTTCAAGGACGAGACCGAGACCGACCTGTTCGGGGAGCAGGCCGTCCTGTGCGGCGGGGCCTCGCGCCTGGTCCAGGCCGGGTTCGAGACCCTCACCGAGGCCGGCTACCAGCCGGAGGTGGCCTACTTCGAGACCCTGCACGAGCTCAAGCTCATCGTGGACCTGATGTACGAGGGCGGGAT
>JBBPZM010000070.1:0-21715 GCA_038199035.1 Solirubrobacterales bacterium | reverse complement strand
GTCACCATCATCGGGATGCGGATCCAGCCCTGCATGCCCGAGCCGACCATGTGGTGCGCCCACACCGTGAACCCGAGCAGCACGATGGCCAGCAGCGAGAAGGCCATCATGCGGTAGCCGAAGATCGGCTTGCGGGCCTTGACCGAGATGATCTCCGAGATGATCCCGAAGCCCGGCAGCATCATGATGTAGACCGCCGGGTGGGAGTAGAACCAGAAGACGTGCTGGTAGGCCAGCACGTCCCCGCCGTTGGCCGGCTCGAAGAAGTTGAAGCCCAGCGCCCGGTCGAGCAGGATGAAGAACTGGGAGGAGGCGATGAACGGCGTGGCGATGACCACCAGCAGCGAGGTGGCGAAGTTCGCCCACACCAGCAGCGGCATGCGCCAGAAGGACATTCCCGGGGCGCGCATGGTGATGATCGTCACCAGGAAGTTGAGCGCCGTGGCCACCGACGACGCGCCCGCGAACTGGACCGCCACGGTGAAGAAGAGCTGGCCCAGCGGCGCGTCGGTCGACAGCGGCGTGTAGGCCGTCCACCCGGTGGCGAAGGAGCCGCCGGGGGCGAAGAACGAGAGCAGCATCATGATCCCGGCGATCGGCAGCAGCCAGTAGGACACCGCGTTCAGGCGCGGGAAGGCCATGTCCGGGGCGCCGATCATCAGCGGCAGGACGAAGTTGGCCAGCCCGGCGAAGACCGGGATCACGAACAGGAAGATCAGCAGTGAGGCGTGGACCGAGAACAGCCCGTTGTAGGTGTTGGAGTCCACGAACTGCATGCCGGGCCGCGCCAGCTCGGCGCGGATCAGCATGGCCAGCACCCCGCCGACGAGCAGGAAGAAGAACGAGGTGACCGTGTACTGGATCCCGATCACCTTGTGGTCGGTGTTGATGCGGAAGTAGTCGCGCCACGAGCGGGCGCCGTGCCCCGAGTGGTCCTCGGCCCGCGTCGGGCGGCCGGCCGCCCAGTAGAACCAGTAGTCGAAGGCGCCCAGGCCGACGAGGAAGAACAGCGGCGCGGCGATCAGCGCCACGATGGTGATGGCGTTGCCGTCGAGCACGGGATCGAACCCGTAGAGCGCCCGCACGGCGACGGTCAGGCCCAGCGAGAAGGCGATCCCGACCAGGAACGTCCATCCGCCTCGCAGGAGCCCGGGGGCCTTCAGCCTCGCGACCATCTATTCGCTGCCCTCCTCTCGTGTCATGACGGCTGGCCACCCCCTGCGGCCGCCGTACCGGAGCCGGCCCCGCGCTGCTGCGTCAGCCAGGCCTGGAAGCGGCCCGGCGGCAGCACGTGCGCGGTCTGGCGCATGGTCGAGTGCCCTAGGCCGCACAGCTCGGCGCACACGACATCGTAATCGCCGGGACGGGTGGGGTTGATGCGGTACTTGGTGGTGATGCCGGGCACCGCGTCGATCTTCAGCCGGAACTCCGGCACCCAGAAGTCGTGGATGACGTCCATGGAGCGGACGTGGAACTCGACCGGGTGGTCCTTGGCCAGGTAGAGCTGGTCGGACTTCAACGCCTTGCCCCCGGGGCCCATGCCCGGGTACTCGAAGCTCCAGGCGAACTGCTGGCCGGTTACGTTGACGATCATCTCGTGCGCCGGGCGCTTCTCGATGTCGTTGAGGACCACGTAGGCGTAGGAGGCCAGCGCGACCAGCAGGATGGCCGGGATCGCTGTCCAGACGACCTCGAGGCGGGTGTTGCCGTGGATCGGCGGCCCGTCCTTGAGCTCCTCGCCCGGCCTCATCCGGAACTTCCACACCGAGAAGAGGACGACCACCTCGACCAGCACGAAGATCGGGACCGAGACGATCAGCAGGACGTCATAGAGCGTGTCGATCTTCGGCGCCTGGCTGTCGGCCTGGACCGGGAACCAGTTGATGAGCAGGGCCACCGCGATCCCGATGATCGACGCGATCGCGCCGATGATCAGCATCTGGGCGAGCTGGTGTCTACGCAAGGCAGGTCGCCGGCGGCCGCATGACCGGCGGGATCCTACAACGCGAGCACCGGCCGGCCGGCGCTTCGTGCGCCGCCCCGAGACGCCGCCGAGGGCGCCGAGGGTCAGGCCTCGCGCGAAGCGACGGCGCGGCCGGGGCCGGGGCCGGGGCCGGGGCCGTTGGAGCGATAGGTCGAAGGAGCCTCGCCGAGATGGCGCCGGAAGGCCTTGGCGAACTGGGCCGGCTGGCGGTAGCCGACGCGGCGGGCGACCTCGCGGATGGTCAGCCCGTTGGCGCCGAGCATCTCAGCGGCGCGCTCCATGCGCACCCGGGCCAGCTGCTCCCTGAAGGTCGTGCTCCCCACCTCGGCGTAGGCTCGCTGGAGCTGGCGCCGCGAGGTGGCGACCCGACGCGCCACGTCGACGAGCGAGAGATCCGACGCGTACTCGCGCTCTACGATGCGCTTGGCGTCCTCGAACAGGCTGGTGCGCAGGCGCGCGGTGGCGGCCCTCTGGGTGCTCACGCCCGTGGATACGCGGCCCCCGCCCGGGGGGATGACCTCGGGCGGGGACGCCGACGAAGCTGGCGCGTTCCCGCTCGCCATCCCTTCCGCGGCGGCGCGGGTAGGATTGCGCCGACTGTTGCAATAGCGAGGAGGCGGCATGCAGGTGCGAGAGGGCATGAGCGAGTTGGTGCTGACGGTGGGCCCCGGCCATACCCTGCGCGAGGCGGCCCGCCTCATGAGCGAGCGCAACGTGGGCGCCGCCGTGGTCATGGACCCGGAGGAGCCGGGGCCGGGCATCATCACCGCGCGCGACATCCTGCGCGCGGTCGGCGCCGGGGAGGATCCCGACGCCGAGCGGGTCGCCCAGCACCTGACGTCCGACCTCGTGTTCGCCGCCCCCGACTGGTCGCTCGAGGAGGCGGCGTCCGCGATGGTGCGCGGTCGCTTTCGCCACCTGATCGTGGTGGAGAACGGCGAGGTCACCGGCGTGCTCTCGGTGCGGGACATCATTCGTTGCTGGTCCGAGGACGGCGCGACCTCGGACATGCCCGCCGCCTCCGGGTAGTCTCGGCTCAGGCCATCGGGACGGCCTGCACGCGTCTGGGACAGGGCGAAGCGTGTCTCCTCCACGATCCGACCTCGCCGCCCAGTGACGCCCGCTGGCTTCGAGACCCTGCGCGTCGAGGCCGACGGCAGGATCGGTCGCCTGGTCCTCGACCGCCCGGCCCGGCTGAACGCCCTCTCCCCCGAGACGCTCGGAGAGCTGATCGACGCCGCCCACTGGTTCGACGCCCGCTCGGAGGTCAGGGTGGTGATCGTCAGAGGCGAGGGCCGCGCGTTCTGCGCGGGGTTCGACCTGGGCGGGATGCGATCGAGAGGCGATGCCGCGCAGCCCACCGAAGACCACAGTCGTGCACACCCACATGACCCGCTCGATCTCGGCCGTCGGATGGCTGATGCCGTCACCGACATGCGGGCGCTGACGGTGGCCGCGATCCAGGGACATTGCGTCGGAGGCGGCGTCGTGCTGGCGGCCGCGTGCGATCTGCGCGTCGCCGCCTGCTCGGCCCGTTTCTCGATCCCCGAGGTCGACCTCGGCCTTCCGCTCGCATGGGGCGGGATCCCGCGGCTCGTGCGCGAGCTGGGCCCGGCCGTGACCAAGGAGCTGGTCCTCACCTGCCGTCCCTTCGACGCCCGGGAAGCACGTGCGCTTCGCTTCGTCAACGAGGTCGTGGACGACTCCGAGCTCGACGACGCGGTCGACCGCGTGGCCGCGAAGCTCGCCTCCCAGCCCGCGTACGCCCTCACCCAGACCAAGCGGCAAGTCAACGCCGTCGCGGAGGAGATCGGGTCCACCGAGCAGTCCTTCCGCGATGCGCAGACGCTCCGGGGAGCCCTCGAAGACCACGAGTCCCAGCAGGCGATGCGCCGCTACCTCGAGCGCTGAAGCTGAGGCTCCTACGGCACGATCACAAGCTTGTGGCCAACGCCCTGGGCCTGGCGCGCCCAGGCCTCCGCCACGTCGTCGAGCGCCACGCGCTCGGCCTCGACCACCAGCTCGCCGGCGGCGGCGTGCTCCACCATCCGCGCGTAGGCCGCCTGCCTGACCTTGGTCGGGGTCATGAAGTTCGTGTGGCCGAGGATGGCCAGCATGCGCCCGCGCACCGCCGCCGAGGCGATCGAGGCGTGCGAGCCGGCCGACTGCCCGATCTGCACGACCCGGGCCCGCGGCGCGGTGGCCTCGATCGCGGCCGCGGCCGGCTCGCCCCACACCGGGTCGACGACCACGTCGAAGCCGTCGGGCTGGGCGTCGCGCAGGGCGCCGGCGAGGGCGTCGACCTCGCCGAGGCGCACGACGGCGTCGGCGCCCAACTCCCGCGCCCGGTCCAGCCCCTTGGGGCCGCGGGCGGCGCCGACCACGCGGCCCGCGCCCAGCAGCCGTGCGGCCTGGACGGCGATCTGGCCGACCACGCCGCTGGCGCCCAGCACGAGCACGCTCTCGCCCTCGGCCAGTTGTGCGCGCCACTCCAGGGCCAGCCAGCCCGCCAGGCCGGCGATCCCGAAGCAGACGGCGAGGGCCTCGTCCAGGCCGTCGGGGATCGCCACCGCGCTGTCCGGATCGATCGCCACGCGCTGGGCGAACGACCCGAAGGGCGCCACCGGGGCATCGAAGTAGACGCGCTGGCCGTCGCCGCGGCGCCCGATCCCTTCGCGGCCCACGACGTAGGGAAGGTCGGGGCTGCCGCCGTAGAAGCTGCCCGAGGCGACCGACAGGTCGACCGGGTTGAGCCCGGCGGCCAGCACCTCGACCACCTCCCGGTCCTCGCCCCCCGCCGGGTCCTCGAAGTCGTCGGCCTGGGGGGCGGCGCCGTAGTCACGCAGGACGGCGGCGCGCATGGCGGCTAGTGGCTCGCCCGAGCCACTAGTGCTCGAGCGGGAGCTCGTCGATGTCGCGGCGCGTGTCGCGCACCCAGCGCACGACGCAGATCAGCAGGAGGATCAGCCCGGCGATCACCAGCACGATGTTGATGACCACGCCGACCAGCGCGAGCGTGATGGCGAAGGCGGTGACCACCGGCAGCAGGGTCGGCCCCGGGAGGTGGATCTCCTCACCGGTCGGCGGGACCCCGGCCAGCGGCGGGTCCGGGGGCATCGCCGTGCTCAGGGGGGCGCCCTTGTCTCCCGACGGCGTCATCCCGCGTTGTAGATGGCCGCGGCGAGGAAGGAGGCGCCGAACATGAACAGCGCGACCGCGGCGGCGATCAGGCCGGTGCGGAGGTTGCGGCGGGCGAGCCTTCTATCCATGGGTGCAGCCTCCTAGAGCTTGACGTCGAACACCATCGCGCCGAACAGCAGCGCCAGGTAGAGCAGGGAGAACAGGTAGAGCCGCAGGGCGCTGCGCCGGTCGGCGCGGCGGTAGAGCAGCGCGCTGCCGGCGATGAACAGGCCGCCCAGGGCGATCGACGCGACCAGGTAGACCATGCCGAAGAACCCGACGCAGAACGGCAGCTGGGTGACGGCGTAGAGCAGCAGCGTGTAGAGGAGGATCTGGCGGCGGGTCTCGGCCTCGCCCCGCGCCACCGGCATCATCGGGACGCCGACCTTGGCGTACTCGTCGCGCATCAGCAGCGACAGCGCCCAGAAGTGCGGCGGCGTCCAGTAGAAGATGATGGCGAAGAGGTAGAGCGCGGTCGGGGCCAGCGAGCCGCGGGTCGCCGCCCAGCCCACCAGCGGGGGGACGGCCCCCGCCGCCCCGCCGATGACGATGTTCTGCGGTGTGCTGCGCTTGAGCCACATCGTGTAGACGCCGACGTAGCCGACGAAGCCCGACAGCGCGAGGCAGGCGGCCAGCAGGTTCACCGCGAGCGATAGCTCGACGAAGGCGCCGGTGGCCAGGGCGAGCCCGAACCACAGCGCGGCGCGCGGCGAGACCCGGCCCGAGGGCACCGGCCGCGTGGCGGTGCGCGACATCTTCGCGTCGATGTCGCGGTCCCAGTAGTGGTTGACCGCGCCCGCCCCTCCGGCCGACATGTAGCCCCCCAGGCAGGTGAGCAGGACCAGCTCGATCGACGGGTGGCCCGCCACGTACATGGTGGCCACCGTGGTGGTCAGCAGGAGGCTCTGGACCTTCGGCTTGGTCAGCGCTATGTAGTCGGCCGCCAGCTGGCGTCCGGCCGCCGCGCCCGCGAGGACCGCGGGACGTGCCTGGCTGGTGGCGCCCGCCTCCATCAGCTCAGACCGGCGCGCGCTCCGGCGCGGCCGGCGTGCCGGCGTAGTCGCCCTCGGTGGCGCGCTCGACCCGGCGGCGGATGTCCTTCATCGGCTCGACCGAGCGGATCCGAGGGATCAGGTCGAAGTTGTTCTCGGGCGGCGGGGAGGTGGTGAACCACTCCAGCGTGTTGCCCTTCCACGGGTCCGGGCCGGCGATCGCGCCGCGCTTGACCGAGCGCACGACGTTGTAGGCGGTGACCAGCACGCCCGCGGCCAGGATGAACGAGCCGATCGTCGAGATCAGGTTGTAGGTCGACCACGCGGGGTTGGCGGGGTACTCGTAGACCCGCCGCGGCATGCCCGAGAGCCCGAGCGAGTGCTGGACGAGGAAGGTGACGTTGAAGCCCACGAGGACCAGCCAGAACGAGAGCTTCCCCAGCGCCTCGGAGAGCATCCGGCCCGACATCTTGGGGAACCAGTAGTAGATGGCCGAGAAGATCCCGAACACCGAGGCGCCGAACAGCACGTAGTGCAGGTGGGCGACTACGAAGTAGGTGTCGGTGAGCTGCCAGTCCACCGGGAAGATGGCCAGGAGGATCCCGGAGATCCCGCCGATGGTGAACACACCGATCAGCCCGGCCGAGAACAGGAGAGCGGTCTTCGGGTGGATCGTCCCGCGCCACAGGGTGGCCAGCCAGTTGAGGATCTTCACCCCGGTGGGCACGGCGATGAGGAACGAGGTGAGCATGAAGAAGGCCAGCACCACGGTCGACGTCGGCGTGGCGAACATGTGGTGCGCCCACACCAGCATGCTCAAGAAGGCGATGCCCACGGTGGAGGCGGCGATCGCCTTGTAGCCGAAGATCGGCTTGCGGGCGAAGACCGGGAGCACCTCGGAGACGATTCCGAAGGCCGGCAGGGCCATGATGTAGACCTCGGGGTGGCCGAAGAACCAGAACAGGTGCTGCCACAGCAGCGGCGAGCCCCCGGCGCTGGGGTCGAAGAAGCCGGTCCCGAAGTGACGGTCCAGCAGCAGGAGGGTCACCGCGCCGGCGATTACCGGCAGCGCCGTGAGGATCATGATCGCGTAGGTGAGGATCGCCCAGCAGAACAGCGGGATGCGGCTCCATCCCATCCCCGGGGCGCGCATGTTGAACAGCGTGGCGATGAAGTTGATCGCGCCGAGGATCGACGACAGGCCGGTGAGGTGGATGAGGAAGATCCAGGCGTCGATCCCCCCGTTGGGCAGGTAGGCGTTGGACGACAGCGGGGTGTAGGTCGTCCAGCCGGCCTCGGGCGGGTTGAAGAACAGCGACGCGTAGAAGACGATCCCGCCGAACAGCAGCAGCCAGTAGGAGAGGGCGTTCAGCCGCGGGAAGGCCATGTCGCGCGCGCCGATCATCAGCGGCACCAGGTAGTTGGCGAACCCCGCGAAGATGGGCACGACGAACAGGAAGATCATCGTCGTCCCGTGCAGCGTGAACAGCTGGTTGTAGGTTGCCGGGTCGAGGAAGGTGTTCTCCGGCGTGCCCAGCTGGATGCGCATGAGCAGCGCCTCGACGCCGCCCAGCAGGAAGAACACGAACGTCGTGTAGAGGTAGAGGATCCCGATCTTCTTGTGATCGGTGGTGGTGAACCAGCTCGTCCATCCCCGGCGCTCGCGGGTCACCTCGTGGGCGACGACCTGGGGGCGCGGAAGGGTGCGCAGGGCGTACTCGGTCACGGCCATGTCGGTTTGAGTTCTCCTAGCTCCCGCTCGGGGTGGCGTTGAGCGTCTTGCGCTGGGCGACCGCCGCCTGGTTGGCGGCGTCTATCAGCTTCTTCTGCTGGGCGACCCAGCGCTGGTAGTCGGCCACCGGGACGGCCTTGACCCGGGCGACCATGTTGGCGTGGTTGCGCCCGCACAGCTCGGCGCACTGGCCGTCGTAGACCCCGGGCTTGGGAATCTTGAACCAGGTGTGGTTCGTGTAGCCGGGGACCGCGTCGAACTTGCCGCCCAGCTTGGGGATCCACCAGGAGTGGATGACGTCCTGGGCCTCGATGTCGAGCGTCACCGTGGTGTTGACCGGGACGACCATCGTGTCGTAGGCGAACGCGCCGTTGGGGTAGGTGTAGCGCCAGATGTACTGCTGGCCGTTGACGGCGATCTTGAGCGCCTGGCCCCCGGGCGGCGCCGGCTGGTCGACCGAGGCCTCGAGCGTGGCGCCGGCCCGCAGCCCGCTGGCCGACGACCTCGCCGGGTCCTTGATGGCGTTGAGCTTGGCGAAGGTGAAGACGGTGAGCACGATGAGGATGAGGGCTGCGCCGACCGTCCACCCGATCTCCAGGCTGGTGTTGCCGCGAATCTGGGCGGCGACCCGGCCGCGCCGGTGGCGGAACTTGATCAGCGCGTAGACCAGGGCGCCCTCGACCGCCACGAAGACCACCGCGGCGATGTAGAGGGCGATCTTGTAGAGGGAGTCGATGTCGCCGGCGTTGGGGGAGCCCCCGCTCTCGGGGGTCAGGGCGTCGGCGAAGGCCGCGGCGGCCAGCAGCAGGGAACCCGCCACGGCGGCCAGCAGGGCGAGCGCGAGCGCGCGGCGCGTGGCGGGACCCGGAGGCAAAGCGGCGCGATCCTATCGCTCGCCGGATCGAGGGCACCACATCGTGACGGGCGTCGCTTGGACCCGCTGAGGTGCGCGGTCAGCGTCCGCCGAAGCGGGCCTGGCGCTTCTCGACGAAGGCCATCGCCCCCTCGAGGAAGTCGTCGGAGTTGGCCATCTCCTGCTGGATGCGGGCCTCGAGCTCGAGCTGCTCGTCCATGTTGGCGTAGAGCCACTGGTTGAGCTGGCGCTTGGTCCCGGCGTAGGAGCGCGTCGGCCCGGCGGCCAGGCGGTCGACCAGCTCGTCGACCTGGCCCTCGAACTCGTCGTCGCTCCACACGCGGTTGACCAGCCCCCACTCCATGGCCTGCCGGGTGGGGATGCGCTCGCCCAGCATTGACATCTCGAAGGCGCGCGCGTGGCCCGCGCGTGTGGGGACGAAGAGCGACGAGCCGCCGTCGGGGACCAGCCCGATGTTCACGAAGGCCAGCAGGAGGTAGGCCGACTCCTTGGCCACCACCAGGTCGGCGCAGATGGCCAGCGAGCACCCGATGCCCACCGCCGGCCCGTTGACCGCGGCCACCACCGGCTTGGGCATGCGGCGGATGCCGGTGATGATCGGGTGGTAGCGCTCGGTCAGTGTCTTGTAGACGTCCGGCCGGCCCTCCGGCGTGAGGTCGTCGTTGGTGGAGATCTCCTTGAGGTCGGCGCCCGAGGAGAAGCCCCGCCCCGCGCCGGTGATGAGCACGGCCCGGACCTCGTCGTCGCCGGCCACCGCCTCGACGGCCTCGCGCAGGTCGAGCCCGAACTGCCGGTTCCAGGCGTTCATGCGCTCGGGGCGGTTGAGCTCGATCTTCGCCGCCCGTCCGCGGCGCAGGAGGTTGACGGTCTCGTAGGCGTGGGCCAGCTCGTAGTCGCTCATGGCGGGGGATCCTATGGGCGCGCAGGCTTGTTGCGGGGGGTGGCGCGCCGCGGCGCGGCTAGACCGTGCCCGGGCATCGCGCCTGGGCGGCTCAGGTGGAGGGCCGCGAGCCGGTCGAGGGAGCTGACGTGGCCGCTTCTCGGCCCACTCTGGCGGTTGCGACACGAGCTGTCGATCTACGACGCGGGCTAGTAGTGGCGCTGTCCGAGGCCCTCGACTGCGTGCTCGGACCGCCGACCGGCGGCTCGAGCGTGCGGCGGCGCCGAGGGTCCCCGTGGCCTTGGCCTGAGCGGCGAAAGGGTAGGCTGCCCGCCTTTCGTGGACCGATACGGAGACGAGATGGCGGAGATCAAGAAGGTCGGCGTCGTGGGGTGTGGCCTCATGGGGCACGGGATCACGCAGGTCGCCGCGCAGGCCGGCTTCGACGTCGTCGTGCGCGAGGTCGACGACGCCACGCTGGCCAAGGGCGTGGGCAAGATCGAGAAGCAGCTCGCCCGCGCCGTCGAGCGGGGCAAGGCGCAGCAGAGCGACGCCGACGAGGTCCGTGGGCGCATCCAGGGGACGACCGACTACGGCGACCTCGCGGGCTGCGACCTGGTCATCGAGGCCATCACCGAGGACCTCGAGGCCAAGGTGGCGATGTGGCGCGAGGTCGACGGGCTCGTCGGCGACGGCGCACTGCTGGCCACCAACACCTCGTCGCTGCCGGTGATCGCCCAGGCCGCGGCGACGAGCCGGCCTGACCGTTTCCTCGGGCTGCACTTCTTCAATCCCGCCCAGGTGATGAAGCTGGTCGAGGTCATCCGGGCGGTGACCACCTCCGACGAGGCCTTCGAGGCAGGCGTCGAGTTCGCGAAGGCGATCGGGAAGATGGGTGTCCAGACGCGGGACACCGCGGGCTTCATCGTCAACCGCCTGCTCGTGCCCTACATGCTCGACGCCATGCGCGCCTACGAGGAGGGCGTGGGCTCGATAACCGAGATCGACGAGGCGATGAAGGCGGGCGCCGGGCACCCGATGGGGCCGCTCACCCTGTCGGACTTCGTCGGCCTCGACACGCTCGGCTCGATCTGCGACGTGATGTTCGACGAGTTCCGCGAGCGCCGCTTCGCCCGCCCGCCGATCCTGCGAAAGATGCTGGCCGCGGGCTGGCACGGGCGCAAGTCGGGCATGGGCTTCTACGACTACTCGGGGGAGGCGCCGGCGGAGAACCCGGGGCTGGCGCGCTAGGCGGGCCGGCGCCTAGCGCGGCGTCGGGGCGCCGCCGATCGCGCTGAGCAAGCGATCCCGCAGCGCCTCGTGCTTGCTGTGGCGGGCCGATGCGCGCTCGCGCTTGCGGGTGTTGCGGCGGTAGCGATGGTGGGCCCAGGGAGAGTTGGGCTTGGCCAGGCGCACGGCGCCGAGCAAGACCCGGTTCGCATCGGGGGGGCTCCCTGATCTTTGGAGCATCTGGCACCCCCGTCGCTGGGCGAGCCCTAGCTCGCGCGCGCCGCGCCGGCGTCGGCCTTCGACGTGCAGCCCGGCGGCAGACGCGCCCATACACTGCAGCGCCTCATGACCGACCTAGACCAGGCCATCGATCGCGCCCACGCCGGGGGCCCGCGGCGCCACCACGACAAGTCGCGCGACCAGGGAAAGCTGCCGGTCCGCGAGCGCGTGGCCCGCCTGGTCGACGAGGGGTCCTTTGCCGAGGAGGGGCTGCTGGCCAACTGGCAGGAGGACGGGCTGGGCGCCGACGGGGTGGTGACCGGCACCGGGACGATCGACGGGCGGCCGGTGGCGCTGATGGCCAACGACCCCACGGTCAAGGCCGGCTCGTGGGGGCCAAAGACCGTCGAGAAGATCGTCCGCATCCAGGAGCAGGCGATGCGCCAGCGCGTGCCGATGATCTACCTCGTCGACTCGGCGGGCGCCCGCATCACCGAGCAGGTCGCGATGTTCCCCGGGCGCCGCCACGCCGGGCGGATCTTCTTCAACCAGGTCCAGCTGTCGGGGGTCGTGCCGCAGGTCTGCGTGCTGTTCGGGCCCAGCGCGGCCGGCGGCGCCTACATCCCGGCCTTCTGCGACCTGGTGATCATGCGCGACGGCAACGCATCGATGTACCTGGGCTCGCCGCGCATGGCCCAGATGGTCATCGGGGAGGACGTCTCGCTCGAGGAGATGGGCGGCGCGCGCATGCACACCGGCGTCTCCGGCTGCGGGCACGTGCTGGCCGCCAGCGACGAGGAGGCGATCGACGCCGGGCGGCGCTACCTCTCCTACTTCCCCTCGCACTGGGAGTGGCTGCCGCCGCTGCGAAAGCCAGCCCAGCCGGCGTCGGACACGCCGATCGCCGACATCGTCCCGGCCGACGAGAACAAGCCCTTCGACATGCGCCTGCTGCTCGACGCGCTGCTCGACGCCGACTCCTTCTTCGAGGTCCACGCGCGCTGGGCGCGCGAGCTGATCGTCGGCTACGGGCGCCTCAACGGGCGCCCGATGGGAATCGTGGCCAACCAGCCCAAGTTCAAGGGCGGCGTGCTGTTCGTGGACTCGGCCGACAAGGCGGCGCGCTTCATCCAGACCTGCAACGCCTTCGGTGTGCCGCTGCTGTTCCTGGCTGACGTGCCGGGCTTCATGATCGGCACCGCGGTCGAGCGCCAGGGCATCATCCGCCACGGCGCCAAGATGATCAGTGCCGTGTCGGAGGCCACGGTGCCGAAGATCTCGGTCATCGTGCGCAAGGCCTACGGGGCCGGGCTCTACGCCATGGCCGGCCCGGCCTACGAGCCCGACGCCTGCCTGGCCCTGCCGTCCGCCTCGATCGCCGTGATGGGTCCGTCGGCGGCGATCAATGCCGTCTTCTACAACCAGCTCCAGGCCATCGACGACCCCGAGGAGCGGACGCGGCGAACCGAGGAGCTGCGCGAGGAGTACGCCCGCGAGATCGACATCCTGCACCTCGGCTCGGAGCTGGTCGTCGACGCCGTCGTCCAGCCCCAGGACCTGCGCGCCGAGCTGATCCGCCGCTTCGCCATCTACGCCGGCAAGCGCCGCGACTGGCCGGCCAAGCGAAACCCGGTCACGCCGGTCTGAGCCGGGCCGCAGCCTCGCCCGAGCGTCGTGCCGTCAGCCCGAGAGGGGGCGGTCCCCGATCCAGTAGCGCGGGCCGGGGCCGAGCCGCGCCGCCCGGTCGTCGGGGTTCGAGAGCTTGCACCGATCGAGGGACAGGCAGCCACATCCGATGCACTCGGTCAGCCCGGCCTTGAGCCGCTCGAGCTCGGCGATCCGGTGATCGATCCGCTCGCTCCATCCCCGCGAGAGACGCGACCAGTCGCGCCGGGTCGGGGCGCGGTCGGGGGGAAGCTTGGCCAGCTCGGTGGCGATCTCCTCCAGCGTCAGCCCGAGCCGCTGGGCGAACACGATGAAGGCGATCCGCCGCAGCGTCGGCCGGGGGTAGCGGCGGTGGCCCGAGCCTGCGCGCTCGGAGGTGATCAGGCCGCGCTCCTCGTAGAAGCGCAGGGCCGAGGCGGCGACGCCGCTGCGCCCCGACACCTCGCCGATCGTCAGCAGAGCCGGCATGTCAGCAAGGCAAGCACAGCGAGTCCTTGACTTCAAGCTCACTTGAACTTGTAGGTTGGTCCGAATTCACAGCAGGCGACCCGCCCGGAGGCAACATGAACGAGACGCGCGCAGCCAGCCAGCAGATCACCGAGGAGGTCACCTCCTGGCCCGGCGTGGAGGCCGGCCCGGGTCGGCGGGGCGAGTTCGCCTTCAAGGTCAGCGGGCACGAGATCGGTCACCTCCACGGCGATCACGCAGCCCACTTCGGCTTCCCAAAGGACGTCTGGGCGCAGTTGCTCGAGCAGGGCCGGATCGGCGAGCACCCGGTGTTCCCCGGCAAGGCCGGCCCGGGCGCGCGCCGGATCGCCAGCCAGGCCGACGTCGACGACGTGATCGACCTGATGCGGCTCAACTACGACCGCCTCGTGAGCCGCCACGGCGTGCCGGCTACGGCCCGAGCGTGACCTGACCGACTCCTCGCCATCGGCGGGGCCGCACGTGCCGGCGCGTAAGCTCGCTTGAGCGTGCTGCTGGCGCTCATCGACATCCCGCGCAACGTCGGCTATCCGATCCTCGCCCTGCTGGTCGGCGCCGAGGCCAGCGGCGTTCCCCTCCCGGGTGAGACGGCCCTCATCGCCTCGGCGGTGCTGGCCTCCCAGGGCGACCTGTCGATCGAGGTGGTGATCGCCATCGCCGCCGGTGCGGCGATCGTCGGGGACAACGTCGGCTACCTCATCGGCAGCCGGATCGGCCGCCGGCTGCTCACCCGCCCCGGGCGCGGTCAGGCGCGGCGGCTGGAGCTCCTGCGTCGGGGCGACGAGCTGTTCGAGCGTCATGGGGCCAAGGCGGTGTTCCTCGGGCGCTGGATCGCCGGGCTGCGCATCTGGGCGTCGTGGCTGGCCGGAATGACCACGATGCGATGGCGCTCGTTCCTACTGTGGAACGCGCTGGGCGGCATCGGCTGGGCGCTGTGCTTCGGGCTGCTCGGCTACTTCGGCGGCGCCGCTGCCGCCCACGTGGTCGCCCGCTTCGGGGCGGTGGCGGCGATCGCCTTCGTCGTCGCCCTGGCGCTGGGCTACATGCTCGTGCACCGACGCCTCTCCCACCGCCGGCGGCGTCCCGGCGGCGTCGAGGCGCCGCCCGACCCCTGAGTCGGCGCCGGCCGCGTAGTGGGGACGAGGCCAGCCTCAGCGATCTTGCGAGGCGCGAGCCGCCAGGTCGGCGTCGAGGCGCTCGACGAGCTCGCGGCAGAAGTCCAGCGTGGCCCGCATTGCGCCCGGGTCGAGGTGCTCGGCGTCATCGTCGGAGCGGCCGGCCGCCGGAACCAGCCCGTGCGCGTCAAGCCCACCCACCGTGATCGCCGGCCAGCCCACGAGGCGGGCGCGCCAGCCCGCCCCGGCGCCGTGGCCGCGATGGCCGCGAGCCCCCAGGCGCGGCGTCTGGCGCGCCACCTCGGCGCACAGGTCGGCGAGCCGGGGATGAAGGCGTCGCGAAAAGAGCGGACCGTCCACGGTCCACCAGCACGGCCTTCCCCGCCCGCAGGGCCCGATGTGCAGGACGGCCGTGCCCTCGGGGCGATAGCGCCTCGCGCGGCGTCGCACGAAGGCCCTCATCCCCAGCGAGGGGCCGTCGCCGGCGCCGGTGAGCACGACCTCGACCCCCAGGTGGCGCGGCGGCGAGCGGTCGAGCTGCGCCGCGAGGGCGATGGCGACCGCGGCTGCGCTCGCCGACTCGCCGGCGCCGGGGCCGGGCATCGAGAGGCCGAGGTCGAAGAGCAGCGCCAGCCCGACGAGCAGTCCGACCGTCGGCACGAGCTGGACCACGTCCAGCCACGAGGCGTCAAGCCCGACGAGGCGGGCGATGGCCACGCCGACGAGGACGAGCAGGCCGATCACCATCGCCCCCAGGGCTCCGGGTAACCGCCCCGCGGTCGCTCGCTGGACGGCGGCCGCGGGGCGGCGCACGACGTCTCGCCGCGCCAGCCCTCCCCGCGGCGCGTCATAGCCGGCGACGATGACCAGCCTGACGGTCCGCTGTGGGCCGGTGCGCGTCGCCGCGGTCGGTGGGGAGACGAGGTTCTGGGTCGCGCGCTCGGGGGTGATACGGCGCAGCAGGTGAGCGATTCCGAGCAGGTCCAGGGCGGCGGAGGCGGCGGCCACCACGAGGATTGCCAGCCCGACGATCGGGGTGGATAGGGCGACGAGGCTGCCCGCGACGCCCAGCGCGACGTGGAGGGCGTGCAGGGCGGCCCACTGCGGGCGAACCCACTCGGTCTCGACCTCGACCTCGCGACCCATGGCGCGCAGGCGCCGCCGCAGCAACAGCGTGGCCCGCCGCTCGGCGTCGCTCCCGGGCGCACGGCCCTGGATTTCCGCTAGGCCGGCGGCGATCTCGGTCGGATCCATGGCGGCGCGGATGATCCCAGGCGCGCTGGCTACTGCTGGCCGGCTCCCAGTCGCACGCCCGTTGCCGGCACCTCTCACGAGGGCTGGCCCGCGGCCGAGGCCGGCGCGCGGGGGCGATCGCGCAGCTCGTCGCCTAGGCTGGCGAGTCATGGACCCGTCCGAGCTCGCCTTCGCCGGCGTCACGCGCCAGGCGGAGCTGATCCGAGCCGGCGAGGTCAGCGCCCGCGAGCTGGTCGAGCTCTATCTCGAGCGGATCGGGCGCCTCGATCCCCAGCTCAACGCCTTCCGCAGCGTCTACGCCGAGCGCGCGCTGGCCGAGGCCGACCAGGCGGACGCGCGCGGCGCCGGCGACGACGATGCCCCACTGCGAGGGGTGCCGATCGCCATCAAGGACAACACCGATGTGGCCGGCGACGTCACCACCCACGGGACCGGCGCCTACGGCGAGCCGGCTGTCGCGGACGCCGAGGTCGTGCGCCGCCTGCGCGCGGCGGGCGCCATCCCACTGGGCAAGACCCTCGTGCCCGAGCTGTGCATCTGGCCATTCACGGAGACCGCGACGTGGGGGGTGACGCGCAATCCCTGGAACCGCGACCACACGCCCGGCGGCTCGAGCGGCGGGTCGGCCGCCGCGGTCGCCGCCGGGCTGGCCCCCGCCGCCCTGGCCAGCGACGGGGCCGGCTCGATCCGCTTCCCAGCCGCGTTCTGCGGGCTGTTCGGGCTCAAGCCTCAGCGCGGTCGTATCTCGCTGGCGCCGCTGGCCGAGCACTGGCTCGGCCTGAGCGTCTACGGCTGGCTGGCTCGGCGGGTCATCGACAGCGCGCTGCTCTACGACGCCACCGCCGGCGGCGCGCCGGGCGACGCCGATCGTCCGCCAGCGCCGGGGAGACCCTACGCCCAAGCCGCCCGCACCCCACCCGGTCGCCTGCGCATCGCGGTGTCCTGCAAGGTCCCGCCGGGCGTGGTGGCGCGGGTGGACGACGAGGTCCGCCGCGGTGTGGAGGAGACCGCCGACCTCCTGCGCGGGCTCGGCCACGAGGTGCACGAGCGGGATCCCGACTACGGCGCTCTGTTCGTTGGCACGGTCATCCGCTACCTGCGCGGCATCCACGACGAGGCCGTCACCCTTCCCCACCCCGAGCGCCTCGAGCGCCGAACCCGCGGGATCGCTCGCATGGGCGCGTGCGTTGCGCCCGCGCTGGTGGCTCGCGCGCGGCGCGACGAAGCGCGCGTCGCTGCCCGGGTGAACGCCCTGTTCGACGACCACGACGCGCTGCTCACTCCGCTGACCACGGGCCCCGTGCCACCGGTCGGCCAGTGGGAGGGGCGGGGTGCGGCTTGGACGTTCAACGGCGTGGCTCGCCTGTGCCCGTTCGCCGGTCCCTGGAACGTCACCGGCCAGCCGGCGGCCGCCGTTCCCGCCGGGATGGGCGCTGGGGGCCTGCCGCGCGCTGTGCAGCTCGTCGCTCCGCCCAACGGGGAGTCGAGGCTGTTCTCGCTTGCCGCACAGATCGAGGCCGAACGGCCCTGGGCGGATCGCCTTCCGCTGGTCTCCTGATGCGTCGGGTCGAGACCTGGCCGCAACCAGGTCGCCCGACCTTCCCCGCGCGGTGACCTCGCCGACGGGGCTCCTGGCCGTGGCCACCGAGGCCGCCCAGGCCGCCGCCGCAATCCTGGCAGAGAGCTTCGGGGGCCCACGCGTCGGCGTGGGCGCCAAGAGCACGCCGACCGACCTCGTCTCCGACGCCGACCGCCAGGCCGAGGAAGCGATCGGCGCCGTCCTCGCTCGTCGCCGCCCCGACGACGCCGTCCTGGGGGAGGAGGAGGCCGACCGGTCCGGGACGAGCGGCCTGCGCTGGATCATCGATCCGCTCGACGGCACGGTCAACTTCCTCTTCGGGATCCCGCAGTGGGCGGTCAGCGTGGCCTGCGAGGACGAGGACGGCGCGCTGGCCGGCGTGGTGCTCGACCCGCTGCGTGGCGAGACCTTCGCCGCCACCCGGGACGGTCCCGCCACGCGCAACGGCGAGCACATCCACGGCTCGCGGCGCGACGACCTGGCCAGCGCGATGGTCGCCACGGGCTTCGCCTACGACGCGGACGTGCGCGAGCAGCAGGCGCGGACGGTCAGCCGCGTGCTGCCGCGGGCGCGCGACATCCGCCGGCTTGGCAGCGCCGCGCTCGACATGACCTGGACGGCCTGCGGCCGCTTCGACGCCTACTACGAGCGCGGCTTGCAGCCCTGGGACCGCGCGGCCGCCGCCCTCATCTGCGCCCGAGCCGGCCTCTCCCTGCACGAGCTCGAGCCGCGCGAAGGACTGCCCAGCGGCCTCGTGGTGGCGCCGTCAGGACTGATGGGAGAGCTGCGCGCGCTAGTCGAGTAGCGGGGCCAGTGCCCGGGGCGGGACTCGAACCCGCACGCTCCGAGGAGCAATGGATTTTGAGTCCATCGTGTCTTCCCATTCCACCACCCGGGCGGGCGGATGAATCGTAGGCCCCTCTGAGGCGGCGCAGCTACGCCGTGGCCGGCTGTCCGCCGCCCTCAGCCCGCGAGTCGTAGCGCTCGCCGTCGCGCACCTCGACCTCGACGTTCCAGCCCTGGCTGAAGCCGCGCATGGCGAAGGCGATGAGCAGCACCTGCACGGGGACGATGAGGAGGGTCAAGAGCCCTAGCGGCCGGGGGCCGAGCGAGGTCTGGGCATAGCCGACGTGGTCGCGGTTGAACCACTCGGGGCCCGAGATTGCGGCGAAGATCCCGAGGACGATCGCCAGGGCAGCGGCCAGCGGGAGCACGCCCCGGTTCCAGCGCAGCACGAAGAAGGCCATCACCAGGTAGATGATGATGTAGGCCACCTGGCCCGACTTTGCTCCGGCGAGCTTCTGCCATCCGCCCGCGGTCACGACGAACAGGAGCACCACCGAGACGAGCATCAGCAGCACGACGACGTACTTCGTCAGCTTCGACGCCGCCTTGCGCCGGTTGGGACGCTCTAGGTGGTAGCCCTCACGGACCTCGTCAGTCGCGGCGGCCATGGCGTGACGGAACATACAATCTCCGGCGGGCGAGCGCAGCACTTCGCGACCACGCGAAACGCAGCGCCTCGCCGCGCGGGCGTGGTGGAATCGGCAAACACGCCGGCCTTAGGAGCCGGTGGGCCTGACGGCCCTTGGGGGTTCGAGTCCCTCCGCCCGCATGAGGTTTTCCTATGCTGGATGAGCTGCTCTCCGGGGGAGTGAGCTAACGGCCATGCGCGCGGTCTCCAAAACCGTGAATCCGGGTTCGAATCCCGGCTCCCCCGCTCTTCGAGCGTTCTGATGGATCCGCGCACCTTCCTTCCCGGTCCCGCAATTGAAGCCAGCCAACCGCCGGAGGTCGGGGAGCCTGCCCCGACTTCGGAGGCCGGCGGCCGGCCTCTCCAGCACGCGGTGCTCGTCTTCCTCCGCCATGCCGGCTGCCCCTTCGCCGAGGCGACGGCTCGACGGCTGAGTCACGTCGCCGAGGCTCATCCGGACGTACGCTGGATCGCGGTCAGCCACGCCACCGACGAGGCGACGTCCAGCTGGTGCCGGGCGGTGGACCTGCGCGGCGTGGAGCTCGTAGTCGAACGCGAGCGCTCGCTCCATGCCGCCTGGGGACTGGGTCGCTCGAGCCTTGCGCACTTCATGGGCTGGCGCTCCCTGCGAGCGGTGGGCACGCTGGCCGGCCAGGGGATACGCAACCGGCACCCGAGCGGAACGCGTTGGCAGCCGGCCGGGACGTTTGCGGTCGACGCGGCCGGACGGGTGCGCTGGAGGCATCTCCCGGCGCATGCGGGGGAGCTGCCCGACCTCGAAGCGGCGGCTGGGGCCGCCAGAGGCGAGTCGCCTGTGCCGCAATAGGGTTGCGCGCATGGAGGGGCCAGCCGCCGGCTCGCGGATCTTCGTGGACGGGCTGCTGGACGCCCAGGTCGCGCTCGTCACCGGCGGCGGAACCGGACTTGGCAAGGCCGCCGGCCGCGAGCTGGCCGCCTGCGGCGCGCGCGTGGTCATCGCCGGACGCCGGAGCGAAGTGCTTGAGGCTGCGTGCGCCGAGATCGGTGAGCGGTGCTCGGCAGTCACCGGCGACATCCGCCAGGACCCCGACGCCGAGCGCATCGTCGACACGGTCCTCGACCGCCACGGCCGCCTCGACGTGCTGATCAACAACGCCGGCGGCCAGTACTTCGCCCCGGCCGAGGCCATCGAGCTCAAGGGGTGGGAGGCGGTCAACCGGCTCAACGTGGAGGGAACCGTCCGCATGGCGCATGCCGCCGCCGATCGGGCGATGCGCCCCGCCGGCGGCGGGACGATCGTCAACGTCACGCTCTCGCCCCATCACGGCCTGGCGGGCATGGTCCACTCCAGCGCGGCCCGCGCGGCGGTCGAAGGGCTCACCCGCGAGCTGGCCGCCGAGTGGGCGCCAGACGGCATCGCCGTCGTGGCCGCCGCCGCCGGCCACTTCGAGACCGAGTCCCTGCGCAAGTACCCCGAGGCGGTCTGGCGCGCCGCGGCGCTGACCGTGCCCCTTCAGCGCCTGGGTCGCGAGGAGGAGCACGCGTGGCTGATCGCCCTGCTGGCCTCGCCGATGGGCCACGCCCTCAGCGGCTCCATCGTGACGCTCGACGGAGGGCGCGACAACTGGTACGGGCGCTGGCCCCCGCCCGGGCTGGCCGGCGAAGGAGATGACGTACCGATCGAGGCGCGCCGCGCGCGGTAGGCGGACCCCCGACCTACAATCCTCACCTCGCGGGCGAAGTGTCAACGGTTGCACGGGAGCCTTCCAAGCTCCAAGAACCGGTTCGATTCCGGCCGCCCGCTCTAGTGCCGCGCTCGCCAAGGTCCTGTGCGGACGGCGAGCAGACGCCGCACCTTCTCACGGCTCCGCCCCTACAATCGACTGTTCAAGCGGGGCGTGGCGTAGCCTGGTAGCGCATCCGGCTGGGGGCCGGAAGGTCGTCGGTTCAAATCCGACCGCCCCGATTTCAATGGTTGGTTGCTTCCCGTCGCGGGCCGGTTGCGGCTCGTCTGCCGGAAGTGGTCTCGGGGGCTACTGCTCTTCGTCCGGTGCGAGAGCCAGCCAGGAGCCACTCGGGACGCCTGCATCCGCCCGGCGGGAGCGGTCCCTTTAGGGGATCCCGGTGCGGGACTGGACGCGACCGTTCGATCGCACCTGGGTCCCGTGCCCCCTGTATAAGGCGATCTGCGGGCCTCGGCGGCGCCACCCCGGGCCCCGTTGGCGCTGTCCTGGCCGGCGGTCATAGTGTGCAAGGCCCTTGCGGAGCAAACTCCCCACACAGTTGATTGTCATCTGCGGCCTCCTTGTCACGGCTGCGGCGCTGCCAGCGGCTCGACCGCCGGCAAGCACTCCTCGATGCCCTCAGCTGAGCCGTGGAATGAGATCGCGCGCGGTGGCAACTCTCGGACCTTGCTGATCGACGTATTAAGGCGGTGAGCTCGTCCAGCTCGAGATGCCCGAGCAACACGACCGCCGCATCGACCCGCAGTGATGCGCCGGCTCCCCGCCCTGGCCCTCGGCGCCACCGGCGCCTTCACGCTCCCGACACTGCGCCGCATGCGTCGCGAGTTCGAGGCCGTCGGCGAGCTGAGCCCGCCGACGGTCGCCGCCATGTACGCGTGCTACGTCGCCCACGCGACAGCCACCGCGCAAGCCGCCCGTCACCGGACCGGCGCGCTTCCCCTTCCCTCCAGGCTGGCCGTTGGCGCAGGCGCAGTGCTCGTCGCCGGCGGCACAGCGCTATGCGTCGCGGGCATGCGCCGCTTCGCCGGCGCCGGCCAGATCTCCGGCACTGACGTCGGCGAGCTCACGACCGGCGGCCTCTACCGCCACACCCGCAACCCGCAGTACACGGGCTACATCGCTGTCCTCGCAGGCGTCGGACTCGCGCGACGATCGGGAAGCGTGCTCGCCCTGGCCGGCGCCGCAGCGGTGGCGTCCCAGGTTCCGGGGAAACTGCGCGGGCGTAGCTCCGCCGGTGTGTGAGTGAATTTTACTTCACGCCGCAACCACCTCCTCTCTGCCGTCGACGTCGGGGAGGGTCGGAATCGGCGGCTGGCCGCGGCGCAGG
>JBBPZM010000069.1:0-75692 GCA_038199035.1 Solirubrobacterales bacterium | reverse complement strand
GTCAGCGAGGCGGGCGGCGGCGGCAAGGCGAACGGCCGCGCCCCGGCGGAAGCGGGCGGCCGTGCGAGCCGCCGCCTCACGCCCCCGCGCCACGAGCGGGTGGTTCCGGACCTGGGGCCGCGGATGACCGCCGCCGGAGCACCGACTCGCCAGGCCGTCGCCCGCGCCGTGTCATGGGTGGGAATCGGCCACGTGGTCAGCCAGGGCCTGTGGCTCGGCTCGCTTCTGCTCCTGGCGGCCCTGCTCTCGCCCCGCGACTTCGGGACGCTGGCCAGCGCCCTGGTGCTGGTCAACCTCGCCGGGCTGCTGGTTGACTCCGGGACGCGGGGAAGCCTGATCGCCAAGCCGCACCTCACCCGCGCCGACGTGCGCGGCGCGATCCTCCTCAACGCCCTCGTCGGCCTGGCGGCCACGGCGCTCATCGCCGGGCTGGCCGGCCCGGCGGTGCGGACCTTCGCCGGCGGCGGCGACGTCAACGCCGTGCGGGTCCTGTCCGTGGGGGTCTTCCTCTACGCCCTGGGCATCTCGGCCTTCGCCCTGCTCCAGAAGCGCCTGCGTCTGCGGGGCTACGCCGCGGCCAACATCGGCTCGGCCGTCATCTCCTCGCTGGTGGCGATCGCGGCCGCGCTGCTGGGGGCGGGGATCTGGGCCCTGGTCGTGCGCCAGCTGCTGTCGATGGGACTCCTCAGCGCGTTCGCCTGGGTGGCGGCGCGGGGCCTCGTGCCCCCGGCGCAGGACGAACAGCCCGCGGCCGCCGGTCGCTGGCGCGGCCTGGCCTTCCGCCAGCCGCAGTGGACGGGCTTCTTCCTTCTCGCCGCCGCCGACTTCGTGGTCCTCAACGCCGATGTCTTCGTCGTGGGCAACCTCACCGAGGCGCGCGGCCTGGGCCTCTACTCGCTGGCCTTCACGCTGGCCTTCGCCCCCCTCACGCAGATCGCCTGGCAGATCGGTCGGGTGCTCTTCCCCGCCGCCGCCGCGACCCAGAGCCTCGACGACGTCGGGCGTCGCACGCTGGTCTCCCTGCGCCTCATGGCCCTGCTACTTGGGCCGTTCGTGCCCGTGGTGATCGTCCTCGCGCCGCTCCTGCCCGCGGTCCTGGGAAGCCGATGGCAGCCCGTGGTCGTGCCCTTCCAGCTCCTCCTCGTGGTCGGGGTGGGCCAGGCGCTGGTCTCGGTGGTCGGGGAATCGCTGTCGGGCACGGGCAACGTCCGCTTCCGCGCCTGGGTGAACGTCGTGTGGGCGGTCGGGATGGTCGGCGCCCTGATCGTCCTGGTCTCGGCCGCGGGCATCCGCGGCGCGGCGCTCGCCCACTTGGCGCTGTTCGTGCCCTTCGCCCTGGCCTATGCATTCTTCGGAGCGCGCCGCCTCGGCCTCGACGCCCGGCGGATCGCCGGGGCGCTGGGGCCGATCGCCGCTGCGGTCGCCGTGCAGGCCGCCGTCACCGCCGGCGTCGTCGTGGCTCTGCGCAGCGCCGGGACGGGCCCCGTCGCGGCCGGCGCCCTGGCGGCGGCCGTCGGCGCGGTGGTGATCGTCGTGCTGCTCACGCGCTGGCGATCCAGCCCCCTGCTCGAGGGCCGGGCGGTCTTCGCCGAGGCGCTGCGCCGCAGCCCGGCTTGAGCTGCTTCCCGGCATCGCGCGCCTGGCGAGCCGCTCGAGCCCGCGTCTCGACTCTCCGCTCGGGCGCCCGCCGCTCCTAGACTCGCGCGGTGCCGCGGATCCTCTTCGCCTGCCCCAGCGACGCTTCGTTCATCCGCATCGACCGTGAGCTGCTGGCCGAGCGCTGGCCGCTGTCGGAATGGCGCCAACCGGGCCGGCTGACCAACCTCTTCCGCCTTGTCCCCATGCTCGTGCGCAGCGACGTCGTCGTCGCATGGTGGGCGTCGTGGCACTCGTTCTGGCCGGTCACCCTGGGCTGGCTGCTGCGCAAGCCCTCACTGCTGATCGTCGGGGGCTACGACACGGCCAACATGCCGGAGATCGGCTACGGCTTCCAGCAGGGAGGCGCGCGCCGGTGGCTGAGTCGATGGGTCATGCGCCGGGCGACCCGGCTGATCACCAACTCGCGCTACTCACAGGAGGAGATCGAGCGCAACATCGGCTTCCCGCCCAGCCGCGTGGGGGTCATCCATCACGGGGTCCCCGATCCCTACGGCGAGCTCCCGGGCGGCGAGCGCGAGCCGCTGGCCCTGAGCGTCGGCTACGTCACCCATGACAACCTCGAGATCAAGGGTCAGCGGGCCTTTGTGGAGGCGGCCGAGCACGCCCCCGAGGTGGTCTTCGTGCTGGCCGGCCCGTGGAAGGACAACGCCATCGAGGGCCTGCGCCGCCGCGCCGCCCGCAACGTCAGGTTCACCGGCTGGCTGGAGCGCGAGGACCTCGACGCGCTCTTCCGTCGGGCCGCGGTCTACGTGCAGCCCTCCCACCACGAGGGCTTCGGGGTCGCGGTGGCCGAGGCGATGCTCGCGGGCTGCGTGCCGGTGGTGACCGCGGCCGGCGCCCTGCCCGAGGTGGTGGGGGACGCCGGCATCCACGTCTCGTCCGACGATCCGCTGGAGGTCGCCAAGGCCGTGCGCCAGGCGCTGAGCCTGGGCCCGGCGGCGCGTGCCCACGCCCGCGACCGGGTCCTCACTGAGTTCCCGGTCGACGCGCGGCGACGCCGGCTGTGGGAAGCGGTCGAGTCGCTGGGCGCAGGGCGCTGACGCCAGGCCCGGGCGGGGCCGCCCCTCCGGCGGCGAGGCAGGGGCCCGCCGCCCTCAGGCCACGGTGAGCGCCGCCGGCGCGGCCACTATCCCGCGGTGCCACAGGCCCAGCGAGAGCAGGCAGAAGAGCTGGCGGGTGTGGTCGGCGTGGCCGTCGCCGTGGGCGTCGAGCATCCGCTGCAGCTCGCGACGCTCGAACAGCGAAGCGCACGCTCCTTCGTCGCCGAGGAGGACATCCTCGGCCAGGGGACGCAGCTCGCGGCGCAGCCAGCGGTCCACCGGGGTCTCCCAGCCCAGCTTGGGCCGATGGACGATCTCGGGCGGGAGCAGCCCGAGCATGGCCTCCTTGTGCAGCGCCTTGCCGCGTCCACGGCGCACGTGCTCTCGGGGATCGGCCGACTCGGCGACGGCCACGAGGTCGGGGTCGAGGAACGGCACCCGCAGCTCGACCGAGGCGGCCATCGACATCTTGTCGGCGATCAGCAGCAGCTCGTCAGGCAGCCAGAGGCGGGTGTCGACGTAGAGCATCTGTCCGAGCGGCGAGCGGCCGGCCACCCGCGCACGCAGCCGCTCCACGGCCTGCTCGGGCGGGGCCGCGGCATCCCGTACGCCGGCCGCGAGCTCGGGCCGGTAGAGCTTCGCCTTGGCACCATCCCCCACCAGCCGGTAGGCGTTCATGAGCAGTCCGAGGTCGTCGCGGGCCGCCAAGGCGTCGAGGCCCCGGGCGAGGGTCACCCGTCCGGCCGGCCGCGGCAGGCGAGCGGCCAGCGCCCGGGCTCCGGGCAGCCCGCGCAGCGCGCCGGCCAGCAGCGCTCCGCGGTGGCGCCCGTAGCCGCCCAGCGGCTCGTCGGCTCCCTGGCCCGACAGCCCGACCGGCACAGCGGCGCGCATCAGCTCGGCGACGAAGCGAACCCCCAGGGCGCTGGTCGTGCCCACGGGCTCCTCGATGTCGGCCATGGACTGCGGCAGGGCGTCCAGGTACTCGCGCTCTCCGATCAGGACCGACTCGTGCTCCGCCCCGAAACGCCGGGCGGTCTCGGCCGCTGCGGCGATCTCGTCGGTGTGGGCGCCCCCCCCGGCGAAGCCCACGGTGTAGGCGCGCACGCGCGAGGCGTGCCGCGCCATCACGGCACAGACGGCGGCGGAGTCGACGCCGCCGCTGAGCATGACCCCGATCGGGCGGTCGCTCATCATCTGGCGGCTCACCCCGCGCTCGAAGGCCGCGCGGTACTCCTCGACCAGCGCGCCGCGGTCGCGGCGGTCGCCCGCAGCCGGTGTCGTGGCGTACTCGGTCTCGCGCAGCCCGTCGGGCCCGCAGCTCAGCACGCTGGCTGGCCGCAGCTTGCGCACCGCGGCCAGCCCGGTGCGCGGCGACGGGACGAAGCGGAAGGTCAGGAAGTGGTCGATCGCCGCGGCGTCGAGCTCGCGCGAGATCGACCGGTCGGCCAGCAGCGCCCGGACCTCCGAAGCGAAGGCCAGGCGCCCGCCGGACCCGCGGCTGTAGTAGAGCGGCTTGACCCCGAAGCGATCGCGAGACAGGTGCAGCGTCCGGGCCCGCGCGTCCCACAGCGCGATGGCGAAGATGCCGTTCAGGCGCTCGACGAAGCTCGCTCCATGCTCCTCGTAGAGGTGGGGGATGATCTCGCCGTCGGAGTCCGAGCGCAGGCGGTGGCCCCGCGCCTCCAGCCCCGCCCGCAGTTCGGCGTGGTTGTAGAGCTCGCCGTTGAACACGGCGACGACCTTGCCCGCCTCGTCGAGGAGGGGCTGATGGCCGCCCTCGGGGTCGACGATGGCCAGCCGGCGCATGCCCAGCGCGATGGCGGGCGCGTCGTGGAAGCCCTCGCCGTCCGGCCCGCGATGCACCAGGCGGTCGACCATGGCCTCCACCAGTCGAACATCGGCCTCGCCGCCCGGGGCGTGGATGCCGGCGATGCCGCACATGGCATCAGCGTACGCGCCGTGTCCCAGGCTCGGTCGCGTGCCCTGACTTAGCTAGACTAGCCTAGGTGAGCGAGGCAATCGTCAACATGCACGACGCAAAGACCCAGCTTTCGAGGCTCGTGCGGCGCGTCGAGGCGGGAGAGGAGATCGTCCTCGGCCGAGCCGGACGCCCCGTGGCGAAGCTGGTCCCCTTTCGCCCGCCGGGTGCACCGCGCCGGCTCGGCGGATGGGAAGGGCGCATCGTGGTCCATGACGACTTCGACGACCCTCTTCCCGAGGAGATCGCCGCCGCCTTTCGTGGCGAGCGGCCGTGAGGCTGCTTCTCGATACCCACGTCGTGCTGTGGACGCTCCACGCCGCTCACCGCCTGAGCCGTGCAGCGCGTGAGGCGATCGCCGCTTCGGACTCGCTGGCCGCCATCAGCGCTGCCAGCATCTGGGAGATCGCGATCAAACACGCGCTCGGGCGGCTCTCGATCGACGAGGGCTTCGAGGCAGAGCTCGTCGATCGGGGCTTCGTGTCGCTGCCCATCACCTTCGATCATGCGATCGCGGCGGGTCAGCTGCCCCGCCACCACCGCGACCCGTTCGACCGCATGCTGATCGCGCAGGCCCAGCTGGAAGGCATGACCCTGGTCAGCGCCGATCGTCGTATGAGCCTCTACGCCGTCCACACGCTGGCGGCCGTCGAGCCCGGTTGAGGCGGCTGACTACGGCTCGACCAGCCCGCGCCGGATCGCGTAGCGCACGAGCTCGACGCGATCGCGCATGCCGAGCTTGCGCAGGACGTTTGCGCGGTGGGACTCGACGGTCTTCTCGGCCAGGTGGAGGATCTCCGCGATCTGGAGGTTGGTGTGCGCCTCGGCGATGAGCTTGACCACCTCCTGCTCGCGCGGAGTGAGCGGCTCCCGGGGCCCGGTGGCGTCGTCGCGCATCCACTCGCGGATGAGCGAGCGCTCCGCGGCGTTCGTCAAAAAGGCCTCGCCCCGCCCGACGGCGCGGGCCGCCTCGACCAGGTCCTGGTCGGCTTCGGCCTTGAGCACGTAGCCGGAGGCGCCGGCCTTGAGAGCCTCGAACAGGTAGCGCTGGTCGGCGTGCATCGAGAGCACGAGCACCGCGGCGTCGGGCACCTGCGCCTTGATCTCGCGGGTGGCCTGGAGGCCGGTCATGCGAGGCATGGCCACGTCGAGGATGCACAGGTCGGGACGCTCGCGGATGGCCGCCGCGAGTGCCTCGACCCCGTCGGCCGCCTCGGCCACCACCTCCATGTCGGGCTGGCCTTCGAGCAGGAGGCGCAGCCCGCTGCGCACGATCCCGTGGTCGTCAGCGAGGAGGACCCGCATCAGCGATCCCTTTCCTGGCGTTGCTCCCGATGCGTCGGCAAGGCCATCAGCTCATCGTCAGGGTGACACTGGTCCCCTGGCCGTCGGCGGACTGGACCTCGAGCTGGCCGCCAACGAGCAGCGCGCGCTCCTGCATGCCCGAGAGGCCGAGGCCTCCACTGCGAGCGTCGGCTTGCCCGGCGCCGTTGCCGTTGACGCCGCGACCGTCGTCTGAGATCCGCAGCACGGTGCGCCCCACGAAGGAGAGCTCGACCGTCACGTGACGGGCGTCGGCGTGCTGGGCGACGTTGGACAGGCTCTCCTGCGTGACCCGGTAGATGACGAGCTGCTGGTCGTCGCTGAGCGGCGGCACGGGACCGCGCGGGCGAAAGTCGGCGTGGATGCCGGTCTGGTCGGCGAAGTCGGCGACCTGGGTGCGCAGGGCGGGCAGCAGCCCGAGGTCGTCCAGGGCGGTGGGCCGCAGCTGGCGCGCGATGTGCAGCAGCTCCTCCATGGCCTGGGAGGCCAGGCAGCGGGTCTCGCGCAGCTGGCCCTCCAGCTCGGGAGGCGCGCTCTGGCGCAGCGCTTCCAGGCGCAGCGCGATGGCCGTCAGCGCCTGGTTGACCTCGTCGTGGAGGTCCTGAGCGATGCGGCGGCGCTCCTCCTCCTGGGCGCGCAGCACCGCGCTGGCGCCATGGCGGCGCTCGGCCTTGAGCCGGTCGAGCATGCGCACGAAGGCGGCGTGCAGCCGCGCCACCTCCTCCGAGTCCATGTGCTCCGGCGGGGCGGCCAGCCCCGCCGACGACAGGTCGACGCGCTCCATGGCGTCGATCACGCGCTCCAGCGGCTGGAGGCGCCGACGCAGCAGCAGCGCGTTGGCCAGGAGAATGACGAGGATCCCCAGGAAGAGAACGAGGAACTGGCTGCGATCCCCGGCGACGGCGAAGTCGAGGTGGCTGGTCACCGCGGCCACGAAGACGGTGCCCATGACCAGCAGGGCGTTGATGGCGATGATCTGCGAGAGCAGGGAGAAGCGCCTCATGGCCAGAGCATCGACCGCGCGCGAGACACGCTCAAATGGGGTCCGCACCGGATGCAGGCATCTTGCCACCCGGGCGATATCAGGAGTGCGCGCACGCAGAGGCTGACTCTCTCGCCGCCCGCTCCGAGCACAGGCTCGTGGCGCCGAAGGCGGCTTGCGCGGCGCAGCAAGCACGGAGGGCCTGGACATTCTGGGGCGCCCAGGGAGCGGGCGCCCCAGTCTTTTAGCCTTCTGGACGCCGCCGGGGCCGCGTCTCGATCCCCTCGCTATACTTTATGAAGTAAAAGCCGATCGCCATTTGGGAGAAGAAGATGAGCCCGTCCGGGGCCGAGGTCATCAAG
Source organism: Solirubrobacterales bacterium (assembly GCA_038199035.1). GTDB lineage: Bacteria > Actinomycetota > Thermoleophilia > Solirubrobacterales > Solirubrobacteraceae > DATAEY01. The sequence goes on along the minus strand of JBBPZM010000069.1, from coordinate 68,348 downwards.
CAGATCCGCCAGCAGGTAGACGAGGTAGACCCCTCCGACGTCCAGCGCCAGCTCGGCAACGGCGCCGTCGTCGTCGACGTTCGTGAGACCGAGGAGTTCGAGGGGGGCCACATCCCCGGCGCCAAGCACGTTCCGCGCGGCTATCTGGAATCGCGCATCGAGACCGCCGTCCCCGACCGAGACGCCCACGTCGTCCTCTACTGCGCCTCGGGCCAGCGCTCCGCCCTGGCCGCCCACACCCTCAAGGACCTCCTCGGCTACTCAAACGTCGAGTCGATGACCGGCGGGATCACGCTGTGGAAGGACCGGGGTTACGACGTCGAGCAGCCCAAGACCCTCTCGCGTGAGCAGCGCGAGCGCTACTCCCGGCACCTGCTGATCCCCGAGGTCGGCATCGAGGGCCAGCAGAAGCTGCTCGAGGCCAAGGTCCTGCTGCTCGGCGCCGGGGGCCTCGGATCGCCGGTCGCCCTCTACCTGGCGGCTGCCGGGGTGGGGACGCTGGGGATCGTCGACAACGACGTGGTCGACCTCTCCAACCTCCAGCGCCAGGTCATCCACACCACCGACCGCATCGGCGTTCCCAAGGTCGACTCCGCCCAGGAGACGATCAACGCCATCAACCCCGACGTGGACGTGGTCAAGCACGCCCTTCGCCTCGACGCCTCCAACATCATGGAGATCATCGAGGGCTACGACGTGATCGTGGATGGCCTCGACAACTTCCCCACCCGCTACCTGCTCAACGACGCCTCGGTGCGGCTACGCATCCCCGTGGTGTCCGCGGCGATCCTCGGCTTCGACGGACAGCTGTCGGTCTTTGCCCCCTACGAGGGGCCGTGCTACCGCTGCCTGTTCCGCGAGCCGCCGCCGGCCGAGCTGGCGCCGTCGTGCGGGGCCAACGGCGTGCTCGGCGTGCTGCCGGGGACGATGGGCCTGCTCCAGGCCACGGAGGCGGTCAAGCTGGTCATCGGCCAGGGCGAGCCGCTGATCGGGCGTCTGCTCCTCTACGACGCCATGGGCGCCACCTTCACCACGGTCAGGGTCAACCGCGATCCCGAGTGCCCGATCTGCTCGCGCGACCCCGAGTCGATCTCCGACGAGGAGATGGGCGTCTTCCCCGACTACGAGGCGTTCTGCGCCGCGGCCGGGTAGGCCGCCCGTCGCGCCCGCGGTCGACCTTGCCGATCCTCTAGCCTGCGCGCCCTGCCATGGCCACGGTGAAGATCCCACCCGTGCTCCGCTCCTCGGTGGGCGGCGACAAGGAGGTCGCCGCCGACGGCGCCTCCGTCGGCGAGGTCCTGCGGTCGCTGACCGGCGCACACCCGCAGACCGAGTCCCAGATCTTCTCCGCGGACGGGGAGCTCAATCGCTACGTCAACGTCTACCTCAACGACGAGGACGTCCGCGTGCTCCAGGGGCTCGAAACGCCCGTGGGCGAACGCGACACGCTGGTCATCCTGCCGGCGATGGCCGGCGGACGTTAGCCCGCGCCGGCCGCTGGCAATCGTGCTCGGCCTCGCGCCGGCAGGCTCAGGAATCGACTTTGGCGCAGATCGCGAGGACGTTGAACGTCCGGGTCTGCGAGCCCGTGTTGGTGACCGTCGCGGCCCAGCTGTCCCCGGCGTTCGGGGCGGTCCGGTTGACGATCACTTCGCCAAACCGGTCCGACGTGACGCCGCCACCCAGCACCTTTGTGTCTTGCGGGCATCTGACCGAGCCCCCCTGAGTGGAGTTGGCCGCGACGTCGACATCGTCCGATTGGACCGACTGGTAGTCGCTGATGCCCGGCGGACCGGGTTCGCCGGATTCGCCTGGCTTTCCCGCCCTACCGGGGTCGCCCATTTCGCCCGACTTGCCGGTCTTGCCCTTGTGGGCCCTTATCGCCGCTGTCGCCGTCCTCGCCCGCTGGTCCCTGCTCGCCCTGGGGGCCAGGCGCTCCCGCGGGCAGCTGACCGGGGGCGAAGTCGCTGGCCAGCAGGGAGGAGTCCGCGATGTCGGCCGTGCCCAGCGAGCCATCCTGGACGTCGGTGCCGCCAACGTCGTTGTTCTTGAGGTCAACACTGGCGACCGAGTTGTTGGCGATTTGGGCGCTGGAGACGATCAGTGCCGACGCCGTGCCCCCCAGCGCGACGAACAGCGAGATCAGGGCGATTACGAGCGCGGCCGACGGCCGACGTGAGAGGAGTGAGCTCATCTTGGGTCCTGACCCATTCGGGTGCGTGTCAACTGGCGTGCATTCGTTTCGAACGCCGACGATCTGGCCCGGGACACGACGGGGCACTGGCTGTCCCTCAGAAGAGGCGGCGCCGGAGGGTCGTCCAGTTGGCCGACCCCTTGCAGTCGGTGACCGGGTCGTAGTGCTGGTCGTTGACCTCCAAGGGAGGTCCGGTCACGGTCGAGTGGAACACCAGCAGCCCCTCCACGCGCTGCAGGCCGGGGGTGAGACGTCCGTGCACCACGGTCCTCCTGCGCAACTGGGCTCCCCCAAGTCCGACGTCGTTGTCACGGCCCGCCGCCAGCACGCTTGAGCCGGGACGCCGCTGCCCGCTGAAGGAGACCGGTCGGGTTTGGAATGCGTCTCCGTTGCCGGCCGGGAAGCCGGACATGGTGCAGTGGACGCGCATGAAGGCGGTGAACAGCCAGCGTCCACTCGGGTAGAGGTGCAGGGCGCCGTCCGGCCGGGCCGGGTCGTCGGGGTCGGTGTGGACCGCGAATGTCACACCTCCGACCCGCGCCTCGGCCGGCGCGCCGGCGAGCGCGACGGCCGCCAGCGCAGTGACCGTGACCAGCGCAAGCTGAGTCCACCGCGCTCGGGTCAGCGACCGGGACGAGCCGCCCGCGTCGCTGGAGCACGGGTTGCGGGCGATGATCGTCGGTAGGTTTAGCATCTCGACAGCCCTACGAGAGTGTGAGGACGGTGGTCCCACCACGCTGGTCGAGGCAGGCCGAGGTGTAGGGCTGGAGGTGCACCAGGGCGCGCGTGATCGTCGTGAAACGGCCGCTGGTCGAGAACCCGAGTCGCTGTCCGGGGTACTGCGCGTAGCGGAAGGCCCCGGCGCGGATGTGGACCAGCGCGTGGCCGGCGGTTACGTGCTGCTGCTGGCGTTCAGGGCCGCAGTACCAGGTCAGGATCGCGGTGGTCCCGGTCGGCGACACCTTGAGCGTGATCGGCTTGGCCACGCCCGCGTGCAGGACGCCGGCGTAGAGGCCGCCGCGCCTGGGGGAAGCGGCGTTGGCGGCGCTGACCAGCGTGAGCGAGATGGCCGCCGCCAGGGCGACGATGCGGATTGACCTCATCGGACTCTCCTTCGCAGGGTGACATGGCACCCCGAGTAGAGAGGAAAAGGCGGTCGCTCGCTACGGGGAGCCTCCCTAGGCTTTCCCGGAGGGAGGGAGCCACCGAGGCAGGCTCGTCCGCCCCACCCCCCGGGGCCACCGCATGATCCGCAACCGCGGTCACCCTGCAGGGGCGATGGCGTATCCGCCCCGCGTCGCGGCTTGCCTGAGGTCGTTGTCCCAGGTGATGAGTGTGGTATGTGCGCCGAGGGCGATCGTTGTTGCGAGGTGGACGGCGTCGTAGCCACGCAGCCCGAGGTCGTCAGCAAGCTCTCCCGCGTGTCGTGCGAGGGGTTCGTCGATGCCCACGAGAAGAAGCTCGCGCTGGGCGGCTTCGAAGTCTTTGAGCGCCCGGCGGTACCCGCTCGCCGTCAGACGGCCGGCGCGGCGGGCGGCGGCGAGCGCGGCGCGACCCTCGGGGTAGGACAGGATGCTCGAGGCCGCCCGGTGTCGCGTGGCCCACAGCTCGGCGACGAGATCAGAGCCGTCTTCGATCACCACGAGCTTGACGAGCGCCGAGGTGTCGAAGTAGAGCGTCAGCGGCGCTGCTCGGCGACGAAGTCCGAAGCCGAGCCTCGCGGCTTGACGCGCAGTCGTCTTTCTCGGCGCGATCTCCTCGGCGCTGTGACGAGACCGCGTCGGACGAGTTCATCCAGGGGATCCTCGCCGTCGACGGCAGAGAGTCGGGCGACCGGCCTGCCACGACGCGTGACCACGACCTGGGCGCCCTGCTCGACGCGCCCGAGATGCTCACTGAGCCGGTCGTGAAGCTCCCGGACGCCAACCGCGTAGTCGCGATCATGTAGCCTCATAGAGGCGAGGCTAGCAGCTACATGTTGACCCCTCCGCACAGCCGGGCTCTCCCAGGCGAAAAAGGGGGGTTTCCGCACCGGTTGACCGTATAGTTTCGCCGGGGGAACCGAATGAAGCGCATGCCTGCTCCGGCTATGAGACCGGCGACGCCAGCGGGGACGGGGGACGAGTCGACCGGACGGATGGCTGCTCGAGCGCGAAGGTGAGACGGCGGTGCTTGAACGGCTCCTCGAGCAGGCACGCGGCGGAGCTGGCCAGCTTGCTTACATCGAGGGTGCGGCCGGCATCGGGAAGACGCGCCTTCTGGCCGAGACGCAGGCGCGCGCGGAAGGCCAAGGGTTCGAGGTCGTATCGGCTCGCGGCGGCGAGATCGAGCGCGGGTTTGCCTTCGGCATCGTCCGTCAGCTCTTCGAGCCCCTGCTCGCGCATTCGGATGTCGGTGAGCGCGATGAGCTGACCGCGGGCGCGGCTCGATTTGCAGCGCCCGTCTTCGCGCACGCTGCGACGGAGACACGCGCCAGCGACGACCTCACATACGCCGTTCTGCACGGGCTCTACTGGTTGGTCGCCAACCTCGCCGATCGCGTACCGCTCCTGGTCGTGGTCGATGACGCCCATTGGGCGGATCAGCCATCGCTGCGGTTCCTGCTCTTCCTCGCCCACCGGCTGACGGGGCTCGGGGTGCTGGTGTTGCTCGCGGCCCGGCCGGGCGAGCCCGGCGTCGATCGACAGCTCCTCGGCGAGCTCGCCGGCGAGGCGACCGGAGAGACGATCCAACCGCGGCCGCTGAGCCTCGGGGCGGTGAGCCGTGTCGTGCGCGGCGAGCTGGGGGACGTCGCCGACGATGAGCTCTGCGCTGCCTGCGACGAGGCGACTCGAGGCAACCCCTTCCTCCTCACCGAGTTGCTGCGGGAGCTGAAGCGCGACAGCCATGCTCCCGAGGGCATCCGCACGGCGGCGGTCAAGGAGCTGGGACCGCAGCGAATCTCTACGGCGGTGCTCAAGCGCCTCGGCCGACTGCCCGAGCCGGCTCCGGCGCTGGCCCGGGCGGTCGCGGTCCTGGGGCAGAGCGCACAGCTCCGCCACGCCGCCGCGCTGACCGGGATCGAGGCCGACGAAGCGGGGCGAATCGCCGACGCGCTTGCCGACGCCGCGATCCTCGAGCCCGGACGGCCACTGCGCTTCGTCCACCCCATCGTCCGTGCCGCGATCCACAGGGATCTCAGCGAGACCCAACGCGCGTCCACGCATCGCCGCGCCGCGCGCATCCTGGCACAAGACGGAGCGGAGCCCGAGGCGCTCGCCCCGCATCTCCTGGCGTGCGAACCGGCTGGGGACGAATGGGTTGTTGGCGCTCTGCGCGACGCCGCCGGCGTCGCTTTGAGTCGGGCGGCGCCCGAGACGGCGGTCGTCTACCTTCGGCGGGCGGTCTCCGAGCCGCCCGCCAAAGCCAGCCGGGCGGACCTGCTGCTCCAGCTCGGTTCGGCGGCCCACCACGCTGGAGACCCTGGCGCCGTGGAATACCTGGAAGAGGCGCTGTCGGCCGCGGTGGGCGTGCGCCAGCGCGCTGCCGCCGCGCTCGAGCTCGGCCGCGCACTGAACGCTGCCAACCGCTCGGTCGAGGCGGTCGAGGTCTTCGACGAGGCGATCTTGGCGCTCGCGGGGGCGGACGAGGCACTTGGCCAGTGGCTCGAGGCGGAACTGATCAGCACGGCGTGGTACGACGTCTCCACGCAGCCGCTCATCGCATCGCGGCTCGGGCAGCTTCGCGGCAGGGTGGAGGGGGCGACTGCGGCCCAACGCCTGGTCTTGGCCAATTTGGCGATCGGTTCGGCGGCCAGCGACGAGGCGGCCGGGGAGGTCGCGGAGCTCGCCCGCCGCGCGCTCGGCGGATCGAGCGCCGCCGCCGCGACGAGCTCGGAGCCCCACGCCTTCTATCTCGCCACCCTGGCGCTGGTCTTCGCAGACGGGCTTGCGCTGGCCGATCTCGCGTGCGAGCGCGTGCTGAACGATGCTCGCTCGAATGGGTCGGCGCCCGCCTTCGCGATCGCCTCCTGCGTGCGGTCACTGGTGGCGTTTCGGCGAGGGTCCATATCCGACGCCGAAGCGAACGCCCGCAGCTCGCTCGACGCCGCGGCGCTCGGTGTATGGCCGGTCGGAGTGCCGCTGACTGTGGCCTCGCTCGTCGACGCGTTGGTCGAGCAGGGGCAGCTCGCGGCCTGCGAGCGCGAGCTTGAGCGTCCTGGGCTCGACGCGCTCCTCGCCGCCGAGCGACCGCCGATCACCGTCAACCACCTGCTGCACAGCCGCGGCCGGCTGCGGCTGGCTCAGGGCGCTGTTCGTGAGGGGCTCGACGACCTCCTGCTGTGCGGACGGAGATGGACGGAGTGGGGGATCCGCAATCCCGCCATCGTCCCGTGGCGATCCAGCGCCGCGCTTGCCCTGGCCCGACTGGGAGATAAGGAGGAAGCCCGGCGGCTCGCCGCCGAGGAGCTCGCGCTCGCGCGCAGCTTCGGTTCGCCGCCCGCGATCGGCCTCGCGCTGCGCGTGGCGGGCGTCCTCGAGGGAGGCGCGAAGGGAGTCGAGCTGCTGTCGGAGTCGGTTGAGCTGCTCGAGGCCTCCACGGCCCGGGTGGAGCACGCATACTCGCTCGCGACGCTGGGAGCGGCGCTTCGCCGCGCCGGCCAGCGGGTGCAGTCGCGCGAACGACTCACGCCCGCGCTCGACGTGGCCCATCGCTGTGGCGCCTCGGCGCTGGCCGAAAGCGCCCGGCAGGAGCTCGTCGTGGCCGGAGCGCGCCCGCGCCGCCCGCGTGTCACCGGACGCGACGCCCTTACACCCAGCGAGCTGAGGATCGCCACCATGGCCGCCGAGGATGCCTCCAACCCGGCCATCGCCCAGGCTCTGTTCGTGACCCGCAAGACGGTCGAGATGCACCTGGGAAACGTCTACCGCAAGCTCGGGATCCGCTCGCGGGCCGAGCTGACGGGGGCGCTGGTGGATGCGACCCCAGAGGGGTCGCCGGCGGGCGGGACCGACCCGGCGTAGCGCTGGTCCTTCGATCCGGGATCGGGCGGCTGATGATCTCGATTGCGTGGACCCTGCCCTCCGGCGGGTCGGCGTCCGCCGAGCTGATCCCGAGATAGGTGTAGCGCGGGCCGGACGTCACCAGAACGCAGCTCTGGGGGTGTTGGATTCGGCTTCGCCGCCGCCTACCGCGGCAGCTGACCGGATAGCGCGAGCGCAGGTCATCGAGGCTGTCGCCGACTCCGATTCCGCCGGGCAGGAGGAACTCTTGAGAGCCGACCGTGATCGCCAGCACATGGGCGGTCGGGCTGCGCTACGAGAGCGTGAGGACCGTGGTGCCCCCACGCTGGTCGGTGCAGGCCGAGGTGTATGGCTGGAGGTGGACCAGGGCGCGGGTGGTGGTCGTGAAGCGGCCGCTGGCCGAGAAGCCGAGTCGCTGTCCGGGGTACTGCGCGAAGTGGAAGGCCCCAGCGCGGATATCGGATCAGCGCGTGGCCGGCGGTGATGTGCTGCTGCTGGCGCTCCGTCCCGCAGTACCAGGTCAGGCTTGCGGTGGTCTCGGTGGGTGAGACCTTGAGGCTGATCGGCTTGTCGACTCCCGCGTGCAGGACGCCGGCGTAGAGGCCTCGCCTGTGTCGGAACACCCCTCGACGCCGTTGCTGTGAGCCGGCCCGCGCTAGTGCGCATGCCCCCGGTCCTGCGCGTCATCCTGGCCGCCATGGCCGGCGGGGTGGCTTAGCTGTGCGCCTACTCCGCCTGCCGTCTGCGCGCCGGCGGCCGCGCCCGCGCGCTCGGGAGGACCGCGCCGACCAGCCCGCGGACCAACGCCACGGTGATGTCGCCCCAATCGAAGTAGTCGCGCCAGAGGGCGCATTCGTCCGTCGCGTACCTCGAAGACGCCGCAGACCCAGGACTGCATGCGGACGGGCCCGAGGATCAGGACGTCCGTGCGCTCGGTCAGCACGGTGCTCCGCTGGGCGACGATGCGATGCAGGTAGAAGTCGAAGCCGCCACCGGCGCGATCGAAGAACGCCCTTGCCAGGCGCTGCACGCTAGCGGACCCGTGAACGGTCGGGAGCGAGACGTTGGTGTAGGCGACGTCCTCGCTGAGCAAGTCCCCGGCCCGCTCCACGTCGGACGCCTTGAGCGCAGCGAGGAAGCTCTCGACGGTTTCCCGCGGGCTGGAGTCGCTCGTCGGACCTCGCGGCGCTTCGGTCATAGGGAGTCGCGCATGCTCAGTCCCAAAGGACCGTACACATCCTCCGGCTCGGCGCGCACGCCGTGGGGCCGCCGCCCGACCACCCGATCGGCACTGCCGATGCGCGGTGATCCCCGCTACACTTCCTGAAGTAATGGCCCAGCCGGACCTGAAGAACCGGCCCTGTGGCGGGCGCTACGGCGACATCGTCCAGGCCATCGGCAACACGCCGCTGGTCGAGCTCAAGCGCCTCTCGCCCAAGCCCGGCGTGCGCATCTGGGCCAAGCTCGAGTCACACAACCCCACAGGCTCGGTCAAGGATCGCGTCGCCCGGGCGATGATCGAGGACGCCGAGGAGCGTGGCGCGATCTCTCCCGGCCAGACGATCCTCGAGCCGACGTCGGGCAACACCGGGATCTCCCTGGCCATGATCTGCTCGCGCAAGGGCTACCCGCTGAAGGTCGTGATGCCCGAGAACGTGACCCCGGAGCGCACGCAGCTGCTGGAGATGTACGGCGCGCAGATCGTCTACTCGGAGGGGGCCAAGGGCTCGAACGGCGCCGTCGAGAAGGCGCTCGAGATGGCCCAGGGCGATGCCTCGTACTACATGCCCTACCAGTACGGCAACCAGGCCAACCCCGGCGCCCACTACCACGGCACGGCACCGGAGATCCTCGAGGAGCTCGACTACGACGTCACGGCCTTCGTCGCCGGCCTGGGGACCGGCGGGACCCTGATGGGCGTCGGGCGCCGCTTCAAGGAGGAGCTGGGCGACGCGGTCAAGGTCGTCGCCGCCGAGCCCATGCAGGGCGAGCCCGTTCAGGGTCTGCGCTCCCTCGACGACGGGTTCATCCCGCCGATCATCGACATCTCCCTGCTGGACCGCAAGATCTTCGTCACCAACCGCGACGCGATCGTCTGGACGCGGCGGCTCCTCGACGAGGAGGGTCTGTTCGCCGGCGTCTCCACCGGCGCGATCGCCTCGATCGCCGTGCGCATCGCCGGGGAGCTCGACGAGGGCAACGTCGTCTTCATCGTCTGCGACGACGGCTGGAAGTACTTGTCGTCGGGCATCTACACCAAGCCGGTGGACGAGATCGCCGATCTCGACTCCACCGTTTGGTGGTGATCCCGGCGCTCGCCGACTGATCCGCTTCGTCTCCCGCCACGCAGGGTCTGCAGGGCAACCCTCGAGTCAGGGAGGCAGACGTATGGAAGTCGATCAGTTCCTGCGCGACGATCGGTCTCGCAGAGCGTTCTTCAGCACGGCGGGCGTGAGCCTGGCCGGCGGCTCCGCCGTCCTGCTGGCCGCGTGCGGCGGCAACGGCGGCGGGAGCACGAGCACGAGTGGAGGCGGCCAGAGCACCGGCAAGTCGGGCTCCGGCGACGTCGCCATCCTCAACAGCGCGCTGGACCTCGAACACATGGCGGTGGCGGCCTACACGGCCGGCGCGCCCCTGCTCAAGGGCGCCACGCTCAAGGCGGCCAAGCAGATCCTCATGCAGGAGCAGGAGCACGCCCAGGGCCTAATGCAGGCGATCAAGCAGATGGGCGGAACGCCGAACAAGGCCAAGCCCGCCTCGGCCTACAACTTCCCCAAGCTCTCCAACGCCATGGGGGTCCTGAAGTTCGCCAACAACATCGAGAACACGGCGATCGCGGCCTACATCGACGCGATCCCCAAGCTCTCGGATCCCAAGCTGCGCCAGACGGCGGCGGCGATCACCACCGACGAGGCCGAGCACGTGACGTTCCTGCTCCAGGGGCTGGGCATGAAGCCGGGATTCCCCGACGCCTTCGTCACCGGCAAGAAGTAGCCACGCGGATCGATCTCGAAAAGGAGAACGCCACATGTCTGATCGACTCATCATCCGCGACGGCGACGCCGACACGGCGGTCATCGCGGAGTACGAGGCCACCCGGCGAGAGGCGGTTCGCCGCGGCCTGACGGCCGGCGGCGCCGTGCTCGGGGCGGCCATGATCCCCGCCCTGCTCGGCGCGCGCAACGCGTTCGCCCAGGCCGGCGGGGACGCGCAGATCGTCTCCTCGGCCATCCAGCTGGAGAACACCGCGGTGGCGGCCTACGACGCGGCCCTCAAGAGCGGCAAGCTGGACTCGGCCACGACCAAGGTCGTGCGGATCATCCGCCGCCAGGAGCAGGAGCACGCCAACGCGCTCACCTCCGCGCTCAAGGGCCTGGGCGGGACCGCGCCCAAGGGGCCCAACCAGGCGCTGCTCAAGCCGCTGTCCAGCGTCAAGAGCCAGAAGGACATCGCGATGTTTGCGGTGGAGCTCGAGACGATGGCGGTCCACGCCTACTACGAGGCTCACGGCAAGCTCAAGGACGCCAAGCTGCTCCAGGCTGGCGCCTCGATCATGGCCAACGAGGGACAGCACCTGGTGGTCCTGCGCCAGGCGCTGAGCCGCAACCCCTTCCCGAACGCCTTCGAGACGGGTCAGAAGTAGCCCGCGAGGCACAGGAGCGCGACCCGGTGAGCAGCCAGATCCCCCCCAGGGCGCGCCGCATGGCCGCCCCGCTCACCGCGGTCGCGCTCCTGGGGCTCGCTGGGTGCGGCGGTCAGGGGGGCACGGCCGCGACCGGGACGGGAGGAGCTTCGTCGAGCGCTGAGGGCGGCGCCGCATCGGCCGCACCGGTCGCCGCGGCCAGGGTGACGATCGTGAACTTCGCCTACAAGCCGGCCGCGGTGAGGGTCAAGGCCGGGGGCACCGTGACCTGGACCAACCGCGACAGCGCCCCCCACACCGCCACGTCGGACGACGGGCGGACCTTCGACACGGGCACGCTGACGCGCGGCCAGTCGCGAAGGGTCAAGCTCACCAAACCGGGTACCTACAGCTACTACTGCACCTTCCACCGCTTCATGGTGGCGCGGGTAGTCGTAGAGTAAGGAGCAAGATGATCGGCAACATCGGACCCATGGAGCTCATCGTCGTCTTGGCGATCGCCCTGATCGTGCTCGGCCCCAAGAAGCTGCCGGAGGCCGGCCGCGCGGTCGGCAAGGGCCTGCGTGAGTTCAAGGACTCGCTGTCGGGCGGCGAGCGCGACGACGACGAGGACCACGACATCCCCAAGCTGGCGAAGTAGGCCGGCGACGCCGGTAACGGGCGGGTCTGCGACCCGGCCGCACCGGCGGTCGCGGGCCGGCGGCGGGACGGTTGCTAGCCTCGCCGCCGTGCGCATCTCGCGCGACATGCTGGCGGCGATGGTCGAGCACGCCCGCCAGGAGGCACCCAACGAGTGCTGCGGGATGGTGGCGGCGCGAGACGGTCAGGCGGTGGAGGTCCACCGTGCCACCAACGCCGCGGCCAGCCCGCTGCGCTACGAGCTCGAGCCGCGCGAGCAGTACCGGATCGAGATGGCCATCGAGGACGCCGGGCTCGACCTCGGGGCGATCTATCACTCGCACACCCGCAGCGAGCCCTATCCGTCGCAGACCGACGTCAACCTCGCCTTTCACCCCCACGCGCTCTACGTCATCGTCGGCTTGGCCGCCGACGAGCCGCAGGTCCGCGCCTATCGGATCGTGGACGGGCGGGTGGAGGACGCCGAGCTGACCGTCGTCGACGCGGCGTAGCGGGGCGACCCCGACCGGCGCGCCCGGCCACGGCCCCGGCGGGGGCGCCCGGGCCGAGCGGGGCGGCGACGCGGCGAGCACGCGCCCGCCACGGCGGCGGCGCTCGGGCGAGGGCCGCGAGGGCGTGATCTACAGTGGGCCGATGGCCCCCGAGCCGCTGGTCTGCCCGAGCTGCGCGCTCAGCTATCCGTTGGATCGACGCTTCTGCGCCCGCTGCAAGATGCCGCTCGTCTACGCCGGCGCCGACGGCCTCGAGGCGCCGGCCAGCGACCGCCACGAGCGGGCGCGCAAGATCAAGCCCCACCTCTCCGAAGGCGACCTGGTGGCGGTGGCGTCAGGGCGCAACCAGGCCGAGGCGGAGTTCATCCAGGGCATGCTGCTCGAGGAGGGCGTGCCGAGCATGCTGCGCCGGTCGCGGGGATTCGACGTGCCCGACTACCTCGCCGCCGGGCCGCGCGACGTCCTCGTCCCCTCGTCGGGGGCGCCGACGGCCCGGGACGTCCTGCTCCAGGCCGAGCTGTCCCCGGGCCACTCCGGGGGCGGCGTGTCGCCGCTGCGCCTCCTGGCCGGCCTGCTCGCCGGGCTGGCCGTGGTCGCCGTCGTCCTGTGGATCGGCACCGAGCTGCTGGGCTGACCGCGCGTCAGGCGGCGGCGAGCCGGTCCAGGTGGTGGCGCCAGCGCTCCTCGGTGTGGCGCAGATCGCGCTCGCCGAACGCCTTGACCAGCGCCGCTTCGGCGCCGCCCGGATGCAGCCGGCAGGCCAGGCGCGCCGCGGCCCCGGCCCCCTCCTCACGCGCGAGCAGGTCGAGCACCGTTCCCCCGAGCAGGGGCGCGTCGCGCAGGCCGGGGGGAAACGAGGGCGCCGGCCCCTCGTGCAGGCGGCGCTTTATGGCCGGGCGCAGGTGGGGCACCTGGCCGGCGAAGTACTGAGCCGCTCCCTGGGCCAGCCATGCCCAGCGCTGATAGCGCATGAAGCTGGGGAACGAGAAGGGCGGGGGCAGCTCGGGGTTGTTGGCGCCGACCACGACACTCGCGTAGAGCGCGCTCGGAGCCAGGTTCAGCAGCTCCCGCGAGCCCGGGACGTTGGAGGCGCGCCCCCGCAGCAGCCGGGGAGCGAGGACGTGGACCTCGTAGGCTCCCGACCAGCCGACCAGGTAGCGCCGGCCGGCGGGCGCGGTCAGGGCGCGGGCGGCCAGCAGGTAGGGCTGGGCCAGGTAGAGCGCAACGGTAGAGCCGTGGACGATCAGCGTGAGGTCGCCCGGCGCTCTGGGGAAGAGCTCTCCCAGCGAGTCGCGTGCCCGCTCGAGCTGATCCAGCAGGGCCGCGGCGTCGTCGACGTCCTCGGACTCGTGGCGCGCGCGAAAGGACGGCGAGACCGACTCGACCCAGGCCACCGCGCCAGCTTACGCGGGGGAGGCAGCCAGCCTCAGCGGGGGGTGGCCAGCCGGGTGGCCGCGGTCCGCCCCCGCAGCGTGCGCTCCTCGCCCAGCTCCCAGTGGGGTGTCTCCGCCGCGCCCGCCCGGGCGAGGATGGCCTCGGAGGCGACGATGCCCTCGGGCGCGGTCTTGGCCAGCTCGGTCAGGCGGGCGGCCTCGTTGACGGGGTCGCCGATCACCGTGTACTCGAAGCGCTCGGCGGCGCCGACGTTGCCAGCCACCACCGCGCCGGCCGAGAGGCCGATGCCCGCCCGCACGTCGGGGAGCTCGCGACGCAGGCGCGCCTGGAGGCGCCGGGCGGTGGCCAGCGCGCTGCCCGCGGCGTCGGGGTGGGCGGTGGGCGCGCCGAACACGCACAGCGCGGCGTCGCCCTCGAACTTGTTGACCCAGCCGCCGTGCAGGCTGACCGCCTCGACCACCGCGCCGAAGAAGGCGTTGAGGGTGGCCACCACCGTGCGCGGGTCGCGCGTGGCGGCGAGGGTGGTGGAGCCCATCAGGTCGACAAAGAGGACGGCGACGTCGCGCACCTCGCCGCCGAGCTCGAGGCCACGCTCGATCGCCTGGCGGGCCACGTCCTCGCCCACGTGGCGGCCGAACAGGTCGCGCAGCTGCTCGCGCTCGCGCAGGCCCGCGACCATGCGGTTGAAGCCCGCCTGGAGGACGCCGACCTCGCTGCCGTCGTAGACCGGCGCCTCGACGTCGATGTTGCCCGCCTCGACCTCGGCCAGCGCGCTGCGCACGGACTCGAGCGGGTCGGCCACCGAGCGCGCGGCGACGAAGATGGTGGCCAGGCCGACGCCCAGGCCGACCAGGCTGAGGTAGAGCACGGTGAAGGCGATCTTCTCGCGCGTGGCCGGGATGCCGATGAGTACGTCGCTGCCAATCTCGGCGATGCCCATGATGACCACGGCGGTACCGAACGCCCACGTCAGGACCAGGCGGGTGGTGACCCCGGGGACCACGGCGTGGTCGGGCGCGCCGCCGGCCAGCGCGCGGGCGGTGATCGGCCGCATCGTGCGCTCGTAGAGCAGGTAGCTCAGCGCGCAGGTGGCGACCCCGCCGAACATGATCGTCGCGCCGGCCTGCGCGCCCAGGGCCAGGGAGTAGGGGGCGTTGACGGCGGCGAAGACGAGAGCGACGATCACCCATATGACCGCCTCGGCGCCCGCCTGGCGCAGCGGCTCTTGCAGGGTCAGCCGGCGCTCGCGCTCGTCGGGCAGGCGATCGGCGGATAGCCACTCGCGGGTCGGCCGCCCCACGGCGAAGGCGACGAACGTCCCCAGCGGCATGGACACGAGCAGGACCGCGACGAACCCGATCAGGTTGACCTCGGAGACCCGCTGGGCATCGGCGACGACCGGCGTGGGCGCGACGTAGGCCAGGAATACGTAGACCAGCACCGCCCCGACGAAGTTCGAACCGGCCAGGCACAGGGCGAAGCGCGGCCGCAGGTGGCGCAGGAGCTCGAGGCCCGGCTCGGCCAGCGCGCGGTCGGCCAGCTCGCGGCGCGCGTGCAGCCGGTGAGCGCGGCCGTCGCGGCGCTCGGGGTCGGCCGACGGCTCGCCGGGGCGGCGCGGGGGGCGCAGCCCTGTGGCTGGCGAGTGGCGGCTCTGTTGGGACGAGGCCATCAGACCCTCTCGGTGGGCGACCCTACCGTCCGAGGGTCACCGGGCCGCAGCACACCCGGTGTGACGCTGCTCACTCAGCGCTGGCGGTGGCCCTGGACCTCGACCGCCTGCTGGTAGGTCGGGCGGTTGACCCAGGGGATCAGCGGCTGGGTGATCCCGCCCAGCGGACGGAAGCGGATGGCGTCGTAGCACGCCTGGTCGTCGCCCTTGAAGCCCTTGCGCTCATCGCTGTTGCAGACCTCGTCGTTTCCGTAGAGCTGCGAGCTGTCCACCTTGAGGGCGTTGCGCAGCGAGTCGGCCAGCGCCTGGCGGCAGCGGCGCAGGTCGCCCTCCCCGCAGAACTTCGTCTCGTAGCGGCCCTTGACCTTCTGGCCCAGCAGCGTGCGCAGGTCCTTGTTGGCGTAGCTGTACCAGCCGTCCTGGTAGGCCGAGCCGAGGTGGTCGCCGTGGTTATTGGGCTCGTTGTCGAACTGGAGGCGGGCGCGCAGCGCCTTGAACAGCCGGTGGCCCATGGCCGGCTCGAACTCCGCCTCCAGCAGCTTGGGCCACCACGCGTCCATGATCGCCACCGCGCGGCTGTGCTCGTAGTGGCCGTCGCGATCGCGGTCGATGCGGTGGGTGCCGTCCTTTTTCCAGGCCCGCAGCTTGTCGATGGCGTCGGCCAGCTGGGAGTCGCCCTTCTGGTCGCCGAGCACCTTCAGGGCCAGCGGCAGGACCTTGTCGCCGCGCAGGTCGACCGTGCCGGCGTTCTCCATCGCGTCGACGACCTTGGGCACGCTGATGTCGCCGCCGGCCAGCCGGGGGCGCAGGCTCTCGTCGAGCAGCTGTGACCGGTACACCGGCCCGAATACGTCAGGCGGGGCGCCGGCGTAGGCAGGGGCCGGCGAGTTGTTCCAACTCGTGAGGTAGGACTGGTCGATGACCTGCGGGTGGTGGGCGAACGCGGTATAGCGAGCCGTGTTGTCGGAGGGGTCCAGCCCTCGCCAGGCGAACTTCGCCTTGGTCGGGACGAGCGGGTCGACGTCCTTTGGCCGGACCGGGTTGTTGCCCGAGTTGAAGTAGGCGACGTCGCGATCGTCGGCGTAGAACCAGTTGAACGTGTAGCCGATCTTGTAGGCGGCCTTCTGGTAGTCGCGGGCGTCGTGGATCCTGTGGGGGTCGTTGAAGTCGGCGAAGCCCCGCGCCGAGTCGATCTCGTGCAGGTAGGTCGTGCGCAGGCGGGTGTAGGCGATGGGCTTGCCGTCGAGCTTGGCCCGGGCGACCACGAGCCCCAGCTTGGTGCGCTGGGCGCGCAGGGTCTGGGTGCCGGGCGGGGTCTGGTCGGCGGCGTTCGGCGTCCACACGTTGGTGCGCCGCAGGTCCTCCATGGGCAGGCACTTGCCCTTGTAGCGGTAGTGGTCGGATCCGAGCTTTGGCTTGGAGCCGTCGGGCTCGCACAGGTCGACGGCGAAGGTGTCGACGATGTCCTGCCCGGCCGAGGTCGCGCTCCACGCGTAGTCGCGGCCGTGGCCCAGCTCCACGTAGAGGTTCACGCCGGGGAAGGTGGCCCCCCGGGCGTCGAGCCCGGGGGCGTGGACGTCCTGCTCCATGAGGATCTGGGGCGCGAAGTAGCCCACCTGGGGCCCGAAGATCGCCACCGGGTGACCCGAGCGCGACTTGCGCCCGGACACGACCAGGGCGTTGGAGTTGGCCGAGGGGAAGGCCAGGACGCCGCGCAGCCCGGCCACCGTGGCCTGCGCGCTTGAGGTGGCCGAGTCGCCAGACCCGCTCGAGGAGTCGCTGCCGCCGCTGCCGGCGTCGGTCCCACTCTCCACCACCGGCGCCGGATCGAGCGTGCCGGAGTCCGGCAGCGCGGCGCTGGACGGCAGCCCCTTGGGAAACGGCTGGTCGGGGAAGCGCTTGTCGTGGACGGTGGTCGGCGACTCGGGGTCGTGGGCCTCGCTGAACTGGCGCAAGAGGGCCAGGCCGCGCTTGTCTCCGAAGCGGTGGCGGAAGTCGGCCAGCAGGCCTGCCCAGCTCACCTCCTCACCGCCGCCCTTGCCGAAGATCCCGCCGATCAGGCTCGCGGTGGCGATGAGGTCGGTGACCTTCCAGGGGTCGGGCCCCTGGGGCTTCTCGATCGCCGCGTACTCCACCGGCATCTTGGCCGGGTCGAGCTTGGCCTCGACGATGTACTGGTTGATGCCGGCGACGTAGGCGGTGGCGTCGTCCTGGAGCTGGCGGCCCTCCTTGCCGTAGAGGTCGTCGACCTGGTCGTACTGGCGTTGGAGGTCGCCCTCGGTGTAGGGGGCGATCTGCCACTGGCCCTGGTCCATCGCGCGGTTGCCGGGGTCGCCCCCGGCGAACGAGGAGAGCTCGGCGCGGCCGGCGTGGCGCAGCACGTCGATGAAGAACAGCCGGTCCTCGGCGGCCACGTAGCCCAGCGCGTACTCGGCGCCCGCCCGGGTGGTGGCATAGACGTGGGGAACGCCGTAGGAGCGGTCGCGCACCACGGTCACGTCGGTGCGCCCGCCGGGGTGGTAGGTGCGCTCGACGTCGCCCGGGCGCACCCCGAAGCTCGAGTCCTTGTAGAACCTCTCCAGCTGGGAGCCCGAGAGGCCGGGGGCGGCGTAGAGCAGGTCGCGGTAGAGCGGCAGCTGGTCGTCGTTGTGGGCGGGGCGTGCGCCGGTCGTCCGGAAGGCGGCGAGCTGGGCATCGTTGTCGAGGCCGTTGGTCCCGGGCGGCAGGACGTCGTGGAAGCCGCCGAAGTCTCCCGTGCGGTAGGGCGGGACGGGCGGTCCGACGCCGGGCAGCTGGGCCGAGGCCGGCGGCGCCGTGGCGAGGCACCAGCAGCCGAGGCACGCCAGCGCGAAGATCCTAGACCTCGACCTCGACCTCGACCTCGACCTCGACAAAGCTCCTCCTTGACGGTGCCCGGGGAGCGCAGCCTAGCGCCCGCGATCCGGGCGAGGCAGCAGTCCCGGGCTGGCCGGGGTCGCGGCGGTGACGCCGGCGCCAGCGGTGCTAGGCCTCGGACCCGGTCGCCTGCTCGGCGTCGAGCTCGGTGGCGATGCCCAGCTCGCGCAGGCGCGCGTTGGCCTCGGCCAGGTGGGCGGCATCGGTCACCGCCGCGGCCAGGCGCGCGCAGGTGGCGATCGCCGCCCCGGGGTCGAAGTAGAAGGTCAGGGCGCCGAGGGGAGAGAGGGCGACGCTGCGCGCCCCGCCGCGGATGGCGGTCTGGCCCACCTCTCCCGCGAAGCAGTGCAGCGCCTGGGCGCTGGCCTCGGTGGGGATGGCCGCCGCGGGGTGCGCCAACCGTGCGGCGGCGGCCGGGGTGAGGCCCCACGCGCCGAGGAGCCCGCCGACCGCGGCCACCTCGGCGATGCGCTCGAGCACCTCGGCGGCCGTGAGCTCGCCGTCGCAGCCGGCGCCGAACACCCCGGCCCCGACGGCCAGGCCTTGGACGGCCAGCGCAGGGGCCGCGGCGAGCATGACCGCGTCGCACAGCGGGCTGGCCAGCCCGGCCTCGTCCCCATGGGCCAGGACATCACCGCCCACGTCGATGAGCATGACCAGGTCGCAGCCCAGCTTCGGGCAGGCGTCGGCCAGCCCGGCGGCCACCGCCCGCGGACCGACCGAGGGGTCGACCAGCACGGTCGGCTCATCCAGCGCCGCGGCCATGCGCGACTCGGCGAAGAGGAAGCCCCCGGGTCCGCGGGTCTGCGGCCCGGCCAGGGCCACCGCATGGTTGAGCCGCTCCGCGCCGACCACCTCGTCGAGGGGGCGCGGGCCCGGAAGGGGATCGACCACCCGGCGCTCCCAGGTGACGCCGCCCACGGTCGCGGCGGGGCCCAGGCTTTTCGCCAGCTCGGCGGTGGCCAGCGCCCCGACCACGTCGCCGCCTCCGCCGATCCCCAGGCACAGCGCCCGGCGGGCGCCGCCCAGCAGCGAGTCGATTCCCTGGCTCAGCGCGCCGGCCGCGGGGGCGGCCCTAGTGGCTCGTGCGGTGCGGATGCGCCGGACGGGCCACTACGCCATCGCCGGCGTGGCGTCGGAGGCGATCGCCTCGATCGCCTCGGCCGCGCGCTCGAACTCGTCGTCGGAGAGCACCGGCGTGCCCTCGAAGGGCAGCTCACGCTGGAGCTCGAGCCAGGAGCGGCAGCCTCCGTATTCGTCGCGGACCTTGACGGTGACCGGTCGGGGGATGCGGTAGGTGCGTAGGAGCAGGACGTGCAGGGGATGGCGGCGCTTCCAGGCCAGGCGCTTCTCGGCGTAGTCGGGCGTCCAGACGTAGAAGGGCGAGAGCGCGTCCACGCAGCGCGGGTCGGTGATCGTGTAGTGGCCGGCCACCTCGGCCCAGGCGCGGATGCGCACCCGGTCGGGCTGCTCGATCCCCCCGTCCTGGGTCCAGGCGTGGGCCGGCGGCTCACGGTCGGCCCAGACTCCCTCCTCCAGCGCGCGACGCAGCTCCGGGCGGTGGGACTCGCGCACCAGGTCGATGCGCTGGTGGTCGAAGGTCGGGTAGAGGAAGAAGCGCTCGTGGTCGAGGTTGAAGTGGCGCTCGGCCTCGCGGATGCCGCCCTTGCGCAGGGTCACCAGCTGCTCGCCCTCGGCCAGCGCGCGCACGGTGACAGCCCATTCCTTGAAAGCGATCGGCATTGCGAAAAACGAAGGGTCCGGCGTTCTGCGGAGTGGCCCCGGGCGCCATAAGGTGATTCGCCGCGGGAGGCGGCATTCTACGCAATAGGGCTCGGAGCGCCAAACTTCCCTGGAACCGGGCGCTTTCTGCGGGAGGGGACGCCGGGGGCGCCGTCGCGCTCCCCCGCCCGGCCGGCGCTCAGAGCCGCGTCCCGGCCTCCCCCTCGAGCACCTCGACCAGCGCGGCGAAGTCGGCGTCGCCCAGCCCGCGGCCGCTCGCCGCGGTCAGCACCTCCCGCACGAGGGCGGCGAAGGGGAAGGGCGCGCCGGCTGCCTGGCCCTCCTCCAGGCACAGGCGCACGTCCTTGAGCATGTGGTCGAGCTTGAACAGGGTCGTGTAGTCGTGCTCGCGCATCGGGCCGGCCTTGAGCTCGAGCATGGCCGAGCCGCCCGAGCCGGCGCCCATGACCTCGACCAGGCGGTCGAGGTCGAGTCCCTGTCGGCGCGCGGCCAGCAGCGCCTGGCCGACGGTCGCGGCGTTGATGGCCGCCACCGCGTTGTTGACGAGCTTGATCGCCTCCCCGTGGCCCAGCGGGCCGGCGTGGACCACCAGCTCACCCATGGCCTCGAACAGCGGGCGCGCCCGCTCGAAGTCCTCGGGCGCGCCGCCGGCCATGATGGTCAGCGTGCCATCGTTCGCCTTGGGCGCGGAGCCGGTCACCGGGGCGTCGACCAACGCGACGCCCCGCTCCGCCAGGGCGGCGCCGATCCGGCGGGTCTGTGCGGGGGCGATCGTCGCCATGTCGACGCACAGCAGCCCCTCACGGGCTCCGTCGAGGACCGGCGGGGCGGGCGGGGCCTCGCCGCCGAGCAGCACGCCCTCGACCTGGTCGCCGTCGACGACCATCGTGACGACCACGTCGCTGGCCGCTGCCACCTCGGCGGGGCTGCCCGCCACCGCCGCGCCGTGCTCGGCCGCCCAGTCGCGCGCGGTGGCGGCGGTGCGGTTGAAGACCGTCAGCTCGAAGCCCGCGCGGCGCAGGTTGGCCGCCATGCGCGAGCCCATGATCCCCAGCCCGATGAAGCCGACGCGCTCCACGGCGTCAGATCATCGCTTACGGCGTGGCCGCCGGTGGTCCCCGGCCCGGCGCCCCCGTCGCAGGGTCGGCGCTCAGCGCCCGCTCGGCGAAGCCCACGCCCGTTCCCACCACGCGGCGGACGGCGACGATGGCCGCGGCGAGGGCGAGGCTGCGCACGTCGGGCAGGGTGGCCAGGCGCAGGAGCCCGGCGGCCAGGAGGAAGTCGAGGCCCAGGCGCAGAGCCTCGCCGAGGACGTGGGCCCTCCCGGCGCCCGGCAGGCCCAGGGCCCTGAGCACCCCGACCGCGACGACCACCACGCCGATCACGCCGGGCGCAAAGGCGACCGCGCGCAGGATCGACGGGGGAGCATGGCTCATCGACCCGCGACGTCGGCGGCTGGCGCCGGATCGGGAAGTCCGGCGCCGGGAGGCGTCTGCGCTCGCGCCCGCTCGAGCTCCTGCCCGAGGAAGTAGTTGAGCAGGGTGCGGATCCCGGCGATCGCGGCCAGCTTCCCGATCTCGTCCCACGACGGCGAGACGGCGGTGCCCAGGATGTCGGCGCCGAGCTGGAACTCGAGCCCCAGGGCCAGGAACCGGCCCAGCGTGAGGCGGACGGCCTCGTAGGAGGAGGGCCGGACGCGCAGCTCCGAGAGAACGTAGAGCACGAAGGCGACGACGACTCCGACGGCGATGACCAGCGCGCCGATGGCCTCGACGACGAGGGAGACGTGGTGGACGGCGCTGCGCAGGACCTCCTCCATCGGCCCGGTGCTTCCCCGCCGGGGCCGATCTCATGCCTCGCTGGTCCGCCGTCACGTTCGGGGTGCGCCGTGGCCGCCGCCGCCCGGAGTCTCGATCCGCAGGCGCTGGCCGGGACGCAGCGTGCCGCTGGCCTTGGGCTCGAGCGGCTCTCCGTCGAGGAGGTTGGCCCCGCGGGCGCCCGGCTCGCCTCCCTGCGCTCCCGTGGGGGAATGGCGGCGGCGCTCGCTGAGGATCGAGTAGTCCATGGGCGCGAGCGCCTCGAGCTCGCGCACCACCCCGTCGCCGCCGGGAAAGGCGCCCGCCCCGCCCGAGTCCCGCCGGACCGAGTACTCGACGACCCGCAGCGGGAACTCGAGCTCGAGCGCCTCGACGGGGGTGTTGAGCGTGTTGCTCATGGCCACGTGGACGGCGCTGGGGCCGGCGGCGTCCGGGCACGCGCCCTGGCCTCCGCCGATCGTCTCGTAGTAGGTGAAGTCGCGGTTGCCGAGCGTGAGGTTGTTCATCGTCCCCTGGCCCAGGGCGCGTCCGAAGGCGGCGAGGATGAGATCGGCCACCCGTGAGGAGGTCTCGACGTTGCCGGCCACCACGGCATGCGGCGGCTTGGCGTTGAGCAGGCACCCCTCCGGCGCTCGCACCTCGATCGGCCGGTGCGCCCCGGCGCTGGGGGGGATGTCGGGGTCGGTCAGGACGCGCACCGCGAAGTAGGCGGCCGAGCGCGTGACGGCCAGCGGGCAGTTGAGGTTGCCCTCGTGCTGGGCGGCGCTGCCCGCGAAGTCGAGCACGAGCGAGTCGCCCTCGACGGTCGCGGCGAGCTCCAGCTCGAGGTCGCCCTCGGGCGCCTCGAGCCGATCGCGGGCCCGGCGCGTGCCGTCGGGCAGCTCGGTCAGGCAGGCGCGGGTGCGCCGCTCGGCGTAGTCGAGCACGGCCTCCATCGCCTCGCGCAGCGTGTTGGCTCCCCGGCGCTTGACCAGCTCGCGCACGCGCCGAGCGCCGGCGTCGTTCGCGGCCAGCTGCGCCCGCAGGTCGGCGCGGCGCTGGGCCGGCTGGCGCATGCGGGACGCCAGGCGCTCGATCGCCGCGCGGTCGAGGACCTGCGGCTCGATGACCACTCCCTCCTCGTCGAGCCGGCGCGAGTCCGAGGGCATCGAGCCCGGGACCCGGCCGCCGACGTCGGCGTGGTGGGCGCGCGACACCGAGAAGGCCAGGAGGTCGCCGCCCGTCTCTTGGGCGAAGACAGGAGTCACCACGGTGATGTCGGGGAGGTGCGTCCCGCCCCGGTAGGGGTCGTTGAGGACCCACGAGCGGCCCGGCGAGTGGTGCTCGTCGCGCACGGCGGCGACCGCGGCCGGCATCGCCCCGAGGTGGACCGGGATGTGCTCGGCCTGCATGACCATCTCCCCGTGGGGGTCGAACAGCGCGGTCGAGGCGTCGCGGCGCTCCTTGATGTTGGCCGAGTGGGCGGCGCGCACGAGCACGGCGCCCATCTCCTCGCACGCCGCGCGCAGGGCGCCGGTCATGACCTGAAGGGCGATGGGGTCGAGCGCCTCGCTCACTCCTCGCGCTCCAGCGGGATGGCTTCGGCGGGCTGCGCCTCGCTCACGCTTCGCGCTCCAGCAGGATGGCTCCCGCGGGCTGGGCCTCGCCGCTCCATCCCGGCGCCACGACGAGCGTGGCGTCGGGGAGCTCGCAGATGGCCGGCCCGGTGACGCGGCGACCGTCCGCCGGAACGCCGCGCCACACCGCGGCCTCGACCTCCTCGCCGCCGAGCACCGCTGGGCGCGACCCCGCCGGCTCCTCGCTGCGCTGCTCGTCGGGCGGGGAGAGGCGCACCTCGGCGCCGCCCGCGATGGCCGTGACCCGCAGCGAGACCAGCTCGACCGCGGCCTCGTCGTCGCGGTAGCCGTAGCGCTCCTGGTGCGCGGCCGCGAAGGAGGCCCGCAGCTCCTGCGGGTCGAGTGGCTCGCCGCCGCCCTCGATCGGGAGCTCGAAGGCCTGGCCGCGATAGCGCATCTCGTAGGTGGTGCGCAGCGCGGCGGCCTCGTCGCCCAGCCCCGCGCGCGTCTCGCGGGCCAGGTCCTCGAAGGGCCCCGCGAGCGCGGCGGGGGTGAGGTCCTCGCCGGCGGCCAGGACGCTGCGCTGGGCGTCGCGGCGACGCTCGCCGACGACCAGGCCCAGCGCGGCCAGCACGCCGCAGGCCGGCGGGCAGAGGATCCGGTCCATGCCCAGCTCGTCGGCCACCGCGCCCGCGTGCATCGGGCCGGCGCCCCCGAAGGCCAGCAGCGCGTAGTCGCGGGGGTCGACACCGCGCTCGACGGTGACCACGCGCAGCGCCCGGGCCATCTCCACCGCGGCCACCCGGACGATGCCCTCGGCGCATTCGCGCTCGGCGATGCCCAGCTCGCCGGCCAGCCTCGCCACCGCCTCGCGAGCGGCCTCCCGGTCGAGTCGCACCTCGCCGGCCAGCTCGCTCTCGGGGTCGAGGTGGCCGAGCAGGACGCTGGCGTCGGTGACCGTCGGCTCGCGACCCCCGCGCCCGTAGCACGCGGGGCCGGGGTCGGCGCCGGCGGAGCGGGGGCCGACCCGCAGGGCTCCACCGGCGTCGCGCCACGCCACCGACCCCCCGCCCGCGCCAACGGTGTGGACGTCGAGCATGGGCAGGGCCAGCGGTCGCCCGCCGACCTCCCGCCCGGTCGTCTCGCGGGCTCGGCCGTCCTCGATCAGGCAGACGTCGCAGGAGGTGCCGCCCATGTCGAAGCACAGGACGTCGCGGTGACCGGCCGCGCGGGCCACGTGAGCGGCGCCGGCCGCCCCCGCCGCCGGGCCCGAGAGCACGGTCAGGGCGGCGTGGCGGGCCGCCAGCTCGCCGTCGGCCAGCCCCCCGCTGGACTGCATGATCGCCGGCGCCGGCAGTTGCGCCTCGCGTGCCCGCTGCGCGAGCCGTTCCAGGTAGCCGGCCAGCAGGGGGGAGAGGGCGGCGTCGACCTCGGTCGTCGCCGCTCGCTCGTATTCGCGAAACGTGCCGACCACCTCGTGCGAGAGCGAGACGTGCACACCGGGCAGGCGGTCCG
Organism: Solirubrobacterales bacterium; assembly: GCA_038199035.1. Taxonomy (GTDB): domain Bacteria; phylum Actinomycetota; class Thermoleophilia; order Solirubrobacterales; family Solirubrobacteraceae; genus DATAEY01. Next base: position 43,788 of record JBBPZM010000069.1, on the reverse strand, counting down.
ACAGGGCGGCGCCGATGGCCCGCTCGTGCTCGGGGTGGCGGTAGGAGTGCAGGAGCACCACGGCGACCGACTCGGGATCGGCCTGCGCCAGCTCGTCGCACAGCGAGCGGCAGGCGCTCGCGTCCATCGGCCTGATCGGCCCGGCCGGACCCATGCGCTCGGGGGCGGCGAAGCGCAGCTGCGGCCCGGCGAGCGGCTGCGGGTGCGCGGCGCACAGGCGATAGAGGTCCGCCCGGGCCTGGCGACCCAGCTCGATGAGGTCCGTGAAGCCCTCGGTGGCGACCAGCGCGGTGCGGGCCCCGCGGCTCTCAAGCAGCGCGTTGGTGGCCACGGTCATGCCGTGGGCGAAGGCCTCGACGTCGCCGGGCTGACCGCCAGCGCTTCGCAGCGCGGCCTCGATCGCGGTCATCACCCCCTCGGACTGGTCCTCGGGCGTCGTGGGCGCCTTGGCGGTATGCAGCCGTCCGTCGCAGGCGACGACGGCGTCGGTGAACGTGCCCCCGACGTCCACCCCGAGCAGCATCTCTAGCCGGCCGCGCCGGGCGTGGCCGGCTCGCCCTCTGGCGCCCTCACGCGTCGCAATCTACGCCGGGGCGTCTACCCCGGCGCGCGCGGCCGCCGGGCGCGACGATGCGCGGCGGTCGGCGGTCGGCGGTCGGCGGTCGTCAGGCGGCCAGCGTGGTCAGCTCGCGGGCCGCGACCGAGGCGACGTCCTCGGTCTCGGCCAGGTGCTGGTGCGACGGGCAGTAGCCGTTGTGGGGCAGCGGCATGCGCTGGCACGGAGTGCCCTTGCGGGTCGTGGCTCGGCACTGGAGGGGGTTGCCGTTCGCGTCTACGCCCTGGCGGGGCGCGCGGGCGAGGAACTCGTCGGCACAGCGCATGTACTGCTCGACCACGGCCCACACCCGACGCTGGACGGACACCGGGAAATAGCCCCGGATGTCGTTGAACAGCGTCCGAGCGGGGCGGGCGAAGTAGTGGCGGTCGTTGGCCAGGCGCTCGACGGCGGCCTCGCAGGCGCGCAGCACGTGCTCGTGGTTGCGGGTCGGCTGCCAGGGGCACCCCGACTCGATGATCTCGGGTGCCAGCTCACGGTAGATCGCGCGGCTGAAGCGATACATCTCTCTCCCTCTACCTCCTCTTCGGCTCTCTCTCCGGCGCGCCGAGTATGGGAAGGCCCTGTGAAGTTGAGAACGATCGATTTGTTAAATCAGCGTTAAGAGCCACTACGGTGTTTCGGGAAAACCGAACCGGCCGGCGGGCGCGCGATCACGTCCACTGCTCGAAGCGCGGCGGCCCATCGCCGCTGACCACGGCATGGTGGCCATCGAGCGCCGGGTCGGCGGCCGGGTGGTCGGTGCGCTGGTGGGCGCCCCGGCTCTCGGCGCGGCCCAGTGCGCACCCCGCCACCATCCGGGCGAGCGGGTGGGGGTCCTGCGACAGGGAGGCCAGGCCGTCGGGGTCACGTGCAAGGCCCGCGTGTCGCCACACCGCCTCGCGCGTCGCGGTCGAGGGACGGGGGATCGAAGTGCTCGAGGGAGGCCGCCCGGCGTGGACCACGGGGGGCTCGTCGAGAGCGGCCAGGGCCGCGCGGCGGCCGAACACGAAGCACTCGGTGAGGGAGTTCGAGGCCAGCCGGTTGGCGCCGTGCAAGCCGGTGCACGCGCACTCGCCGACGGCGTAGAGGGCGTCGAGCGTCGAGCGTCCGTCGAGATCAGTGGCGATCCCGCCCATGAGGTAGTGGGCCGCGGGCGCGACCGGGACACGCTCGCGCGAGGGATCGATCCCCGCCCGACGCAGGGCGGCGAAGACGTTGGGGAAGCGACCGGGGTCGACCGCGCGCATGTCGAGGGTCACCGCCGCGTGGGGGCTCATGCGGAGCCGCGCCTCGATGGCCCGGGCGACCTCGTCGCGCGGCGCCAGCTCGTCGACGAAGCGCTCGCCGGCCTTGTCGTGCAGGGTGGCGCCCTCTCCGCGGATCGCCTCGGTGACGAGGAAGCCGTCCGCTCCCTCCCTGCCTCGTCCGGGCGCGGCGACCGCGGTGGGGTGGAACTGCATCAGCTCGAGGTCGGCCAGCGCCGCTCCGGCGGCGTGGGCCAGGAGTAGCCCCGTGCCCCCCGCCCCGGGCGGGTTGGTGGTGCGCGCCCACAGCGCGGCCGCGCCGCCGGTGGCCAGCACGACCGCGCGGCTGGCCACCGCTCGCCCGTCGTCGCACGTCAGGCCGGCGCAGCGCCCCTGCGCCGTCCACAGGACGGTGGCGCGCCGGCCCTCGAGCACCTCGATCCTCGGCTCCTCGGCCGCCACGGCCGACAGTTGCCGGGTGACCCGGCGGCCGGTCGCGCTCCCGCCGGCGTGGGCGACGCGCCGGGCGCTGTGGCCGCCCTCGAGCCCGAGGGCTAGCCGGCCCTGGCGATCGGCGTCGAAGCGGACCCCGAGGCGCTCGAGGTCGCGCACGCGATCGGGGGCCTCGGCGCACAGCACCTCGGCCGCCGAGGTGCGCACGACCCGCCGCCCCGCGGCCACCGTGTCCTCCAGGTGGCGCTGGGGGGAGTCGTCGGCGTCCAGCGCCGCCGCGAGCCCGCCCTGCGCCCAGTAGGACGCCGACTCCGCCAGCGGGGTGGCCGACACGAGGGCGACCCGAGCGCCCTCGCGCGCGGCGCACAGCGCGGCGAACAGGCCGGCGGCGCCCGCCCCCACCACGGCCAGGTCGGCCTCGATGATCGGCGGTGTCTCCATGGTCAGGGGGCCGCCCCGTCGGCGCAGTTACGGTACCCGCGATGCCCTCGCCAGGCGGGTCCGCCCCTGAGCAGGTCGCCTTCCTGCGCCACCCTTTCTCGCTGGAGCACGACACCGGGCCCCACCCCGAGCGTGCCGAGCGCATCGTGGCCATCGAGGCCGAGCTCGAGGGGCGGGGATGGCCTGGGTTGCGGCGGGTAGAGGCGCCCGAGGTCGCACCGGAGGCGCTGGCCGCCGTGCACCCCGAGGACCACGTCGCGGCCATCCGCGCGCTCTCGCAGCGCGGCGGCGGAGCCATCGACCTCGACACGGTGACCAGCCCCGGCTCCTACCGCGCGGCGCTGCACGCGGCCGGGGGCGCGATGCACATGGTGGACCTCCTGCTCGGCGAAGCGCCGGACCGGCCCCGCGGGGCCTTCTGCTCCCTGCGCCCGCCCGGCCACCACGCCGAGGCCGCGCGGGCCATGGGCTTCTGCCTGTTCAACAACGTGGCGGTCGCGGCCCGTCGGGCGCGCGACGCCCACGGCTGCGAGCGCGTCCTCGTGCTCGACTGGGACGTCCACCACGGCAATGGGACCAACGACATCTTCTGGGACGACGACGGCGTCCTCTTCGTCTCGACCCACCAGTGGCCGCTGTATCCCGGCACCGGGGCGGCGCGCGACACTGGCGGGCCGGGCGCGCCCGGCTACACCGTCAACCTGCCGGTCCCGCCGGGCGCTGGCGACCCGCAGTTCGTGTCGCTGGTCGAGCACCTGGTCGTACCGCTGGCGCGCTGCTACGCCCCCGAGCTGGTGCTCGTCTCGGCCGGGTACGACGCCCATCGCGACGACCCGCTGGCCGGCTGCTCGGTCACCGACGCGGGATACGGCGCCATGACGGCGGCGCTGCTGCGGCTGTGCGCGCAGCTCGGAGACGTGCCGCTGGGGATGGTGCTCGAGGGCGGCTACGCCCTCGGGCCGCTGGCGCGCTCGGTCGCCGTCACGCTCGAGGTCATGAGCGCGTCATCGGCGCCGCCGGAGGACGGGGTGCCCGTCGATCCGCTGACGCGGGAGGCGATCGCCCGGGTGGCGGCCGCCTGGCCGGCGCTGCACGAAGCGGGGGCTCCGACGTAGGTCGCGGTCGGTGGGGTTGGCCGGACGGGCACACCCGCCGCTGCGGTGACCGGGAGGGGCGGGCGAACGGCCGGGCAGACCGCGGAGCTACGTTCGCCGACGCACGAAGGTCAGATAGGCGCTGGTCCCGGCGTTGCGCAGCAGGTCCAGGGCCTGTTGCGCCTTGGCCCTGCTCTGGTAGCGGCCCCGCCAGACGATCCAGTTGCCGGGCGAGAACGACGCGTAGTCGTCGGATTTGAGGATGCCCGCGTCGGCGCCCCTGGCGACGAGGCGCTGGGCCCGTCGCTCAGCCGTCGCCCGGCTCGTGGTCGTCACCAGGACAACGGTGTACGCCTGGAGCCCGGCCGGCCACATCGGCGCCGAGGCAGCGGTGGCCGGCGTCGTCGGCGGTGGCGTACTCCGGGCGGTCGATGTGGACGACGCCGGGGCGGGCGTGGACGCAGTCGCCGGCGGGGCCGTGGCCTGCGGCGGGGCCGGCGCCGCGGTCTGCTGGCTCGAGCCGCCTCGGCTGGCCAGGCTGACGATGGCCAGTGCCACGGCCATCGCGGCCAGGGCAACGGCGAGGCCGGCCAGGGCGAGCGCAAGGCGCCGCGGCTTTGGGGCGACCAGCCGACGATCGACCGCCCTGCCGCACTCCAGGCACCACTCCTGGTCCTGGGCGAGCCGGGCGTGGCAGTGGGGGCAGCGCAGCTCCTGGTCGCGCGCTGGTGAGGTCGTGCTCACCGGGGCTCGCGGTTGTCGGCCGGAACGTCCGGGCCTGCCTCCGGCGCCTGCGGGGGGGAGGCGTCCACGGTGCCCATGGCGCTCTCGTAGGCCGACGGCTGAGCGGGCTGCCACACGGTCGCCGGCTGTTGGGAGGCGGAGGCTGGTTGCGTCGTCGACGCCGGCGCGGGTGGCTCGCGGTCGAGCTCCTCCGGCACCCAGTCAGCCGAGGACGCCCCCCGGGCTGGCTGGGATCCTGCGTCGGAGCTGCGCGGAGGCGAGCCGGGAGGAAGCCAGGTCCCGGGCGGTGTCTGGGCGGCGGTGGTCGAGGCCGAAGGGGCCGATGCGCCTGGTGGGGGGTGGGACTCGCCTCCGGGGGCTGGGGGATGGAAGACGGGCTGAGGAGGGCTCGGTGCTGCGGTCGGCCCGAAGCCTGGGGTCGGGGAGGCCGGCGTGGGCGGTGACATCCGTGCGGGCGGCTGTGGAGCCGGGGGGGCGGGCGGCTGCGGAGCCGGGGGGGCGGGCGGCGGGGTGGCGGCGGAGGCCGGCGGAGAGGCAGGTGTCACGTCCGATATAGCGGGGGTGGGAGCTGACGCGGGGGCCGAGGTGGCGGCGGCGCCGGGTTGGTCTTCCGCTTGCGCGCCGCGCGAGCCTGTCCCCTCTGAGCCGCCGGTCAGCTCGAGCCCGCAATGGCGGCAGAAGCGCGAGTCGCTGGTCCCGTAGAGCGTGGCGCAGCGCGGGCACTCCCGGACCGAGGGGTGGGGTATCTCGCGCGTCGTGCGCTCGGAGCCGAGGAGGCGCTCGAGCTCGCTGCGCTCGCGTCCCAGGGCGATCAGCTGCTCGAGCTTGGCGCGGACCCCGTCGTCGCGCTGGCGCCCGTAGCGGTAGAGCTCCAGGACGAAGCCGCCAAGGTCGAGCAGCTGGAGGTCGCGCAGGGCGTGAAGGTCGTTGAGGCGCCGGCTCAGCCGCTTGCGCTCGCGCCGACCCGGCCGACGCGGCGTCTCGGCCGGCTCGCTGGCCGGGGGAGCCGCCGGGGCCGCTGCGGTCGTTCCTTCCACGCTCGCGGGGCGAGGCTGGCTTGCTGTGAAGGCCTCCGCCGGGGCGGCGGGGTCACGCTCGCCTCCAGCGAAGGGTTCCGCTCGGGCGCCTTCGGCAGTGTCCGCGGGGCCAGGCTGGCTTCGCGCGGCGCGTCCCCGGCCGATGCGTTGGAGGAGCCCCATGACGGAGAGGGCGCGGCCTCGAGCCCGCGCCAGGCGGCGAGTATAGAGCGCCCCTGGCCGGCCTGGTTGGCGGTCTGGCCCCTGTTGCCGAGCGAGTGCGCGCTGGCGATCGAGGGCCGCGGGCGGGAGCCCCTGCGCACTTTCCTGACAGTCCGCGTCTGGTCCCGTGACGCGGTCGGCCGCAGACTCGGACGCGGCCCCCTCGGGCCTCCAGTCAACGAGCTTCGGGAGGTTCCATGGCATATCGAGTGATGGGGCGGCTGCACGCCGCGACGAGCAGACCCTGCGCCGGGCAGGGCACCGTCGAGTACGTCGCGCTGATCCTTCTGGTAGCCATCGTGCTCACCGGCGTGGTGGCCGCGACCCGCAAGACCAACATCGGCGGCGGCGAGATCGGGCAGACGATCGTCACCAAGCTCAAGGCCGCCCTCGACGGCGTGAAGTGAGCAGCGGAGGTGTCCCGCGGGCGTCCGGGCGGCGGCTGGCCGGTCTGAGAACATGGCCGGCGTGCCGGCGCCCGCGTCCACCGCCGCCTCGTCTCCCATCGCCGTCTTCGACTCGGGCGTGGGCGGCCTGACCGTGCTGCACGAGCTGCTGGTCTCGCTTCCCCACGAGGACTTCGTCTACCTCGGTGACACCGCGCGCTTCCCGTACGGGCAACGCAGCGCCGACGACCTGCGCCGCTTCGCGCTGGAGATCGCCGACCTCCTGCTGGCCCAGGGCGCGAAGCTGCTCGTCGTGGCGTGCAACTCGGCGACCGCGGCGGCCCTGCCCGCGCTCGAGGCCTGGGTGGGGGAGCTTCCCCAACCGGTCGACGTCGTGGGCGTCGTCGTCCCCGAGTCGCAGCTCGCCGTCGAGGCGACCCACAGCGGCCGCATCGGCCTGCTGGCCACGCCGGCGACGGTGAGCAGCGGCGCCTACGCGCGCGCCGTGGCGGCGGCCGATCCCCATGTCGAGCTGGTCAGCGTGCCCTGCCCCGACCTGGCGCCGGCGATCCAGAGCGGGCTGCTCTTCGACCAGCGGATGGTCGAGGTCGTCCACTCGTACTGCGAGCCGCTGCGCACGGCGCGAGTGGACACGGTGATCCTCGGCTGCACGCACTATCCGCTGGTCGCCCCGATGCTTCAGCGCGCCCTCGGTCGCGGAGTGGCGCTGGTGACCTCGGGCGCGGCCGTCGCCCGCCGGGTCGAGCACGCCCTCGCGCTGCGCGCCCTGGACAGCCGGCGCGCCGGCGAGGGCGACTACCGCTTCCTGTGCACGGGGGATGTTGAGGCCTTTCGCGCGCTGGGGACCCGCTTCCTCCAGATGCCCCTGGGCGATGTCGCCCACGTCGAGCTGGGCGCCGAGGTGGCTGCATGAGCGAGCGCGTGGGCGGCGAGGGTCGGGAGCGGGCCGGTGGCCGCCGGCCCGACGAGCTGCGTGCCACCACGATCGAACCGGGGTTCGTGCGCACGGCGACCGGCTCGGCGCTGATCTCAGCCGGCGAGACGCGCGTGATCTGCACCGCGTCGATCGAGGACAGCGTGCCGCGGTGGCTAGCCGGCAAGCAGCGCGGTTGGCTGACCGCCGAGTACGGGATGCTCCCGGCCTCGACGGGCCAGCGCAAGCAGCGCGACGTGGCCCGTGGGCGCCTCGATGGCCGCACCGTCGAGATCCAGCGCCTGATCGGCCGCTCGCTGCGCGGAGTGATCGACTTCGCCGCGCTGCGCGAGCGCACGGTCTACGTCGACTGCGACGTGCTCCAGGCCGACGGCGGCACGCGCTGCGCCTCGATCACCGGCGGCCACGTCGCTCTCGAGCTGGCCTGCGCGAAGCTCGTGTCCGAAGGGCGCCTCGCGCGCTCTCCGCTGACCGGAACGGTCGCCGCCGTCAGTTGCGGGATCGTCGACGGCCAGCCGTTGCTCGACCTCGACTATGTCGAGGACTCGGCGGCCGAGGTCGACGCCAACGTGGTCATGACCGGCGAGGGCGGCTTGGTGGAGGTGCAGGCCACGGCCGAGCGCACGCCGCTCTCGCGCGCCCACCTCGACGACCTCCTCGCCCTCGCCTCCGGGGGGATCGAGCAGCTGCGTGAGGTCCAGGCCAGCGCGCTGGCCGCCGGCGCGCCGTGAGGCTGGTGCTGGCCACCCGCAACCCACACAAGCGGCGGGAATTCGCCCGCCTGCTGCCCGGCCACGAGGTGGCCGCGCTCGACGACGACGTCGTCCTGCCGCCCGAGACCGGCCGCTCGTTCGCCGAGAACGCGCTGGTCAAGGCCCGGGCCGCGGCGGCGGCCATGGGCGGCCCCGCGATCGCCGACGACTCGGGCATCGAAGCCGCCGCCCTCGACGGCGCCCCGGGGATCTACTCGGCGCGCTTCGCGGGCCAGGACGCCACCGACGAGGCCAACCTGGCCAAGCTCCGAGCGCTGGCGCCGGCGGGCAGCGCGCTGGCCTATGTGTGCGCGCTCGCCTACGTGGAGCAGGACGGCGCCGAGCACGTCTTCGAGGGTCGCTGCACCGGCGCGATGGCCGCCGAGGCCCGTGGCGATCGGGGCTTCGGCTACGACCCGATCTTCCTTTCCGACGATCGCGACGACGGTCGGACGATGGCCGAGCTCGCCGACGCCGAGAAGGACGCGATCAGCCACCGCGGCCGAGCCGCGCGCGAGCTGCTGGCATGGCTGGCCGCCTGAGCCGACCGGCGCCGGTCATCTCCGACGGCGCGATGCCGGGGCGCACGCCCGCGGCCGCTCTCTCGATCGTCTCCAACAGCGCGCTGATCGTCCTCAAGTTCGCCGCCGGGGCGATCACGGGATCGGTCTCCATCCTCACCGAGGCGCTGCACTCCTCGATCGACCTGATCGCCTCGGTCGTCGCCTTCTTCTCGGTGCGCAAGGCCGAGGCACCGGCCGACGAGAGCCACCGCTACGGCCACGAGAAGATCGAGAACGTGGCCGCGGGGATCGAGGGGATGCTGATCCTCGTCGGCTCGGGGGTCATCGTCTTCGAGTCGGTGCGACGGCTGCTGCGGGGCAGCGAGGTCGACACGCTGGGGCTCGGCATCGGGGTGATCGCGCTCTCGATCGTGGCCAACCTCGGGGTGTCGGCCTTCGTCTCGCGTCGGGCCCGCGCGACCGACTCCGCCGCCCTGGCCGCCGACTCCGCCCACCTGCGCACCGATGCGCTGACCTCGGCGGCCGTCCTGATCGGGCTGGTCGCGGTCGAGGTCACCGGGCAGCGGTGGATCGATCCGGTCGTCGCCCTCGCCGTGGCCGCCGCCATCGTGGTGTCGGGGGTGCGCATCCTCTCGCGCTCGGCCCGGGTGCTGGTCGACGAGGCGCTCCCGGCTGACGAGCTCGATGCGATCGGCCAGGCGATCCGCGGCTCGGCTCCCCACGGGGTCGTCGGGTTCCACAACCTGCGCACCCGCCGGGCCGGCGCGCGGCGCTACGTCGACCTCCACGTCCAGTTTCGCGCCGGCACGACCCTGGAGGACGCCCACGCCACTGCCCACGAGCTCCAGGCCGACATCGAGCAGCGCCTGCGCGGCGCCGACGTCCTCATCCACCTCGAGCCCGAGGATCGGGTACGGCCCGGCACAGAGGTCTCAACCGGCGAGGAGTGAGCGCGGGGCCGGGGCCACGGACCACTACCGCGAAGCGGTACTGACTGGCCCCGCGCAATCCACCCGCTCGGGGACTCGCGCTCGGTCAGATACAGGAGGTGGTTGCGCGGGGGCCCCGGCATGGGCACTTCCCAAGGCGGAGGCACTTCACACCTCTCGCGGGTTGCGCGGGCCGTAGGTCCTCACCGCAGATTGATCGCCGCCGCTGCCGCTACGGCCACCGCGGTCGCCCCGTAGCCGTAGTAGCCGAGGGCCAGGAGCAGGCCGGCGGTGATGAGGCAGACAGCGACGGTGGTCAGCCAGGCGGCCTTTCCGAGCGGCACGGTGGCGTATTGTCGCCGGCCACGATGACGGGCGCGCTCACGCCTCAACAGGCGCTCGACGAGCTGCACGACATCTCCGCCGACATCCGCGATGGAGTGGTGCTCGCGCCCGACGGTCGACGGCTGGCCGGGAGCCCGTCCCTCGCCGGCCCGGCCCGCGATCTGCTGGCCGCCACCGACGCGCCGGAGATCGAGGTGGGAACCGGGCGCGGCGCCGTCTTCGCCTCACGCTCCCACGATGCGGCGCTAGTCGTCGTCGCCGCGCGTGCGGCCCTTCCGGCGCTCGCCCTCTACGACCTGCGGGTGGTGCTCGGCCGCCTGGGACGATCGTGAAGCCGCGCAATCGCATGGACTCGGTCACCGCCGCGGTGGGGGAGGCCGCCGGCGCGCTGCGCCGGCGCCGCGAGTCGCGGCGCCCCTACGCCAAGGTCTACGACGAGGATGGCGTGGCCCTCCTGCTGGCCACGGACTCCGAGGTCGCCCAGGCTCTCCAGGCCGCCGCCGAGGCGATGATCGACGCGGTCGACGCCGGCGCGTCGCTGGGTTCCGAGGCATGAAAAGCCGCAAATAGCGCCTGCTCGTCGGGTGCCCCGCAGTCACGATGCCCGCCGGCATTGTTAGCTTCGACGCTTCCCCCACGAGGAGGACCCACGTGACCAAGTCGGAATTCGTAGAGCGGGTGGCCTCGAGCCAGGACCTGTCCAAGAAGGAGGCCGAGTCGGCGGTCGACGCCGTGCTGACCGGCATCCAGGACGTGCTCCACCGGGGCGACGAGGTGAGCTTCACCGGGTTCGGGAAGTTCCACATCGCCGAGCGCGGCGCCCGCGAGGGCAAGCATCCGCGCACCGGCGAGGCGATCCAGATCGCCGCCTCGCGCGTCCCGCGCTTCACCGCCGGCGCGAAGCTCAAGCAGGCCGTCAAGGGCTAGCCGGTTCCCCCGGGCCGCGTCGCTGCCCCGGGCCGCCAGGCGATTTGGGCGAGCGTGCCATGACGTTCGGCGATCGCCTGGCCGCCCAGGTCGCCGAGCGCCGCTCGCAGCTCGTCCTGGGCCTCGACCCCGACCCGGGCCGCCTGTGGCCCGGGTCGGCGGAGGCCGCGGAGGCCGGAGCCCCCGCGGGCCAGCGCGCCGACCCCGCCGAGTGGGCGGCGGCCGCGGTCAGCGCTCACTGCGAGGCGCTGATCGAGGCCGCCGGACCGGCATGCGCGGCGGTCAAGCTCCAACTCGCCTGCTTCGAGCGTCTCGGCGCTCCCGGCTGGCGGGCGCTCGCGCGCGTCCTCAAGGCCTCCCGCTCCGCCGGCCTGCTGGCCATCGCCGACGGCAAGCGCGGCGACGTGCCGGTCACCGCCGGCGCCTACGCCCAGGCCCTGGTCGGCTCGACTCCCGCCCCCTCCGGTGAAGTCGCGGGACTCGGCGTGGACGCCTTCACGGCCAATCCCCTGCTCGGTCGCGATGCGCTGGAGCCGCTGATCGACGCGGCCCGCGCGGCCGGCGCGGCCGTCTTCGTCCTCGTGCGCACCGCCAACCCGGGGGCGGCCGACGTGCAGGACCTCGAGCTGGCCGGGGGGTCGCCCCTCTGGGAGCGCCTGGCCGCGCTGGTCGAGGAGCTCGGCGCCGGCGCGGGCGCCGGCGAGTCGGGCCTGTCCGACGTCGGGGCGGTGACCGGGGCGACCGTTCCCCGTCACCTGTCGCGGATGCGCGAGCTGATGCCGCGAGCCGTCTTCCTCCTGCCCGGCGTCGGCGCGCAGGGCGGCCGTGTCGCCGACCTCGCTCCCGCCTTCGGGCCCGGGCCGGCGGGCGGCCTGGTCACCGCCTCGCGCTCGATCGCCCAGGCTCACGAGCGGACCGGCGGTGAGCCCGCCGCGGCTGCTGCGGCCGCCGCGGAGGAGCTGCGGGCGGCGGCGTGGGGCCTCTCGCACGCCGGCGCCTGAGCGCCGCGTCGAGCGCCTGAGCGCGCCTGAGCGGGGGCTATCATCCGGGCCGCGATGCCCGAGCGCATCCCAGTGCGCCTGCTCGCGCCGGCGGCGCTCGTGGCCTTCGCGATCGCCCTGGTGGTCACCGTCGCCGTCTCGGTGCAGGGCTCGAGCGAGCGTTCCGCCGCCCCCTCTTCGGCGGTCAACGCGCACCCGGCCCACCCGCGCCGACCGCCCCGAACCTATGTCGTTAAGTCGGGCGACGCCTTGTCCAAGATCGCCGACAGGACAGGCGTCCCGGTGGCGCGACTCGAGGCGCTCAACCCCAGCCTCGATCCCCAGACGCTGGCTCCCGGGCGGCGCCTGAAGCTGCGTCCATGAGCCGGCGCGACGGTTGCGGGGCGTGCGCGGTGGCCGCGGCGGCGAGGTGGCGCGGCGGGTGGCGGACGGGCGTGTCGGCCGGGACGCCGAGCTGGCGCGGCGGGTGGCGGACGGGTGTGCTGGCCGCGGCCCTGGCCGTCCTGGCGGGCTGGGCCCCCGGCCCTGCCAGCGCCGCCCCGCCTTCCCCTCCGGCGATCTCCGCGCCCGAGGCGATCCTCGTGGAGCCCGATACGGGCGCCGTGCTCTACGCCCGCCAGCCCCACGCTCGCCGTCCCGTGGCCAGCACCACCAAGCTCATGACCGCCCTGCTGGTGCTCGAGCGGGTCCCGCTCGACGAGGTCTTCACCGCGCGCGGCTACCACGGGATCGCCGTGGAGTCGACGCTCGGCCTCCAGGACGGCGAGCGCATGAAGGTCCGCGACCTGCTGCGCGCCCTGCTGCTGCCCAGCGCCAACGACGCCGCCGAGACCCTCGCCCAGAATGCTGCCGGCTCCCCCGAGGCCTTCGTCGCGCTGATGAACCGCCGCGCGCGCGAGCTGGGCCTGCGCGACACCCACTACGCCAACCCGATCGGACTGGACGACCCCGACAACTACTCGTCGGCCGCGGACCTGGCGACCCTGGCCGCCCGGCTCAGGAGGTTCCCCTTCTTCGGCCGCACCGTGGCCGAGCCGCGCGCCGCCCTGACCAGCGGGCGCGAGCCCCGCGTGGTCGACAACCGCAACGACCTCGTCGGCTCCCAGCCGTTCGTCGACGGCGTAAAGACGGGCCACACCCAGGGCGCGGGGTACGTCCTCGTGGGCTCGGCCACACGCCGGGGGGTGAGCGTAATCAGCGCCGTGCTCGCCGATCCCAGCGAGGCGAGCCGGGACGCCGACACCATCGCCCTGCTCGACTACGGCCTGCGCCAGGTGCGCCGGGTGACGGTCGTGCGCCCGGGAAGGGCGGTGGCCAGCGCGGCCATCCGCCACCGCGACGGGCAGCGCGTCGCACTGGAGCCCATGCGCCCGGTCACGCAGGTCGTCCGGTACGGCCAGCGGACCACGACCAGCGTCGAGGCCCCCCGCGAGCTGGACGGGCCGCTCGCGGCCGGCAGCCCGGCCGGAGCGGTCGTGGTGCGCATCGACGGTCGCCCCGTCGCGCGGGTGGGGCTGGTCACCGCCCGGGCCGTCCCCGCCCCGCCGCTGGGAGCGCGCATCGGGGACGCCCTGCGCAGACCGGCTACCCTCGCCCTGGTCACCCTGGCCGCCGGCGCCGCGGCGCTCGCCCTCACAGGCCGGCGCCGCAGGGCTCGCGACCAAGGGAGCAGGGCAGGCACCGCGTGATCATCACCGTCACCCTCAACGCGGCCATCGACAAGACGCTCGAGGTGCCCAACTTCCGCCTGGGCCGCCGTCATCGCAGCGTCGAGCAGCGCAGCCTGGCCGGCGGCAAGGGCGTCAACGTCGCCAGGGCGATCAAGCGGCTGGGCCAGCCCGTGGTGGCGACCGGGTTCGCGGGGGGGCCGACCGGCACCCGCATCGTCGAGCAGCTCACCGAGGAGTCGATCCTCAACGACTTCGTGCGCATCCGCGAGGAGTCGCGGACCAACACCGCTGTCCTGGACCCGACGATCCGCGCCGACGGCGAGGACGGGGGAGAGACCACCGAGATCAACGAGCCCGGCCCAGAGGTCTCGCCCCCGGAGGTCGAGCTGTTCTGCGACAAGCTGCTCTACCTGGCCCAGGGCGCCCAGATCTGCGTCTTCGCCGGCAGCCTTCCCCGCGGAGTCGACTCCGACCTCTACGCCCGCCTGGTGCGCGACGTGCGCAAGCTCGGCGTCACCACCGTGCTCGACACCGACGGTGAGGCCCTGCGTCAGGGGGTGAGGGCCGAGCCCGCCGTGATCAGCCCGAACGTCCTCGAGGCCGAGGGCCTGGTCGGGCACGAGTTCAACGACGACGAGGACCGCCTCATCGCCGTGCGCGAGATGGTCGAGCTCGGGGCCCGCGAGGGGATCATGACCACGCCCGACGGCTGCTTCGCCCAGGTCCTCGAGGAGGGGGCGCCCCGTCTCTACCGCGCGCGGATCGAGCCGCTCGAGCCCCGCGCGGCCGTCGGCTCGGGCGACGCCTTCCTCGCGGGCTACGTGGCCGCGCGCTACACCGGCAGCCCTCCCGCCGGCTGCCTGCGCTTCGGCGTGGCGTGCGGCGCCCAGTCGACCCAGCACCTCGGCGCGGGGCTGATCGAGCCGCGCGGAGTCGAGCGGCTCGCGGCCGACGTCGAGGTGGAGCCGGTGGAGCTGCCGGCCGAGGTCGGCTGAGGAGCCGTCGGGCTCCTCCTTGGCCCAAAGAGCGGTATCACCGGCCGGGGATCCGGGGGCCCGCTGGTACCATCGGGAGGGCGTTGGTCCCCCGGCCCGACACCGCCTCGCACAGCTCCTCCCGACCCCGCCAGCGCGGGGTCTTCTCGTCCGCCGCCCAGCCTAGGATCGCGCGATGGAAGTAGAGATCGGGCGCGGGAAGAAGGCTCGCCGGGCCTACGGCTTCGACGACATCGCGATCGTCCCTTCGCGGCGCACCCGCGACCCCGACGACGTAGACGTCTCCTGGAAGCTCGGCGACTACCGCTTCGAGCTGCCGCTGCTGGCGTCCGCCATGGACGGCGTCGTCTCGCCCACCACCGCGGGGGCCATCGGCCGGCTCGGTGGCCTGGCGGTGCTCAACCTCGAGGGCATCTTCACCCGCTACGACGATGCCGAGGAGCAGCTCGAACGCATCGCCGAGCTGCCCAAGGAGCTGGCGACGCGGGAGATGCAGGAGATCTACCGCGAGCCGATCAAGCCCGAGCTGATCGCCCAGCGCATCGAGGAGATCAAGGCCGAGGGCGTCGTCGTCGCGGCTTCGCTCACTCCCCAGCGGGTGCGAGCGCACTACGAGCTGGCGCTCGAGGCCGGCCTCGACGTCATGGTCATCCAGGGCACCGTGGTCTCGGCCGAGCACGTCTCCTCCGACGAGGAGCGCCCCCCGCTCAACCTCAAGGAGTTCATCGCCGAGATGCCCGTCCCGGTGGTCGTCGGGGGCTGCGCCTCCTACCACACGGGCCTTCACCTCATGCGCACGGGGGCGGCCGGGGTGCTGGTCGGCGTCGGCCCGGGCGCCGCGTGCACGACGCGCGGGGTCCTGGGCATCGGCGTGCCCCAGGCCACGGCGATCGCCGACGTCGCCGCCGCCCGCCTCCAGCATCTGATGGAGACCGGCGACAACGTGCGGGTCATCGCCGACGGCGGAATGCGCAACGGCGGCGACGTGGCCAAGGCAATCGCCTGCGGCGCCGACGCGGTGATGATCGGCTCGCCGCTCGCCCGGGCCTACGAGGCCCCCGGCCGGGGCTTCCACTGGGGCATGGCGACTTTCCACCCGTCGCTGCCCCGCGGCGCGCGCCTTCACACCACCCAGAACGGCACGCTGGAGGAGATCCTCACCGGCCCCGCCCGCGAGAACGACGGCACCTTCAACCTCATGGGCGGCCTGCGCACCTCGATGGCCACCTGCGGTTACCGCGACATCGCCGAGTTCAACCGGGCCGAGCTCATGGTCGCGCCCTCGCTCCAGACCGAGGGCAAGCAGCTCCAGCGCGACCAGTCGGTGGGCATGGGGGCGAACGGCCGGGCGGTCGCGCTGGTCAATGACTGAGGCCATCGGGCGGCTGCAAATCTTCGCCTGGCGGCGTCCTCGGTCGCTCGCGTGCTCGCGTGCTCGCGCACGTCACGCTCCCTGCGTCCTTGCCATGCTTGATTTTCGCTCGCCCGATGGGCCTCACCGACGCCGCTGAGGCTCCCTCCCCCCTCGCTACGGCGGAGGCCGTCGAGGTTGAGGCGCCGGTCGCGACCGAGGAAGTGGTGGTCCTCGACTACGGGGGGCAGTACTCGCAGCTGATCGCCCGGCGGGTGCGAGAGTGCGGGGTCTTCTCGGAACTGCTGCCCCACCACGTCGGTGTCGAGGAGGTCGCGCGCCGGCGACCGCGGGGGGTGATCCTCTCCGGTGGGCCGGCGTCGGTGTACGCCGACGGCGCACCGGCGCTCGACCGTCGCCTGCTCGAGCTCGGAGTCCCGGTGCTGGGCATCTGCTACGGCATGCAGCTGCTGACCCGCGAGCTGGGCGGTCGCGTCGAGCCGGCCGAGGTCGGGGAGTTCGGCCGCAGCGGCCTGCGCGTGCTCGAGCCCGGCCGACTGCTCGCCGGCCTGCCCGAGGAGCAGACGTGCTGGATGTCGCACCGCGACACGGTCTTCGCCCCGCCGCCCGGCTTCACCGCGCTGGCTTCGTCCACGGCCTCGCCGGTGGCGGCGCTGGAGGACCAGGCGCGCGACCTCTACGGGATCCAGTTCCACCCCGAGGTCGTCCACACCCCCTACGGGCAGGCCATCCTCGAGCGCTTCCTGGGCGACTTCTGCGGCTGCGCGCGCGACTGGAGCCCGGCCTCGGTGATCGACGAGCAGGTCGCGCGCATCCGCGCCCAGGTGGGTGAGGGCCGGGTGGTGTGCGGCCTGTCGGGCGGCGTCGACTCGTCGGTCGCCGCTCTGCTCGTGCACCGCGCGGTTGGCGACCAGCTCACCTGCGTGTTCGTGGACCACGGCCTGATGCGCCGCAACGAGGGCGAGCAGGTCATCCGCGCCTTCCGCGACCACTTCCAGGTGCCGCTCGTCGCCGTCGACGCCGAGCAGCGCTTCCTCGACGCCCTAAGGGGGGTCAGCGAGCCCGAGGCCAAGCGCAAGGTGATCGGGCGCGAGTTCATCCGGGTCTTCGACGAGGAGGCAGCGCGGCTCGAGGGAGCGCGCTACCTCGTGCAGGGGACCCTCTACTCGGACGTGATCGAGTCCGGCGGCGGCACCGGCGCCGCGACGATCAAGTCCCACCACAACGTCGGCGGGCTGCCCGAGGACCTGGCCTTCGAGCTCGTCGAGCCGCTGCGGGCGCTGTTCAAGGACGAGGTGCGCGCGGTGGGGGCGGAGCTGGGGCTGCCCGAGCGCCTGGTGTGGCGCCAGCCGTTCCCCGGGCCCGGGCTGGCCATCCGCGTGGTCGGCGGCGAGGCCACCCGCGAGCGCCTCAACGTCCTGCGCGACGCCGACGCCATCCTCCAGGACGAGATCCGCGCCGCCGGCCTCTACCGCGAGCTGTGGCAGTCGTTCTGCGTGCTGCCCGACATCCGCACCGTCGGGGTCCAGGGCGACGAGCGCACCTACGGCTATGTCGTGGCCATCCGCGCCGTGACCTCCGACGACGCCATGACGGCGGACTGGGCTCGGCTGCCCTACGACCTGCTCGAGCAGGTGGCGTCGCGGATGATCAACGAGATCCGGGAGGTCAATCGGGTGGTGCTGGATATCACGTCGAAGCCTCCCGGCACCATCGAGTGGGAATGACCCTCGCGGCGCTTCCGGGGGCCTGGCGGTGTCCTCGCTCGCGTGCAAGCCGCACGCCACGCTCGGTGGGTCCTTGCCAGCGGCGCCCAGCCCCTCGCCAAACCCGAGCTAGTGGCTGTTCGCCTGACGGCGTCGTCGCTCCCTTGCGTGCTCGCGCCGCCACGCTCACGGGGCTTTAGGGCTGTCACGGGTGGCCCCCCGCACCCGCCGACGGACCGCCGGACCGGCTGGGTGCTCAGGGAGCCGGCCCCCGATCGGGCACGCGGCGCAGGCGCTGGGCGGGCTCGTCCGCTCCCGCCGGGAAGCGACGCTCCCAGGCGCGGGGCAGGTCGCGGCCGAGGAGCTCGCGCAGGGCGGCCACGTCAGGGCCGAATACGTTCCGCAGAAGCTCGATCGACTCGGGGTCGGGCTTGGGCTTCTTGGCCGGCTTCATCGCCGCCTCGAAGACCCGGTCGCGCGCGCGGCGGGGGATCACCGCGCGGCCGAGGCGCCGCGCCCGCACCAGGCGCTCGACCGCACGGTTGCGGGGGGCGCGGAACTGGTTGTGGGGCTTGGCGACGAGACTGTCCGCCGGGGAGGGATCGACGTCGAGGAACTCGTAGAGCGCTCGGACCACTCGCGCGGGGTCCTTGGCCAGCTCCTCGAAGAACAGGACGAAGACGTCGTCGCCGAACTTGCGCAGCCACCGCTGCACCGACACGGCATACAGGCTGGGCTTGACGTAGTTGGGCCGGCCGGGAAGGCGCCGGCGGGCCAAGTCGTCGCTCACCGCCTCCAGGAACGTGCGGTCCTCGACCGCGTCGCTGACCAGGCTCAGGTAGGAGGAGTGGGTCCGGTCTACCGGCTCGCGCAGCGAGATGACGATCCGGGGGTCGCGGATCGTGCGCCGGATCGTCCTGGCGGCCTGCTGGCGGGCCAGGTAGGACGGGCTGGCTTCCCCCCGCAGTTTCTCGCCGCGCGCCGCCGCGAACAGGTCGAGGTAGGCCTCCTCGTCGCGGATGGCCGCCTGGGAGTCGGCGCCGGCCAGGAACCCGGGCTCCTTGACCGGCGACATGTAGATGTCGGGGTGCTGATCGAGGTATCTCCACAGCGACGTGGTCCCCGCCTTGGGGGCTCCCACGACGAACAGGTTCGGCCACTGCCTGCGATCCATCACGCACCTCCTTTCCGCTGACCGCGACACCAAGCCTGGCAGGTGCGGGCCGCGAGCTTGGCCTATGATGGGCGCAGCCGCGCGGCGTCAGCGCGGTTCTTTTCGTGCGATGAAGACCTACGTTGCCACCCCAGCCGATCGCCAGCGCAACTGGCTGGTGGTCGACGCCAGCGGCCGGACGCTGGGCCGCTTGGCCACGCAGATCGCCGACACGCTGCGCGGCAAGCGCAAGCCGCAGTACACCCCGCACGTCGACACCGGTGACTTCGTGATCGTGGTCAACGCGGAGAAGATCGCGGTCACGGGCGACAAGCTCGCCCAGAAGCGCTACTACCGCCACTCCGGCTACCCCGGCGGCCTGCGCTCGCGCACGCTCCAGGAGATGCTCGACCGCCGCCCCGAAGAGGTCATCCGCAAGGCCGTCAGGGGCATGCTTCCCCGCAACCGCCTGGGTCGCAAGCAGCTGACCAAGCTCAAGGTCTACGCCGGCCCCGACCATCCCCACACCGCCCAGAAGCCAGCGCCCATGGAGATCGATAGCTGATGGCCGAAGAGACCGAGCGCCCCGACGACGCCGAGCGTCCCGAGGACCAGGCCCCCGAGCAGACCGACGTTCCGGCCGGGCCGGCGCCCCAGGAGCAGGGCCCCGAGTCCGGGCCGCCCAAGGATCCGATCGCTCCCGACGAGGCCGGGCGCAGCGAGCCCGTCGAGCCCGCCGGCCAGGCGGACGCCCCCGACGACCAGCCCGACGAGGCGGCTCCCACCGAGCCGGCCGGCCGGGGGGAGGAGACCGAGAGCCCGGCGCCCGACGCCCAGGCTGACGAGCTCCCGCCATCCGAGGCCGTCGGCCTCGACGCCGGCGCTGACGCTCCCCCCGAGGAGCCGACTCCGGCCCCGGCCGAGGCGGCGACCGACGAGATGGTCGAGGCGGCCGACGAGGCCGATGCCGCCGCCGACGCCGTCGACGACTTCATCGAGGAGGAGCCGCGACGCCGGCCCGAGATCCCGGGCGCGCACCTCGAGGTCGACATCGTGCCCGAGGGAAGCGACCCGCTGGGGCGGGAGGCGATCGAGGGGGGCATCGAGGAGATCGACGTGCCGGCCGACGAGCCGGTGCAGACCGAGGCCGAGGTGGCGATCGAGCCCGAGGCCGACGCCCCCGCGCAGGCCGTCATCGACCTCGGGGCGGACGCCCGCTACCGGGCGACCGGCAAGCGCAAGACCGCGGTGGCCCGCGTGATCCTGCGCCCCGGCACCGGCCGCTACCACGTGAACGCGCGTCCCCTCGAGGACCACTTCCCCCGCCCCGCCCTCCAGCGCAACATCCGCCAGCCGCTGGAGACCGTCGGCTACGACAGCCGCATGGATGTCGTGGCCAGCCTGCACGGCGGCGGCGTCTCCTCCCAGGCCGGCGCTCTGCGCCACGGCATCTCGCGCGCGCTGATCGAGGCCGATCCCAATCTGCGCGGTGAGCTCAAGCGACGCGGCTTCCTCACCCGGGATCCCCGCGTCAAGGAGCGCAAGAAGGCGGGGCTCAAGAAGGCGCGCAAGCGGCCGCAGTTCTCCAAGCGGTAGCGGCTCCTCCGCCGCGCGTCCGCGCCTAGCTCGTGTCGGCCCCTGCCAGACCCGTTTCGGCGCGCAGGCTGTTCGGCACCGACGGTGTGCGCGGGCCCGTCGGAGAGAAGCTCACGGCGCAGCTCGCCCTGGCCCTGGGCGCGGCGGCCACGCGGCGCTCGCCGAGCGCCCAAGGGCGCCGTCCTCAGGTGGTCGTCATCCGCGACACTCGCGAGTCGGGCCCGATGCTCCAGGCGGCTCTGGCCGCCGGCGTGGCCGCGGCGGGCGGTGACGCCCTGCTCGGCGGGGTGCTGCCGACGCCGGCCGCCCCGCTGCTGGTCCGCCGCTACGGGCTCGACCTGGGCGTGGTCATCTCCGCCTCCCACAACCCGTTCGGGGACAACGGGATCAAGTTCTTCGGCCCCGACGGCCACAAGCTCGACGACGAGGCCGAGGCGGCGATCGAGGCCCAGCTGGCCGCGCCGGCGACGGTCGCGCCACGCCCGGGCCACATCCGCGAGCTCCACGGCGCCCTCGACGACTACCTGCGCGAGCTCGAGACGCGCTTCGCGGGGCTGGACCTCGGCGGCCTGGACGTCGTGGTCGACTGCGCCAACGGCGCCGCCTACCGGGCGGCCCCGGAGATCCTGCGGCGCCTGGGCGCGACGGTGACCGCCCGCGCCGCCGAGCCCGACGGGCGCAACATCAACGCGGGCTGCGGGTCCACCCACATCGGGGCGCTGGCCACGGCCGTGGTCGCGGGCGGCCACGACGTCGGCTTCGCCTTCGACGGCGACGCCGACCGGATGCTGGCCGTCGATCGCGCCGGGACGGTGGTCGACGGCGACGAGCTGATCGCCCTCTGCGGCCGCCACCTGCATGCCGCCGGCCGCCTACCGGGAGGCGGGATCGCGGTGACCGTGATGACCAACTTCGGGCTCCACGCCGCCATGGCCGAGCACGGGATCGAGGTGGCCACCACGCCGGTGGGCGACCGTTACGTCCTCGAGGAGCTGGTGGCGCGGGGATGGGCGCTGGGCGGCGAGCAGTCGGGCCACATCATCGACCTCGGCTTCGCTCCCTCGGGCGACGGGGTGGCCGCCGCCCTGCTGGCCCTCGAGGCCCTCGGCGGGCGCGACCTCACCGAGCGCGACGGTATGCGCAAGCTGCCCCAGCGGCTGGTCAACGTGCGCGTGGCCACCCCCGAGGGAGTCCTCGACGGCCCCCCGGTGCGCGAGGCGATCGAGCGGGAGTCGAGCGTGCTCGAGGGCCGCGGCAGGGTGCTGGTGCGCCTCAGCGGGACCGAGCCGCTCGTGCGGGTCATGGCCGAGGCGCCCAGCGAGGAGGAGGCGTGCGCCGCGTGCGAGCGCCTGGTGGAGGTGATCGAGGCGGCCGGGGGCTGAGCCGAGCTCAGTCCAGACGCACCGGCCGCCTGGCTCCCGCGAGCTGGTCGAGGATCGCCGGGAGCGCGCCGACGGTCCGCCGCCACGAGCCCGGCGCGCTGTAGTGGTCGGCGTCGTGGAGGAGGACGACCTCGCCCGGAGCGAGCCCGTCGAGCACGCGGCGGCTGATCGACGCCGCGGTGGCGCGTCCCTGCCAGTCGCGTCCCCAGCGTGACCATAGCGCCGTCCTCCATCCCCGCCGTCGCGCCAGGAGCAGCGCCGGCCCGGTGAGGATGCCGTAGGGCGGTCGGTAGAGGCGGGGCCGGACGCCCGCCGCGTCGGCGATCACCGCCTCCGCGCGGCGCAGGTCGTCGCGCACCTGCCAGGGGGTGAGGCGCAGCAGGTTGCGGTGGCGCTGGCAGTGCACGCCGAGCTCGTGCCCCGCGGCGGCGATCTCCCCGACCAGCCGGGGCATGCGCTCGACCTGCTCCCCGACCAGGACGAAGGTCGCGGGCGCGTCGGCCGCGTGCAGCAGCTCGAGCACCGCCGGCGTCCCCTCGGCGTGCGGGCCGTCGTCGAATGTCAGGGCCACCCCCGCGTCCGACGCCAGCCGGGTTTGCACGCCGAGCCACCCCGCCACCGTCTCACTCACCCCGCCCAGCGACGGCGCGGCGTGGGCGGCCAGGGCCCCGGCGCCCAGGCAGGCCAGTGGGCGGCTGTTATCTTCGAGCCAAGCCATGACCGCCCGCCTGCTCGGCATGGGCCTCGCCCTTGCCGCCTCCCTGCTCTACAACGGAGGAGTCGTGCTGCAGGCGCTGGACGCCAGGCGCGTGCCCTCCCAATACGCGTTCCGGCTCTCGCTGCTGGGCCGGCTGGTCCAGCGCCCGCGCTGGATCGCCGGCACGGCCATCATCCTCGTCGGCTGGGGCCTGGAGGCCGCCGCCCTCTCGCTGGCCCCGCTGAGCCTGGTCCAGCCCACCCTCGCCGTCGGCCTGGTCGTGCTCCTCCTCGCCGGCGTCCGGACCCTCCGGGAGCGGGTGGGAGCGGTGCAGGCCATCGCGGTGCTGGCGGTCATCCTCGGGGTCGCCGGCCTCACCACCGCCGCGCCCGAGCGCGTCGCCGGCCACGCGGCCCTGGTCACCGAGATCGCGGCCGCCGTCGCGGTCGCGGTGGGGGGTGCCGCCTGCCTGGGGCTGGGGGCTCGCACCCGGGCGAGCGTGCTGGTCGCGGTGAGCGCGGGCGCGTTCTACGCCGACGCCGCGCTGGCCACCAAGTTCGTCTCCGACGCCCTGGCGACCGACGCCGGCGTGGCCGCGGTGGCGTGGGTGGCGGCCGTGCTGGCCGTGGGGACCGCCGGCGGAGTCAGCGAGATGAGCGCCCTTCAGTCCCAGCCGGCCACCCGCGTCGTGCCGCTCGTCTTCGTGGTTCAAGTCCTGGTTCCGGTGCTGCTCGCCCCGCTGGTCGCGGGCGAGAGCTGGCAGCTCAGCGGCCCCGGGACCGTCGTGTTCCTGGTCTCTCTGGTCGTCACGCTGGGCGGCGCAGTGGCGGTGGCCGGCTCGCGCGCCGTCGGTGTCCTCGTCGCCGAGGGGGCGACCAGCGCATCGAGCGGCACGGCGGACAGCCCGGCCTCGTCGAGCCGGCCGAGCACCTCGGACAGCGACCGGCGCGACGGGCCCGGCCAGCGCGACAGCTCCACGACGACGATCTCCCCCGGCCGTGGCGAGATCGACGCCCGGTCGGACCGGTCCGACCCGACCCGGACCGCGCCCCTCACCGGTCGCCCGTAGCCGCGGGCCAGCACGTACTGGCCGAAGGAGAAGCCCTTGTCGGGCACGAGGTAGAGCGCCCGGGGCGGCACGAGGGTCGACGAGCGCCGCCGCAGCCAGCGGCTCGTGTGCAGCCACGCGGTCGTGCCCCTCGGCCCGGGGACGGCCAGCACGCCGTCGCCTGACCCCTTGAGCGCGGCCATCGTGCAGGCGGGGAGCGACTCCGTGGCCGCGAACGACGCGCGGGCATGGCGACGCCGCAGGTCGGCGGCCACCGCCGGCATGTCGGAGGCGGGCGCCTCGATGACGAGGCCGACCTGGGGGCGCGAGGTGCTCAGCGTGGTCAGCGGCTCGGCCTCGAAGGCCCGCGCGATCACGGGATAGGGATCGTCGCTTAGCAGCAGCCAGCCGGTGAGCAGCACGGAGGCCGCCGCCCAGGCCAGGGGCTGTCGCACCAGGCTGCGCGGCTGGGGGGCGGGGCGCGGCGCCGGGCGCGCGGCGACGACGAGGGCGCCGGCGTCGGGCAGCGCATCGGCCAGGGGCGCCGGAGAAGGGGAGCGCCCTAGCGCCTCCTCGAGCGCCCGGGTGAGGGCTCGCCGGGAGCCCGCCTGCCTGACCAGCCCCAGCCGGTCCATCGCCCTGGCGTTGGCCCGAGCATGGCCCACCGGGAAGCCGTAGACGACGACCGGGCAGTCGCGGGCGCGAGCCTCCAGGCACGTGACCCCGCCGGTGGAGTGCACGACCACGTTGGCCGCCGCCAGCAGGTCGCTCATGTTGAGCGCGAAGCCCAGGACCCGGACGCGCTCGTCGCCCAGGAACGCATCGGTCAGGCGCTCGCGGACCGCCTCGTTTCGCCCGCACACGCAGAGCACGGTGGCGTCTTGCACCTCGCGCGCCGTGCGGACCGCTCCCTCGAGGTCGCCCACGCCCCAGCCTCCGCCCGAGACGAGGACCACCTTGTCCGAGTCCGCGAGGCTCAGCGTCCTGCGTGCCTGCGCGCGCGAGCGCGGGGAGAGGAACTCCGAGGCGATCAGCGGCTGGATCCAGTGGGCCCGGCCCGGCCCGGCGATCCGCTCGACCATGTGCAGGGACTCCTCGTAGGCCGCCAGGTGGAGGTCGACGCCCGGGTGGGCCCAGAAGAACAGGCCCGTCAGGTCGGTGATCGTCGCCACGACGGGCACCTCGAGCTCCCCCCGCTCGCGCATCCGGCCCAGCAGGGCGGTCACCACCGGATAGGTGGAGACCACGACGTCGGGCCGGTGCCCGCGGATGCGCTCGAGCAGGAGCCCCCCGCCCACGGCATTGAGGAGGAACATCCCCAATCGGCGGGCGGGCCCACAGTGCATGAGCAGCAGGTAGGTGAGGGTGAACATCCCCGGAAGCCAGCGGAACTGGACGCGCGAGTTGGTCTCCAGCGCCCAGCGGGGAAGGGACCCCATCGCCGCGATGCCGTCCTCGATCACCACCTCGGCGCCCGGGCGGCGGCGGCGGACCTGCTCCGCGGTCGCGCGCGCGGCGGCCGCGTGCCCCTCGCCGATGTTGGCGCACAGGACCAGCACGCGCTCGGGTCGATCCCGCCCGCACGGACGCACCGGAGCCCGCCGGGGCTTGCGCTCCTTGACCCTGCTCATGCCGGCCCGGACCCTAGGCCATCGGCCAGCGATGTGCTGGGCCCGAGCGGATCGTGGCCGGTTTCCGAGGCCACTATCATGGCTTCCCCCGTCAGACGGGTGAGCCGCCGGATGGCGGCTTTCGCTTCCTCGGAGGTCGCTCATGTGCGGAATCATCGGCTACGTCGGGCGCCGTCCGGTCAAGGAGTTGCTTCTCGCCGGACTGACCAGCCTCGAGTACCGGGGCTACGACAGCGCCGGCATCTCGATGATCTCCGACGGGCAGGTCGAATCGGTTCGCGCGGTCGGCAACCTGTCATCGCTGCGCGAGGCGGTGGACGAGGTCGCCGGCCAGGGCTCGGTCGCGGTGGCCTCGCGAACGGCCTGCACGGGGATCGGGCACACCCGCTGGGCGACCCACGGTCAGGTCTCCAAGGAGAACGCCCACCCGCACTTCGACACGACCAACCAGGTCCACATCGTCCTCAACGGGATCGTCGAGAACTACGTCTCGCTGCGCAACCGCCTCAAGGCCGATGGCTGCGTCTTCACCTCCGACACCGACGCCGAGGTGGTGGCCCACCTGATCTCCGTCCACTACGAGGGCGACCTGCCCGCGGCCATGCGCGCCGCCTACGGCGAGCTGGTCGGCCACTACGCGTTCGTCGCGCTGGCCGGAGACCAGCCCGATGTCCTCGTCGGCGCCCGCAAGGAGTGCCCGCTGATCGTCGGCCGCGGCGAGGGCGAGCAGTTCCTGGCCTCGGCCATCCCCGCCTTCCTGCGTGAGACCCGGCGCGTCCAGTACATCAACGACGGCGAGATCGTCACGCTCACCCGGGACGGGGTGACCTTCCAGACCGCCGACGGAGCCCTGCTCGAGCGCGAGGTGGTCGAGATCGACTGGGACGCCGACACCGCCGAGAAGGGCGGCTACGAGACGTTCATGCTCAAGGAGATCCACGAGCAGGCCGACGCGCTGGCCGAGACGGTGTTCGACCGGGCGGCCCGCGGTACGGGTGTCGACCTGGGCGACCTTGGGATCGTCGACGACGAGCTCCTGCGGGGCCTCCGGCGCATCGTCGTGGTGGCCTGCGGCACCTCCTACCACGCCGGCCTGGTGGGTCGCTACGCGATCGAGGAGTGGGCTCGCGTGCCGGTGGAGATGGACGTGGCCTCGGAGTACCGCTACCGCAACCCGGTGGTGGGCCCGGGCGACCTCGTCGTGGGCATAACGCAATCGGGCGAGACCGCCGACACCCTGGCCGCCATGCGCCTCGCGCGCGAGCGTGGCGCCGCCGTGCTGGCCGTGACCAACGTGATGGGCTCCCAGGCCACCCGCGACGCCGACGGAACGCTGTTCACGCGGGCTGGCCTGGAGATCGGGGTGGCAGCGACCAAGACCTTCGTGTGCCAGGTCGCGGCGATGTATCTCCTCGGCCTGCGCATGGCCGAGCTGCGCGGGACGCTCGCGCCCGAGCGCCTGATCGAGCTGGTCAGCGCCCTCAAGCACTTGCCCCATCACGTCGGCGAGCTGATCGAGACGATGGAGGAGCCGGTGCGTGCGGTGGCCGACGAGCACTGGCAGTCGGACTTCTTCCTCTACCTCGGCCGTCACGTCGGCCTGCCCGTCGCGCTCGAGGGCGCGCTCAAGCTCAAGGAGATCTCCTACATCGCCACCGACGCCTATGCGGCCGGCGAGATGAAGCACGGCCCGATCGCCCTGCTCGACCAGTCCACGCCGGTGGTCTGCGTGGCCACCGACTCGCCGGTCCTGGGCAAGGTGATCTCGAACATCCAGGAGGTGCGGGCCCGCGGCGCGCACGTGGTCGCCGTCGCCACCGAGGGCAACGAGGAGATCGCCGAGCACGCCGAGCGCGTGATCTCAGTGCCGGGGACCGACTGGATGCTCCAGCCGATACTGGCGGTGATCCCGCTTCAGCTGCTGGCCTACCACATCGCCCGTCGCCGCGGGCTGAACGTCGACCAGCCGCGCAACCTGGCCAAGACCGTCACGGTTGAGTAGTCCCTTCCCGCCGCCCTCGGCGCGGCTGACCGAGGGGGTGGTGGCCCTGTGGGAGTGGGGCGAGCGCGACGTCGCGGGCGAGCACCCAGGGTAGGCGCTCCCGGCGCGGCGCGGCGCCGGGGAATCGCTCATCTAGCATCGCAGCGGTGTCGCTGCCCGCGTGGCTGCATCCGCTGCTCGACGCGCCCCGGATGCGCGCGGTGGACGCGTGGGCGATCGAGGAGCGGGGCGTGGCCTCGCTCGAGCTCATGGAGCGGGCGGGCGTCGGCCTGGCCGCCCTGGTCGCCCAGCAGGCGCCCCGGGGCCGGGTCGCCGTCGTCTGCGGCAAGGGCAACAACGGGGGCGACGGCCTGGTCGCCGCGCGGGTGCTGCGCCAGGAGGGCGTCGAGGTGAGCGTGCTCTGCGTCGCCGCGCCCGAGGACTTCGAGGGCGACGCCGCCGAGAACCTCGGCCGCCTTCCGGGCGCGGGCCCCGAGCCCTTCGACCCCAGCGCCCTCGACGGGGCGAGCCTCGTGGTCGACGCCCTCCTCGGCACGGGGTTCTCGGGGGCGCCGCGCGAGCCCGTGGCCGGGGCGATCGCGGCCATCGAGGCGGCCGGCGTGCCGGTGGTGGCGGCCGACGTGCCCAGCGGGGTGGACGCCTCGACCGGCCGCGTCGAGGGCGCGGCCGTGCGCGCCCTCGCGACCGCGACCTTCCACGCCGCCAAGCCGGGGCTCTACGTCGCGCCGGGCAAGGCCCATGCCGGGGAGGTCCGGGTGGTGGAGATCGGCAGTCCCGAGGGGGCGCCGGGAGGGGCCGACGTCGGGCTCATCGGCGCGGCGGTGCTGGACGAGATCCCTGCCCGCCACGCCGCCTCGACCAAGTTCAGCGAGGGGGCGGTGGCGGTGATCGGTGGTTCGCGGGGGCTGACGGGCGCTCCCTGCCTGGCCAGCGAGGCAGCGGCGCGGGCGGGCGCGGGCTACGTCACCGCCCTGATTCCCGCCTCGCTGGACCTCGTGTTCGAGCTGCGCCTCCTGGAGGCGATGACCCGTCAGCTGCCCGACCGTGACGGCGCCCTGGCCGGCGGTGCGCTCGAGCCGGCGCTCGAGGCGGCGGCGCGGGCCGACGCCGTCGTGCTCGGGCCCGGGATCGGCCGCGTGGCCGACACCGTGGAGCTGGTGCGAGCGCTGGCCGCGCGGGTGGAGGCGCCGGTCCTGCTCGACGCCGACGGGCTCAACGCCCACGCCGGGCGGCTGGCCGACCTGCGATCGCGCCCGGGCCCGGCCGTCCTCACTCCCCATGCCGGAGAGCTGGGCCGGCTGCTGGGGGTCGACTCGAAGGCGATCGAGGCCGATCGCCTCGGTCGGGTCCGGGAGGCCGCGCGGACGGCGCAGGCGGTCGTGGTCCTCAAGGGCGACGACACCCTGGTGGCCGATCCCGACGGACGGGTCGCCGTCAGCGCGGGCGGCAGCCCGGCGCTGGCCACCGCGGGCACCGGGGACGTCCTCTCGGGCGTGGTCGCGGCCATGCTGGCCAAGGGCCTCGGTCCCTTCACCGCGGCGTGCGCGGGGGTCCACCTCCACGGCGAGGCCGGCGCCTGGGCGGGGCGCGAGCGGGGCGCCGAGGGCGTGATCGCCCGCGACGTGATCGAAGCGCTGCCCCAGGCCCGGCGCGGCGCCGGCCGCCAGGGCGGCTGATGCGTGCGCTGGCCGCCGTCAACGTGGCGGCGATCGAGCGCAACTGCGCGCGGCTGGCCGGCGAGCTCACCGGCGGGGCGCTCCTGGCCGCCGTGGTCAAGGCCGACGGCTACGGCCACGGGGCCGGGGCCTGCGCGCGCGCCGCCCGGGCCGGTGGCGCGGCGTGGCTGGCCGTGGCCACCGCGCAGGAGGCCGGCGCCCTGCGCGACGGCGGGCTCGACGGACGGATCCTGGTCATGGGTGCGCTCACCCTCTCCGAGCTTGACGTGGCGCTCGGCGCCCGGGCCGACGTGGTGGCCTGGCGCGAGACCTTCGTGGCCGCGATCGCCGCCCGGGCTGGCGAGGGGGAGCCGGTGGGGGTGCACGTCAAGCTCGACAGCGGGATGGGGAGGCTCGGCACGCGCGACTCCGAGGAGGCGGACCGCGTGGCCGCGGCCGTCGACGCCCCGCCGGGGCTCGCACTGGCCGGCGCGATGACCCACTTCGCCACGGCCGACGACCCCGACGACGGCGGGTTCCTGGCCGCGCAGCTCGAGCGCTTCAACGCCTGGGCCACGCCGCTGAGGCGCGAGCATCCGGGGCTGCTGCGCCACGCCGCCAACAGCGCGGCCACCCTGCGCGAGCCCGCCTCCCACCTCGACCTCGTCCGCTGCGGCATCGCCGTCTACGGTATGGACCCGTTCCACGAGGACCCCGCCCGGCGTAGGCTCGAGCCCGCGCTCGAGCTGCACTCCTACGTGGCCGACGTCAAGCCCTGCGCCCCCGGCGAGAGTGCGGGCTACGGGCGGCACTTCGTGGCGCGGCGCCCGACGTTGCTCGGAGTGCTACCGATCGGCTACGGCGACGGCGTGCGCCGCGGCCTGACCAACAACGCCGACGTGCTCGTCGCAGGCCGCCGCCGCCCGCTGGTCGGCACGATCTCGATGGACAACCTCACGGTCGAACTGGGCCCCGGCGCCGACGTCGAGTCCGGCGCCCGCGCGGTTCTGATCGGCGCCGACGGCGACGAGCGCATCACCGCCGAGGAGGTGGCGGCGCGCCTGGACACGATCAACTACGAGATCACCTGCGGCCTGAGCCCCAGGGTGCCCCGCGCCTACCACCGCGACGGTGAGCCAGCGTGAACCAGATCCTGGCCACGGCGCGCGGGGCGCTGGGCGACACACCGGCCTGGGTGGTCGGCGGCGCCCTGCGCGATCGCCTGCTCGGTCGCCACACCGACGACGTCGACCTCGCCGTGGCCGGCGATCCCGAGCCCGCCGCCCGGCGGCTGGCCCGCGCCTGCGCGGGTGCGGCCTTCCCGCTCTCCGAGCGCCACGCGGCCTGGCGCGTCGTCGCCCCCGGAGCCTCGTGGCACGTCGACTTCATGCCGCTCGAGGGCGACCTCGGGCAGGACCTCGCCCGGCGCGACTTCACGATCAACGCGATGGCCGAGCCGCTGGGGGGAGGGGAGCTGGTCGACCCCCACGGCGGCCGCGCCGACCTCGAGGCGCGGCGGCTGAGGATGGTCGCTCCCGGCGCTTTCTCGCAGGACCCGCTCCGCGTGCTGCGGGCCGCCCGCCTGGCCTGCCAGCTCGAGCTGGAGGTCGACGCCGATACGGTCGCGGGGGCCCGGGCCGCCGCCGGCGGCCTGTCCGCGGTGGCGCCGGAGCGGGCCTTCGCCGAGCTGCGAGGAGTCGTGTGCGCGCCCGACCCGCTGGCCGGGCTCGAGCTGATGGAGCGGGTGGGAGGGACGTCCGTCGTCCTGCCCGAGCTCAGCGCCCTGCGGGGCGTAGAGCAGAGCGCCTACCACCACCTCGACGTCCACGACCACACCCTGGCCGTGCTGGACGAGGTGGTGTCGCTGGAGCGCGACCCCGAGCCCGCCCTGGGCGAGCACGCGGCGACGGTGGCCGGCGTCCTGGCCGAGCCGCTGGGCGACGAGCTCACCCGCGGGGGCGCCCTGCGGCTGGGCGCGCTGCTCCACGACGTCGCCAAGCCGTCGACCCTGGGGCGCAACGCCGCGGGACGGGTCACCTTCATCGGCCACGACGAGCGGGGCGCCGGGCTGGCGCATGAGGTGCTGACCCGCCTTCGCACCTCCGAGCGGCTGCGCTCGCACGTCGCCGCGCTGGCCCGCCACCACCTGAGGCTGGGCTTCCTCGTGCACGAGCAGCCCCTCTCGCGGCGGGCGGTGCACGGCTACCTGCGCGCCTGCGATCCGGTGGAGGTCGACGTCACGGTCCTCTCGGTGGCCGACCGGCTGGCCACCCGGGGCCGGCGCGCCCCCGCGGCGATCGCCGCGCACCTGGACCTCGCCCGCGCGCTGCTCGGGGAGGCGTTGCGCTGGCGGGCTCAGGGTCCGCCCCCGCCCCTGGTGCGCGGCGACGACCTGGCGGCGGCCCTCGGCCTGCGCCCAGGCCCCGAGGTCGGTCGCCTCCTGGGCGAGCTCGAGGCGGCGCAGTTCGCGGGGGAGATCGCCTCGGCCAAGGACGCGGTCGCCCTGGCCCGGGAGCTCTCGGGCGGTGCGGCGGCCGAGTCCCGTTCCCGCTGAGGCGATTTGCTCGGGCCGCTGAGCCGCCCTCGCCGCTGAGCGTCGCCTCGCCGATAGGCTCCCCGCGCGTGGCCTCCGAGGACTGCATCTTCTGCAAGATCGTGGCCGGCGAGCTCCCGGCCGAGGTCATCGAATCCGACGAGCGCACGGTCGCGTTCATGGACATCAGCCCGGCGACCCGGGGCCATGCCCTCGTCGTCCCGCGCGCACACGTGACCAACCTGCTCGAGATGGGCCCTGACGACCTGGCGGCCTGCATGACCGCTGCCCAGCGCCTGGCCGGCCGGGCCGGTGAGCGGCTGGGAGCCGACGGGGTAAACCTGCTCAACTCGTGCGGTCGGGCGGCGTGGCAGACCGTCTTCCACTTCCACATCCATGTCATCCCGCGCTATGCCGACGATCCGCTCAAGCTCCCGTGGACGCCGAGCGAGGGGGACCGCGAGGAGATCGCCGCGGCGGCGCGGCAACTGCGCGGCTGAGTCGGCCCCGGCGGGCGTGCGTGCTAGGTTGCCCGCGTTCGGGCCGGGACGCTCCGGCCAAACACGATGTGCGGGCCGTTCGCAGGTCGGGTCTCGCTCAAGGCCTCAGCGTAGGCAGCACGCCCACTCGTGGGGGAGGATCACATGCCAACTGGCACCGTCAAGTGGTTCAACGACGACAAGGGCTTCGGCTTCATCACGCCCGACGAGGGCGGTCGCGACCTCTTCGTCCACTTCAGCGGCATCGGCGGCGACGGCTTCCGCTCGCTGGCCGAGGGCGCCAAGGTCTCCTATGAGGAGGAGGCCGGGGACAAGGGGCCAAAGGCCGTCAACGTCTCGCCGGTCTGACCGGGCGGCGTCTCCGGGCGTCTGACGGCGTCCTCGCTCGCTCGCGTGCGGAGCACGCCACGCTCGCTGCGTCCTTGTCAGCCACCCGGAGTCGCTCGCCGGTCAGCCCGGCGTCTCCGGCGTCCTCGCTCGCTTGCGTGCGGAGCACGCGGCGCTCGCTGCGTCCTGGCCAGCGACGCCGAGTCGCTGGCCGGTTCGTCGGGCGGACATACGCCCCGAGCGCATCCCTGACCGGCTGTTGGTGTTGAATGACGGCATGAGACGAAATCTGCTGGTACCGATCGTCGCTGCGGCGCTTGCGCTGGCGGTCCCCTCGGCCGCCTCGGCTCGGGTCCTCGAGCTCGGCGCTGGCAACGGTGGAGGCGACAAGGCCAAGCCGAGCTGCCCGAGTAATCCCTGCCTCGCCGTCACCCGCGCCACCGGCTTCCAGGTGAGCGCCGGGACTGCCAAGAACCAGTACACCGCTCCAGGGACGGGCCGGGTCGTCGCGCTCACGCTCACCCTGGGCAAGCCCAGCGACAGCCAGGTCGGCTTCTTCAACCGCCAGGGCGGCGGTACGGCGAAGGTCCGCGTGGCCATCCTGCGGCCCGCGGGCACGGCCGCCGGCAACGCTCCCCAGTACGTGCTCAACGCCCAGAGCGAGGACATCAACGTCGTCCCCTTCTTCGGGCAGACCGTCCAGTTCCCGCTCTACACCTCGCTGCTCGTGCGCAAGGGCTACATCGTCGCGCTGACCGTCCCGACCTGGGCCCCCGTGCTCGCCGTCTCGAACCTCAGCAACTCGTTCGCGTGGCGCTCGAGCCGGGTCGCGCCGTGCTCGACCAACCCCGAGCGCCAGCCGCCGCACACCCAGGCGGGCACGACCAAGACCTACTTCTGCCTCTACCGCCCGGCGCAGCTGACGTACTCGGCGACGATCGTCACCACGCCGAGCGCGACGAGCCCGCAGTCGAGCGGCAAGTCCGGCTGACCGGTCTCGCCGCGGCGCTACAGCCCTAGCAGGCGCCTTCGTTCTGGCGGCAGAACTGGCTGAGGCCGGTGCCGCCGGAGCCGGCGCTGGTCCCGCCGCTGCCACCGTTGGAGCCGCCGGTCCCGCCGCCCTGGCCGGTGCCGCCGGTTCCACCGCTACCACCACCGCCGCCGCCGGAGTCGCCTGAGCTCCCGCCGCCGGTCGAGTTGCCCCCAGCGCCGCTGCCGCCGGTGTCGCCTGCGCCGGTGGAGCCGGTGCCTCCCCCCGTGTCGCCCGTCCCCCCGCCGCTGTCGCCGGTGCTCCCCGTGTCACCGGTCCCCGTGCCCGAAGGGGCGGTGGCGGTGGTCGAGGTCGTCGACGTGGTCGTGGTGGGAGCGGGGATCGTCCCGGTCGGGACGGTCAGCTCGGGAGTGGAGAGCTGCCCTTCGCCCCTCGACCCGCCGCCGCATCCGGGCAGGCCGATCAGGGCGGTAGCCGCGAGGAGGCTGGCCGAGGCGCGCAGGCGCATGTGAGCAGGGCCGGTGATCAGCGCTCGAGCGCGGCCATGCGCCGGCCGCAGTGGGAGCAGTCGTTGAGGTCCTTGGGGACCAGCTGGTCGCACCAGTTGCAGAAGCGAAGGTGCTCGACCGCCCAGGGGAGCTCGGAGGGTGAGGGACGCAGGGGGAGGACCTTGCCCACGACCTCGAAGCGCTCGCCGGTCTCGCGGTCGACGTAGTCGCGGTCGGGCTCGGCCTCGACGATCAGCTCGCGCCCGCTCGAGGGCGCCCGCAGGCGGTATCTCTGGCGCACGGGGCGGAACTGTACCAGCGCCCTCTCCGCCTCCTGGGCGGGTAATTGCGACCTGGGGCGGTCGGCGCCCGGCGGGTCAGGCGACGCAGAGCGCGCTCGCCAGCGGGCGGCTCGCCGCCACGCCGCGGACCTCGATCGGACCCGTCGCGACGGGCTCATCGAGCGCGTCGACCACCATGGGGTCGAACTGGCGGCCCGCCTGCGCCCGGATGCGCTCGAGGGCCTCGTCGGGCGAGAAGGGCGGCCGGTAGGGCCGCACGGCGGTCATGGCCTCCAGCGCGTCGCACACCGAGACGATGCGCGCGGCCAGCGGTATCGCCTCACCGGCCAGCCGGTCCGGATACCCGGCTCCGTCCCAGCGCTCGTGGTGGTGCAGGACGATGTCGTGGACCGTGGCCGCCAGGCCCAGCGGGCGGGTCAGCCGGTCGCCCGCCTCGGGATGGCGGCGCATGACCCTCCACTCCGAGTGGGTCAGCGGCCCCCGCTTGCTGAGGATCCGCTCGGGCACCCCGATCTTGCCGACGTCGTGCAGCAGGCAGCCGAAGAGGAAGTCATCTGACTCGGCCAGCCGGGGGTCGACCGCCGCGGCCAGCCCGACCGCGAGCTCGGCGACCCGGTGGATGTGGCGACTGGTGACGGCGTCCTTGGCCTCCACCGCCGCGGCCAGGCTCTGTATGAGCGCTCGCTCGCCGCCGGCGGGGAAGCGCCCGCCTCCACCGGCGCGCGCGATCCCTTCGCCCTCGACGATGAGAACGGATCCGCTCGGCTCGCCTCCCCACGGCATCGCGTACGGGAGTCTTCACACCGCCCGACCGGGACGGTGAAGCGCATCGATTATCGGGAGGTTTCCCGCTCTAATCTGCACGCCGGTGCGCGTACTCGTCTTCCACGGATACCTGCTGCGCGGCACCGGCTCGAACGTCTACAACGCCAGCCTGGCCGCCGCGCTGGTCGCCGCCGGCCACGAGGTCCACCTGCTCTGCCAGGAGCGCGACCCCTTCGGGCTCGGCTTCGTCGACGCCGCCGCGACTTGGGAGGACGGTCGCCTGCGCATCGAGAGGCGTCGCTCCCCGGAGCGCTGCGTCGTCTACCGGCCCGACATCGGCGACCTGCTGCCGGTCTACGTGGCCGACCGCTACGCCGGTGTGCAGGCGCGGCCCTTCCCCGAGCTCAGCGACCAGGAGCTCGACCGCTACATCGCGGCCAACCTCGAGGCGGTCCGCGAGGTCGTCGAGCGGGTGCGACCCGATGTCGCCCTGGCCAATCACCTGATCATGGGGCCGGTGATCCTCGCGCGCGCCCTGGCCGGCGCCGAGCACCCGATCCCCTATGCCGTGAAGGTGCACGGCAGCGCGCTGGAGTACACGGTCAAGCCGCATCCGCGCTTCCTGCCCCATGCGCGCGAGGGGCTGGCCCAGGCCCGCGGCATCCTGGTCGGCTCGCGCCACACCGCCCAGAGCCTGTGGGAGGCGTTGGGCGAAGACACGCTTTCGGGGCGCACGCGGCTGGGACCGCCCGGCGTCGACGTCGACGCGTTCTCGCCCGCCGAGTCGCCGCAGGCCGCAGCCGGCTTGCGCGACCTGGCGACGACCCTCGCGGCCGCCGCCGGCCGGATAGGGAGTGACTCCGATCGCCGATCGGCCTTCGCCCGCGACACGGCGCAGGCCGCACAGGCCGTCGCCGGGCTCGACCCCCGAGCCGATCAGCTGGTGATCTTCGTGGGCAAGCTCCTCGCCGCCAAGGGGATCGACCTCCTGCTGGCCGCCTGGCCGTTGGTGCTCGCCCGGGCCCCCTGCGCGCGGCTGGTCGTGGTGGGCTTCGGCAGCTTCGGCCCCGCGGCGCAGCGGCTGCGCGAGGCGCTGGCGGCCGGCGACCTCGACGCGGCGCGCGCGCTGGCCGAGGCGGGGGGCAGCGATCGCGCCGCCCAGGCACCGCCGCTGCGCCACCTGCTCGCCTTCCTGGAGGCACTCGAAGCCGACGCAGCGGGTCGGCGCGACTACCTCGCCGCGGCGGCGCGGATGGGGGAGCGCGTCGTCTTCACCGGGCGCCTCGAGCACTCGGAGCTCGCGCCCCTGCTCGCCGCCTGCGAGGCCCTGGTCGTCCCCAGCACCTTTCCCGAGGCCTTCGGGATGGTGGCGGCGGAGGCCGCGGCCTGCGGCGTCCTTCCGGTGAGCGCCGAGCACTCGGGCCTGGCCGAGGTGTCGCGGACGCTGGCCGCCGCGGTCCCCGCCGAGGCCGCGCCACTGCTCTCCTTCGGGCTCGGCCCCCGCGCGGTGCCCGACCTCGCCGATCGGATCGTCCGCTGGTTGGCGGCGCCGGCCGCGCTGCGCGAGGCGACCCGGGCCGCGCTGGTCGCCGTCGCGCGCGAGCGCTACTCGTGGCGTGGGGTGGCGGAGGGGGTGATCGCCGCCGCCCAGGGCCGCCTGGACGGGCTGGCCCGGCCCGCGCGCACCGGCCCGGACGGCAGCCGTACGAGCGATCTGTGACCACGCCCAGCGAGCCCGGCCTGGGATAGAGTGCCGCCTCCCCATGCGCGCGCCCTGGACCGGATCGCCGTCTCGCGTCAAGGTGCCGGCGGGGATCCTCGTCGCGGCGGCCCTGCTGGTCGCCCTCGCCGGCTGCGAGGTCAAGCAGGGCCAGCCCGACCTCGTCCGCGGCAAGCAGCTCTTCGTGGCCAAGTGCGGCTCCTGTCACGTCCTCAGCCGCGCCGGCAGCAAGGGCCAGGTGGGCCCCGACCTCGATCAGGCCTTCCAGGCCTCCCTCGGCGACGGCTTCAAGCGCGGCACGATCCGTGGGCTCGTGCACAAGCAGATCCTCTATCCCAACCGCCAGGGCGTGATGCCGGCCAAGCTGGTCACCGGCCGCGACGCTGAGGACGTCGCGGCCTACGTGGCCTCGGTCGCGGCCAAGCCCGGCAAGGACACCGGCGCACTGGCGACGGCGGTCGGCGGCGGGCAGAAGCCGCTGGCCGTGGAGCAGGCGGGCAAGCTGGACATCCCCGCCGACCCCAACGGTCAGCTCCTCTACCAGTTCAAGAACGCGCAGGCCAAGCCCGGGCCGGTCACGATCGACTCGCTCAACAAGTCGAGCGTGCCCCACAACATCGCCATCCAGGGGCCGGGGGCCAGCAAGCTCGGGCCGATCGGGCAGGGAGGGCACGTGTCGACCATCCAGGTGACGCTCAAGCCGGGGACCTACACCTTCTACTGCAGCGTCGACGCCCACCGCCAGGCCGGCATGGTGGGCAAGCTCACGGTCAAGTAGCGGGGCGGCCCGCGGGGCCGGGCTCGCCCGCGAGCTCGAGACGGCGGCGCAGCTCGTCCCCCCGGCCGGCGGCGACGGCGCGCGCCGCGCGCTGGTCGGAGAGCTCCACGCCGCGCTCCCGCGCCAGGTCGAGGAGGCCCTGGCGCTCCTCGCTCTCGCTCGCCGTGCGCAGGAACAGCCAGGCGAAGAGGCCGATGGTCAGAAGCGAGCCCTCGACCATCATCAGGCCGCCGGCGGCATTCTGATCGCCGAGCACCGACAGGCCCCAGTGCGCGGTCCCGGGACCGTAGTACGGATAGAAGGCGGCGCCCGCCCAGATCAGGACGTTGGCCAGTCCGGCTCCGGCCAGGCGCACGACCACGACGTAGGCCAGCCTCGCCCCGTTCCCGAACCAGCGCGGCTTGGGCAGCGGTCCCAGCAGCGCCATCCACATGTTCACGCCGAAGGCCAGGAACATGGCGTGCTCGAGCGCGTGGACGACCGGGTGGCGCAGCGCCCCCTGGTAGAGCAGCGGGAGGTGCCAGACGTAGAGGTCGATGGCCCACAGCGGCAGGGCCACGAGCGGGTGGGCCAGCGCGCGCAGGCGGCCGAGCACGGGCAGCGAGAGGATCGGCGCGAGCAACGGGCCGGTGAGCCCGAGGACGAGGGCGAGCGCCCCGACGTCGGCCAGCAGCAGGTGCTGGGCCATGTGCCCGGCCAGCAGCTGGTCGCTGACCGCGTCGACCGGTGGGCTCAGGGCCACGACGCACATCGCCAGTCCGACGGCGAAGCAGGCGGCGCGCCAGGCCGCCACGGGCCGCCCGTGGATGGCAAGGGTGCGCATGCGCCACCGGTAGCCCCACCACACGGCCAGCGCGGCGACCAGCGGGGGGACAGCTTCGCTGAGGTGGGAGGTCAGCGCGACGGCGTACGGGGGAGCCTCGATCACCGCCTCAAAGGGTACGCCGCCGGCCCGCCCGGGGCGGCCGGTCGCCCGCCCTCCACGCCGCCCGGCCACGCCGCCCGGTCGAGGCGTCGAGTCGGCGGTGCCTCAGGCGTCCGGCGGGGCGGGCCCCGTCCCCTCGTCACCGACCGCAGTGACCGCGCGGGCGAGCAGCAGGGGCACGACGACGGCCAGCAGGGCTGCCAGCACCCAGAAGGTCCACGCCCCGACGAAGGAGGGGTGGAAGAGGGCGGCGCGGCGCAACGCCGCGGGCAGCTCGGCCAGCAGCGAGCTGGGCTTGGGCTTGAGAAAGGAGAGCGCGAGGTTGCCCGGCACGGGGCGCGCCCGTCGGATCCCCGCGGTCAGGTCGCTGTTCTCGGGGCGGCTCTCCAGCGTGCCGCCGAGCGCCACGGCCTGTCCGCCGACGTTGGTCACGCAGACGTCGATCGCCCGCTTGGCCTTGACCCGTCCCACGAACCCCGAGATCTGGTCCTGGGGGGCGTCCAGGCGGGTCACGTAGCCGGCCGGTACGGTCCCGCCGCCCAGCACCCGGCCCGAGCGGCGCTCGAGCACCGTGAGGCGCAGCAGCGGCCCGGGACGGTGGTGGCTGTCGGTGGCCAGGCGGATCGTCGCGAAGGGGGCGAGGACCTGCACATTGCGCTGGCACGCGTTGAGCTGGGGCTTGAGGCGCACGACCTCCTCGCCCGGAGCCACGCCGTTGGTGAAGGCAAGCTCGCGCTGGTCGAGGAGCAGGGCGACGACGGCCGCGACCACGATGACCACGGCCCCCACGCCGACCACCGCGCCGGCGCGGCTACGCATAGAAGCGTCCCACCACGATGCCCAGCTCGAAGACCTGGAGCGCGAGCATCGCCACCAGCACGACGCCCAGGGCGACCGGCCGCTGCCGCCGCGGAACCTGACCGAGGGCGCCGGCGAGGGCGAGCCCGCCGATCGGCAGGAGGACGAGCAGGTAGCGACCCTGGAGGAGCGAGAGGTGGGAGTCCAGGAACTGGCGGTACTCGCCGATGTGTAGCCCGACGACCAGCGCGGCCGCCGCCACCGCCAGAAAGGCCAGCGCTCCCCAGTCCACGCGGGCGCGGGCGCGGGCCACGGCCAGCGCGCCGCCGGCGAGGATGGCCACGCAGGCCACGCCGATGACCACGTACACCGCGGGCGGCAACAGCAGCTCGGCCCACCCGAAGTTGCCCCACCCGCTCTTGACCCAGACGTCATAGCCCCAGAACGGGGCGAGGTGCTGGACGGGCGTCTGGAAGGGCAGGTTGGGCAGGTAGGCCTGCCACATGTAGGAGAGGAAGCCGTGGACGCTCAGCTGGCCGCCGCTCTGGTCGTTGGCCGCCAGGCGGTCGGCCGCACCGCTGACGACCACGGCTACGGCGGCCGCGCCGACCAGGGCCACGAGCGCGGCGATGGCCGCGGGGCTCGGCCGCCGGCCGCGGAACGCTCGCCGCGCGCTCACCGCCAGGGCCACGGCCACGGCGGGCAGGAGGGCGAACGAGGTGGCCTTGATGAGCAGGGCGGCCAGGGTGGCCACGACCAGCGCCGCCACCCCGCCCGCGCTCAGGCCGCGCCGGACCAGGCGGACCCCCAGCCACATCACCACCGCCCAGGCCGCGATCATCGCCCCGTCGGGGTTGATGCCGGCGCTGATGGCCGTGGCACCGGGCTGGAGCCCGACGAAGGCGCTCGCCGCCAACTGCGCCAGGCGGTTGGCGCCGGTGAGCTCGCCGGCCAGCAGCCAGGTGGCGATCACCGCCACGCCGAGCAGCAGCATCGACCACACCCGCATCGCGTACCAGCGGGTGAACAGGCCCCAGGCCGCGGTCAGGCGGTAGGCGATCGCCTCCCAGGCGTAGTAGAGGGGCGGGTTGCCCGCCGCCGAATTGGCCGCTCCGCCGTCACGCCGCGCCGGGGGTGGCAGCGCCGACTCGCGCCCGCGCCAGCGGGCGAAGGCCGATGTCCGCCACTCCGGGCGCACGGTCGGGAACGAGATGGGAGCCTCGTAGTTGGACGAGCGGCGCGCCAACCTCTGCTCGCTCGAGTAGACGTTGCGGCGCGCCTCGCCGGTGTCGGCCTGCGGGCGCTGCCCGGTCTCCGCCAGGATCTGCACGTAGGCGAAGTGCACCGGCTCGTCGGGGACCTCGGCCGGCGGGGCCAGCAGCGCCCAGGCCAGGGCGACGATCATCACCGCCGCCAGCAGCGCCGCCAGCGGGGGAGGCACCTGCGCCAGCCGCGCCCTCAACCGGCCCGCTCCGCCCGGAGCAACGAGCGGGGGGCGGGGGTAGTGGCGGCGGGAAGGCTCGGCGTCCGTCTCCGTCGCTTCGCCCACCGGGACGAGGCGGAGGCGGCTCAGAGGATCGCCCGCCCCACGACCACGAGCACCGTGAGCGTCGCGATCACGACCACCACGTAGATGAGGAAGCGAAACGCCTCCGCCTCGGAGCGCAGCGGGTTGAGCATGGGAAGCGAGCGGGAGGAGGGAGGGGCTGGGGCCCTAGAGGACGTAGATCGTGAAGTAGACGATCAGCCACATCACATCGACGAAGTGCCAGTAGATCCCCGGTACCTCGACCCCCCGGTGCTCGTGAGGCGAGTAGTGCCCCCGAAACGCGCGCACGGTCACCATGCCCAGCAGCAGCAGGCCGATGCACACGTGCGCGCCGTGCAGGCCCGTCAGCCCGTAGAAGATCGACCCCTGCGCGCTGTCGTGCGGCGCGTAGCCCAGGTGGATGTACTCGTTGACCTGGAGGAAGAGGAAGGTGATCCCCAGCAAGAAGGTCGAGAGGATCCCGGCCTTGAGGCCCAGGCGGTTGTCGTTCTTGATCGATGTCTGCGCCCAGTGGAGGGTGACCGACGACGAGAGCAGCACCAGGGTGTTGATCAGCACCGGCAGCGTCGGGATCTCCTGGCCCGGCGCCGGCCACGGGTCCCCGCGTGCCACGCGGATGAAGAAGTACATGGTGAAGAACGCTCCGAAGATCATCACCTCGGAGACGATGAAGAGCAGCATCCCGAGCAGCTGGGGCTCGACGCGCGACGAGCGGTGGGCCTCGGGCGGCCCGTGGTGGTCCTCGTGCCCGTGGCCGTGGACGAGCGCCCCGGCGGCTTCCATCAGCTCGGGGCTCCCGCCCGCTCCTGGGCCATCACGTGCTCGACGGGCACGGCGGTCGCCTGGCTCAGGCGGTCGATGATGTCCCCGCGCAGCCACGCCGAGCGGGCGGGCGGGAAGGTCGAGATGACCACCTCGTCGACGTGGAAGGCCTGGAGAGCGTTCATGGCCGCGGTGTGGGGATCGGGGTCGCCGATCATGCCGGCGCACAGAAGCCCCTCGGAGCGCAGGGAGGCCAGCGTCTGCCCGAGCCGCTGGCGCGCCTCGCCCGCCGCCTCGCCTGACCCGTCGGACTGCGGCATGACGACGATGAACAGGTGCTGGCCCTCGCCCGCGGCCTTCTCCTTGAGCACGTTTCGCAGGGCCTCGGTCTCCGCCGTCTGGTTGGCCACCACCAGGGTCACCGTGAACGGGAGTCCCTCGGCCTGGAGGTCGGTGACGACGTGCTGGACCGGCAGCCCCGAGGCGTCGGCGATCCGCTCGACCAGGTCGCGCCGCAGCCAGCCCGAGCGGCTTGCGGGGAAGGTGGAGACGATCACCTCGTCGGCCCGGAAGAGCGAGATGGCGTCCATGGCCGCGGTGAACGGGTCCTCGTCGCCGACCTCGCCCTCGACCTCGACCCCCTCTGCGGCCATGACCTGGCGCGCGAGGTCGACCCGGACCTGCGCCGCGTCGCGCACCGCCTCGTCGTAGATCACCCGCCCGTGCCGGGGACGGTTCTGGGGGACGACGAGGAAGAAGCGCGCGTCGCCCTCCTTGGTGCGCGCCAGCACCGCTTCGAGCAGCTTGCGCCCCCCGATGGTCTCGTTGGCCACGACCAGGACGTTGGCCATCAGGCCCTCACCCGCTCGCTGGCATCAGCTCGACTCATGCGCGCTCACTCCGTTCCCGGGTGGGTGGACGAGGCGACGCTCCCCGCCGCCGCGGGCTTGGGCTCGGGCGCGGGCTTGAACACCCCGTGCACCGCCCCGGGGACCCCGTACTCGTAGGGGCCGCCGACCACGGTGGGGACGGTGTCGAAGTTGAACACCGGCGGGGGCGACGAGACCTGCCACTCGAGCGTCAGCGCGCGCCACGGGTTGCCCGCGGCCCGCGGGCCGTGGCGCCACGAGGCGACCATGTTGTAGACGAAGACCAGCGTGCTCAGGCCGACGAAGAACGAGGCGATCGAGATGAAGAGGTTCCAGCCGGCGAACTTCTCGGCGTAGTCGGCGACGCGCCGGGGCATGCCCTGGAGCCCGATGACGTGCATCGGCCCAAACGTGGCGTTGAAGCCGATGAAGGTCATCCAGAAGTGGATCTTGCCCAGGCGCTCGTCGTACATCCGGCCCGTCATCTTGGGAAACCAGTAGTAGACGCCGGCGAAGATCGTAAACAGCGACCCGCCGAACAGCACGTAGTGGATGTGGGCGACGATGAAGTAGGTGTCGGAGACGTGGATGGTCACCGGGATCATGGCCAGCATCACCCCGCTGATCCCGCCCAGCGTGAACATGGTCAGAAAGCCCAGCGCGAAGAGCATGGGCGTGTCGAGATGCAGGACGCCTCGCCACAGCGTCGCCAGCCAGGAGAAGATCTTGATCCCGGTGGGCACGGCGATGATCGCGGTGGTGATCATCATCGGGATGCGGATCCAGGACTGCATGCCCGAGACGAACATGTGGTGTGCCCAGACCGTGAAGCCGAGCATCACGATGGCCAGTAGCGAGAAGGCCATCATCCGGTAGCCGAAGATCGGCTTGCGCGCCTTCACCGACAGGACCTCGCTGATGATCCCAAAGCCCGGCAGCATCATGATGTAGACGGCCGGGTGCGAGTAGAACCAGAAGACGTGCTGGTACATGAGCACGTTGCCGCCATGGACCGATGCGAAGAAGTTGAAGCCCAGGGCTCGATCGAGGAGGACGAAGAATTGGGAGGCGGCGACGAAGGGCGTCGCGATCACCACCAGCAGCGAGGTCGAGAAGTTGGCCCACACCAGCAGGGGCATGCGCCAGAAGCTCATGCCCGGCGCCCGCATGGTGATGATCGTGACGAGGAAGTTCAGCGCGGTGGCCACCGAGGAGGCGCCGGCGAACTGCACGCCGATGGTGAAGAACATCTGGCCGATCGGCGCCTCCGTGGACAGCGGGGCGTAGGCCGTCCAACCGGTGGCGAATGAGCCCCCGGGCGCGAAGAACGACGCCATCATCATCATGCCGGCAAGCGGCAGCATCCAGTAGGAGAGGGCGTTGAGCCGGGGGAAGGCCATGTCCGGCGCGCCGATCATCAGCGGCAGCACGAAGTTCGCCAGCCCGGCGAACACCGGGATCACGAACAGGAAGATCAGGATCGAGGCGTGCACGGAGAAGAGTCCGTTGAACGTCTGGGAATCGACGAACTGCATTCCCGGCTGGGCGAGCTCCGCGCGCATGAGCATGGCGATCAGACCGCCGACGAGCAGGAAGAAGAACGAGGTGACCACGTACTGGATGCCGATCACCTTGTGGTCGGTGTTGACGCGGAAGTAGTCCTTCCAGCTGTGGGCGCCGTGGGAGGAGTGATCCTCGGGGAGGGTGGGCTTCCCCACCGCCCAGCGGAACCAGTAGTCGAATGCGCCGATGCCGACCAGCGAGAACAACGGCATCGCGATCAGGGCGACCAGGCAGACCGAGTTGCCGTTGAGGTAGGGGTGCCACCCGTAGAGGGAGCGAACGGCGATGGTCACGCCGTAAGCGAAGGCGAGGCCGAGGAGGGCGAACGCGCCGGCGCGGTAGAGGCCCGGGGCTCGGAGTTTGGCGGTGGCTGCCATCGT
>JBBPZM010000068.1:0-10555 GCA_038199035.1 Solirubrobacterales bacterium | reverse complement strand
CGGGCCAGGCCGCCACGCCGGAGGCGGCGCCCCCGCCGGGGCCGCCGCCCTCTGGCCCCATGGAGCCCCCCGGAACCACCGAGGAGGAGGAGGACCCCGACCGCCCTCCGCCCATGACCACCGGCGACCCGCTGGCCGGCTGAGCGGAGGGTCGCGAGCCTCCGCGCCTGTGCCGCTGGGCGGCCTGGGATAATCGCCGCCATGCCCGACCTCGGCGCCGTCCTCACCGCGATGGTCACCCCGTTCGACGAGGGCCTGCGGGTCGACGAGGAGTCCGCGGCCCGGCTCATGCACCACCTGGTCGACCACGGGTCGGACGGCCTCGTGGTCTGCGGCACCACCGGCGAGGCCTCGACCCTCACCGACGACGAGCAGCTGGCGATGATCGGGCTGGCCGTGGACGAGGTCGGGGGCCAGGCGACGGTCGTGGCCGGCGCGGGCTCCAACGACACCGGCCACGCCGTCCACCTCACCGAGCGGGTCACCGAGCTGCGGCCCGACGCCATCCTCTCGGTCACCCCTTACTACAACAAGCCCAATCGCCGCGGAATCGTCGCCCACTTCACGCAGGTCGCCCGCGCCACCGACCTGCCGATCCTCCTCTACAACATCCCCGGGCGCACGGGCGTCGACATGCCCAACGACCTGCTGGCCGAGCTGGCGCAGATCGACGGCATCGAGGGCGTCAAGCAGGCCAACGCCGACAACGCCGCCCTGGTCGACGGGCTCGCCCTTTACGCCGGCAACGACGACCTGTTCTGCGACGTCCTCGACATGGGCGGCGCCGGGGGCATCCTCGTGTCCTCGCAGCTCTTCGGCGAGCACTTCCAGCGCATGGTCAACGAGCCCAAGGGCCGGCGCGAGATCGACTTCGGGCTCTACGACGTCTACGA
This sequence comes from Solirubrobacterales bacterium, assembly GCA_038199035.1. Taxonomy (GTDB): domain Bacteria; phylum Actinomycetota; class Thermoleophilia; order Solirubrobacterales; family Solirubrobacteraceae; genus DATAEY01. Next base: position 9,662 of record JBBPZM010000068.1, on the reverse strand, counting down.
GGCGCTGGCCGTCGCTCCCTACGCCGCCACGGTCAAGGCCGCGCTCAACCTGCTCGGCCACGGCGTCGGCGGCCCGCGTCTGCCCTACGTCGAGCTCGACGACGGCGAGGAGGCGGAGGTGCGGGCGATGCTCGAGCGCCACGGCCTGCTCGAAGTCGCCGCCAGGTGAGTCGGCCCCCTTCGTGGCAGGTCGAGAGTCCCCGCGCGTGAGCTGGCGCCCGCCGTCCGTCCCTCGGAGCGCCTCCGCGTGAGCGCCACCCTGCGCGTCCTCCCGCTGGGCGGGCTCGGCGAGATCGGCAAGAACATGACCGTCGTCGAGTACGACGGGCGCATCGTCGTGGTCGACGTGGGGCTCCGCTTCCCGACCGCCGACATGGTGGGGATCGACCTCGTGCTGCCCGACTTCGCCTACCTGCGCGAGCGCGCCGGCGACATCGAGGCGATCGTCGTCACCCACGGCCACGAGGACCACCTCGGCGCGCTGCCGTGGGTTCTGCGCGAGCTGGGGGAGGACTCGATCCCCGCGGTCTACGGCGGGGCGCTGACCATGGCCATGGCCCGCTCGAAGCTCGACGAGCACCGTCTGACCCGCACGCCGCTCGAGCGCCTCGACCCCGGCGACACCGTCGACCTCGGTCCTTTCTCGCTCGAGCTCATCCGCATGACCCACTCGATCCCCGACTCGACCGCGGTGGCGCTGACTTGCGAGCTGGGCACCGTGCTCGTCACCGGCGACTACAAGTTCGACCAGACGCCGGTCGACGGCAAGCCGGCCGATGTCTCGCGTCTGGCCGAGCTGGGCGGCGAGGGGGTCCTGCTGCTCTACGGCGACTCGACGAACGCCGACCGGTCCGGCTTCTCGCCCTCGGAGTCGGGCGTGGGCCCGCGCCTCGAGGAGGTCTTCTCGCGCTGCGACGGGCGCATCGTGGTCACGAGCTTCGCCTCGAACATCCACCGCGTCCAGCAGGTGGTCGACGCGGCGGCAGCGCTGGGGCGCAAGGTCGCGCTCGTCGGGCGCTCCATGCGCAAGAACGTCAACATCGGGCGCTCGCTGGGCCACATCGACGTGCCCGAGGGGATGCTGATCCCCACGCGGGAGATCGACGACTTCCCCGACCACAAGCTGGTCATCGTCTCCACCGGGTCGCAGGGCGAGCCGCTGTCGGCCCTGCGGCGCATGGCCCATCGCGACCACCCGGCGGTCGAGCTCCACGACGGCGACACCGTGGTCTTCTCGGCCACGCCGATCCCCGGCAACGAGCGTGCGGTCAACGAGACCGTCGACCGCCTCTTCCACATCGGCTGCGACGTGATCACGACCCGCGACGCACCGGTCCACGCCTCCGGCCATGGCTACGCGGAGGAGCTCAAGCTCATGCTGAACCTCGTGCGCCCGCGCTACGTCATGCCGGCCCACGGCGACCACAAGCGCATCCGCCTGCACGCCGAGCTGGCTGAATCGGTGGGCGTCGAGCCCGAGGCGATCTTCCGGGGGGAGAACGGCCTGCCGCTCGAGATCGACGAGCGCGGCGCTCGCTTCGGCGAGCCCGAGCAGTCGGGGATGATCTACGTCGACGGGGTGGAGATCGGCGACGTGGCTGACGTCGCGCTGCGCGACCGCCGCATGCTGTCGGCCGACGGGATCTTCGTGGTCGTGGCCACCGTCTCCGAGCAGGACGGAAGCTCGGTGGCCGACCCGGAGGTGATCTTCCGCGGAGTGCCCGCCCAGGAGCAGCCCGACAGCGGATTCATCGACGAGATCCGCGAGACGATCGAGCGCTCGCTCGACCGCGCCGCCCGCGACGAGATCCGCGAGATCGACCTCCTCCAGCAGCTCCTGCACGATGACCTCGCGGCGTTCGTCTACGAGCGGTTGCGAAGGCGGCCGATGGTGCTGCCGGTGGTCGTGGAGGTCTGAGGCAGGTCACCGTGCTCCGAATCGGTCAGCCTCAGGAACGAGCGCTGGGGTTGAGCTCACCGCCCGGCCAGCGCGCCCTCGGGCTCGGGCGCGACGCCCTTCACCGCCGGCAGCCGCACCACGAACCGCGCGCCTGACGACCCGTCGCGGGCGGGTTGAAGGGCCACGGTCCCGCCGTGCGACTCCGCCACGGCCCGCACGATGGCCAGGCCCAGTCCGGACGAGCCCGCGCGGTCGCCCCCGCCGCGGACAAAGCGCTCGAAGGCGCGCGAGCGCAGGGGCTCGGGGATGCCGGGACCGTCGTCCTCGACGACGATGCGCACCTCGCCGTCGCGCTCGCGCACGGAGGCGCGGACCTCGGTGCCGGCCGGCGTGTGGCGCAGCGCGTTCTCGATCAGATTCGTGGCCAGGCGGTGGAGCTCGTCGCGCGAGCCGTCGACCGCGACCGGGTCGACGCTGAGCGAGAGGGCGTGGTCGGCGGCCAGGGGCTCGAGCTCGCCCGCCGCCTCGGCGACGACGGCGCCCACGTCGGTCCGCCCCCGCGCGGGGGGGCGGCCCGAGTCGGCGCGGGCCAGCAGCAGGAGGTCTCCGACCAGCCGCTTCATGCGCTGGGACGAGCGCAGCGCCGCGGTGGCGGTCTGGGCCTGCTCGCCGTCGAGCTCCTCGGCCAGCAGCTCGAGGTTGGCCAGCACGCTCGTCAGCGGGGTGCGCAGCTCGTGGGAGGCGTCGGCCACGAAGTCGCGCTGGCGGGCGAGCATCGACTCGGTCTCGTCGCGCGCTTCATCGAGGGCGGCGAGCATCTGCTCGAGGGTGCGGGCGAGCTCGGCCACCTCGTCCTGGGCCTTGGGGCGGGGAATGCGCAAGCTGGGATCGCGCGTGCGCTCGATGCGCCGCGCCGCCCGGGTGAGCTGCGCGATCGGGCGCATGGCCCGGCCGGCCACGGCCAGGCCCGCGGCGAGCGCGAGCAGCGATCCCCCGAGCACGCCGAGGATGAGGAAGAAGCGGACCTTTCGCAGCGTGTGCTGGGTGTCCGACAGCGGCCGCGCGTACTGCATGACCGCGCGGCCCAGCGGCGGCACGGGGACGATCCGCGACTCGACGCGGTAGCCGTCGCGCTCGGCGCTGGGCGAGCGGGGGAACCCGAGGTCGGGTGCGCCGCGCGTCTGGCAGATCAGCTCGCCGTCGAGCGTGAGCACGCGGATCTGCGCACGCTCGGCGCCGCCGTAGGCGTCGAGGTCGGGGCCCGCGCACTGCGGCGAGCGCCCCGGCCGTACGACGATGCGCTCGCGCAGGTCATCGGCCGTGGCCCGGACCTGGGCGTGGAAGTCCGAGCGGATCTGGCGCGTCGTGAGGACGCCGACGATGGCCGCGAACCCGAGCAGGATGACCAGCGTCAGCGCGGCCGAGGCCCCGGCGAGGCGCCAGCGGATCGGCAGGCGCCTATGCGCGGAGTACGTAGCCCGCGCCGCGGATCGTATGGAGGAGGCGAGGTTCCCCATCGGCCTCGAGCTTCTTCCTCAGGTTGGAGATGAAGACCTCGATCGTGTTGGTGACCGAGAACGGGTCGTAGCCCCACACCTCGTCGAGCAGGCGCTGGCGGGAGACGACGATGCGCTCGTTGCGCATCAGGTACTCCAGCAACTCGAACTCGCGCTGGGTCAGCTCGACCTCGCGCCCGCCGGATCCATCGCGGCCGCCGCCGCGCCGCACCTCGTGCGTGTCGGGATTGAGCATGAGGTCGCCGACGGTCAGCGGCGCCGCCCCGCGTGGCGGGCGACGGCGCAGCAGGGCGCGCAACCGCGCCAGCAGCTCCTGGCGCTCGAACGGCTTGACCAGGTAGTCGTCGGCCCCCGAGTCGAGGCCCTCGACCCGCGAGTCGACGGCGTCGCGGGCGGTGAGCATGAGGATCGGCGTGTCGTCGCGGCGGCGCAGCGTGCGGGCGACGTCGATGCCGTCCAGCCCGGGCAGGCCGAGGTCGAGGATCACGAGGTCCGGCAAGAAGGCGTGGGCCTCGTCGAGCGCCTCGCGCCCATCGCCCGAGGTGCGCACCTCGTAGCCCTCCATGCGCAGCGAGCGCTGGAGGACCTCGGCGATCGGTGCGTCGTCCTCGACGACCAGGACGCGCGGGGCGCGGACGTCGTTCATGGAATCGATGGTAGGGCCCCCCGCGCGTGGGGGGCCCGAAATTTAGAGGGGCTTAACCGTCGGCGAGCACGCCAGCGATCGGTCCATCCCGCTGGTCCCCTCGCACCGGCGCGGCATCCGCGTGCTCGACCCCTTCGCCTAGAAGCGCCGGACCACACGCCGCGGACCATCGAGGAGACAGGTGGACGCGCCGCCGCAGGGCTTGCGAGGCAGACGTCGAAGGTCGGCTGGCATGCCTGCTCGCAAGCAGACCGCCGCGCGCAAGCGCACGCGCAAGCCCCCTGGCCGGGGCGCGACCAAGCGCAAGCCGCGCGGTCGTGCCAAGCCCCGCGGCTTCGGCGCCGGCGCCTGGCTGCGCCGTCCGGGCCTCGAGCAGCGCGACTTCGACCTGATCGGCCTGGCGCTGGTCGCCCTGGGCGTCTTCATGGCCTGCCTCCTCTACCTCGGCTGGTCGGGCGGCGACGTGGGAGGCGCGCTCGTGCGGGGGTTCGCCTACGCGGTCGGGCTGCTCGTCTACCTGGTGCCGGCCGCCTTGATCGCCGCCGGGGCGATCGTCGTCTCACGGCCGCTGCTGTCGCTGACTCGACCATTCGGCACCGGCGGGGCGTGCCTGTTCGCCTCGCTCAGCCTGGCCCTGGCCGCGGGCACACTGGGGCTGGGCCCGCCCGGCGCGGCGCCGGGCGTATGGGACGGCGGCTTCCTGAGCGCCCGCGGCGGCGTCGTAGGCGAGGCGCTCTACACCCTGGCCGACCGTGCGGTGCAGCCGATCGGCGCCCACATCCTTGCGCTCTTCCTGTTCACCGCCGGGCTGCTCCTCATCACCGGAGCGACGGTGGCCGGGGTCATGGACGCCGCGCGCAGCGGGATCACCCAGACCAACGAGCGGCTGCGGACCTCGACGGCCGAGCTGCGGGCCGGCGCCCTGAGCCGCCACGGGAGCGGCGGCGCCGAGGAGCCCACTCCCGTGGTCCCGCCCGAGCCCGACGACCGCGACCTGGTCGTCCGCGCCACCCACGTCGAGGCGCCCTCGCTCGACCGCCCCGAGCTCTTCGACCTCGCCGACGACCTCGAGCCCTCGCCCGAGGCCCCCGACCTGTCGGCCCAGCCCGACGAGGAGGCGCAGCCGCCCGACGAGCCGGGGCAGCCCGGCGTCACCCACGCCGGCGCACCGCCCGCCGACGAGGCGCCGGCCGACCCCGGCGATCTCACCCCTCAGGGCCGCTACCGCGCCTCGATCACCGACTCGCCCGACTTCGAGTGGCGCGTGCCCGACGGCTCGTTCCTCAAGCGCTCCCGCGGCGAGGCCGCCCGCCCCGATACGTCCAACCAGGAGGCGGTAGCCGCCCAGCTGATCGAGGCGCTGGGGCACTTCGGGGTGCAGGCGCGCGTGGTCGGCACGGTCACCGGCCCGCACATCACGCGCTACAAGCTGCGCCTGGCCCCCGGGACCAAGGTGGCCAAGGTCGCCCAGCTCAAGGACGACCTGGCCTACGCCCTGGCCGCGACCGACATCCGCATCCTCGCGCCGATCCCGGGCGAGCAGGCCGTCGGGGTCGAGGTGCCCAACCTGCGCCGGCGCATCGTCCACCTCGGCGACGTCTTCCAGGACCCGCCGGCCGACTGGTCGCCGCTCACCGTGTGGCTGGGCAAGGACGTGGCCGGACGGGCCATCGGCGCCGACCTGGCCAACCTGGCCCACCTGCTGGTGGCCGGCACGACCGGCGCCGGTAAATCGGGGTGCATCAACGCGATGCTCTCGAGCATCCTGCTGCGGGCCACCCCGCACGAGGTCAAGATGGTCCTCGTCGACCCCAAGCAGGTGGAGCTCAACCACTACGACTCGATCCCCCACCTGCTCACTCCCGTCATCACCAACCCGCGCATGGCGGCCAACGCCCTGGCCAACCTGGTGCGCGAGATGGAGCAGCGCTACGGGATCATGTCGCTGGCGCGCACCCGCAACCTCGCCGAGCTCAACCGCGCCCGGGCCAAGCGCGACGAGCCGCCGCTGCCCTACATCCTGTGCGTGATCGACGAGCTGGCGGACCTGATGATGGTCGCGCCGGCCGACGTGGAGGACGCGATCATCCGCCTGGCCCAGAAGGCGCGGGCGGTGGGCATCCACCTGGTGCTGGCCACCCAGAGCCCGCGGGTCGACGTCATCACCGGGATGATCAAGGCCAACGTGCCGTCGCGCATCGCCTTCGCCGTGTCGTCGCAGACCGACTCGCGGGTCATCCTCGACCAGGGCGGCGCCGAGTCGCTGCTGGGCAAGGGCGACATGCTGTTCTCGCCGATCGGCTCGTCGCGCCTCCAGCGCATCCTCGGCGCCTACATAGACGAGGCCGAGATCGCCAAGCTGACCGAGTCCTGGCGTCGGCAGGGGGAGCCGGAGTTCCAGGAGGAGCTGCTCGAGGAGGTGGTGGAGGAGGACGCCGGGACCGACTCCGACGACGAGTTCGATCCCGACGAGGACCCGCTGCTCGACGAGGCGATCGCCTTGGTCGCGCAGATGGGCACCGCGTCGACCTCGATGCTCCAGCGCCGGCTGCGCCTCGGGTACACGCGCGCAGGGCGGCTGATCGACATGCTCGAGCGCCGCGGGGTCATCTCGGGCTACGAGGGGTCCAAGCCGCGCCAGGTCCTGATCGGGGCGGCCGACGTGCCGCGGATGCTGGCCGCCTCGAGCGGGCCGGTCGAAGGCGCGACGCCGCCCGCCGGCGAGCCGCTGGCCAGCGAGATCGACACGAGCTGAGTCCGGCGCGAGCGCTCCTGCGCCAAGCGGTCGCCGGGTAGCCTCCTGAGTCGGATGCCGGAGATCGGGGCCACACTGCGCGAGGCGCGCATGCGCGCCAGGGTCGACATCACCGAGGTCGAGCTCGCCACCAAGATCCGCGCGAAGTACCTGCGCGCGATGGAGAACGAGGAGTGGGACCTGCTTCCCGGCCCCACCTTCGTCAAGAGCTTTCTGCGCACGTACGCGGAGTACCTGGGGCTCGACGGCCGGCTGCTGGTCGACGAGTACAAGCAGCGCCACGAGGGGCTGCCCGAGCACGAGCCCCAGCCGATCAGCCCCGGCGGCCTGGGCGGCGAGGGACGCCCGCGCCTCCAGGCGCCGACGATCCCGCGCGGATGGGTGATCGGCCTCTCGGTCGTCGGCATCCTGGCTGCGCTGATCGTGCTGGGCTCGATCAGCGGCGACGAGCCGGCCTCGATCACCGCCTCGACCACGACGCGCAGGGCGCCGCGGCGTGCCGTCGCCCCGCCGCCCAAGCCCACCCGCGTCTCGCTCCAGCTGATCCCCAACGACACGGTCTACGTCTGCCTGCGCAACGCCAGCGACGCGCTGGTGCTCAGCGACACCCTCCAGGCGGGGGCGACGACCAAGACCTACCGCTCCAAGCGCTTTCGGCTCACGCTGGGCAACAACGCGCTGACGCTCAAGGTCAACGGGCGCAAGCTCTCGGTCCCGGCCAGCGCGGAAGCGATCAACTACGAGCTGACGCCGGGCGGGCGCAAGCGCCTCTCGCAGAGCGAGAACGCGTGCTGAGCCCACAGCACGGGGCGCGCTGATGGCGACGCGCGCGGGCATCGTGGTCACGGGGACCGAGGTCCTCAGCGGGCGGGTCAGCGATCGCAACGGGCCCTGGCTGTCCGAGCGCCTCCAGGAGCTGGGCGCCGACCTCTCCCATCACGTGATCGTCGGCGACCGCCGCGAGGAGCTGCTGGCCGCGCTGCGCTTCCTGGCCGGTGAGGGCATCGAGGTCATCGTCACCAGCGGCGGGCTGGGGCCGACGGCGGACGACCTCACGGCCGAGGTGGTGGGCGCCTTCTGCGGGCGCGAGATGGTGCTCGACGAGCCGCTGGAGGCGCGGATCGCGGAGATCCTCAAGCCGCTGCTGGCGCGCTGGCCCCAGCTCGACGAGGAGGCGGTGCGGGCCTCGAACCGCAAGCAGGCGGTGATCCCGGCCGGCGCCACCATCCTCGAGCCGGTGGGCACGGCCCCGGGCCTGGTCGTGCCGCCCGGCGGCGGCCAGGGCGACGGGGACAGCGACGGACCGACGGTGGTCGTCCTCCCCGGCCCTCCGCGCGAGCTCCAGCCCATGTGGCACGACGCCCTGACCAAGCCGGCGCTGCGAGCCGCGCTGGCCGGGGCGACCGAGTATCGCCAGCGCACGCTGCGGCTGTTCGGGATCCCCGAGTCGGAGATCGCCGCCTCCCTGCGCGCGGTCGAGGCCGACGGCGTGGCGATCGACCAGCTCGAGATCACGACGTGCCTGCGGCGCGGCGAGATCGAGATGGTCACGCGCTTCGAGCCGGGTCAGGAGGACCTCTACCGCGCCCTCGAGGACGCGCTGGTCCAGCGCCACGCCGAGACCCTGTTCTCGCGCGACGGCACGACGGTCGACGATCAGGTCGCCGCCCTGCTCGCCGGCCCGCCGCTGCGCAGCGTCGCGGCCGCGGAGTCGTGCACGGGCGGGCTGCTGGCGGCGAGGCTGACCGAGCGCGCCGGGGCCTCCGCCCACGTCGCCGGGGGGATCGTCGGCTACTCCGACGAGGCCAAGCGCTCGCTCGCCCACGTGCCCGGGGAGCTGATCGTCGCCCACGGGGCGGTCTCCGTCGAGGTGGCGCGGGCGCTGGCCCAGGGGGCGATCGCCGCCTTCGGGGCGGACGTGGGGATGGGCGTCACCGGCGTGGCCGGCCCGGGAGGCGGCAGCCCGGAGAAGCCGGTGGGGCACGTCTGCCTCTCGGTGGCGACGCGCGCCGGCGCGTCGCTGACCCGCGCGGTCAACCTGCCCGGCGGTCGCTCCGACGTGCGCGACCGCTCGACCACGGTCGCCCTGCACCTGCTGCGCCGCCTCCTGCTGGGCGACAGCGACCCGGCTCCGGAGGCCGCGAAGCTCGCCCCCCAATGAGCCCGCCGGCCCGGGCGCGCCTGTTCGTCGCGCTCGACCTCCCGGCGCAGGTGCGCGCGCGCCTCGCGGGCTGGGCCGCTGCGCACGCCGCCGACATGCCCGACGTGCGACCGCTCGAGGAGAGCAGCCTGCACGTCACGCTCTGCTTCCTCGGCGATCGTGCGGAGTCGGAGGCGCCCGCGCTCGGGGCCGTGGTCACGGACTGCGCTCGGCCGGTGCGAGGCCTCGGTCTGAGCGACGCGAGGTGGCTGCCAGCCCGACGGCCGCGGGTGCTGGCCGTCGCCCTCGACGATGGCGGCGGCGAGCTTGCGGCCCTTCAGCGCGCGGTCGCCGAGGCCCTGGTGCGCGAAGCGGCCTTCGAGCCGGAGTCCCGTTCCTTCCTGCCCCACGTGACGGTGGCCAGGGTCGGGCGCCGGGCATCGCGTCATCCCATCCGGCCGCCGGCCCTTGCCGTGGCCCCCGCGGAGCGGGCGCCGGCGCGCTTCGATGCGGCCGCCCTGACGCTGTACCGCTCACACCTGGGACGGGGCGGCGCTCGCTACGAGCCGCTGGCGCGAGCGGGCCTCTAACCGCTGGCCGGCGAGAGCCGGCGCTCAGCGGCCGCGATGATGGCCGCGGTGGCCGTGGGCGCGGCGGTGCTCGCCGGCCACCGACGCCGGCTTCGAGTGCGACCGCTGCGGGCG
>JBBPZM010000067.1:0-15490 GCA_038199035.1 Solirubrobacterales bacterium | reverse complement strand
TCTCGCTGGAGAAGCCCATCGGCGAGGAGGAGGAGTCCGAGCTCGGCGACTTCGTCGAGGACAAGACCGCCGAGTCTCCGTTCGAGCAGGCCTCCGAGAACCTGCGCCGCGAGAACGTCCGCCGCGCCCTGGCCGCCCTGCCCGCGCGCGAGCGCGAGGTCATCGAGATGCGCTTCGGCCTGACCGGCGAGCAGCCGCGCACGCTGGAGGAGGTCGGCCGCGCCTTCAACGTCACGCGTGAGCGCATCCGCCAGATCGAGAACCACACGCTCAAGAAGCTCGAGGCGCTGCCCGAGGCCCAGCGCCTGCGCGACGCGTCCTAGGGCAAGGCCGGCGCCGCCGGCGCCGCGTGCGTGGCGACCTCGTAGTGCGTCGCGGTCAGCTCGCGCTCGACCAGGAAGCGGTCGTCCTGAGGGTAGAAGACCGCGGTCGCGTAGTCCTCGCCGGCGAAGGCCTTGACCGCTTCGAGGGAATCCCAGAGCGTGAACATCGCGATCTCGGTCGTTTCGCCGACGTCCCGGCGCAGCATCCACACGCCGCGGTTGCCGGGCGTGCTCGCGTAGCTCGGCACGCCGGTCTCGCGCATGTAGGCGGCATACGCGTCGGCGTCCCCGCGGCGCACCGCGCCCTTCCATGTGCGGGCGATCATGCGTTCTCCTCGGTTCGGCCGGGCGAGGCCGCCTTTGCTCGACTGGGCTCCGACGGCGTCGTGAGCTCGTCCAGGACGCGGTCGCATTCGGCGACCATCTCGCGCAGCGTCGCCTCCGCCCCGCGCACCTCGGCGAGCTGGCCGACGACCTGGCCGACGAATCCGCTCGCCAGCCGACGAGCCCCCTCGCTGCGGTCCGCCGCGCGGTTGACGCGCGCCTTGACCGGTCCGTAGAGGAGCCACTGGAGCGGCAGGGGGAGCGGCTCGGGCGCGTCCGGGGCCTCCCAGGCGTCGGTCCACGCCGAGCGCAGCTGACGGGCGGGCTTGCCGGTCGCAGCGCGGCTGCGGCGCGTGTCCGACGAGCTCGCCGCCAGGTACTTGTCGCGCGTGACCGGCGGCGTCTCGGCTTCCTCCGTGGTCACCCAGACGCTGCCACACCAGACCCCATCGGCGCCGAGCGCGAGCGCCGCCGCCATCTGGCGCCCCGACGCGATCCCGCCGGCGGCCAGCACCGGCAGGCGGCCCGCGGCGTCGACGACCTGCGGCGTCAGCACCATCGTCGAGATCTCACCGGTGTGCCCGCCGGCCTCCGATCCCTGTGCGACGAGCAGATCGACGCCGGCTCGTACCTGGGCGGCCACGTGCTCGGGCTTTCCGACGATCCCGGCGGCGAGCGCGCCGCGCTCGTGGGCGGCGGTCACCATGTACTCGGGTGCGGGGCCGAGCGCGTTGACGAGCAGCGCGGCGCCTCCCGCGAGCGCGATCTCGATCAGCGGGCGCGCCCCCTTGAGAGACCAGGCGAGCACGCCCTGCTCCTCGCGGGCCGTCGCGCCCGGAAGGTCGGGCACGTCGTTGGCCGCCAGCAGCGCGTCGACGAACGCGACGTGCTCGGTGGGGATGAGCTCCAGCAACTCCGCGTCGCTGCGGCCACCCTCGTCGGCCCCGACGTAGGTGGCCGCCACCAGCATGTCGACTCCGAACGGCCGCCCGCCGGCGTGGCCGCCGATCCAGGCAAGGTCCTCCTCGAGCTGCTCGGGGGTGAAGCCGGCGGCGCCGAGCACCCCACAGCCGCCCCCGCGCGACACCGCCGCGACGACTTCCCGCGAGTGGCTGAAGGCGAACACCGGGTGATCGATGGCGAACCGCTCGCACAGGGCCCGTGGCTGCGGGCCGCGGCTCATCGCGCCGCCTCGTCCGCGGCGTGGCCTAGCGGTGCCATCAGCGACTACCGTAGAGCCCCGTGCGCGACTTCGCTTGGCCCCGACCGGAAAGCCGACCCGGCCGCCCCGTGGCCGTGCCCCGCTGATGTCCGCCGATCGGGTCCGCTGCGAGCGACCCGCCGAGGGGATCGCCCGCGTGGTCCTGGCGCGGCCCGAGCAGCGCAACGCCCAGGACCGGGCGCTGCTCTACGCCCTCGATGACGCATTGACCAGCGCGGCGCGCGACGACGACGTCCGGGTGATCGTGCTCGCCGCCGACGGGCCCGACTTCTCCTCCGGCCACGACCTGCGAGGCGACTACAGCGTCGACCCGGCGGCGACCCGCGCGCCGCTCGGCGGCTTCGAGGCCCCCGGGGCCGAGGGTTGGCTCAACACCGAGGAGGAGCTCTTCGTCGGGCTCTGCCTGCGCTGGCGCGATCTGCCCAAGCCGCTGATCGCGCAGGTGCAGGGGAAGGTGATCGCGGGCGGGCTGATGCTCGTCTGGCCGTGCGATCTCGTCGTCGCGAGCGAGGACGCCAGCTTCCGCGACCCCGTCACCGCCTTCGGCGTCGGCGGTCACGAGTACTTCACCCACCTCTGGGAGCTCGGGCACCGGCGCGCCAAGGAGATGCTGTTCACGGGGGAGGCGGTCGATGCCCGGGACGCGCTCGCGCTCGGCATGGTCAACCGCGTCGTCGCCCCGGATCGCCTCGAGGCCGAGACGCTCGCGCTCGCCGAGGCGGTCGCGCGCCGGCCCCCGTTCGGCGTTCGTCTGGCGAAGCGGGCGATCAACCACGGTCTCGACCTCCAGGGCCAGCGGCTCGCGATCGACGCCGCCTTCGGCTACCACCACCTCGCGCACAGCCACAACCGCGAGCTCTTTGGGAACTTGCTGAACCCCGAGGGCGCGGCGGTGATCCGCCGCGACGCCCAGCGCCCGCGCGACGCGCCCTAGGTTGACCTCCGCTCCCGCGGCGCCGCCGGCGGGGCGGCTTTCCTATTGGGGATTCCTCGGGGCCGTCGGGGACGAGGTTCGACCAGTCCACAGGACCACCGCTTCCGTCCGAACACGAACGTATGTTTGGGTAGGCCATGACGCGCTTGACCCACTCGCGACGGCAGGGAGACATCGGCGAGGCCGCCGCCATCGCCTGGTTGACCAGGGCGGGCGCGAACATCCTCGTCCCGCTCTTCCACAGTCCCGACTACGACGTGGTGGCCGAGTTCGGGGAGCGCCTGCTGCGGGTGCAGGTGAAGACGTCCTCCTACGTCTACAAGGGCCGCTTCCGCGTTCAACTCAGCACGCGGGGAGGGAATCGAAGCTGGAGCGGAGTAGTCAAGCTCTTCGAACCCTGCCGCTGCGACCATCTCTTCGTTCTGGTCGCCGACGGACGCCGCTGGTTCATTCCTGCGAGCGTCGTCGGCAGGAAGGGTGCCATCCTCCTTGGGGGCCCGCGCTACGCCGCCTACCAAGTTGACGATTCCGGCCAGTCGATCGCTCTGGAGGGAATTTCCGGCGGGCGAGGGGACGCGGAGGGCTCGGGCTTGGGATGGCCGTGGGTAGACTCGCGGGCGACCTCGGGGGGATGTCCGAGTGGTTAAAGGAGGCGGGCTGTAAACCCGCTGGCTCTGCCTACGCAGGTTCGAATCCTGCTCCCCCCACTCTCTTGCAACAGAGGCGTTGCAAGGGCGTTTCCTGCGCCTCGACGGACTGTCTGGCCCGTGTCTATCTAGAGAAGTCCGGCGTCGTTCCGGATGTGCGGTGCCACCGCCCTTCGGCTCCTCCCATCGAGGACCCCACCGACGCGATCGTCCGGATCACGTCCACCGCCATCTGCGGCTCCGACCTGCACCTCTACGAGGTCCTGGGCGCCTTCATCGACGAGGGCGACCTCCTCGGCCACGAGCCCATGGGCATCGTCGAGGCCGTGGGCCCCGAGGTCACCCACATCCAGCCGGGTGACCGCGTGGTCATTCCCTTCAACATCTCGTGCGGGCACTGCTGGATGTGCGACCAGCAGCTGTATGCCCAGTGCGAGACCACCCAGGTGCGCGAGCACGACACGGGCGCCGCGCTGTTCGGCTACACCAAGCTCTACGGCCAGGTTCCCGGCGGCCAGGCCGAGCTCCTGCGCGTCCCCCAGGCTCACTTCGGCCCGATCAAGGTCCCCGAGGGCCCGCCCGACGAGCGCTTCCTCTACCTCTCCGACGTGCTGCCCACCTCCTGGCAGGCCGTCGACTACGCGGCCATCCCCGACGGCGGCAGCGTCGCCGTCTTCGGCCTCGGGCCGATCGGCCAGATGAGCTCGCGCATCGCCCGCCACCAAGGCGCCCGGGTGATCGCCGTCGACATCGTGCCCGAGCGTCTGGAGATGGCCCGCCGTCACGACGTCGAGATCCTCGACGCGAAGGAGCACGACGACATCCCCGCCACGCTGCGTGAGATGACCGACGGGCGTGGGCCTGACTCGGTCATCGACGCCGTCGGCATGGAGGCCCACGGCTCGCCCGGCGCCAAGGTTGCCCAGAAGCTCACCGGCCTGCTGCCCGACGCCGTCGCCCAGCCGATGATGGAGAAGGCGGGCGTGGATCGGCTCGCTGTGCTCATGCAGTGCATCGAGAGCGTCCGTCGCGGCGGCACCATCTCACTCAGTGGCGTCTACGGCGGCATGGCCGACCCGATGCCCATGCTCCAGATCTTCGACAAGGGCATCCAGCTGCGGATGGGCCAGGCGCACGTCAAGCGCTGGATCGACGACGTAATGCCGTTGGTCACCGGCGACGACGATCCGCTCGGGGCGGAGGACCTGCGCACTCACGCCCTGCCGCTCGACGAGGCGCCGCACGGCTACGAGATCTTCCAGAAGAAGGAGAACGGGGCGATCAAGGTGGTCCTCAAGCCCTGACGCGCCACCGCGCGCAGGCACCGATCCTCGACCAGGCGAACGAAGGGAGCCGACATGGCCGACGAGCTGAAGGGCAAGAAGATCGCCATCCTCGCCGCCGAGGGCGTCGAGCAGGTGGAGCTGGAGAAGCCGCGCCAGGCCGTCGAGGACGCCGGCGCCGAGACGGAGCTGCTCTCGCTCGAGGCGGGGGAGATCCAGGCCGTCGAGCACGACATCCACCCGACCGAGACGTTCAGGGTCGACAAGGCGGTGTCCGACGCGTCGGTCGACGACTACGACGGCCTGATCCTGCCCGGCGGGGCGGTCAATCCCGACAACCTGCGCCAGGACGAGGACGCGATCTCCTTCCTCCAGGACTTCTTCAAGGCCGGCAAGCCGGTCGGCGTGATCTGCCACGGCCCGTGGAGCCTGGTCGAGGCTGACCTCGTAAAGGGCCGCACCCTGACCTCGTATCCGAGCATCAGGACCGACATCCGCAACGCCGGCGGCAACGTGGTCGACGAGGAGGTCGTGGTCGACCAGGGTCTCGTGTCCAGCCGCTCGCCCGACGACCTCCCGGCCTTCTGCGCCAAGATCGTCGAGGAGTTCGCGAGGGCGAGCACGAGGTGCACGACGAGGGCGCGACCGCTCAGGCGGCCGGGTCCTAGGTCGGCGGCGGGTCGAGGACCGCCAGACTTGCTGGGGGCCAGCGTCGCCGAGGGCGTGCACCGCGTCGAGGACGCCTACACGAACTGGTACCTGCTTGAGGAGGACGGCAGCCTCACGGTGGTCGACGCCGCCGTCCCTTCGTCGTGGGAGTCGCTGCTGGACGCGCTCCCCCGGCTCGGGCGCCGGCTCGACGACATCGAGGCGGTCGTCCTCACCCACGCGCACTTCGACCACCTCGGCTTCGCCGAGCGGGCGCGCGCAGGCGAGGGCCGCCGGGCCGTCGTAGGCTGCACGTCATGAGCGCCATGGGCCCGACCGGACAGGCGCGCGAGCTGCGCGAGCGCATGCGCGAGTTCATCGACCGGCGGGTGATTCCCGCCGAGGCGGCGCTCGAGCGCCACGACGACGAGAGCGAGGTCGCGCTGGGCAAGCTCAAGCGCGAGGCCAAGGAGGAGGGGCTGTGGGCGCTCGGCCACCCGCGCGAGATCGGGGGCGGCGGCCTCGGCTTCCTGCCCTTCGTCTATCTCAACGAGGTGATCGGCCGCTCCGAGTACGGCCAGCTGGCCGTCGGCTCTGTCTCGATGCAGGACTCGATCATGCTCCACCTCTACGCCAGCGAGGAGCAGCGCCGGCGCTGGCTGGAGCCGCTGGTGGCCGGCGACATCATGCCCTCGGTCGGGCTGACCGAGCCCGAGGTGGCCGGCTCCGACCCCACGCTCATCCAGACCACGGCGCGGCTGGACGGCGACGAGTGGGTCATCGACGGGCACAAGTGGTTCACCACCGGGGCCAATCGCGCCGCCTTCACCACGGTCTTCGCCAAGACAGACCCGGACGCCGAGCCCCACCGCCAGTTCTCGGCCATCGTCTGTCCCACGGACGCTCCGGGCTACGAGATCGTGCGCGTCGTCCCGACCATGGGCCACGTCGGCGGCGCCCACTGCGAGGTTCGCTACAACGGCGTCCGCGTCCCCGCCGACAGCCTGCTCGGCGAGCGCGGGAAGGGCTTCCTGATCAGTCAGCAGCGCCTGGGCCCGGGGAGGATCTTCCACTGCATGCGCTGGCTGGGGCAGGCGCAGCGTGCCTTCGAGCTGATGTGCGAGCGGGCCAACTCCCGTTACGCGCACGGCTCTCTGCTGGCCGACAAGGGCGAGATCCAGCGCTACGTCGCCGAGTCGGCCGCCCAGATCCAGGCCGCTCGGCTGATGACGCTCGATGCCGCCCGGGTCATCGACGACGGAGGCGACGCGCGGGTGGCCATCTCGCTGATCAAGTTCTGGGGCGCGCGGATGCTCCACGACGTGATCGACCGCGCGATCCAGGTCCACGGGGCCCTAGGCGTCACCGCCGACACGCCGCTGGACAAGATGTACCGCGAGGCCCGCTACGCCCGTCTCTACGACGGCCCCGACGAGGTGCACCGCATGGTGGTGGCGCGGCGGCTCCTGCGCCGGCCGGAGACGGCGCCGTGGCTCGAGCCCCCCGCCCACGCTGGGGCGTCTTTTCGGCCGCAGGCGCAGCCACCGCTACCGCCTGAAGCGTCGCCGGCGCAGGCCCCTTCGCGCCCCGACGGCGCCAAGCCTACGAACGCCCCGACCGGCTCGGCGCCTTCACCGCCGCCCCGCTCCAGTCGGTCCGGTCACGCAGCGTCGGCTTGACGATCTTGCCCCCCGGGTTGCGCGGCAGGGGGTCGCTGTCGACGACCACGTACTGAGGCACCTTGAAGTCCGCCAGGTGCTCGCGCGCGAAGGCCAGCAGGTCATCGACCTCCAGGTCGGCGCCCGGCCGCGGGACCACCACCGCGCCGACCTTCTCGCCCATCACCTCGTCGGGGACGCCGACCACGGCCACCTCGAACACCGCCGGGTGCGCCGAGAGGGCGTTCTCCACCTCCACGCAGTAGACATTCTCGCCGCCGCGGTTGATCATGTCCTTGCTGCGGTCGACGATCGAGACCAGACCCTGGTCATCGATGCGGGCCAGGTCGCCGGAGTGCAGCCAGCCGTCGACGAAGGTCTCCGCGGTCTGCTCGGGCTTGTTCCAGTAGCGGGCCACGACGTTGGGGCCGCGGATCAGCAGCTCGCCCACGCCGGTGTCGGGATCGGGGTCGCGCAGGACGAGGTCGACGACCGGCGCGGCGAAGCCCACGCTCTCGGGATGGCTCTCGGCGTATTCGTGGGGGAGGAAGGTCGAGATCGACGACGTCTCGGTGAGGCCGAAGCCGTTGCCCAGCCGAGCGTTGGGGAACGCCTGGTTGATGCGCCGCACGAGCTCCGGCGCGATCGGCGCCCCTCCATATGAGACCCACCTCACTGCCGAGACGTCGACCTCGGCGAAGCTCGGCTGGTTTATGGCCAGCCAGTAGATCGCCGGCACCGTTGTCAGCATGGCGATGCGCTCGTCCTCGATCGCCCTGAGGAAGGCCCGCACCTCGAAGGTCGGCATGATCACCGTGGTTCCGGCCGTCTCGCAGGCCACCAGGAGCTGGCTGTTGCAGCCGGTGACGTGGAAGAGCGGGACCGAGACCAGGGTGCGCAGCCCCTCCTCGTCGGGCAGCTTGATGACGCGCCGTGCGTTCTCGTTGTTGGCCAGGAAGTTGGCGTGGCTCATCGTCGCGCCCTTGGGGAAGCCGGTTGTCCCGCTGGTGTAGAAGATCGCCGCGAGGTCGTCGGGCGCGAGGTTGTCGACCACCTCGGGCTCGCCGTCGGGCAGCGGCTGGTCGCTCAGGAAGGTGTGGCTCGCGCCCGAGTCGTCGATGACGTAGTCGATCTCCGACTCGGTGAAGCGGATGTTCACCGGCACGACGACGGCCCCGGCCAGCTGGGCGCCGAAGAAGGCCAGGCACCAGTCGAGCCCGTTGGGCAGGCGGATGGCCACGCGGTCGCCGCGCGCCACCCCCGCCGCCCGCAGGCCGCCGGCCACCCGCGCGCAGCGGTCCCACAGCTCCCGGTAGGTGACCCGCTCGCCGCCGAGCTCCGCGATCGCCTCGAGCTCGGGGCTCCGCTCCACCGTGGCGCGCAGCATCTCGACCAGCGAGCGAGGGCGGTCGACGTAGCGGGCGATCCCATCGTCGCCTCGCTCGATGCCGCTCATGTCGAACGGGCGGACTTGGGCTTCGTTGGCTCCGGCCATGTTCCCTCCTCGAGATCGCGGCACTGCTGACGGCGGGCCTACCCTCCCGCCGCCAGCTTCATGCCGCTCGCGCGCGTCAGCTGCCGCGCCGAGCTGGGGGCGGCCGCCGCGAGGGAGCGGGGCGACACCGGCAGGAGGGAGCGGGTCGCGCCGCGCAGCCGTCGGCGCCGCCTCGTCCGCGCCGCTCGGGGCGCCCACCGGGCGCCGGCGGACGCGGAGGGCCCGAGTCCGCGCGCACACCGGGCCCCGGCGGCGGAGGTGGCGCCGCGGCGCCAGCGGCCCTTGGGCCCTGCGGGGCTGGTGGCGGAATGGGTGCGCCGGCGGAGTGGGTGCGCCGGCGGAGGAGGCCACGGGCGCAGCGGGCGCGCTCGTGGTTGTAGGGGGCGCGGGAGTGGCGGTAGGTGCTGTGGGGACCGTGGCGCTCGGGACGGTGGAAGCGCCCGGCGTGGTTTGCACGCCGGGCGTGGCCGCGTCGCTGCGCGCGAGATCGATCGTCGCAGGTGCCGGTCCAGGCGTGCCGAAGGCCGACCGCGAGAGGGTCTTCGAGCGATTCGTGCGCCTCGACGCGTCCCGATCTCGCGAGCGATTCGGGAGCGGGCTCGGCCTCTCCATCGCCCGGGCGATCGCCGAGGCCCACGACGGCTCGCTGACCTGCGAGGGGGCGCCGGGTGGCGGAGCCCGATTCGTCCTGCGTCTGCCGGCCGTGCCGACACGCGAGGACACGCCCGCGTCATGCCGCGTGTCCGAGGTCAGCGGGTCGGGCCGAGCGCCTTCGCTAGCCTCACCGCCAGCGCCCAGCTAGCTCAGTTGGTAGAGCACCTCCATGGTAAGGAGGGGGTCGCCGGTTCGAGTCCGGCGCTGGGCTTGCCGCCGGGCGGGCGGGGGACGGCGATGGCGGCCGGCCGAAGCTCAGGGGTCGATCGTCTAGACTGCTCGCTTCACGCCCGGGCGGGGCAGCCGTCCTGCCCGAGCCTCTCAGCCACACCACCCGGGGAAAGCCATGGCCCGCGGAGACGTCCGAATCGCCGTCACCCTCGCCTGCGAGGAATGCCGGCGCCGCAACTACCAGACCAACAAGAGCAAGCGCAACAACCCCGATCGCATCGCCATGCGCAAGTTCTGCCGCTGGTGCCGGCGCCACACCCAGCACCGCGAGACGCGCTAGGAACCTGCGCCGTGGCCCGGGATCGCAAACGCGCCAAGCAGCGCCAGCGCCGCCGCTCGAGCGAGCGTCAGCCGGCCCGCGTCGCCGGGCGCCGGGACGTCGAGCCATCGGGCGATCCACAGCTTCGAGGTCCCCTCGAGACGCCGGGCCCCCTCGACGCGCCCGATCCGCTCGAGGACGCCTCGGCCGAGGTCGAGATCGCCGAGGCCTCGCTGGTCGACCCGCCCGTCGCCTCCCTCGAGGCCGACGAGATGCCGGCCGACGAAGGCGACGGCCAGGCTGACGAGCCCCTGGCACAGCGCCCTCGCGACACCGACGGAGACGGCGCGGGCCACCCGCCGTCCTCTGGAGGCGCCTCAGGCGACGCTGGCGCCTCGGGCGCCGACCTTCCCCGCGAGGGCAGCCGCTTCGGGAACTTCCTGCGAGCCTGCGTCGCCGAGCTGCGACGCGTACAGTGGCCCGATCGCCGTCAGGTGACCCAGGCCACAGGCGTGGTGATCGGGTTCGTCATCATCGCCGGCGCCTACCTCGGCGTGCTGGACGCGATCTTCTCGCGTCTGGTCAACGCCGTCCTCTGACCCCAAGGCACTCCTGAGCGCAAATGTTTCGCTGGTACGTCGTCAACACCTATTCCGGGCACGAGAACAAGGTCAAGCACAACCTCGAGCACCGCGTGGTCTCGCTGGGCCAGCAGCGCGCGGTGCGCCAGGTCGTCGTGCCCACCGAGGCGGTGTCCGAGATGAAGGACAACCAGAAGATCACCGTCGAGAAGCGCACGATGCCCGGCTACGTGCTGGTCAACATGGACCTCAACGAGGACTCCTGGACCCTGGTGAAGGGGACCCCGGGCGTCACCGGCTTCGTCGGGGCCTCCAACGAGCCGGTGCCGCTGACCCAGTCCGAGGTGGACCGCCTGCTGCATAAGGAGGTGGCGGTGCGCGAGCGCACGCGCGCCCAATTCCAGATCGGCGAGTCGGTCAAGGTCATCTCGGGCCCGCTGTCGGACTTCTCGGGTGAGATCTCCGAGATCAACGAGGACGCCGGCCGCCTCAAGGTCCTGGTCTCCATCTTCGGCCGTGAGACGCCGGTCGAGGTCGGCTTCGACCAGGTAAAAAAGCTGTAGTTGTGCTAGCCGTCTGAACAGCGGAGGGAGCGTTTCGCTTAGGCGGTTCGCGACCGGAGCTGTGAAGGCGGAAGGGTCGGCGCAGCCGACCCAGTTACTCTGAGGGACCGATGGCAAGAAAAGTCCTCACCACGATCAAGCTCCAGGCCGTCGGCGGCCAGGCCAGCCCGGCGCCGCCCGTCGGCCCCGCGCTCGGCCAGCACGGCATCAACATCATGGAGTTCTGCAAGGCGTTCAACGCCCAGACCCAGGGGGAGACCGGCACGGTCATC
Source organism: Solirubrobacterales bacterium (assembly GCA_038199035.1). Lineage (GTDB taxonomy): Bacteria > Actinomycetota > Thermoleophilia > Solirubrobacterales > Solirubrobacteraceae > DATAEY01. The sequence goes on along the minus strand of JBBPZM010000067.1, from coordinate 4,396 downwards.
CCGGTGGTGATTACCGTCTTCGAGGATCGTTCGTTCACCTTCGTCACCAAGACCCCGCCGGCGGCGATCCTCATCAAGCAGGCGATCGGCCTCGACAAGGGCTCCAGCGAGCCTCATCGCGACAAGGTGGGGCGGATATCCCAGGCGCAGGTTCGCGAGATCGCCGAGCGCAAGCTGGCCGACCTCAACGCCTCCGACCTCGACGCCGCCTCGAACATCATCGCCGGCACCGCGCGCTCGATGGGAGTCGACGTTGTCTAAGCATGGGCGCGCCTACACCGCCGCCCTGGCGCGGGTCGACCGCGAGCGCGAGTACACGCCGGCCGAGGGCATCGGCCTGCTCAAGCAGCTCGACGGGCGCAAGTTCAACGAGTCGGTCGAGATCCACGTCCGCACGGGCCTCAACGTGCGCCACGCCGACGAGCAGCTGCGCGGCACGATCGCTCTGCCCAACGGCCTGGGCAAGGACGTGAAGGTCGCGGTCTTCGCGCGGGGCGACAAAGCGCAGGAGGCGCAGGAGGCCGGAGCCGACGAGGTCGGCGCCGAGGACCTGGCCAAGCGCGTGGAGGAGGGCTTCACCGACTTCGACGTCGCCATCGCCTCGCCCGACCTCATGCCGGTGGTCGGCCGGCTGGGCCGGATCCTCGGTCCTCAGGGCAAGATGCCAAACCCCAAGGTCGGCACGGTCACCCCCGACGTGCGGCGCGCCGTCGAGGAGTCCAAGGCCGGCAAGGTCGAGTACCGCACCGACCGCACGGCGATCGTCCACATGGTCATCGGCAAGCTCGACTTCGACGAGCGCCGGCTGCTCGAGAACTACGCGGCGGTGATCGACGAGCTGATCCGGGCCAAGCCGCCCGCGGCCAAGGGGCGCTACCTGCGCTCGATCACCCTGACCTCGACCATGGGCCCGGGGATCAAGATCGACCCCTCGAGGACCCGCGACCTCGTAGAGGAGGCTCCGGCCAGCGCGGCCGCGTAGACTCAGACAGAGCCTGAGCACTGCCCGAGACCCCCGGCATGGCGGCGACGCCGAGAAGCCCGGGGCAGGTGGAGCCCGAAGCGAGCCCCGTGCCCCTTCGACGCCCGCCTGCGCGCGGGCGTCTTGCGTGCCGGCCCCCGAACGACATGAACCGAGACCAGAAGTCAGCCACCATCCAGGCCATCGCCGAGCAGATCGAGTCTGCGCAGGCGGTGTTCGCCGTCGACTACCGCGGGATCTCCGTGCCGCAGGCCGCCGAGCTGCGTGCCCGCCTGCGCGACGCCGACGCGACGTTTCGCATCGTCAAGAACTCCCTGACCGAGCGCGCCGCCGACCAGGCCGGCGCCCAATCCCTGCTGACGCTGCTCGACGGGCCGACCGCGCTGACCTTCGTCCGCGGCGATGCCGCCCTGGCCGCCAAGGCCCTCGCCGACTTCGCCCGGACACAGCCCGCGCTGGAGTTCAAGGGCGGCCTGCTGGGCGAGGACGAGCTCAGCGTCGAGCAGATCCGCTCGATCGCCCGGCTGCCGGCCCGCGACGTGCTCTATGCCCAGATGGTGGGCACGGTCGCGGCGCCGCTCTCGGGCTTGGCCAGGGGGCTCAACGGGCTACTGAGCGGGATCGCGGTGGCGCTGGGACAGATCGCCGAGAAGGGACTGCTCGGGCAGGGCGGCGATTCGACCCCGGCCGAGCCGGATGCCACGGCCGCCGACGACGCCCCGTCCGAAGCCGCTCCGGCGCCCTCCACCGGCGACGCCGAAGAACAGACTGATCAGGCGGACGCTTCCGCGGCCGCCGACGATGCCGCGGAGGCAAAGGAGGAAGCATGACCACGACCCAGGAATGGATCGACGAGCTAAAGGGGATCTCGGTGCTCGCGCTGGCCGAGCGGATCAAGGCCCTCGAGGAGGAGTTCGGCGTCTCGGCCACCGCGGGGGCCGCTGCCGCACCCGCGGGCGCCGCCGCTCCGGCCGACGGGGATGGAGCGGTCGAGGAGCAGAGCGCCTTCGACGTCGTCCTCACCGGCGCCGGCGATAAGAAGATCCAGGTGATCAAGGTGGTCCGGGCGGCCACCGGGCTGGGCCTCAAGGAGGCCAAGGCCCTGGTCGACGAGGCGCCCAAGCCGGTCAAGGAGGGCGCCGACCGCGAGGAGGCCGACAAGCTCAAGGCCGACCTCGAGGAGGCCGGAGCCACCGTCGAGCTCAAATAGGCCCGGCTCCGGTCACGTGACCGGCCGCCCGGGCCCAGCCGTCAGCGCGGCGGCGATCGTGGCCGTCGCGCTGACGGCGATCTCCGCCCTCACGATCCTCGCCCCTCCGGCCGCCCGGGCGGGGGTGGCGCCGGCCGCCGGGCGGACGCCTGGCCACCGGATGGGCCTCGTCGTCGCTCCGGCCGGCGGCCTGCGCTCCTCCCCCGAGGAGGAGCCGTTCGGCGGCCCGCCAGCCCGCGCCGCCGATCGTTCGCGCGTCCCGGTCGGCGGCCACCCCGCCATCATCGTCCCGTTCACGCCGTCGCCCGATCTGCGTCGGCCCGGGCCGGCCGACCACCTGCCGCCGTTCTGGGCCGACGGCCGGGCCTGCTCGGTGGGCTGCCGGCCGGCAGGGGTGGCCCGGGGCTGGCCGCTCGTCCCCTTCCACACCCAGCACGCACTGCGCGCGGGGCTCAACGAGCTGCGCACCGGCACGATGCACATCGGCATCGACATCCAGGCCCGCGACGGCCAGCGCGTCTACGGCATCCAGAGCGGCCGGGCGACGATCCCCCAGCGCACCGGCGGCGACTCGCGGGTGCGTGTCGGCGCCTACGAGTACTGGCACATCGTCCCGTCGGTGGCCGAGGGCCAGCACGTCAGCGCCTACCGCACCGTGCTGGGAACGATCCGCCTGCGCTACGGGCACGTCCATCTCTCGGAGGTGCGCGGGGGGCGCTACCTCAATCCGCTGCGCCCGGGCGGCCGGGCCCTCTCGCCCTACGTCGAACGCGACCCCCCGGTCATCGGTGCGCCGGAGTTCCACGGAAGGCTGGTCGACGTGGCGGCCTACGACCCCCAGACCTTTGTCGTGCGCACGACCTATCCCACGCCCGTGCTCGCCCCCGCCGCGCTGGCCTACCGGCTGCGCACCGCGACCGGGCGGCCGATCGGCGGGCTGCGCTTCGCCTTGCGGGGCTCCCAGCACTACCCCTTCACGCTGGCCCGTCGCATCTACGCGCCCGGCGCCCGCGCCGGCGGCTTCCTGTGCTTCGCCTTCCATCCTCGCTGCACGCCCAACTGGCGCTACCACCTGGCCGGAGGCCTGGCCCCTGCGCTGCCTCGGCTGGGCCGCGGCCTCTACCGCCTGACGGTCTACGCCTGGGACTGGCGGGGCAACGCCACCGCTCGCGACACCGATTTCGCGATGGCCTGACCGCCGCGACGTGGCCTCGGGAGCGATCCGGCGCCACGGACGTCGCGCCCGCCCGGCTCACTCCGGGTAGGCGATCAGCTCGATCGACTGCCCGCCGGGGGCGTCCAGGTAGAAGGAGCGGCTCCCGTCGCGGTGGGAGGAGATCTCGGCCCGGTGGTGTGCCGCTAGCTCCTCGAGCTCGCGGTCGCTCACCCGCCAGGCCAGGTGGCCGGGGTGATGGTCGGCCATGACGAAGGCCAGCCTCACGCCGGCGGCTTCGATCAGGCCCCAGGTCGCGTCCTCGTAGACGACCCGGGCGCCGGGGACCGTGCCCTGCCACCAGGCGATGGCGGCGCCGACGTCGGGGACCTGCTGAGCGACGTGGTCAAACTCCATGCTGGCCTTTTCTTCCCGCATACGGGCACCCCGACACCCCGGGCGCGGGGGTGGCGGGGAGCCCTCTGGCCCGCTACACTGCCCCGCGATCGGCCGATAGTCGAAGCCGCCCGAAGGACGGCGCTGCGCCACATACGCGGCGTTCCGGGTGGGGTCCGTGAGAGCCGGTCGCCTGCGGCAGTGGGCGTCAGCTTGCTGTGCTATCTTGGCTGGTCGCGCTTTCTCTTGCGCTCCTGGCCTCTGCCCCCGCTCGACGTTCCGAGGAGTCGCCCCTGTGGCTGCACTTGACGCACCCCGGACGCGCCGTTCTTTCGCGCGTCTAGACAAGGTTCTCGAGGTCCCGAACCTCATCGACATCCAGCGCCGCTCGTTCGCCTGGCTGACCGACCCCGAGAAGGGCGGCCTGCGCGAGACGATCGACGACATCTCCCCGATCGAGGACTACACCGGCAACCTCGCCGTGGACTTCGGCGCGCTGTCCTTCGACGAGCCCGTCGCCTCCATCGACGAGTGCCGCGAGAAGGACCTGACCTACGCGCGCCCGCTCACCCTCAAGGTCGCCTTCGTCAACCGCGAGACCGGCGAGATCCGCGAGCAGTCGGTGTTCATGGGCGACTTCCCGTGGATGACCGAG
>JBBPZM010000066.1:0-55267 GCA_038199035.1 Solirubrobacterales bacterium | reverse complement strand
CCGCACCCTGCAAGGGCTCTGCACTCGCATCGCGCTCAGACTGCTCGCCCTCGCCGCAGGCCTCGTTCACAACCAAGACATCGGCCAGCCAGGCCGCACCTTCGCTGCCTACGGCCACTAATACGGAATCAACCATCTAGCCGTCCGGGGGCGCGCTGTCGCCCGGAGCGGTGAGCGTCCCCGGCGAGCGCACTCGGGCGTCGCGACGCCGTAAGCGGCTCGTCAGTTTCGCCGTAGCCCGGTCGGGTACGTCCCGCTCATGCCCAGCTCCCGTCCCAGCCCTGCCGGCGCGGTGATCCGCGGCCTGCTGGCCGGCGCCGTCGGCACGGGCGTCATGACCGCCTACCAGCTGGCTGTGGCCAAGGCGCGCGACTCCGGCTCGAGCGACACGCCGGCCCAGGTCGGCAAGCGGATCATCGAGGGCGTCCTCCAGCGGGGCCCGGTGACCGATGACCAGATGGAGGCCCTCAACAACGCCATGCACGTGGCGTACGGGACCTCGTGGGGGGTGCTCTACGGGCTGGCGCGCTCCAGCGCGGGCACCCCGGCCGGACGGGGCGGCGTCAGCTTCGGCCTGTTCGTCTGGGCGGCGAGCCTGGTCCAGCTGCCGGCCATGAAGCTCGCCCCGCCCGTGTGGGAGCAGCCGCCGGTCGAGGTCGCGCTGGACGCCTCCTACCACGTGGTCTACGGGCTGGCCGTGGCCACCGCCTACTCGGCCCTGGGCGGCTGAGCACGCCGGCCCGGGTCTGGCCGGGCCGGCACGCACAGCGTCGGGGCGATGGCCTCCGTTAGGTCTTCTCGACGGGCTCGTCGCCCTCGGGGTCCTCCGCGAGGATCCGGTAGAGCGAGCGGCGCGTCTGCTCGAGCACCCTGCGGGCCTCGGCGACCTGGTCGTCGCTGCCACCGTGGAGGATCTGGGCGGCGGCCATTCCGGCCTGGCGCACCAGGCTCATGAGCTGGAAGTGACCGGCCCGGGCGTCGCCCTTGACGGCGTCCCAGGGAGCAGCCAGCTCGTCGGCGCGGGCCTCGACGTGCGCCCGCCCCTCGTCGGTGAGCTCGTACGCACGGCGGCCGCCGGACTCGGTCGTGCGCACCAGCCCCTCGTCTTCGAGCTGCTGGAGCGCGGGGTAGACCGATCCCGGGCTGGGCCGCCAGAGGCCGTCCGAGCGCTGCTCGATCTCCTGCATGAGCTGGTAGCCGTTGCGCGGCTCCTCGGCCAGCAGCGCGAGCAGGGCGGCGCGGACGTCGCCGCGCCGAGCACGCGGACCCCGAGGCCCGGGGAAGTCGCCGTAGGCCCACGGCCCGGACCGCCCGCGGTGGCGGTGGCGGCCGTGCCCGCCGCCTCGCGTCATGGCGAGCCAGCCGACGAGTCGAGGGTCGAACGCCGATGTGTGACCGGACATGGATGCCTCCTCAGGCGATGTCGGCGATACACCACGATATATCGAGATATACCGTCCAAGTCAAGCTTGGGGTGGATGTCGGCGAGTGCGGGACGACGACTCGCGCCCAGCGGCGGGCTGCCCGGACGCGCCGCGCCACGCGGACCTCGCGCGGTTGCCGCCCGCGGACCTGGGTAGGCGCACAGGGCCTCGCTTCCAGCCCGCGGGCCATCCGTCCCCAATGCCGCCCCGATCCGCTTGTTCGACTGGCTGACACAGTTCGTGACCGCTTCCGCGTCGACGTACCTGATCGTGCTCGCCATCGTCGCGGTCGACGGCTTCTTCCCGCTGGTCCCCGGCGAGACCGCGGTGATCACCGCGGCGATCCTGGCTGCCGACCACAAGCTGTCGATCTGGCTGGTGGTCCTCGCCGCCGCGCTGGGGGCCCTGGCCGGCGACAACTTCTCCTACTTGCTGGGCGACCAGACCGGCGAGCGGGCGGCGCGCCGACTGTTTCGCGGCGAGAAGTCCAGGGACCGGCTCGAGTGGGCCCGGCGCCAGCTGCACGCCCGCGGTTCCCTGCTGGTCGTGGTGGCGCGCTTCATCCCCGGCGGGCGCACCGCCACCACCTTCGCCTCGGGAACGCTCGAGCTTCCCTGGCGACGCTTCATCGCCGCCGACGCCCTGGCCGCCGCGCTGTGGGCGATCTACGCCGCGGGCCTGGGCTACCTCGGCGGCGAGGCGTTCCGCCACAGCGTGTGGAAGCCGCTGGCGATCGCGCTGGGCATCAGCGCCTGCATGCTCGTGGTCGGCGAGCTCGTGCGTCGCCGCCGCCTCGGTGACAGCGGGTCAGCGGCCGGCGCTTAAAGGCGCAGGATCGCGCCGATGCCTTCGAACGGCCCGAGGTCGGGGTGGTGGCGCACGGCGATCACCTCGGCCGACTGGGCGATGGCCGACTCGGCGTCGACGCCCTGGGCCAGGCGGTCCAGCGCGCGCGCTGACGCGGCGCAGGAGGTACGCGGGGCCAAGCGCGCCCACCCGTGGTGCGCTCGGCGCCCGTCGCACGGCGCCCGCGGCTACGCGGAGCGCCGCGCGGCCACCACCGGTTGCTTCTCCGCCCGCAACGCGGTCATCATCCCCTCACCCAAGTGCAGGTGCTCGCGCACGAGCTGGGGCGGCGTCAGGGCCAGCCACTGGTGCAGCGACACGTCGGCGAAGCGATTGCTGGCGAACATCTCCAGGAAGCGCAGCGGGCCGTCGCCGGTGTTCTCGACGTAGTGGCCCATGGCGAAGGGGACGTAGCCGACGTCGCCCGCCCGGTAGTCGAAGGTGCGGGCCCTGCCCTCGGCGGCGAAGACGGTCATGCGGGCGCTGCCCTCGAGGTGGTACTGCCACTCGTCGGCGTTGGGATGCCAGTGCATCTCCCGCAGGCCGCCGGGCTCGACCTCGACCAGCGCGGCGGCGATGTTGGCCGCCACCGGGAAGTTGGCGGAATCGACGATCCTCACCTTCCCGCCCGGCGTCTGCACCGGGGACTGGGCGAGCAGCCGGTGGGTGAAGCTCGGCCCGGCCCCGTCCCCATCGTCCTGCCCCGAGCGGGGCGGGTCCGCCGACACCGGCGCCGGCGCCGGGAAGATGTAGCGCTCCTGCCCGGGGATGTCGTCGAGCTCGTCCTTGGCGACGCCGAAGTTGGCGGCCAGCACGCTGCGGGGCGTGTGCGCGAACCAGTCGGTGACCAGGAAGGTGGCACTCTCCGAGAACCCGCCGTCGTCGAAGACCAGCAGGAACTCGGCGCCTCCCTCCAGGGCCTGGAGCGCATGCGGGATCCCGGGCGGGAAGTACCACAGGTCGCCCACGCCGACGTCGTCGGCGAAGCCGTGGCTCTCGAGGTCGATCGCCGTGACCCGCACCCTGCCCTCGAGCACTAAGGCCCACTCGGCCTGCTTGTGCCAGTGCATCTCGCGCACCGCTCCGGCCTCCAGGCGCATGTTCACCCCGGCGAGCGCCGTGGCCACCGGCAGCTCGCGCTCGGTGACCTCCCGCGCCCAGCCACCGGGCTCGAGCCGGTTGTGCGCGTCCGCGAACGAGAAGCGCAGGTTGGGCACCGTGCCCGAGTCGGTGTCGGGCGGCGCGAGGAGGTCCGGGGCCTGGCGGTCGCGCGCGACGTTGCGAGGGCCCAGCACGGTCGCCCCAGCCGATCCCCTGATCGGCTGGGGCGCATCGCCGGCGGCGCGGTCGGCGCCCACCGACCTCAGGTCCCCGGGCCGTGGCTGACCGGCTCGAACTCCTCGAGCCCCGCCGGCGGCTCGTCGACCTGCTTGTCGCCGAACGGCACCAGCGGCACGATCTGGCGTCCGACGGTGTTGTGCAGGGTGTCGGCAAACGACACGTACCAGGCCAGCACCGCCGTGGCGATGGCGAAGGCGCCGCCGAGGTGGACGAGGCCCATGACCCCGCTCGTGGTGCCGATGCCCAGCAGAACGTAGGCCGGCCACAGCGTGATGAAGACCAGCATCACCCCGAGGTTGACCCGGAACGAGATGATCCACATGTAGAACGAGAAGACCCCCCACGCGATCAGGTAGAGCCCGAGCGCGGCGTTCTGCTCCTTGGCGGGGATCTTGTCCATGTAGAAGGTGTTCAGCGCCCAGAACGAGATCCAGAATGCGCCGTATGAGCTGAGCGCGACGGCGGCGAAGGTGTTGTTGCGCACGAACGCCCACATGCCGGCCAGCAGCTGCATCAGGCCTCCGTAGGCCAGCGCGAGCCCGAGCACAACGGGCAGCGCGCTCTTGTTCACCAGACCGGACTGGATCATCCCGAGCACGAACGTGCTCAGCCCGAACCCCGCCAGCCCGACCGGGACCGGGTCGGCGAGGCGGGCCGGGAGTGGGACGCGCGGCCTCACCGTCGCGGTCGCGGCACCCTGTCTTCCTGCGGTGGTGGCCATGGCTACCTCCCTCGGTTGGTGGAGAGTCGAGACGTTTCGAAGCTCATCGTCGGCGCCTGGCCAGGGCGACCGCGCCCGCCGCCGCGCCCAGCGCCGCCGCGCCTCCCACGGCGGCCAGGGCGGTGGCCTTGGACCCCGAGCCGTCGGGCGACTCCACGTAGCCGCGCTCGGGCCGCGGGCCGGGGGGCCCCGAGGGCCCGTCTCGCAGGGCCATCTGCACGACCTGGGCGAGGTGCAGGGCGCGGCGGTCGGTGGCGCCGGCGATCTGCGAGCGGCACGAGAAGCCGTCGGTCACGATCAGCGCCTCGGGCGAGGCCTCGCGCACCGCCGGCAGTAGCACCTGCTCGCCGGCCTTGATCGAGACCTCGTAGGGCTCGCCCGCCTGGTAGCCGAAGGAGCCGGCCAGGCCGCAGCAGCCCGAGTCCAGCACCTCGTGGTCGAGCCCGAGGCGGTCGAGCACCTCGACGTCGCAGTCGGTGTCGCTGGTCGCCTTCTGGTGGCAGTGCAGGTGGACCAGCGCTCGGCGGTCGAGCTTGGGCGCCTGCCAGTCGGGCGCCTCGCGGGCCAGGAACTCGCCCAGCGACGAGGTCGCCCGCGCCAGGCGCTTGGCGTCCTCGTCGTCGGGGAAGAGCTCGATCAGCTCGTCGCGGAAGACCGCGCCGCAGCTGGGCTCGAGCGCCACCAGCGGCGTCCCGGCCTCGATCTCGGGACGCAGGGCGTCGAGGATCTGGCGCAGCTGGCGCTTGGCCAGCGTCAGCATCCCGTAGTCGTAGAGCGGTCGCCCGCAGCAGAGCATCCCCGCCGGCAGCACGACGTGGCAGCCCGAGTCCTCGAGCGCCTCGACCGCGGCGATGGCCACCTCGGGGTGGAAGAAGTTGTTGAAGGTGTCGGGCCACAGCAGCACGCGGCGCCCTCCGGGGTTCACCGTGGCCCGCCCGGCGAACCAGTCGCGGAACGTCTGCATGGCGAACGGCGGCGGGTCGCGGTCGACCGCCACCCCGACCGCGCGCTTGCCCAGGCTGGCCAGCGGCTCGCGCTGGAGGACGAAGTTGACCAGCCGCGGAGCCAGCGAGGCCAGCCGCGCCTCCCAGTAGATAAGACCGAGCGCGTAGGCGTGACGGGGGCGCAGCTTCCCGGCCCAGTAGTGGGAGAGGAACTCGGCCTTGTAGGTGGCCATGTCGACGCGAACCGGGCACTCGTGCTTGCACCCCTTGCACGCCAGGCAGAGGTCGAGCGCCTCCTTGACGTCCTCGTTGCGCCAGCCGCCCTGGAGCGAGTCCGAGCGCATCATCTCGAACAGCAGCCGCGCCCGGCCGCGGGTGGAGTGCTTCTCCTCCATCGTGACCTGGTAGCTGGGGCACATCGTGCCCTCCTGGTCGCGGCACGCGCCGACGCCGAAGCAGCGCTCGCCCGCCGCCGCGAAGCTCCCTCCGTCGTCCGGGAAGCGGAAGTGGGTTTCCACGTGGCGCGTGCGGTAGGTCGGGTCCATCCGCAGGTTGACGTCCAGCGGGTAGGGGTCGACCACCTTGCCGGGGTTCATCTTGGCGTCCGGGTCCCAGATCGCCTTGAACTCGCGGAAGGCGCCGACGAGCTCGTCGCCGAACATCTTGGGCAGGAGCTCGGCGCGCGCCTGGCCATCGCCGTGCTCGCCCGAGAGCGAGCCGCCGTAGGAGCTCACCAGGTCACCCGCCGCCTCCATGAAGCGCCGGTAGTCGGCCACTCCCTCGGGCGTGAGGAAGTCGAAGTCCAGGCGGGTGTGGATGCAGCCGTGCCCCACGTGGCCGAAGTAGGCCGCGACCTTGCGCCCGTGCTCGTCGCACAGGCGCTCGAAGTCGCGCAGGTAGTCGCCGATGCGGTCCGGGGCCACCGCGGCGTCCTCCCACGAGGGCCATCCCGGATGCTGGCCGGGGATCTTGCTGTTGCCCACGCCGCCCTCGCGGATCTCCCAGATCTGCTCGACGTCGTTCTCGTCCTCGTAGAGGCGGGCGTCGACCTGCCCGGCCTCGCCGCCCTCGACGGCCTCCATCAGGCGCTCGGCCTTGGCGTCGGACTCGTCACGGCTGGCGCCGCCGAATTCCACCAGCAGCCAGGCGTCGCCCTCGGGCAGCAGGTCGGTGCGCCGCTTGAACCCCTTGCCCAGCTCGTTGTCGACGAGCTGGCGATCGAAGGTCTCCAGGCCGATCGGGTCGAACTCCATCATCTGCGGCACGCGGTCGGCCGAGCTGGGGCAGTCCCCGTAGCCGAGCAGGACGAGCGAGCGGTGCTGGGGGCTTTCGATCAGCTTGCAGCGGGCCTCGAGCACGAGCCCGCAGGTGCCCTCGGTGCCGACCAGAGCGGCGGCCAGGTTGAAGCCGTTCTCGGGCAGCAGGCGGTCGAGGTTGTAGCCCGAGATGCGCCGGGGGATGTCGGGGAACCCCTGGCGGACCGCGTCGCCGTAGCGGTCGCGCAGGTCGCGCAGCCGGGCGTAGATCTCGCCCTCTCGCCCGCCGCGGGCGATCGCCTGCTCGAGCTCCTCGTTGCTGACCCGGCTGGGGAGGGTCAGCTGTGTGCCGTCGTAGAGGAGGACGTCGAGCGAGTCGATGTTGTCGGCCGTGACCCCGGCGAGGATCGAGTGCACCCCGCAGGAGTTGTTGCCGATCATCCCGCCCAGCGTGCAGCGGCTGTGGGTGGCCGGATCGGGGCCGAAGGTCAGCTCGTGCTCCTCGGCCGCCTCGCGCAGGCGATCGAGCACGATCCCGGGCTGGACACGGGCGAAGCGGCCCCCGGGATCGAGCTCGAGGATGCGGTGCATGTACTTGGAGAAGTCGATGAGCACCCCTTCGTTGACCGTCTGGCCGGCGAGCCCGGTCCCGCAGCCGCGGGCGACGATCGGCGCGCCGTGGCGCCGGCAGGCGGCGACCGTGGCCACCACGTCGTCGACGGTGCGCGGGATGACCACGCCGATCGGGACCTGGCGGTAGACGGAGGAGTCGTTGGCGTACAGGGCGCGGCTGCCGGCCGAGAAGCGGACCTCTCCGGAGACCTCGCTCGCAAGCTCGCGGGCCAGCGCGCGGGCGTCGATGGAGCCTGCGCCGGCCGGTCGCGCCTGCCCGTCGCGCACGTCGATGGCCACGGCCATCTCAGCTGCCTCCGGACTGGTTCTCGCCGTCGCCGCGGCCGACCACGTCGGCCACCTTCTCGCGCGCCCGCGCCAGCACGCCGTAGGGGCTGGCTGGCTGGCCGCGCTCGGCGACCATGCTGCGCCCGATGGTCAGCCCGATGCGCTGGCGGTCCTCCTCGCCGCGGCGCAGGGCCGCCGCCATCTTCTTGGCCTGGTCGGCGGTGATCTTGGGCGGGAGCGGCGGCTCGTTGGCGTCGACCACGGCCTCGATGACCACCGGCCCGTCGAGGCTCAGCGCCTCGCGCAGCTGCTCCTCGCAGCGCCCGGGGTCCTCGATGTGGACCGCGTGCGCCCCGCACCCCTCCGCCACCTTGACGAAGTCGATCGGCGCGAAGTCGACGCCGAACTCGGGGTTGCCCAGGAAGACCATCTGCTCCCACTTGATGAGTCCGAGCGTGTTGTTCTTCATCACGATCAGCTTCACCGGGAGACGCTCCTGGAAGAGGGTCGCCAGGTCGCCCATCTGCATGCTCAGCGACCCGTCGCCGGTGAAGGCCACGACCTGTCGGTCGGGGAACGCCGTCTGGGCGCCGATGGCGTAGGGCAGGGCGGCGGCCATCGAGCAGTTGGTCCCGCTGTAGGAGAAGCGCTGGCCGGCGCGCATGCGCATCTGGGTGATCCAGGTCGTGACCTGACCGGAGTCGCCGCACACGATCGCGTCGTCGCGCAGGAGCTTGGCCAGGTTCCACGCAACGACCTGGGGCTTCATCGGCACGTCGTCGCGCGTGCCGCGCTGCTCCATCAGCGACCACCACTCGCGCACCCCGGCCTGGGCGGTCTCGAGGAACGAGCGGTCCTCGTTGTGCTTCAGCAGCGGCGCCAGCTCGCGCAGGGTGGCCCGCGCGTCGCCCACGAGCCCCACGTCGGCGGGGTAGCGCAGCCCGATGCGCTCGGGCTTGTCGTCGAGCTGGACGCAGGCCGCCTGGCCGGGCGAGGGATAGAACTCGACGTAGGGCATCGTCGAGCCGACGATGAGCAGCGCGTCGCAGCCCTCCATGGCGTCCTGGGAGGGCCGGGTGCCGATCACCCCGGTGCCGCCGGTGACGTAGGGGGAGTCGTCGGACAGGCAGTCCTTGCCCAGCGAGGCCTTGATGACCGGCGCGCCCAGCGCCTCGGCCACCCGCTCGAGCTCCTGGCCCGCGCCGCGCGCGCCGGCGCCCGCGAGGATCGCCACCTCGGAGCGCCCGGCCAGCAGCGCCGCCGCGCGCTCGAGCTCGGAGCGCTCGGGGATCCGCACCGGCGGCCGGAAGGCAGTGGTGGTGTGGCCGGGGACGTTGCGCTTGTAGCGCATGAGGTCCTCGGCGTCGGCCGTCTGGTAGTCGATCGGGAAGGCGATGTGGGCGGGCGCGCGCTGGGAGAGGGCGGTGCGGCAGGCCAGATCGACGACGTTGTCGATGTGGGCCGGCCCCATGACGCGCTGGTTGTAGGCGCACAGCGGAGCGAAGAGGTGGTCGGTGTCGAAGTCCTGGAGGTAGGACGTGCCGATCAGGTCGTGGTAGGTCATCCCGGTGATGGCCAGCACCGGCGCCTGCTCGAGCTGGGCGTCGAGCAGGCCGTTGGCCATGTGGATCGCGCCGGGCGCGGCGGTCGAGGCGCACACGCCGAGGCGCCCGGTGAACTTGGCGTAGCCCACGGCGGCCATCGCGGCCACCTCCTCGTGGCGCACGTGGACGTAGCGGACGCGGTCGCGATGGCGGCGCATCGAGTCCCACAGGCCGTTGATCCCGTCGCCTGGCAGGCCGAAGATCGTGTCCACGCGCCAGTCGATCAGGCGCTCGAGCAGCAGGTCGGCGGCGGTCTCGGGCATGCGTTCTTCTCCTCGGGCGGGGGATCGTGGGTGGTGGATGGCCCGGGCCGTCACCACGGCGGGGCGCATCGGTTCCCAGGGCGGCGAATCGTTACCCGGGCTGCATGTCGGCTCGGGTCGACCAGTCAGCCGTCTGACCCGCAGGAGCCGTTGCTCGGCACTTCCGGTCCGGGCGCCGACATCGCGCGCCGCAGTGCCGTCAGCGACGTGACAGGCGGCTGGGTTCGGTTCCCGGCGCAGGGCAGCCTCGCACCGAGGCCATCAACGTCCAGTCAGGAGGAAGCTTCGTGTCAGTCCAGCCCTCGGTGGTCAGCCACCAGAACGTCCGCCTCTCCAAGGGGCAGCACTCGTCGCCCGACAGCGGGGCGTGCGTTATGGAGCTCGCGTCGATGCTCGCGGGCGAGGAGTTCAGCGACCGTCCGCAGTCGGCCTGCCCGGTGATCGGGCAGTTCCTGCGCACCTACAACGACTCGCTCGACGACGACCGCCGCCAGGACCTCTACGGCTACGCCGCCAAGGTCGTTGGCACCCGGGGCTCGGCCGAGCTCGAGGAGGCCCGCCGCCAGCGCTGCCGTGAGTGGGCCGCCCAGATGCGGATGCGCGTGACCCCCCGCCTGGCGCGCGGCTGGGAGCGCCTGCGCCCCGAGTGGTGGAAGGGCGCCAGCGCCGCCGCCGGCGTCGAGGCCGCCCGCACCGTCCGCTCGGTCGACGACGAGCGCCACGCGCTGGCCCTCGCGTTCGTCGACGAGCTCGTGGCCATGAGCGACGGCGCCGCCTTCCTCGCCGATGCCCGCGCCGCCGCGGCGGGCCGCGTCACCACCGACCCCGTGGCGACGGACGCGGCCGACGTGCCGTCCGAGCCGTCGTCCGTCTGAGCGGCGGTGCACGCCGACAACCCTCGACAACCCACAGACCAGACCAAAGCAAAAGGAGAGCGACATGCAGAGCAGGCAACCGATGGGCGGTCAGGGTGTGGCTCGTGACCCCATCGTCGACGAGCGCCCGGTCCGCGACCCCGTCGACCCCCGGCTCGCCGGGCCACCCGCAGGCCCCGCGGGAGGAGGCTGGCGCGAGAGCGTGGTCACCGCGAGCGGGTTGAACCTGCTGGCGGGGATCTGGCTGATCATCGCGCACTGGGTCCTCAACTATCGAGCGGGCGACCCGATCTGGAACGACGTCGTCTTCGGGGCGATCGTGGCGATCTTCGCCCTGGTGCGGATCTCCGGTGCCTACCGCGCGTCGTTCCTGAGCTGGATCAACGCGCTGATCGGCGTGTGGATCTTCATCTCCGCATTCTGGCTCGACCAGTCGGGGACCGCGGCGGGTAACGACATCATCCTCGGGATCATCGTCTTCGTCCTGGGTGTGATCAGCGCTGGAGCGTCCGAGGACGCCAACGCGCAGCGCGCCTGGTATCGGCGGTAGTGGTAGCAGCGGCTCCGACGAGCGGGAATCCGGGGGCGCCGAGGTCATCGGCGCCGCCGCCGACTGCGCCCTGAGCCGCCCCGAGCTTGCGGGCGGGTGGCGGATGCCATCCTGCGGGATGGTCCGGTGAGCCCCGCCCCCGCCCGCAACGTCCCGCCGATCGCCTGCGGCCTGGCCCACGTGGCGGCCCTGTCGTTCCTGGCCGCCCGCGCGGCGCCGCCGCTGGGCTTTCCGCTCGGGCTGGCCGGAGGGGTCGCGCTGGCTCGGGCCGGACAGCGCCTCGGGCCCCGTCAGGCCTACGGAATCAGCCTGGCCGCGGTGCTCGAGCTGGTTGCCATCGTCGGCCCGGCGCGGCTGGGCGGGCCGCTGACCCAGGCGCTGACCGCGCCGCTGGTGGGCTGGCTGGAGGGGCGCGGCGTGGGCCGCCCCTGGCAGGTCGCGGGCTGCCTCGCCATCCGCCTGACCTACCATGCGGCCGCCTACGCGTTCTTCATCTGGATCGTCGTGGGTGGGCTCGACGCCTACGCCGGCACCTACGACTCGCTGCTCGGCCGTCTGCCGATCCTGCCCAGCGGGCCGGCGGCCGCGCTGATGGCCACAGCCATCGGGCTGCTGGTGTGGGGCTCCTTCGCCGCTGTCGTGCAGGTCCGCGTCTACGGCCGGGGGCTCCGGCGCTGGCCGGCAATGGGCACGCCGCCGGCTCCCGCGCGAGGGCGTGAGCACGGGCTCGGCGATGGCGTTAGCTTCGACCCGCGCGCCGTCGCCCTGGCGGCCGTCGTGGCCTTTGCCGTGCTGCTGGCCGGGACGCGCCCCTGGGTCCTCGGTGCGGTGACCGTGTGGCTGGTCGCTGCCTGGGCGCTCGCCTCGCCCGACCGCTCGGTCGTGCCCGCCGCCGCCGTCCTGGCCCTGACGCTGGCGGTCAGCGCCTTTGCCTTCTCCGCGCTGGGTGGGGAGGGGGTGGTGATCGGCGCGGAGCGCGCCGCCCGCGCCGCCCTGCTCGTGGCCGTGGCCGCGTGGCTGCGCGGAGCGGCGGGCTTCTCGGGGCTGCGCGAAGTCACCAGGCGCACGCTGGGGCGTCTGCGATGGGTGCCCGTGGTCCCCGAGGCGGCGGCCGTGTTCGACCAGCTCGGCTCGGGGCGCGGCCTTGGCGCCTCGGCGCGGGCCCTGCTGGGCTCGCTGCGAGCGGTGCGCCGGCGTCCGCTGCCCGTCGTCGACGCGGTGCTCACATGGGTGGCGGGCGAGTCCTCGCGCTTCGCCCCGGCTGCCGCGGCCGGGCCGCTCGCCCTCAGGCTGCGGCTGCGCGACCCGCTCCTGGTCGCCCTCGCCGCCGCCCCCGCGCTCGCCTTTTTCGCGAGCTGACCGCCTGGTCAGCGGGCGGACCGCCGCCGGCCCGCCCGTTCATCAGATCCCGGCTCGGGAGTCAGCAGGCGGACCGGGGGGACGACCCGCCGCTCGGCCTGGGGTAGGAGCACACCGTGTCCGACTCGCCGATCGCCCTGCTGCACCGCTGGGGGGAGCGCGGCGTGAGCTGGCGCGCCGACGAGGTCTCCGACGCCGGCGCCGTCGTCGAGCTCTTCAGGCCCAGCGGCGACCGCCTCGGTGAGCTGCGCTCCTCCGACGCGGAGCTCATCGGCTTCCTGCGCGCGCGGCGGGTGGGGCCGGCCGCGTGCTCGAGCGGGGAGCCGACGACCTAGTCCGACGCCCCGGACCCTCCGCCGCCGAAGCTGCGCTCGTGGGTGCTGTTGAGCTCCGGCGGAGGCTCGCCCAACAGCAGCCAGTGACCGTTGGGCCGTCGCTTAACGCGCTCGTTCTCGCGCAGCTTCTTGAGTCCCTTGGAGACCGAGGCGCGTTCGGCGCCGATCACGCCGGCGAGCAGGCGGTGGGTGAAGCGCACCGGCAGCACGACGCCTTCGGGCGTGACCCTTCCCCACCGGTCCGCGAAGTACCACAGCACCACGGCCAGTCGGACGTCGACGCGCCTGATGTGGCAGACGGCGATGTGGAAGGCCAGCCAGTGCGCGCGCAGGGCGAGGCGGTCCATCAGGGCGGAGGTGATCGGGGGCCAGGCCGCCGCCGTCCGCGCGAAGCGGCCGTCGAGCACGGCCAGCGTGGCGGGCTCCGTGACCTCCCAGTTGGTCTCGAGCGAGATCGAGGTGCCCTCGCCCAGGTGGACCCAGGGGCGGATCAGGTCGCTGGGGCCCAGCAGGTCGACCCCCATTCGGTTGTGGAGCACGACCTCGCGGGCGAGCAGCCCCTCGAGGATGAGCAGGCCCATGTGGTCGCGGTCGCCGAAGCGCTCGTTCTCGAACGGCCAGGGCCCCTCTGGCACCTCGATGGTCTGCGCGACCAGCCGCTCGCGGGCAACCGCGGCGCTGGCGGGGTCGAGGCCGGCGAGCAGCTCGGGGTCTCGGTCGGCGATGGGAACTCTGTCCATGGGCGTGAAGGTCTGGGGGCTAAAGCGGGAAGGGAGGACCGTATCCGCGCCAACTGCAGGGCCGCTGTGTGTTTACACACCGATCAGGCCGGGATCCGGCTCGCCGGCACGCGTCGGCTGGTCCCCCAGCCTCGCACCGCCCACAGGACGAGCAGGGCGCCGCCGACCGCCGAGCCGGCGGCGTCGGTGCTCAGGTCGGTGATCGTGTCGGTGTAGCCGATGGCCAGGTGGGCTCCGAACCAGTGGTCGACCGTCCACTCGTAGATCTCGTAGACGGCGCCGAAGGCCAGCCCGAGCGAGAGGGTGATCAGGAACACGCCGACGTAGTGATGGCGCTGGGTCTCCTCGGCGAGGTCGGGAACGACCTTCAGTCGGGCCAGCCCGATGTAGAACAGCGGCGCGACGCACAGGGTCAGCACCGGGTGGACCAGGTCGTCCCACCAGTTGAGGCGGTCGAACAGGTTGAAGGCGTTGCCCCAGCCCTGGAGGGCCATGCCGAGCACGAAGGCCAGGTCGAAGGGGCGCGGGACGGCGATCCAGCGCGCGATGAGTACCGCGACCGCGGTGACCAGCAGCCGCGCCGCCCCGCCGACGTTGCCCATGAGCGCGAAGACCACGGCGCCGACGATGTAGCTGGCCCGCAGCACGTCGATCGGGTCGCGGATGATCGGGTTCCAGTCGCCCAGCAGCACCCGGGGGAACCCGTGGTGGTTCGCCGCTGTCTCGCGGCGCCCGCCGGTGGTGGCGTCAGCCGGCATCACGCAGGTAGATGGGGTTGGAGATGATCCACGCCCGCTCGCGCCCGCGCGTGGTTCGCCAGGCCTCCAGCCGGTAGACCCCGGCCTCCGGGGCCGCTGCGGTCAGCTCGCGGGCCCCGTCAGCCCGCTCCACCGTCGTCCCGTCGCGCACGAGGCGGACCTGCGCCGGCTCGGGCAGGCGGGCGTGCAGCGTCCAGTCGCCGGCCGCCGCTTCGTCGCCCATCTCGAGCCGGCCCGCCGAGCCGCTCGCCCAGAAGGCGAAGCCCCGCGCCGGCGCCTCGTCCTCCAGGGCCAGGTAGCAGCGCCCGGCGGCCAGGGCGGCGTAGAGGGCGGCCCGGTCGTGCTCGAGCTCGCCGGTCGGGGCACGCTCGAGGAGCACCCGAGTGCGCAGCGTGCCGAACACCCTGGCGTGGGGCATGACGGTCAGGACATGTTGCCCGAAGCGCAGACCGGTCTGGTGGGCGTCCAGCCCGCCGATGGCCACCACCCGCCGCCGGGCGCACAGGCGATCCCAGGCGGCCAGGCTCTGCGCCGGCGGGCCCGTGACCGTCTCGGCGGGCGCGCGCAGGAAGCGCAGCAGCTCGCGCGGGGTCGCACACCGCTCGGCGGTGTCGGTGACCAGGCTCCACAGCTCGATCCCCGTGTACCCGCCGTCTTCCAGGGCTGACCACGGGTGGGGGCGCCCGATCGTCCGTGAGATGCGCGAGCCCTGCGAGAACGGATGGGCGGGGAAGCCCAGCCCGCCGGCGGCGGCCACCGCCTGGGCGATCTGCGCCTCGGTGCGCCCGGCGTGCGGCGGCTCGCGGTCGATCCCGAAGGCCAGGAAGTGCCCGCCCCGGGGGGAGACCTCAATCCCCACGAGGACCAGCACGCCGTCGTGCCAGCCCTCCCAGCCGTCTCGCTTAGCCTGGAGGGTGTCGTGGTCGGTGAGCAGGACGGCGTCGGCTCCGCTGGCGCGGGCGGCGTCGATGATCTCGGGCACGGTGGCGGTGCCGTCGGAGTAGGTCGAGTGGACGTGGACCACGCACCCCATGTCGTGCGGCTCCGAGGCGTGCAGGGTCACGCGCGGTCGACCAGCATGAGCCCCGCCACCGCGAAGGCCACAGCACCCAGCGCCAGCCCGGTGAGGCCGGCGGCGACGCGCAGCCCGTTGCTGCCGATGAGCTGGTAGAGGCCGGCGACCACGAGACGCGCAGAGGCGGCCAGGAGGACGACCGCGGGCAGCCGGCGGTCGAGGGCGGCGGCGGCTCCGGGCAGCGCCATCGCGATGCCGGCCACCAGCAGGAACAGCCCGAGGACCGACATGCCACCCGCCGGCGGCGCAGACAGGAGCACCACCCCCACCGTGGCCCATGTCCCCGCCAGGACGCCCATCCCGGTGGCCACGATCTCGTCGTCGCGCGCGACCGCAGTCAGGCAGACCAGGAGCTGGAGCGGCGCGGTGAAGGCGACGAGGACGACGGCGGCCACCTCGCGCCCCGGACCCTGCGCCCAGCGCAGCTCGACGACGCTCACGAGGATCGTGGCCGCGGCCAGGGCGAGGAACCCGAGCGCGATCGGCTGGTCGGAGGCGGGGCGGTCCATTCTGCCCTGCGCCATACCCGGACGGCTGCGAGCGCCTTGCGCAGCGGTCATGAAGCGAACCGGCGTGGGGCGGGCGGCGTGTGTGCTCGATGCGGCCCCGGTTCGGAATCGATCGCTGGGGCCGGCTCAGTCCGCGCTCAGCGCCCGCCGGTCCTCGTCGTGGGCGCGCATCCTGCGCAGCACGACGAGGCTGGCGAAGATGGCCGCGCTGCAGACCAGCCACACCGCGGCGTAGCCCTGGGTCCCGTGCAGGGAGCCCCTGAAGGCGTCGATGGCCGCTCCGGCCAGCAGCGGCCCGAGCATGATCCCCAGGCCCCGGCTCGTGCTGTAGAGACCCGTCAGCGCCCCGTGCTCGTCCTCGGGCATCATCGGCATCAGCAGGGCGTAGGGAAGGGTCATGACGGTCCCCCCGCCGAAGGCGACGAACGGGAGCACGGCGACGATGAGGGCTGGGTTCGAGGTCAGGAACGGCACGAGCAGCCCGAACCCGTACACCCACAGGGCGACCTCCATCACCCTGGCCCGTCCGAAGCGGTCGCCCAGCTTGCCCACCACGCCCGCCGCCGCCAGCACGAACAGCGCCGTCCCACCGACGATGAGCGAGGCGGTGCCCACACCGAAGCCGAGGCCCAGCGTGACGTAGAGGATCACGAATGTCTTGAGCGCGGCCAGCGACAGCTCCCATAGCGAGTTGGCCAGCAGGAGATAGCGCAGTGCGGGGTGCTCTCGCACCAGCCGGGTCATCTGGACCAGGGACTCCCCTAGGTCCCAGTTCCCCCGAGCGCCCTCGTCGCTGCGGGCGCGCTTGGTCGCCACAGCGGCGAAGACGCCCACCGCGACGACGAGCAGCAGCGCCGCGGCGGCGAACGGCACGACCTGCCCGATGGAGAGCAGGAGCCCTCCCCCCGTCAGGGCCAGCGCGGTGGCTGCGCCCCGCCACAGCGCCTGCGTGCTCTGCGCCCGCCCGGCGATGTCGTCGGACAGCAGGTCGGGGTAGAGGGCGCGGTAGGGCTCGTAGGCCACGAAGTAGGCGGCGAAGAACAGGCCGACGAACAGGGCGAGCGTCCCCAGTGAGCCCGCCAGCCCGAGGAGGACGAGTGCCGTCGCGGCCACCGGCACGCCGGCCAGCACGAAGGGAAGGCGGCCGCCGATCGGAGTGCGCAGGCGGTCCGACCACGCGCCGATGAGCAGCGGGAGGAACAGGGCCATGATGCCCTCGCCGCCGATGATCACCCCGATGACGGTCGAGGAGCCGGTGAACTCCTTGGCCACCTTGGGCAGGTAGGTGCTCACGGTGGTGATGGCCAGGGCGAGACCGAAGGTCGGCAGTCCGAGGGCGAGCAGGGCGCGCTTCTCGCGCCCTTCCAGATCGCGGCTGTGATCGCTTGGGCCGGCGGTGGCGGCGTGAGTGGACATGGACGGGCGGCCTACCCGGGCGGGGTTGTGGTCAAGCCCCCAAGCGTCGCCGCAGGGTCCTGCGGCGCGCAACGGGCCGCTGAGCCTCACCATCGGGCTCGGACCCGTCGGAGGCGCCCGCTTGGGGCTCGGGTCCGGCGGAGGCCGCCTCGGGCTCGGCCCCCCGCTCCTCTGGGGCGGCGTGGGGCGAGGTCGGGCGCCGCGTTGGATCGGGCTCCTCGAGCGGACGCGCCCACAGCTCCTCGATGAGGATGGCGAAGGTGGAGATGATGGGCACGGCCACGAACAGTCCGACGAAGCCGAACACCGCGCCGACGACGACCACGCCGATGGCGATGGCCGCCGGGGGCAGCCTCACCGTGCGCGACATGACCAGCGGGATGACGACGTTGCCCTCGACCTGCTGCACCGCGACGTAGACCGCCAGCACGACCAGCGCCCGCCCGGGCGAGTCGGTCAGGCCCAGGAGGACCGGAGGGAGCGCGCCGGCGATCGCCCCGAAGTAGGGGACGACGACCAGCAGCGCGGTCAGGACGGCGAAGAGCAGAGCGAAGTCGAGCCCGATGAGGCGCAACCCGACGTAGAGCAGCGTGCCGGAGACGACCATGTCGACTGCGACTCCGCGCAGCCAGCCGATCCACGAGGTGCGCAGCCGACCCAGCACGAACCGGGCCCGGTCGCGCCGCTGGGGCGGAAACAGACGAAGGCCCGCATCGACCAGCGGCTGGGGCCTTATCGCCATGTAGTAGGCGGTGGTGAGCATGAGGATCACGGCGGCCACGATCACCGCGACGCTGGCCCCGGCGTTGACCACGGGGCCGATCAAGCGCAGCGGCTGCTCGGTGTAGCGGCGCAGGAAGGCCTGGATGCGCGCCCCGATCTCGGCCGAGCTGGCGCCGGTCGTCTCGCGGACCTGGCGGCGCAAGTCCTCGACGATCGCCGGCACGACGTTTACGAGGCGGTTGACCTCGGAGACGAAGGGGGGGATGACCAGCCACAGGACGCCTGCCACCACGGCTGCCACCACCACCAGCCCCACCAGCGCTCCGATCGAGCGCGGCACGCGGTAGCGCTCGAGCCGGTCGGCCAGGGCGCTCAGCGGGATGGCCCAGATGACCGTGATCATCGTGGCCAGCACGAGCGTGACGATCTGGCGGAAGACCAGCCCGAGCACGACCAGCCCGGCCCCGAGCAGGACCGCCCGGTAGGCGACGTGGAGGCGGCCGCCCTCGACCACTCAGGCGGCGCTCAGTCGCGCCGCGCGCGCGCCGGGGCGGTGCCGAAGACGTGGTCCCAGAACGGCGCGCTGATCCCGAACCCGCGCTCGTCGTCCTGGAAGTGATGGCGCATGTGCAGCTCGCGCAGTCGGCGCCCGAGTCGCGTTCGCGAGCGGCCGTGGTGCAGGTGGAAGTGGACCATGTCGTACATCAGGTAGCCGAGCAGGAAGCCCGCGCCGAAGGCCAGGCCGGCGGCGGTGCCCAGGACGGCCAAGAAGGCGACGACGAACGCGCTGGCCAGGGGGACACTCACCGAGGGCGGCATGACCAGGCGCAGCGGGTCGTTGGGATGGTCGTGGTGAACCCCGTGGACGATCCAGTGCAGCCGCGCCCCCAGGCCCCGGTCGGGCTCGAAGTGGAAGACGATGCGGTGGATCCAGTACTCGGTCAGGGTCCAGAACAGCCAACCCCCCGCCGCCCAGGCCAGCACCGTGCCCGGGCCGCGGCGTTCCAGCGCCAGCGCGCCCAGGACGGCGATCGCCGGGACGAAGATGACCAGCGGCACGACGTGGTGGACGCGCGAGAGGCGGTCCAGCCAGCGCGACTCGAACATGGGCGGAGAAGCGCTCAGCAGCTCGCTGCGCGACATCCCCTGAAACTGGCGGGGCTCGACCGGGCTGCCGGGCCGCTGCCCGGCGGGGGGCATCCCACCCAGCACCTCGCCCTCTATGACCGACGACATGCCGCCGAGGTTACCGCGGGACCAGCCGGAAGAAACGGTGGGGGTAGTCGTGCGGACCGCGGTCGTGCAGCAGGGCCAGCCCCTTGCGCTCGAAGCGCTCGAAGAACTCCTCCCAGGCGATCGGGCGCAGGTCCGGCTCCCCGCTGTCGCCGGCGAAGTCGATGCGCAGCTCCTCCCCATTCGCGGGCACCACGGCGGCGCGGCCACCGCGCTCCTCGGCCCACCGGCGGACCTCGTCGTGGTCAGTCGTGGTCGTCGTCTCGCCGTCCGGCACGGCTTCGGGCTGGTCACCGGCCGTCGGGTCGTCGGGTGCGCTGGCATCCATGGCTACGATCCTCCTCCGGGCCCCCCCGGTGTTGGCCTTGACGCGCCTGCGCGATCCGTACCGCCTCGGCGGCCGGCGCTAAACCTCCGTTGCGGCCCAGCGTCCCACCGGTGACACGACTCGGGCGCCGAGCGGGAGCAGCCTCAGCTGACCGGCGTGCGCGCCACTGTGTCCTCGACGCGCCGCAGCTCCTCGGGCGGCTCGCCGTGCAGCAGCCACGAGCCGTCCGGACACCGGGTGATCCGCCCGCCGCTGGTCAGCTCGCCGAGGGCGGTGGTCACCGACGGGCGCTGGGCCCCGATGAGATGGGCCAGCGTCTGGTGGGTCAGCCGCAGGGGCAGGACGACCCCCTCGCGGCTGACGCGGCCCCAGCGCTCGGCCAGGAACCACATCGTCACCAGCAGGCGCACGTCGACCCGGGTCAGGTGGGTGACCGTGAGGTGAAAGGCCAGGCAGCGGGAGCGCAGGACCACCCGGCTGATGATCAGGTCGATCATCGCCGGCCAGCGGCAGGCCACCGCGGCGAAGCGCTGGTCGAGCGTGGCAAGGCGCAGCGGCGCCAGGACGGTCCAGGAGACGTCGAAGTGAGCGACGGTGAAGCCGCAGTCCTCGTTCCAGGGCCGCAGCACGTCGCCCTGGCCGAGCAGCTCGGCGCATGCCGTGTGGCCGAGCCGGATCGTGCGGCACACGGTGCCCTCGACCACCAGGAGCCCGAGGTGGGCCGAGTGGTCGCGGGAGTCGGCTAGGGGCGCCCAGTCGCCGGTCTCGACGGTGTGCGTGCGGGCGACGGCGTAGCGGCGCGCGGCCTCATGGTCCTCCGGCGCCAGGTTGTAGCCCAGCTCGGGGTCGACGTCGAGGATGCGTACGAGGTCGCCCTCTGCCGTCGCCATCAGACATCACCCTACCTCCGGCGGCATCAACCTGGTTGGTGTTCCAACACACATCGAGGTGCTCTTTTCGTCGCGGGGAGGAGGGGGTACGGGGCACGACGATGCCCAGGGCGGCGCCATCGCTCGCACCGTGAGCCCGCGGCGGCCCCGCCCGGGCTATCCGCCGATCTCCGACTACGCGCTGATCGGCGACTGCCACACCACCGCGCTGGTGTCGCGCCAGTGCTCGATCGACTGGTGCTGCATGCCGCGCTTCGACTCCGGCTCCTGCTTCGGCCGCCTGCTGGACCGCCGCCGGGGGGGCTTCTGCTCGATCGAGCCGGCGCAGGAGCTCAAGGCCAGCCACCGCGAGTACCTCGACGGCACCCTAGTGCTGGCCACGACGCTCGCCACCGAGGGAGGCCAGGCCCGGGTGCTCGACTGCTTCACGATGCGCCGCGGCGGGGCCCAGAGACCACACCGCCAGCTGCTGCGGGTTGTCGAGGGCGAGCGTGGGCACGTGAGGCTGGCGGTCCGGGTGTGCCCGCGCTTCGACTACGGGGAGGTGCGCCCCTGGCTGCGCCGCCAGGGCGTGCGGCTGTGGAGCGCGACCGGCGGCAACGACGGGCTGGTGGTGTGCGGCGACGTGGAGCTCGAGCTCGGAGACGGGAACGACCTCGAGGCGATGATCGACGTGCACGCCGGCGAGCGGGTGCGGCTCTCGATGTCCTTCGTGGCGCCCGAGGTCATAGAGGGCGAGCCGCCCGAGGCCCCGTCCGCCGACGAGCTCGACCACCGCCTCGACGAGACGGTGCGCTGGTGGCGGCGCTGGTCCGGGAAGCTGACGCTGGACTCGCCCGACGCTCCGGCCGTGCTGCGCTCGGCCATCGTGCTCAAGGCGCTCACCCACGCTCCCACTGGGGCGATCGTCGCCGCCCCCACCACCTCGCTGCCCGAGGCCCCGGGCGGGTCGCGCAACTGGGACTACCGCTTCTCGTGGATCCGCGACTCGGCCTACAGCGTCCGCTCGCTGGCCGAGCTGGGCTACGAGGCCGAGGCCGATGGCTTCCGACGCTTCGTCGAGCGCAGCGCCGCCGGGCACGCCGACGAGCTCCAGGTGCTGTTCGGCGTGGGGGGAGAGCGGCGCGTCGGCGAGCAGGAGCTGCCCGAGCTCGAGGGCTACGCCGGTGCCCAGCCGGTGCGGATCGGCAACGACGCCGCTGGGCAGCTCCAGCTCGATGCCTACGGCGAGCTGATCAACCAGACCTGGCGCTGGTATGACCGCGGGCACACGCCCGACGACGACGACTGGCGCTTCCTCTGCGACCTGGTCGAGTTCGTGGTCGACCACTGGAGCGAGCCCGACTCCGGCATCTGGGAGTGGCGGGGGAAGCCGCGCCACTTCGTCCATTCCAAGGCGCTTTGCTGGGCGGCGGTCGCCCGCGGCCTGCGCCTGGCGCAGGAGTGCGCGCGCCGGGCGCCCGTGCGACGCTGGCAGCGCGCGCGCCGGGAGATCGCCGCCGCCATCGAGCGCCGCGGCTACGACTCCCGGCGGGGAGTGTTCACGCAGGCCTTCGACACGCGCGAGATGGACGGCGCCCTGCTGCTGCTCCCGATCACCGGGTTCGTCGCCTGGGACGACGAGCGGATGGTCCGCACGACCGACGCCGTCCACGAGGAGCTCGACGACGGCGGCCTGCTGCGCCGCTACCGCGACGACCAGCTCGAGGGCCGCGAGGGCGCCTTCCTGGCGTGCTCGTTCTGGTTGGTCGAGTGCCTGGCGCGCCAGGGCCGCCCGGACGAGGCGCGCGAGGCCTTCGACCTGGCCTACTCCTGCGCCAACGACCTCGGGCTCTTCTCCGAGGAGTACGACGTGCGCCGCAAGCGCATGCTGGGCAACTTCCCCCAGGGGCTGACCCACCTCTCCCACATCGCCGCCGTGGTGGCGATGGGCGAGCACCGGGGGCCGGACGGCTAGATGAGTGGCTCCCCCCGGGCCCCGCGTGCACGCGGCCGCGGGCCCACTCAGGCAGGGCCACCCTCCGCTCCGTGGGCTCTCGGCAGTGTCAGCTCACTAACCGGGCGGGCAGCCCGGGCGGCTACGGCGTCGGGGGGACGGGTATCGGGGCCTGGACCGCGCGGCGGAGTTTGGACCGCCACATCGCGGATATCCCTGCGGGCGAGCGCTCGCGCCGACCGACGAAAGGAAACCCGTGGCCGAGAACGTCGCCCAGTTCATGCTCAACCGCCTGGCCGACTGGGGGATCAAGCGGATCTACGGCTACCCGGGGGACGGGATCAACGGGCTGCTGGGGGCCTTTCACGAGGTCGGCGACCGGCTTGCGTTCACCCAGACCCGCCACGAGGAGATCGCCGCCTTCTGTGCCACCGCGCACGCCAAGTACACAGGGGAGGTCGGCGTGTGCCTGGCGACCTCGGGGCCGGGGGCGATCCACCTCCTCAACGGGCTCTACGACGCCAAGCTCGACCACCAGCCGGTGGTGGCGATCGTCGGCCAGCAGGCCCGCTCCTCGCTGGGCGGCCACTATCAGCAGGAGGTCGACCTCCAGGTCCTGTTCAAGGATGTCGCGCACGAGTACGTCCACTACTGCATGGACCCGACGCAGGCCCGCCACCTCATCGATCGCGCCCTGCGCATCGCCAAGGCGACGCGCTCGGTGACTTGCATCATCGTCCCCAACGACGTCCAGGAGATGCCCTACGAGGAGCCGCCGCGGGCCCACGGGACCGTGCACTCCTCGGGACAGGGCTTCGTCGAGCCGCGCGTCGTGCCCCGCGACGAGGAGCTGCGCCGCGCCGCCGAGGTCCTCAACGCCGGCTCCAAGGTCGCGATGCTGGTCGGCCAGGGCGCCCTGGGGGCCACCGACGAGGTAATCGACGTGGCCGAGGTGCTGGGCGCCGGAGTGGCCAAGGCGCTCAACGGCCGCGCTGCGGTCCCTGACGACCTGCCGTTCGTCACCGGGTCGATCGGCCTGCTGGGCACCAAGCCCTCCGACCACATGATGGAGAACTGCGACACGCTGCTGATGGTCGGCTCGAGCTTTCCCTACTCGGAGTGGCTGCCCAAGGAGGGTCAGGCGCGGGGCGTGCAGATCGACCTCGACGCCCGCATGGTCGGCATCCGCTACCCGATGGAGGTCAACCTCGTCGGCGACGCCGCCGAGACGCTGCGCGCGCTCAAGCCGCTGCTCGAGCCCAAGCAGGACCGCTCGTGGCGCGAGGAGATCGAGCAGGAGGTTTCCCGCTGGTGGGAGATCCTCGACGCGCGGGCCCACGACTCGGCCGACCCGATCAACCCTCAGCTGCTCTTCCACGAGCTCTCGTCCCGCCTGCCCGACGACTGCATGCTCTCGGCCGACTCGGGCTCGGCCACCAACTGGTGGGCGCGCCACCTCAAGATGCGCCGGGGGATGAAGGCCGCGCTGTCGGGGACGCTGGCCACGATGTGCCCGGGCCTGCCCTACGCACTGGCGGCCAAGATGGCCTATCCCGACCGGACGGCCATCGCGGTCATGGGCGACGGCGCCTTCCAGATGCTGGGGGTCAACACCCTCATCGACGTGGCCAAGTACTGGCAGGAGTGGAGCGATCCCCGCCTCGTCGTGCTCGTCCTCCACAACGACGACCTCAACCAGGTGACGTGGGAGCAGCGTGTGATGTCCGGGGACGCCAAGCTCGAGGTCTCCCAGGAGCTGCCTGACTTCCCCTACGCCCGCTACGCCGAGCTGATCGGGCTCAAGGGGATCCGGGTCGACTCGCCCGACCAGGTGGCCGGGGCGTGGGACGAGGCGCTGGCCGCCGATCGCCCCGTGGTCTACGAGGCCATCACCGACCCCGAGGTGCCGCCGCTGCCGCCGCACATCCGCTTCGAGCAGGCCAAGGGCATGGCCCAGGCGCTGCGCAAGGACCCGGCCCGGGGCGAGATGCTCAAGCAGTCGATCAAGGGCAAGGCCCAGGAGTTCGTCAACCGATGAGCACGACGACGGCCCCGCGGACGCAGGTCGCCCTAGAGTCGCTCGACGTCAGCGCGTTCACAATCCCCACCGACGAGCCGGAGTCCGACGGCACGCTGGAGTGGGACTCGACCACGATGGTCCTCGTGGAGGCCCACGCTGGCGACTGCACGGGGCTGGGCTACACCTACGGCGACGTCTCGGTGGGGAAATTCGTCGAGTCCAACCTGGTGGACGTGGTCCGCGGCCGCGACGCCATGAGCGTGCCCGGGTCGTGGGCGGCCATGCGCCACGAGATCCGCAATGCGGGGGCGCAGGGCGTGGGGTCGATGGCCATGGCCGCGGTGGACACGGCGCTGTGGGACCTCAAGGCGCGCCTGCTCGACCTCCCGCTGGCCTCTGCGCTCGGCGCGTTCCACGACGAGGTGCCGGTCTACGGGAGCGGCGGATTTACGTCCTACTCCGACGAGCGCCTCGCCCGGCAGCTCGGGGGCTGGGCGGCGCAGGGGATCCCCCGGGTCAAGATGAAGGTGGGCCGCGACCCCCAGCGCGACCCCAAGCGCGCGCGGGTGGCCCGGGAGGCGGTGGGCGACGACGTGGAGCTCATGGTCGACGCCAACGGGGCCTACACCCGCAAGCAGGCCCTCTACTGGGCGCAGCGCTTCGCCCACGACTTCGCCGTCACCTACCTCGAGGAGCCGGTGTCCTCCGACGACCTTGAGGGGCTGCGACTCCTGCGCGACCGGGCGCCGGCCAACGTGGCGATCGCGGCCGGCGAGTACGGCTGGGACATCTTCTACTACCAGCGGATGCTCGAGGCCGAGGCGGTGGACATCGTCCAGGCCGACGTCACCCGCTGCGCCGGCATCACCGAGCTGCTGCGGATATCCGCCCTGGCCAAGGCGCGCTGCCTGCCGTTCTCGGGCCACTGCGCCCCCGCGCTGCACGCCCACGCCGCCTGCGCCATCGAGCCGCTGATCCACCTCGAGTACTTCCACGACCACGTACGCATCGAGGGGATGCTGTTCGAGGGGACGCTCGAGCCCGTCGATGGCGCCCTGCGTCCCGACCTCGGCCGGCCCGGCAACGGCCTCGAGCTGCGCCGCTCGGAGGCGGAGAGGTGGGCGGTCTGATGGCTGCCCGGCGCCGCCGTCGCTCCGGGCGCTTGGGGCGCGCCCTTGCCAACATCCGGGCCGGGCGCATGCAGCGCACTCTGTCGGCCGCCACCGCGGCCAGCGCGCTGCCGCTGGCCTTCGAGGTCTACCTCGAGCACTACAAGGGCTCGTTCGGCGACAAGTGGGAGTGGGTCCCGATCGCCCTCACCCCGCCCGTGGTGGCGGCTGGCGTCGGCGGCTTCTACTCCGAGCGGGTGGCCAAGACCGCCCTGCCGGTCACCTCCGGGCTGTTCGCGCTCTGCGGGCTTGCCGGGACCGTCCTGCACGGGCGCGGCGTGGCGCGCAAGCCGGGCGGCTTCCGCGAGCCGACCTACAACCTGGTCATGGGGCCGCCCCTCCTGGCCCCGGGCTCGCTCGGGCTGATCGGGGCGATGGGCATCCTCGCCCCGATCATGGGCCGCGAGCGGTAACGACGCGAGCGATGGCCGAGCACATCGGAGGGGCCGGCCACCTGCCCAACCGCCGCGAGGGCGGCAAGCCCGCCGACCCCCGCGAGCTGCCCCGGCAGCGTCGCGGCATCACGCCCCAGATGCACGGACGCTTCCCGGACTACGACGTGCTCGAGCAGGCCGGCCACTGGGACGAGGTGACGCGCCGGGTGGTCATGGACCGCGTGGAGAAGGTGCCGCCGATCCGCTTCTTCAACGAGCGCGAGGCCGCCACCCTCGGCTGCTTCTGCGACGTCGTCACCGCCCAGGACGCCGAGCCCCGCATCCCCGTCCTGGCCATGGTCGACGACAAGCTCTTCAACGGCCGCCTCGACGGCTTCCAGCACGACTTCATGCCCGACGACCGCGAGACGTGGCGCCGCTCGGCGCGCGGGCTGGACGAGGCGGCGGCCGCCCGCGGCTCGGACAGCTTCGCCGCCGCGGCGATCGAGGTGCAGCGCGAGATCTGCCAGGCCTTCAGCGATGGGGAGCTGGAGGGCGGCGTGTGGGAGGACATGCCCCCGTCCACTGCGTGGGGCGTGCTCATGCGCGCGGTCCTCGCCGCCTTCTACTCCCACCCTTGGGCATGGAACGAGATCGGCTTCGGCGGCCCCGCCTACCCGCGCGGCTACAGCCGCTTCGGGATCGGGATGCGGGAGGCGTGGGAGGGCGACGAGGCCTTCGACGTGGACCCGGTGTCCGACGTGGCCGAGCGGGGGCTGGAGTGAAGCTCGACCTCAACCTCCTCAAGGGCTCGATCGGACCGACGGACAACGACTCCCACCTGCTGCTCGACGTCCACCGCCGCGGCGTCCCCGGCCGCGAGCGGATGCGCACCTACCGCGAGGACGACCGCGTCGACATGGTCATCGTGGGCTGCGGCGCGGGCGGTGGCACGCTCGCGCAGCGGCTGGCCCGCGCCGGGTGGCGGATCGTGGTCCTGGACGCCGGCCCGTTCTGGGACCCCGACGAGGACTGGGTCTCCGACGAGGCCGGCTCCCACCACATCTACTGGACCGACAAGCGCATCATCGCCGGCGAGGACCCGGTCGAGCTGGGCAAGAACAACTCGGGCCGTGGGGTGGGGGGCTCGATGGTCCACTACGCCGGCTACACGCCGCGCTTCCATCCTTCGGACTTCGCCACCCGCACCCTCGACGGCGTCGGCGCCGACTGGCCGATCACCTACTGGGACCTCAAGCCCCACTACGAGCGGGTGGAGCGCGAGCTGCCGGTCTCAGGGCAGGACTGGCCCTGGGGGGACCCCCACACCTATCCCCACGCCCCGCACCCGGTCAGCGGCGCGGCCGAGCGGGCCTGGATGGGCGCGCACGACTGCGGGATCGAGATGCGCGCCGGCCCGGTGGGGATCACCAACGGAACGTTCGGCAACCGCCCGCACTGCATCTACCGCGGCTTCTGCCTCCAGGGCTGCAAGGTCAACGCCAAGGGCTCGCCGCTGGTGACTCACGTGCCCGATGCCCTTGAGCACGGGGTGGAGATCCGCGACAACGCGATGGCCGTGCGGGTCGAGGTCGACGAGGCGGGTCGCGCCAGCGGGGTCACCTACATCCGCCACGGCCGCGAGCACTTCCAGTCCGGCGAGACCGTGGCAGTCGCCGGCTACTCGATCGAGACGCCGCGCCTGCTGCTCAGCTCGACCAGCGCGCGCTTCCCCCACGGGCTGGCCAACGACAGCGACCAGGTGGGGCGCTACGTGATGGTCCAGGGCGCCTCCCAGGTGGCTGCCCGCTTTCCCGAGCCCCTGGACCAGTACAAGGCCCCGCCGCCCGAGATCTCCTCCGAGGACTTCTACGAGACCGACGAGTCACGCGGCTTCGCCCGCGGCTTCTCGATCCAGACCGTCGGGCCGCTGCCGATCGGCTGGGCCGAGCACGTGCTGGCCGACGGCCACTGGGGCTACGCCCTGCGCTCCTACGTGCGCGACTACATCCACTGGAGCACGCTGGGCGTGCTCTCCGAGCTGCTGCCGCGGGCCGAGAACCGCGTGACGCTCGCCGAGGAGACCGACGCCAACGGGATGCCGGTAGCCCACTTCTCCTACACCCAGTGCGACAACGACCGCGCCAACGTCTCCTTCGCCAAGCAGAAGATGAAGGAGATCTGGGAGCACGCCGGGGCGCAGGACATCCTGACCATCGACCGCTACGCCCACCTCGTGGGCGGCTGTCGCATGGGGGCGTCTCCCGACGAGAGTGTTGTCGACGCGGACCACCGCGCGTGGAGCGTGCCGAATCTCTTCGTGGCCGACGGCAGCGTGATGCCCACCCAGGGCTCGGCCAACCCGGCGTTGACGATCATGGCCCTGGCCTCGCGGCTGGGGCACAGGCTGGCGGACAAGCGCGTGGGCGCCGGCGAGCGCTCGCCCACTTCCCGGTCGGCGGCCGCTTGAGCGCGTGGCCCAGCCGAGCGCCCGGCCGTCAGCTGTCGGCCCGGCACTCCCCGAGCACGAAGGCCGCGTTGACCAGGGCCAAGTGGCTCAGCGCCTGGGGGAAGTTGCCCAGCAGCTCGCGGCTTTGCGGGTCGATCTCCTCCGAGAGCAGGCCCACGTCGTTGGCCGCGCTGACCAGCTCGTCCATCGCCTCGGTGGCCTCGTCGAGTCGCCCGGCCCGCGCCAGCGCCTCCACCATCCAGAACGAGCACGCCAAAAAGGCGCCCTCCTGCTCGCGCATGCCGCTGTAGCGATAGAGGAAGGGGCCTTCGCCCAGCTCGCGGCGCATCGCGTCGACCGTCTGGCCGAGGCGTGGGTCGTTGCCGTCCAGGTAGCCCGTGCGCGCTGCGAGTAGCATGCTGGCATCGAGATCCTCGGTGCCGGGGTATCGCACGTAGGAGCGCAGCCGCGATGACCAGCAGCGCCCGTCGATGAACTCGCGCACCGTCGCGGCCGTCGCCTTCCAGCGGCCGGCCGACCCATCCGGGACCTGCCCGGCGTCGGCCAGGGCTACGGTGCGGTCGAGTGCCACCCAGCAGGCGAGCTTGCCCTGGGCGTAGTCCTCCCGGTCGTGGAGCTCCCAGATGCTGGCGTCGCGGTTGCGCCAGATCTCGCACACCAGGTCCGCCACCTCGGCCAGGCGCTGGCCGGACTCGGGGTCCAGGGCGTTGCCGTCGCGAACGTAGGCGAAGCAGGTGTCGAGGAGGTCGCCGTAGTTGCCCAGCTGCAGCTGGGACCCGGCGCTGTTGCCCCGGTGGACGGGGCTGGAGCGTCGGTAGCCCTCGAGATCAAGCTCTCCCTGCGGGTCTCCGGCCGTGCCGTCGAGGCTGTAGAAGACGTCGAGGCGCGGGTGTGTGGTGCGGGTGGCGGCCAGCATCCAGCCCAGCGAGGCGTGCACCTCCTCGCGCAGCCCCAGGCGCAGCAGGGCGTCGAGGGCAAACGAGGTGTCGCGCAGCCAGTTGTAGCGGTAATCGAAGTTGCGCGAGCCGCCGACCGCCTCGGGCAGCGAGCTGGTGGGAGCGGCGACGATCGCCCCGCTGGCGGCGTGGCTGCACAGCGCCAGGGCCAGCGCGCTGCGCAGGACCGCATCGCGCCAGGGGCCGTCGTAGGAGCAGCGCCCGACCCACTGGCGCCAGAACCCGACGGTCTCGTCCAGGCGGCTCTCGACCTCCTCGCGGCGCGAGAGCAGGAGGGGCTCGTCCTCGAAGGCCCCGATGGCCAGCAGCGCACGGCTGGCCTGCGTGGCCTCGAAGCTGGCAGCCACCGTGCCGTCGCGGCACTCCGGCGTGCCCGCGTCCCAGGCCTGCACGGCCAGCCCGAGCCCGTGGTGACGGATGATCGGCGTCCCCTGGCGCTCGTTCACCTCGCCGCCCGTCGCCCCCCACTCGAAGCGCGGCGACACCGACCAGCGCATCGGCACGCCGCCGTCGAGCCCCTCCACGCGACGCAGCAGCTCGACCCACGCCGGCGCGCGCCACCCGGCCGTCATGGCGTCGGTTACGCGCACGCGGCCCTCCGTCGTCGTGAACGTCGTCTCCAGCACGTTGGTCCGCGGCAGGTAGCGACGCTCGGCCGTGAAGGGAACGGTCGGGGCCAGCGCGATGGCGCCGCCGCTGCGCGCGTCCAGGATCGCGGCGAACGCGCTAGGGGAGTCGAAGCGGGGCAGGCACAGCCAGTCGATCGAGCCGTCGAGGGCGACAAGCGCGGCGGTGCGCTGGTCGCCGATCGCCGCGTAGTCGCGGATCGGCGCGTAGCCGTCGAGGCGCTCGGGCGCGCGGGGCATCGGGCGTCGGTTCTACCCGAGCGAACCGCCCGCCGCGTGGCGATGTCTTCAGGCTGACCGATCGGGCCCCGCGGGCAGCCCCCGCGGGGGGCTTCGGTTTACCGGCCCTCCCGGCTGGGGAGGCCCCGGCGCATGAGCGAAGTGGTCGTGGTCACGGGCGCGTCGTCGGGCATCGGGCGAGCCGTCGTTCGCCGCTTCGCCCGCGACGGCGCGCAGATCGCCCTCGTGGCCCGCAGTCGCGACGGGCTCGAGGGCGCCCGACGAGAGGTGGAGGAGGCCGGCGGCAAGGCGCTCGTCCTGCCGACCGACGTGGCCGAGCCCGACGCGGTCGAGGCCGCCGCCGCGGCCACCGAGGAGGCGCTGGGCCCGATCGACATCTGGGTCAACGACGCCATGACCACCGTCTTCTCGTTCTTCGAGGACATCGAGCCCGAAGAGTTCAAGCGCGCTACCGAGGTCACCTACCTCGGCGCGGTGTGGGGCGTGAAGGCCGCCCTCTCGCGGATGATGCCGCGCGATCGCGGGACGATCGTCCTCGTCGGCTCGGCCATGGCCTACCGGGGGATCCCGCTCCAGGCGCCCTACTGCGGGGCCAAGCACGCCGAGAAGGGCTTCATGGAGTCGCTGCGCTGCGAGCTTCGCCACAAGGGATCGAAGGTCCACGTGACGATGGTCCAGCTACCCGGCCTCAACACGCCGCAGTTCGACCACTGCCGGTCGAAGATGCCCAAGCACCCGATGCCAGTCCCGCCGATCTACCAGCCCGAGGTGGCGGCCGACGCGGTGCACTGGGCGGCCCACCATCGCCGCCGCGAGATCTACGTCGGCATCCCTACCGTCTACACGGTGTGGGGCAACAAGGTCGCGCCGTGGCTGGCCGAGCGCTACCTGGCCAAGACCGCGGTCAGCGGCCAGCAGACCGACCAGCCGCCGGACGACAAGAACCAACCGGGCAACCTCTTCGACGCGCAGCTCGGCGACGCCGGCGCGCACGGCCGCTTCGACGACAAGGCCCACGGGCACAGCGTCCAGTACTGGGCCTCGCGCCACCGCGGAGCGCTGGCCGCCGCCGGCGCGAGCGCCGCTGCGGCGGCAGCCGCGTCCGCGCTCATCCGTCGCTGATCGCCGTCGGCCCGGCAAACCGACGGTGATACAGGAGGGGTTCGAGGAGGCGATCTAGGGCAGAGCCGATGAGCCGCTATCGCGACAGCCTGCGCTCCTCGGTGGCGGCCAGCGCCGCGCCGTACGGGTACACCCTGACCGTCTGGTCCTCGGGCGCGGTATCGATCGACGTGCTCGGCAAGCCTCACATCTTCCAGGTGCTGGTCTTCGTGGCGGGCGGGATCGCCGCTTTCGTCACGCTCGAGGTGATCGCCTACCGCGGGGTTCGAATCCTGCGGACCGACGAGGAGGCGCCCACGGTCTCGGTGCTGGGCAACGCCCACCTCGCCTCGGCCGGCTTGGCGGTGCTGCTCGTGTGGGTCGCCGTGCACATCGTGAGCTCGGACGCCGGCTGGCCGCTAGCCGGCTTCCTCGCGACCGCAACCTACCTCCTGCTCAACGCCCTGCAGGTGACGCTGGCCGAGGCGCTGGCCAAGCGCCGCAACGGCTGACCGTCGCAGCGGGGCGCGTTTGAGCGCGGTGGGGGCACGGCCGGCCGCTCTCCCTGCCGACCTCCTGTCCGCCTCCGAACAACCTCACGCTGAGCCTCCGGCCCGCGGGTAGGACCTCACCAGCGTGTCGCGCTTCACGAACAAGCTGGGATACGTCCTCGTCATCGTGGTGCTCGGCGGCTTCTTCACCTGGGTGCTCCTCCAGATGGCCGGGCACATCCAGGGCGGCCGCGGGATGGTGCGCCTCGACAAGATGGTGATCGGCTTCGCGATCATGATCGCCGCCCTGGCGATCGGCCTCGGGTTCAGCATGCTCCTCTCGCGCGTGGCGCGCCGCCGCAAGCAGGACTGAGCCGCTGCCACCGAGGTCTGACCGTCCAGCGGCCAGGAGGGGCTTCTGCTGGGCGCGGCCGCCGGCGCGCGGTTCGGACCTCCGACGTGGCCGTGAAGCTCCTAACCCATACCGTCCCCGGCGGGTCCTCGCGCTCGTGAGCCCGTGGACGCTGGCGGCCGTGGTGATCGCCGTCTACGCCGCTGCGCGCGGCCTCCAGATCGGCCCGGGGTCGAGGTGATCGCGCTCCGTCACGGCCACCTCGCCTCGATCGTCGGCGGCGTGCTCGTCTTCGGCGAGCCGATCGGCGACGGGGCGGTCGCCATCGTCGCCCGGGTGCTTGCCTCGTGCTGGTCATCGCGGGCGCGGCGCTCATGCCCGCCCCGACGCGGGCCATGCCGCCGACCCCCGAGACGCCACCTGTCAGCTCGCGCGAACCTCGATCGACCCGTCGCGCACCCGCACGTCCAGCGTAGGCTGCGGGAAGGAGGCCGGCCCGCGGACCAGCTCGCCGTCGTCGAGGCGAAAACGGCTTCCGTGCCACGGGCATGTCACGCACCCGTCGGCGATCTCGCCCTCGTGGAGCGGCCCGCCGCGATGGCAGCAGCGGTCCAGCAGCGCGCTGACCCTCCCCGCGCGGCGACTGAGGAGCACGCCGGTCCCGTCGAGCTCCACGAAGCGGGTGGCGCCCTCGTCGAGCTCGTCGGCGCCCAGCGCTCGCGTCCAGTCGCCGGGCGTGCGCTCGAACGCCGTCTGGTCGACGCCGAGTCCCTTGGCGTACGAGAGATGTCCTCCCAGGTAGCCGCCGATCGACAGCATCGCCGCTCCGGCGAGGCCGTAGGCCACGCCGCGGCCCCGGCGGCCGCGGCGTCGAGCGGCCAGCGAGGCGGAGTACAGCCCCAGGGCGGCGACGTTGGACACCGCGTGGACCGTGCCGGCGCGCTTGATCGTGTCGTCGAGCTTTGTGCTGTCGGCCCAGTCCGACAGGCCGGAGGCGGCAGTGGGCAACGCGGCGAGGATCCCCACCGCGATCAGCCGCTCGGTCGCGCTCTGGGCGTCGCGGCCGCCGATCAGGTCGAGCATCGTCGCGCTGGTCCACGTGCCGATGGGCACGTCGGTGAGCAGCGGGTGCAGGGCGTGACCCAGCCATGTCCCGCTGAGCGCGTCCTTGAGCTCGGGCGAGGCCGACAACGCCTTGCGGGCGACGTCCCCGAGCGGCTCGGCGACCTGATCGATCGCCTCGATGTCGCCCAAGCGATCGACCAGCGCGTGCAGGATCGGGCGTGGGGCGGGCGCCGCCGGCCAGGTCGGGTCGGCGCTGGAGGTGTCAGCCATGGCAGCTCCCTTACCCGGACCGGTGGGCCGGGAATCAAGAGTGCTTTGGCTAGGGCGAGGGCCGCCCGTCGGGGCGCGAGATCGTCCGCCCGCGCAGGCCCCACAGCAGACGCTGGTCGCGATGGGGAAGCAGCCGCCAGCGCTCTCCCGCGGGGTTCCAGGCGGAGACCTGGACGTCGACCATGCTGCGGATGGCGGTTGGGGGCGACGCTGGCGGCCGGTGCCTCCCGACGGTGCTCTCGCACCGCAGTCGATCCGGAAACCGCCGCCGACCTTCTATGCTCTTTCGAGAAGGATCGAACTGTCATGCGGACGCTCTCCCATCCCACGCGCGAGGAGCTCTACCTGGCCGACGTGCTGCACGCCCTGAGCGATCCGGTCCGCCTCGAGCTCGTGCGCGCCCTCAAGAGCAGCGGCGAGCTCTCGTGCGGCCGCCTGGGGGCTCCGGTCTCAAAGTCGACGCTCAGCCACCACCTCAAGGTGCTGCGCGACGCCGGCGTGACGTGGACCAGGGCGGAGGGGACGCAGCGCCTGGTATCGCTGCGCGTGGACGACCTGGAGGCGCGCTTTCCCGGACTGCTGGAGTGCGTGCTCTCGGCGCTCGAGCGCGCCGCCCGCCCGCCCGCAGCCGCCCTCGCCGTCTCAGCTCCCGCCTGACGGCGGCTCCGACGCCGGGTTCGGCGACGCGCCCGTCAGCGCCCGCCGCCCGGTCGTCGCCGGCGGGTCGCCGCCCGACGGCCTCTCGCGCCGGCCGTCGATAGTGCTATACTTCGATGCTCTGCGAACGTTGAAAGTAGGATTTTGGAATTGACTGCCTCACCTGAAGCCAGCACCAGCACCAGCACCCGCACGCCTCGCCGACGGCGCGACCACGCCGCCGAGCAGGCCCAGCGGCGAGATGTCCACCGTGCCGACGCAAAGGGCCAGGGCGCCCGTCAGCGCCGGCGCAGCGCTGCCCACGCCGGGTCCGAGTCGGCCGGCGAGGAGCGCGCCCAGACCGCTCAGGCCCGGGCGGCCGACCCCACGCTCGACTCGGTCCAGCTGCTCTTCCAGCAGGCCGGGCGCTACCCGCTGCTCACCGCCGCCGAGGAGGTCGAGCTGGCCAAGGGGATCGAACGCGGCGACATGGCCGCCAAGGACCGCATGGTCAACTCGAATCTGCGGCTGGTGGTATCGATCGCCCGCCGCTACCAGGGCCAGGGCCTGCCGCTGGGCGACCTCATCCAGGAGGGTGTGCTCGGCCTCATCCGAGCGGCCGAGAAGTTCGACTGGCGGCGCGGGTTCAAGTTCTCCACCTACGCGACGCTGTGGATCCGTCAGTCGATCCAGCGCGGCCTCCAGAACTCGGGCCGCACGATCCGCGTGCCCGTGCACGTCGGCCAGCGTGAGCGCAAGGTGCGCAAGATCGAGCGCGAGCTGGCGGCCAAGCTGTCTCGCGATCCCACCGACGCCGAGGTCGCCGAGGCGGCTGAGCTGCCCGAGGAGCAGGTGGCCGAGGTGCGCGAGCTCGCGCGCAACCTGGCCAGCCTCGACCAGCCGGTGGGCGAGGACGGCGAGACCGCCCTGGGCGCCATGCTGGCCAGCGACCGCCCACAGCCCGAGGAGGAGGTCGGCGACGCCTGGCGCGACCGCCGCGTCCGCGAGGTGGTCGACCGTCTCCCGGCCGGGGAGCGCGACGTGGTCCGCCTGCGCTTCGGACTGGCCGGCGAGGCGCCGAAGTCGCTGCGCGAGGCCGGCGCCGAGCTCGAGCTGACCCCCGAGCGTGCCCGCCAGCTCGAGGAGCAGGCGCTGCGCCGGCTAGCCGGCAGCGGCGACCTCGACGACCTGCGCGACGCGGCCTAGTACCCCTCCCGGGAGGTACTAGGGCCCGCGCGTGCCTTCGCCCGGCGTGGCGACAGCCGCCTGCGGGCGGCTGCGCCGGGCGGCGGCGCGCGCCTCCTCCTCGGCCTGCTCGGCGTCCTCCTCGATCTCGTCCGAGCGCGCCAGCGCCCGGCAGATCGAGCGCGTGACGAAGAACACGACGACCGGCACGACCCACACGGCGACGCGGTAAACCCAGATCTGGGCGACGTAGCTGGCGCCGAAGAACACGGTCGCCCGGTCGGCCGAGCCGGAGACGAAGATGAGCAGGATCCAGGTCATGAAGGCCGCCCCGAAGGCAGTGCGCCCCGGGGCGTCGCGGGGGCGGTCCAGCAGGTTGTGGAAGCCGTGGTCCCCGGTCATCCGCCGTTCGGCCCACGGGAACAGGGCGAGCACGGCCAGCACGATCAGCGGGAACAGCGCCCCGCCCCAGAAGGGGTTGGGCACCAGCGTGTAGTCGCCGATGCGCAAGTCGAAGCCGGGGACGAGGCGGAGCGCCCCGATCAGCCAACCCAGGTACCAGTCGGGTTGCGCCCCGTTGGTTCCCTGGGCGACCTCGTAGGGCCCCCAAAGCCAGATCGGGTTGATCTGGATCAGCCCGCCGAGCAGGAAGAGGACGGCGGCCACCGCCAGCATCAGGCCCAAGGAGCGCGGCGTCTGGCCGGGGAACATGGGGACGCCCACCAGGGTTCGCTGGCTGGCGCGGCGGTCCATGCGGAA
Source organism: Solirubrobacterales bacterium (assembly GCA_038199035.1). Lineage (GTDB taxonomy): Bacteria > Actinomycetota > Thermoleophilia > Solirubrobacterales > Solirubrobacteraceae > DATAEY01. Next base: position 19,527 of record JBBPZM010000066.1, on the reverse strand, counting down.
CTGCGTGTGGTGGCGGGATGCCACGAGCGCCAGGTGGACGGCGATCAGGGTGCCGATGAGGATCGGGAAGAGGAAGACGTGGCCGATGTACATCCGCGACTCGAAGACCGGGGCGCCGGGGTAGGGACCTCCCCAGATCAGCAGGGCCAGGTTGGCGCCCACGAAGGGGATCGAGAGTGCCACGCCGTACCCGATGGCCAGCCCCATGCCCGACAGCAGGTCGTCGACGATCGAGTAGCCCAGGTAGCCCTCGAGCAGGGTGGTGAAGAGCATCAGCAGCCCGACGAAGTAGGTGATGCCGCGCGGCTTGCGGAACGCCCCGGTGAAGAAGATCCGCATCACGTGCAGGACGATCGAGGCCACGAAGACGTCGGCGGCCCAGTGGTGGGTCTGGCGCAGGAGCAGCCCCGCCTTGACGTCGAAGGACAGGTCGACCACCGACTTGTAGGCCTCGCTCACGCTCACGCCCTCCAGCGGCGCATAGGTGCCGTGGTAGGTCGTCTTGGCCAGGCTGGGCTCGAAGAACAGGGTCAGGTAGACGCCGGTGGCGACGAGCACGATGAAGGCGTACAGCGCGACCTCGCCCAGCAGGAACGACCAGTGGTCGGGGAAGAGGTATCGCAGCGCCTTGCGCAGCAGGGGCGCAGCGCCGCTGCGTTGGTCGAGGAAGCGCACGGCGCGGCGGATCATCGGCGCATCCCTTCGTTGCCAAGAGAGCGCGCGCCCATCAGCTCGCCTGGTCCTCGCGCACGCCCCACCACGACGGGCCGACGGGCCCCGAGAAGTTGCCGCCCGCGCGCAGCTCGCCGCGCCCGTCGACGGTCAGCGGCAGCTGGGGTAGGGGGCGTCCCGCGGGGCCGAAGATCACCTCGCCGCCCTTGGCCGGGTCGAACGTGGAGTAGTGGCACGGGCACAGCAGCGCCGGCCGGGGCTGGACGGGTGGGAACAGCGGCTTGCGATACAGGGCGATCGCGCAGCCCGCGTGGGTGCAGACCTTGGAGAAGGCCATGATGCCCTGCGGTGCCCACCCCGAGCGGCCCGCCGGTAGCTGGAGCGCGGCGGGGTCGAGGCGAACGACGACGACGGGAGCGCCGATCGTGTCGGGCTTGGCGTTCTCGGGAAACGCGGTGTAGAAGGTCCCCTGCTCGATCTCCGTCGCGGCGTAGGCCTTGCCCTTGTCATCGACCAGCCGCCGGCCGCGGCGCCACGGGGTGTCGTACAGGGACTTGGTCTCGATCCCGGGGCCCAGCGACGCCGCCGGCGTGATGGCGGCCAGCCCGATCGCCGTTCCCGCCGCGCCGGCGGCGGCGCCGAGCAGGCGCTTGCGGGTCAGGCGATCGCCGCTCTCGTGGACGATCTCCACCACCGCCTCCTGCTCCTCGGGCTCCTCGGGCTCGGGGTACTCCTCGGCGATCTCCTCCGAAACCACGAGGCGATGGCCGGTGACGATCAGCGCCGCCGCGGCGAAGGCCAGGGCCAGGCCGAAGGACAGGCCCAGGAGCTGGGTGTGGCTGGGAAGGTCGTCGATCGCATAGAAGACGATGAACGCGACGGCGCAGACCGCGGCGGCGAGCAGCAGGGCGACGACCACGAGCTCGCTTCCTCGGTTGGGCGGCGCCGAGGCGACGATCCGCTCGTCGTCGCCCTTCGACGAGTGCTGCTGCTCCTTGGCGGTGCGGCGCAGCCGCAGCACGCCCAGCAGCGCGATGACCAGGGCCCGCAGCTGCCTCACGAGCCCAGCCTCTTGCCGATGACCAGGCAGGCGGCCACGACGGCGACGGCGGCGATCAGCCAGGTGACCAGGCCCTCCGGCACCGGTCCGATGTGGCCGATCCCCCAGCCCCCCCGGTCGTCGGGGTGCTTGGCCGACTGGACGTAGGCGATGATCGAGTTGAGGTCGGAGTCGCTGATCGTCTTGGTGGAGAAGGCCGGCATGAGGTAGGGCCCGATGCGCACCGCCTCGGCGATCTCGGTCGGCGTGGACTTGTCCAGCGGCGGCACGCGCGCGCCGGTGATGATCCCGCCCTCGGCCACCACCTGGTGGCACCCGGCGCAGTGCGTGGTGAAGAGCTCGAGCCCCTCGGGCACGCTGCCGATCTGGGGCTGGGGCGTGGGGATCGGCGGCCCCGGCGCCAGCGAGGCGACGTAGGCCACGAGGGCGTGCAGCTCTCGCCCGTCGAACTGGACGAGCTCTCGGTTGGGCTCCTCGTCGGCCCGGGTCAGCGGCATGCGCCCGGTGCGCAGGTAGAAGTCGGCGGCGCGGGCCCCGACGCCGCGCAGCGACGGCCCGATGCCCTCGATGTCGCCCGCCCCCCGCTGGGGGTCGCGCGCGCTGATGCCCCGGCCATCACTGCCGTGGCAGGAGGCGCAGTTGCCGGCGAAGAGCTGGGCACCAAGCGAGAGCAGCGGGATCGAGGCCTCGTTCCCCGGGCGCGCGATCCCGGCCGGGGGCTGGGCGTGGGCGAGGCCGGTGACCATCAGCGCGGCCAGGACGAGGAGGGGCAGGTGGCGCTTGCGCATCTACTGGGTGTAGAGGTAGGCGGCGATGTCCAGGGCGTCGCGGCGGCTGATGCCGAGGTTGGGCATGATCGTCTGGGGCTGGATCTGCTGGGGCGCCGAGATCCAGCGCGCGGCGTTGGCCGGGGTGTTGGGCAGCGCGCCGGCGAGGAAGCGGTTGGACTTGAAGCTGGTGAGCGCCGGGCCGACCTTGCCGCGCGCCAGGTCGACTCCGTCGATCGTATGGCACGAGCCGCAGCCGTAACGCACGATGAGACCGTGCCCGCGCTGCGCGTCGGCCGAAGGCAGCCCGGTCTGGCCGGCGTCGCCGCAGGCGGTCAGCGACCAGGCGCCGCCGGCCAGACCGACCGCCGCGATCGCCGCTGTGAGCGAGGGCCTCATCCCTGGACGCAGTTCGTGAGGACGGTGGCACCCACACCGCTCATGACGATGATGAAGAAGAACAGCGGGTTGACGGTCAGCCCGACCACGGCGAGGAAGTGGACCCGCCCCGCCGGCGGGGCGTCGTCCTCCTCGACGTCCTTGGTCGCCCGGTAGGTGGCCAGGGCGCTCGCCTCGGCCAGCAGGGCGATGGAGGCGGCCAGCGCCGCGGCGATGACCGTGAGCGTGTCGACCGGGATGGCCCAGCTGCGGCCAGCCACGTTGCAGGCCGCCACGGTGATCCCGAAGCCGAAGATGTGCTGAACGCTCCACGCGCCGGGTCCGCCCAGCAGCCCGAACCACATCAGCAGCGACCGCGAGGGGATGGGCGCGGGCAGCCTCACAGCGAGGGGTAGAGCTGGGTGAGGACGACGAGGATGGCCATCGCGTTGACGAAGTACCAGTAGAAGGCGATGGCGCGGGTGGCGGTCAGCCGGTAGTTGGTCAGCCCGCCGATGAGGCGCCCGGCCAGCCACAGGACCAGGGCGATCCCCACGAAGACGTGGACGTGGTGGAGGAAGAGGATCGTGAAGTACACCGAGCCGTAGGCGGTCTGGCCGGGGCTGAACTTGTGCAGGTCGCTGAGGAAGAGGTGGATCTGCACGCCGAGGTAGCCGCCCTGGACGAGCGCGGCGACCAGGAGCAGCCACATCGCCGCGCGGGCGTGCCCGCGCCCGGCGGCTCGCGCGGCGAGGAACATCGGCACGGTCGTGGCCACGAGGATGCCGGTGAGGATGGCCGGGGCCAGCACCTCGGGACGGGCGATGCCCGGGGGAGGCCACTGGCTGGTCTGGAAGCGCAGGTAGTAGTAGCTGGCCAGCATGGTCCCGAACAGCGCCGCCTCGGTGGCGATGAGCAGGGCCATGCCCCACACGCCGTTGGGCAGCGCCCGGCGCTGCTGCTCCACTCGCGCCGCCGCTCCGGCCCCGGTGGCCTCCATGCTGCGGGTGAGGTCGCTCATGGCCCCTGCCTCCGTCCCGCCGGCAGGCCTCTTGGCGTCGCCCGCCATCCGGCCGGCCGTGATCGCTTCGCTCTCATGCCTCCTGCGGCTCCCGGTTGTGCCAGGCGGCGAGGACCAGCAGGGCCAGCCCGCAGAAGGCCGCGGCCGTCACGAAGTGCTGGGTGATGAGCATGGCGAAGATGCCCGAGGTGGCCAGGGCGAAGGTGATCGGCCATGGCGAGTCCGAGGGCATGTCGACGATCTCGTCCCAGTCGGCGTCGAGGACCGTGGTCACCGGCGTCTCGTGGCCCTGCTCGAGCACCTGCCGACCCTGCGCGAGGCGCAGGGCGTCCTGCTCGCGGTCCTCGCGGTCCCACATGGCGTAGGGGCTGCTGACCTTGGGGATCACGGCGTAGTTGTAGGGGGGCGGGGGGGAGGTCGTCGCCCACTCCAGCGTGTCACCTCCCCACGGGTCGTTGCCCACGCGCGCTCCGCGGAACCGGCTGACGGCGAGGTTGGCCACCACCATGATCAGCCCGGCGGCCAGGAGGTAGGCGCCAATCGACTCGACCAGGTTGTAGCCCGTCCACCCGAGGCCGCTGGGATAGGTGTACTGGCGGCGCGGCATGCCCAGCAGCCCCACGATGTGCATCGGGAAGAAGGTGAGGTTCATCCCCACGAAGCTCAGCCAGAAGCTCGCCTGGCCGATGCGCTCGTAGTACATGCGCCCCGTGACCTTGGGGAACCAGTAGTACATCCCCCCGAGGATCGGGAAGACCGCCGCCCCGAAGATCACGTAGTGGAAGTGGGCCACCACGAAGTAGGTGTCGGTGAGCTGCTGGTCGAACGGGATGGCCGCGAACATGATCCCCGACAGGCCGCCGATGACGAACAGGACGATGAAGCCCACGATCCACAGCAGCGGGGTCTTGAAGGTCGGCCGCCCGGTCACCAGCGTGGTTATCCACGCGAAGAGCTGGATGGCGCTGGGGACGACGATGATCAGGCTGGCCGCGGCGAAGTAGATGTCGGTGATCGTCGAGAGGCCGACCGCGAACATGTGGTGGGCCCACACCCCGAAGCCGATGAACGCCACGAGGATCTCGGCCAGCGCGACCAGCGGGAAGGCCACCATCCGCCGGCGGGTGAAGGTGGGGATGATCGAGGTCGCGATCCCGAAGGCCGGCAGGATGATGATGTAGACCTCGGGGTGGCCAAAGATCCAGAACAGGTGCTGCCAGAGGATCGTGTTGCCGCCGTTGACCGGGTCGTAGAAATGGAAGCCCAGCAGGCGGTCAAGCTCGAGGAAGATCAGCGCCGTGCTCAGGGCGGGCAGCGCGAAGACCAGCGCGAAGGACACCGCCAGAAAGGCAAAGCAGAACAGCGGCATCCGGTTCAGCGACATGCCGGGCGCGCGCATCTTGAAGATCGTCACGATGAAGTTAATCGCGGTGGCGGTCGTGGAGATGCCCGTGAAGATCAGCCCCAGCGCGTAGTAGTCGATGCCCGGGCCGGGGCTGTAGGCCTTGAGCGCGAGGGGGACGTAGTTGAACCAGCCGGCGCCCGGCCCGTTGCCGCTGATCAGCCCGACGTACATGAACAGGCCCGAGCACAGGAACAGCCAGTAGGACAGCGCGTTCAGGCGCGGGAAGGCCATGTCGCGCGCCCCGATCATCAGCGGCAGCAGGTAGTTGCCGAAGGCCCCGGTCGATATCGGGACGGCGAAGAGGAAGATCATCGTCACGCCGTGCATCGACATGACCTGATCGAAGGCCGCCGGGTCGAGCACCTGCCCGTTGGGGCCCAGCAGCTGGGTGCGGATCAGCAGGGCCTCGATTCCGCCGGCCGCGAAGAAGGCCAGCGTGGTGAAGAAGTAGAGGATCCCGATGCGCTTGTGGTCGGTGGTGGTCAGCCACCCGAGCAGGCCGGGACGCTCGGTCCAGATGCGCTCCAGGCGCTCGACGCGCGCCTGGGCCTCGGGTGTGGCGACGACGGCCATCTAGGAGCGCGGGCCGACCACTAGCGCAGGGTCTCCAGGTAGGCCAGCAGGGCTTGGAAGTCGGGGCCGGTGAGATTGAGGCCGGGCATCTTGTTGCCGGGCTTGATGTGCTGGGGGTCGAGCACCCAGCCGGCCAGCCAGCCCTTGCGGTTGGGGATCGTGAGCGCGGCCAGCGTCGTGCGGGTCTGGAGGTGGGTCAGGTCGGGGCCGATGCCGCCCCGGGCGGGGGTCCCGGCGATCGTGTGGCAGTTGGCGCAGGCGTTGGAGAGGAAGACCTGCTGCCCGCGGCGCTGCTGGGCGTTCAACGCCGGCCGCGACGGCCGGGCCGCGTTGGCCAGCCAGGCGCGGAAGCGCGCCGGCGGGTCGGCGAAGACGTACATCGCCATGTGGGCGTGCTGGAAGCCGCAGAACTCGGCGCACTGGCCGCGATAGCGCCCGGGCCGGTCGGCGTAGAGGAGGATGCGGTTGGTGCGCCCGGGGATCATGTCGATCTTGCGGTTGAGCTGGGGGACCCAGAAGGAGTGGATGACGTCGCCCGTGCGCGCCACGAGGTTCACGCGCGTGCGCACCGGGATGTGGATCTCGTTGGCGGTCACCGCGCCCGTCCCCGGGTAGCGGACGTCCCAGAACCACTGGCGACCCGTGACCTCCACGGTCATGCTGGTTGTGGACTGGGCCGGGGCCTCGGTCGCCTTGGTGACGTCGAGGTTGGCGAAGACGAAGAGCACGATCAGGCAGGCGATCGGGATGACGATCCCGAAGCCGACGACAAGGCCGGTAGACAGGCCGTCTCCCTTGCCCAGCAGCGGCCACCCCTCCTTGCGCCGTCGCAGCCAGGACAGGAAGATCAGGAAGGCCGCGCCGAAGAACACGATCGCGCTGGCCGCGAGCATGGCCCACCACAGGTTGGCGATCTCCCTCGTCGGCTCGCTGCGCGGATCGAGCGTCGACTGCTGCCCGCAGCCGGTCAGCAGCAGGGCCGCGCCCGCCGGCGCGATCCACCCGACCCGGCGCCAGGCCGACCCCGGCCCGCGGGTGCGCTTGAGGGCCCCTGGACTGTCCGGCGGCGGGCTCGGCGCGGCGGCAGGCCGGTCCCCCGGCCGAATCGGGCAAAGCACCGGCGCGCAGCCTAGAGGCTCGCGCCGTCACGCTGGGCGGCGATGGTCGCGGGCTGACATCGCGAGCGCGCGCGCGAGGCGTTCCTGGCGCCTTGGCGCCCCGCCGGCCGGACCGCCTGGGCGCTGTGGCCTACTGCTCGCGCTCGCGCAGGGCCAGCACGACCTGCTCGCCCGGCTCGGCGCGCTCGACCGCGAGGTCGTCGCTGAGGCGCTCGAGCAGCGGCTCGAGCCCACCGACGCTCGACGCCTGGACCAGCGCCTGGGCCCCGTCGGGGACGAGCGGTCCCAGTCGCAGCCGCAGCGAGCCGTCGGCGGCGTCGATGCCCACGTGCACGTGACGGCCGGGGTAGCAGGCGGGGGCGTGGGCGGCGATCGTGTCGGCCAGGATCTGTGCGTCCGAGAGGCGTTCGACCGAGAACCCCGAGCGGGCGGCGACCATCGCCACGACGCTGCTCAGCACCGGCCCGATGAGCAGGCCGCAGACCGAGAGGCCGATCTCGGCCGGCGGAGGACCGTGCCCGTTGCTCTCGGCGTGGATGCCGTCCACCCCGCCGACCTCGAGGTCGGCGGGCGCCTCGAAGGTCATGCGCACCTCGGTCCCCTCGCCGGTCCCGCCCTCGAACTCGACTCGCTTGGTCAGGGCCTGGATGAGCGACAGCCCGACGCCGTGCATGGGAGCTCCCGCCTCGGCGGGACGCGGCTGGATCCCCTCTCCGTGGTCCCGCACCACGACCGTGAGCTCGCGGTCGGTGGGTGCGGCGTAGACCTCCATGGGCCCGCGCTCGCCGGCATAGGCGTGCAGGACCACGTTGTTGCACGCCTCGCTGACGGCGGTCTTGACGTCGGCTAGGAGCGCGCCGGGAAGCCGCACGGCGCCGCCCAGGCCGCTGAGGGCGTGCCGGACGAGCGCGACGTTCTCGGGCCGGTTCTCGAGCGCGAGGCGCATGTCGGGCGGGCCGCTGACCCTCATCGCGCCGTCGGGCCTCGCTGTCTGCTCAGGAGCCGGCCGGCCACGGATGGGGGAAGGCGGAAAGCGATGACATGGTGCCCCACGGGCTCCTCGCTCGGACGCGTGCGATGGCTGGTCGGGACGGTGCGCTCCTTGGGATATAGACGGGAACGGCCCAGCCCAAACCTTCCTTGGCCGGGCAGCCAGTCCGCCGGTCGCCTTTCCTGAGCTTCCTGGGACCGGCCAGCTGGGCTTTCACGCGCGGCGGCTACGGGTAGGCAGTGGCCATGCTGCGCGGCAATCTGCGCTACGTCCTCGTGGCGGTTGTGCTGCTGGCGTTCTTCGGCTGGATCCTGGCCAACATGGGTTCGCAGAGCCACGGGCGCACGCTCGCCTACCTGCTCGGAGCGATCGCGCTGTTCCTCGTCGTCCTCGGGGTGTCGGCGAAGCTCTTCGGGGCGGGGGAGCCCGACGACGCGGGGGCGTTCGATGAGGAGGACGGCGAGGCGGCCACGGGCTGAGGGCCGCCGTTGCCGCGGGCTCTAGCCTGGCTCGAAAGTCGCTCGCTCGATGCGCCGGGCGACGACCCGCGTCCAGTCGCCGTCGAAGCGCTCGCGCAGGGCGGCCGCCGCCGCGGCGTGGTCATAGGCCACGCGGCGGTGCTCGATCCGACCGTCGGGATCGACGAGGGCATAGGCAGCGCGAGGATCGCCGTCGAAGGGCATCCCGACGCTGCCCGGGTTGACGAGGTCGGTCTCCGCGGCCCCTGCGCGGTGGAACGGCAGGTGGGTGTGGCCGAAGACCACGCGGCGTCGCCGCACCCCGTCGAGCAGCTCGGGCTCGTCGCCGGCGGGCTGGGACATGAACGAGCGCACGTCGGACAGGGGCGAGCCGTGGCAGTAGAGCGCCTCCTCCCGATCGAGTCTCTGGGGCAGCGCGGCCAGGGCCTCGACGGCCTCGGCGCCCAGGGCGTCACCGCAGGCGGCGATCCCCCCCTGGACCACGGGGTCGTCGGGCGCATCCCCCGGCGCCGCCGTCCAGCGCTCGCCGTTGCCCCGAATCCACTCCGCCTCCGGCAGCTCGCGCAGCGCGTCCAGGGTCTCGGCCGGCCACGGGCCGAAGAGCGCGTAGTCGCCGCCGAGCACGAAGCGCTGCGCTCCTTGGCCGCGGGCGTCGGCCACCACCGCCTCGAGCGCGGGGAGGTTGCCGTGGACGTCGTAGAGCAGTGCGAGGGCCACGTCAGTCCCGGCGCTGCTCCCACGAGAAGCCGCGCACCGCCAGGACCAGCCCGATCGCCGCCCAGACCGCGATGACCAGCAGCGCGCTGGCGTTGGCCGCGAGCCCCCGCCCGGCGACCATTGCTCCCGACAGCCCGTCGATCAGGTGCTTGAGCGGAAGCCCCTCGGCGATGTCGCGCAGGAAGCTGGGGGCATGGTCGGCGTCGAAGAAGACGCCCGAGATGAAGATCACCGGCAGGAAGATCGCGTTCACGTAGGCCGGCGCCGAGTCGAAGTTGGGGATGGCGTGCGAGAGGGCGACCCCCAGCGCGGCGAAGCACACCACCCCGGCCGCCACGAAGACCACGAGCTCGAGCCAGTCCCTCGGCCAGGGAACGCCGAAGAACAGCCTGCCCGCGACGACGACGATCGCAACCTGGAGCGCGGTGTTGGTGACCGCGCTCAGCGCGATGCCGCCCAGGTAGGCGCCCGAGGGCAGCGGCGTCCCGCGGACCCGCTTGAGCACGCCCTGCTCGCGCAGGAAGGTCATGTTGAAGGCCAGTGCCGAGAAGGTGGTCGACATCACGCTCATGCCGGCGATGCCGGGCACGATCACGTCGAGGTTCGACTGGCTGGACGAGAAGATGGCGCCGAACAGCGCGAGGAAGAGCAGTGGCAGGAGGAAGTTGAAGAACGCCGCCGAGGGGTTGCGCCAGAACATGCGCCGCTCGAGGCGGTACTGGCGCCAGGTCAGCCCGGCCAGCTCAGAGGTCATCCGGAGTCTCCGGAGGGCCTCTTACCCATCGGCGGTGAGCTCTAGGTAGACGTCCTCGAGCGTCGGACGGGTGACCGAGAGCGCCTCGAGCCGCTCGCCCCGCGCGAGCGCCGCGCCGGTCAGGTCGTGCAGGAGCGAGGTCGGGTCCTCGGTCTCGCGCTCAACCAGGTCGCCCGCGCGGTCGCGGTAGGCGACCTGGTAGCGCCGGGCGCTGTCCGCGCCCAGCTCGCCGGGCGCTCCCTCGGCCAGGATCGTCCCGGCCTTGATGATCGCCACCCGGTCGGCCAGGGCCTGGGCCTCGTCGAGGTAGTGGGTGGTCAGCAGGACGGTCTTGCCCAGGGCGCGCAGCGAGCGCACGGTGTCCCAGGCGTTGCGCCGCGCGGCGGGGTCGAAGCCGGTGGTGGGCTCGTCGAGGAAGATCAGCTCGGGGTCACCGACCAGGGCCAGGGCGAAGTCCAGGCGCCGCAGCTGACCTCCGGACAGGCGCCGGGTGCGCTCGTCGGCCTTGCCGCTGAGGCCGGCGAGGTCGATGACCTCGTCGACGTCACGCGGGCGGGGGTAGAGGCCCGACCAGTGGCGCAGCGCCTCTCGCACCGTGAGGTGGCGGTACATCCCGCTGCTCTGGAGCACGATGCCCACGCGCTCGCGCAGGTCGCGCTCGCGGCGCTCGGGGTCGTGGCCCAGGACGCAGACCTCGCCCTCGCTGCGCTCGCGGTAGCCCTCGAGGATCTCCACCGTCGTGGTCTTGCCCGCCCCGTTGGGCCCGAGCAGCCCGAAGACCTCTCCCCGACGGACATCGAAGTCGATCCCGCCCACGGCCTCGAAGTCGCCGTAGCGCTTGCGCAGCCCACGCACCGCGATGGCCGGGGCCGGCGCGCCGACGTCGCTCGCGGCGGGGGCCGCGGGGCTGCCGGGTGCCGTGGCCGGGCCCGTCACCCGGGAGATCATGCCAACATCGCCCTCTCTGCCCTCGTGCGCTGCGCCTGCATCGACATCGGCTCGAACACCACGCGCCTGCTGGTGGCCGAGCCGCGGGGGAACAGCCTCGACGTCCTCTGCCAGCGGCGGGCGTTCACCCACCTGGGGCGCGAGCTGGCCGGGAGCAGATCGATCTCTGCGGCCAAGCTGGCCGAGCTGGCCGGCGTGGTCGGCGCCCAGGTGCGCGAGGCCCGCCAGCTGGGGGCGACCCGGGTGCGCGTCGTGGCCACCGCGGCGGTTCGCGGCGCCGCCAACCGCGGGGAGCTGGTCGACCGCGTGCGCCGCGCGAGCGGAGTCGACGTCGCGGTGCTCGACCCCGAGGAGGAGGCCGGACTGGCCTTCGCCGGGGCCACGCGCGGCCTGCACCCGTCCCCGTCCGAGGAGGTGGCGGTGGTCGACGTGGGCGGCGGTTCCACCGAGGTGGCGGTGGGCACCGTGAGCGGCGGAGTGCGCTGGGCCACCTCGCTCGCCGTGGGCTCGGGGACCCTGACCGACGCTCACCTGATCGGCGACCCCCCATCGCCCGGCGAGGTGGAGGCTGTCCGCGAGGACGTGCAGCGAACCCTCGCCGAGCAGCCGCTCCCGGCGGCGGTCAGGGCGATGGCGGTGGGCGGGAGCGCCACTTCGCTGCGACGGCTGGTCGGGCCCGTGCTGCACGAGGGGCTGCTCGAGGCGGCCCTGGAGAGGATCACGGCGCCCGGCCGGGCGGAGGTCGCCCGGCGCCTAGGGCTCGCCGTCGAGCGGGTGCGGCTCCTGCCGGCCGGGATCATCCTCCTGTGCGGGCTGGCGCAGCAGTTGGGCTGCCCGCTGCGAGTGGGGGCGGGAGGGCTGCGCGAGGGCGTGATCCTCGAGCTGGCGGCGGGCGATGGGGGGCGCTCGTGAGCGCCGAGCCGCCGCGACCGCCCCGCGAGGCGCTGGCCGAGGTGCGCATCGCCGCGCCCACGCGCGGCAACCGCAAGCTCGAGGCGCTGATCGAGGCCGCCAACGGCGACGACCAGCTCAAGGCCTGGTGGTACGTCTCGGCGATCAATGCCACGCGGCGGCTGGGCATGTCCGACCACTCGTGGGTCCACATCCAGATCGTGCTGAACATGGCCCTGCGCCTCGCCCGCCTGCTCTTCCGCCGCGGCGTGAGCCCGGGCCTCGAGGCCGACTACGGCATGACCCACCGCGACGCCGAGGTCGCCATCGCCGCGGCCTGCCTCTTCCACTGCGTGGGCATGCAGGTCCACCGCACCGACCACGAGGCCTACTCGCTCTTCCTCACCGCCGACAAGCTGGGCGAGCTGCTGAGCGGCCTCTACGACGAGCCCGAGCGGTCGATCGTCGTGGCCGAGGCCTTGCACGCGGTGATCGGGCACCGGCGCCGCGGCGAGCCCTTCACCGTCGAGGCCGGGATCGTGCGGGTGGCCGACGCCCTCGACATGGCCCGCGGGCGCTCGCGCGTGCCCTTCGAGGCCGGCCACCGCAACATCCACTCGCTGTCGGCCTACGCCATCGAGGAGGTCAAGGTCTCCGCCGGCCGCGACCGGGCCGTCCGCGTCGAGATCCTCATGTCCAACAGTGCGGGCATCTTCCAGGTCGACGAGCTGCTGGCCACCAAGCTGCGCGGCTCTGGCCTCGAGGAGCACATCGAGGTCGTGGCACGCGTCGAGGCCGAGCACGAGGAGCGTTTGGTGCAGGTGTTTCGGATCTGATGCCCCCCGCCTACGCCCTGCTCGCCGGATTGATCCTGGTCCTTACGGCACTGGTCGCGGTCGCGGTGCGCCTGGGGGCGGCGGTGGCGGCGGTGGCCGCCGTCGCCGGCCTCGCCGTGGCGGCGACCGGCCTGGTCCTGCGCCTCGGGGGGCCGCTCGGGGTCTGCCGGAGGCCTCGCGCTCCCGGCCGGCGGCCTGGCGGTGATCAGCGGGCCTTTCGGCGATCGGCGCCCTGTTCAACTGCGTGCTCGGCGACGACGACGACGCCTCCTGAGCGTCACCGTCCCGACGGGTCGAAGGCCCGCCGCACGTCCGGCGGGCGGCGGACGATGCCGAACGCGGCCTCCCACGCCGCCCAACGGTGCAGGCGCAGCGGATCGAGCAAGCCGAAGCGTCCCTTCCAGGTCAGCGCGGGACGGACGGTGGCCAGCTCGTCGCCGGCCAGCGAGCGGGTGAGGCCGGGCGCGTGGGCGAGCAGGTCGCTCACGCTCGCACTGGGGCGTGACAGGGCGAAGGCGTAGCCGGCGCTGAGGGCGCGGCGAACGGCGGCCACCAGCGCGGGGCGCTGGCGCAACGTGCGCCGGGTCACGCAGACCACGAGCTCGGGGTAGGCCGGGGCGCCGTAGGCGTCGACGCGGAACTCGCCATAGCCGGGGCGCCGGCGGCGCAGCGCCACGCCCTCGACGTTCCAGAACGCCGTCACCGCCGCGACCCGGCGGGTGAGCAGGCTCGGCACGGCGTTGAAGCCGATCGTCACCCGGCGCACCAGCCGAGGATGGCCGTCGTCGCCGGCCACGATCGAGCGCAGCACGGCGTCGTCGCTGGGCAGGCCGGTCACGCCGACGCGGCGACCCTGCAGCGCGCGCGGGCTGTGGATCCCCGGCTGGGTGAGCACCGCGGCCAGCGGGCGCTGCACGAGCGCGAGTACGCCGACGAGGTCGCGTCCGCGCTCCCGGGCCAGCGCCAGGTCGTGGATGTCGAGCACCGCGAAGTCGGTGCGTCCAGCCACGAGCAGCTTGACCGCATCGGTGGAGGCGGAGGGCTCGCGCACCGTCCGGCGCACCCCGGCGCGCCGGTCGAAGCCGCGCGCCACCGCGCTGAAGATCCCGGCGTGCACGCCGTTGGGCGTGAAGTCGAGCAGCAGGGTGGCGGCCTGTGGCTGGCGCTGAGCGCCGCCACCGCCGCAGCCGGCCGACGCGAGCCCGAGGAGAGCCGCCGCGAGGACGCAGGCCAGCGCCCTGAGCCGCCGTCTCCCCGGCGCGCGGCCGGCCTGACCCATCAGCCCGGAGCGACCCTTGGGCGTCGGGCGCGGGCGAGGCGTAGCCTCACCAGTGCACCCCGCGCATCAGGTTGGCCATGGCGATCTGCTCCACCGAGGCCTTCTCCTCGGGATCCTTCTTGCCCTTGGCCGCCGCCGAGTCGGGGAAGACCTTGTAGGCCATGTGGAGGATCTGGTCGACCGCCTTGGGGGCCAGCGCGTAGGCCACCTCGCCGAACGTCCCCAGGCGGGTGTTGATCTGCTTGGGCTTGGCCCGGATGGCCTCGCAGATGAGGTCGGCCGCGTCGTCGGGGGTGATCGTGGGGAAGGCGTCGTACATCTTGGTCGGGGCGATCATCGGCGTGCGCACGAGCGGCATGTGGATGGTGGTGAACGTCACGCCGTCGCCGACGGCCTCCGAGGCCACGCACCGCGTCCAGGCATCCAGCGCCGCCTTGGAGGCGACGTAGGCCGAGAAGCGCGGCGGGCTGGTCTGCACGCCGATCGAGGAGACGTTGACGACGTGGCCGCCGCCGCCCTCGCGCATGTGCGGGAGCAGGCGCATGACCATGCGGATCGCGCCGAAGTAGTTGAGCTGCATCGTGCGCTCGAAGTCGTGGAACCGGTCCTGCGAGAGCGCGATACCGCGGCGGATCGAGCGCCCGGCGTTGTTGACCAGCACGTTGACCGCCGGGTGCTCCCCGAGCACGCGTTCGACCACGTCGTCGATGGCGTCCATGTCCGAGAGGTCGGCGGGGTAGGTGTAGGCGGTGCCCCCGGCGGCCTCGATCTCCTGCTTGGTCTCCTCGAGCTTCTCGGCCGTCCGCGCGACGAGAAGCGGGATCCCGCCGGCGGCCGCGACCTTGAGCGCGGTGGCCTTGCCGATCCCGCTGGACGCGCCGGTGATGAGCACGGTCTTCCCGTTGACCGCGCCCTCGAACGAGCGGTCCTTGAACAGGTCGGGATCGAGGTTGCGCTCCCAGTAGTCCCACAGCTTCTCGGCGTAGGACTCCAGCGGCGGCACCTCGATCCCCGATCCAGCCAGCGCCCGCTCGGTGTCGCGGGTGTCGAACTGGGCGGTCAGGCCGATGTAGTCGACCACGCCTTCGGGGATGTTGAAGTCGGCGAGGATCGAGCGGCGCACGTCCTTGGCCGGCGGCAGCTTCATGAGCATCGAGAGCGTGCCCTTGGGCAGGGCGTCGAGCAGCTTGGAGTCGACGCGCATGGCCAGGTGGGGCGCGTGGGCGGCTCGCGCGAAGGCGTTCATCACGTCGCCCGAGCGCTGGGACCGAGGGTTGGTGAGGTGGAACGCCTGCCCGTCGAGGCCGGGCTCGTGCGCGATGTGGTCCAGCGCGGCGGCCACGAAGTCGACGGGGACGATGTTGGTGTAGCCGAGCTCCGGCCCCACCAGCGGCACCCACTCGGGCAGGTAGTGGCGGATCGTCTTGATCGCGCTGAAGAAGTAGTAGGGCCCGTCGATCTTGTCCATCTCGCCCGTCTGCGAGTTGCCGACCACGATGGCCGGGCGATAGACGCGCCAGGCACCCTTCACCTGCTCGCGCGCGAGCTTCTCGGACTCGAACTTCGTGCGGTGGTAGGGGTGGTCGAGCTTCTGGCCCTCGTCGAACATGTCCTCGCGGAACAGGCCCTTGTGCAGCCCGGCGGCGGCGATCGAGGAGACGTGGTGGAAGGTGCCGGCCTCGACGGCGTTGGCCAGCTCGACGGCGTTGCGGGTGCCGCCGACGTTGAGCTTCTCGTTGACCTCGTCGGGCGCGGTCATGTCGTAGATGGCGGCGAGGTGGAAGAAGTGGTCAACGTTCCCTTCGAGGGCCGCCACCTGCTCGTCGTCGAGCCCGAGGCGGTGCTCGCCGAGGTCGCCGACGACGGGGACGATCCGCCCGCGGACGTCGGATGCGCCGTCAATCCGCTCCCAGCGGGAGATCAGCTCGTCGAGCTTCGCGGTGGACCCCTCGCGCACGAGGACGTGGATCTGGCCCTCGCGCGCCAGCAGGCGCTCGACCAGGTGGCGCCCGATGAAGCCGGTCGCTCCCGTCACGAAGTGGGTCATGGCTTCTCCCTCAAGAGGCGTCGAGGCCCCACCCTATAGCCCGCGCCGCGCCGGGCGGCGGGCAGGCAGCCGCGGTCACACTCCGGCGCCCGTGCCGCGCCGGGCGGCGGGCAGGCAGCCGCGGTCACACTCCGGCGCCCGTGCCGCCGCGGCCTTCGCCGCGGGCGAAGCGCCGCGCGCCCTCGAGCGCGGTGGCGAAGGTGGGCAGCGCGCTGCCGGCCTCGATGGCCAGCCCGGCATCCAGCGGCAGGCCGAGGCCGGCGATGGCCGCCCGGCGGTCCGCGAGCATGGTGTCTTGGGGAAAGGCGGCCAGCCCCTCGGCCATCGCGAGCGCCCGCTCTATGTGCCCGCCGGGGGCGACGACCTCGGTCACCAGGCCCATCGCCAGCGCCTCGGACGCGTCGACCATGCGCCCGGTGAGGATGATGTCCAGGGCGCGTCCGAGACCCACGATCCGCGGCAGGCGCTGGGTCCCTCCGTCGATCAGCGGCACGCCCCACCGCCGCTCGGGGAAGCCCAGCGTCGCCCCCTCGGCCGCGATGCGCAGGTCGCACCACAGGGCCAGCTCCAGCCCGCCGGCCAGGCACCACCCCGAGATGGCGGCGATCGTCGGCTTGGTCGCGGTGAGGCGGGTGAAGCCCAGGGGGCCGGCGGGATCGGCCTGCCGGGGGCCGAACGTCTCCAGGGCCTTGAGGTCCGCGCCGGCGCAGAAGGCCTTGTCGCCGGCTCCGGTGAGGACGAGGACGCGGGCGTCGTCATCGGCCTCGAAGCGCCGGTAGGCCGCGCCCAGGAGCTGGGCGGTCGGGCCGTCGACAGCATTGCGGCGATGCGGCCGGTCGATGGTCAGCAGCGCGGCCGCGCCCAGGCGCTCGTAGCGAATCGGCTCGTCGTCGCCCATGCCGGGGGCGGCGGCCTACCAGCCGCCGCGCCACTCGGCGCGGGAGCGGCGCGCCTTCTGCGCGCTGAGGTGGGCCTGCTTGCGCTTGTCCAGGCGCCACTGGATCACGCTCATCAGGGCGACGAAGAGCGGGAAGAAGGCGATCACGATGAAGCCGGCGTCGGTGACAACCTTGTCGTTGGTCTCGCCGTAGAGGCCCTGGCCCTCGTCCCCGGCCAGCGCCAGGGGGGCGGCCAGCGCGAGGGTCAGGCACCAGCCGGCGGCGACGACGAGGATCCTGCGCACGGCCGAGATCCTAACGGTCGGCGGGCCCGGTCAGGCAGCCAGCCGGGCGGTCGACGGGCCCGGTCAGGCAGACAGGCGGACCGCGACGCTACCCAGGGAGCCCAGCTCGAGGGCCACCGAGTCGCCGGGGGCCACCTCCACCTGCTCGGTCAGCGACCCGGCGATGATCCAGTCCCCCACCCGCAGGCTCCCGCCGCACGCGGCCAGGGTGCGGGCGACCACGTCGATCGTCTCGCGGGGGTCGGTCGCCGTGGCCGCGAGGTCGAAGCGGTGGACTGCCTCGCCGTCGACGGACAGGACGCCCTGGCCGCCGAGGGACGGGAGGACGCCCTCGCCTCGTCGGCCGCGATCCGGGGCGCCGGCCTGGCCGAGGACGACGGCCCGGTGGTAGATGTTGGTGGCCACGATGTCCTCGAGGTCGCTCGGCGGCCGATCGACGTCCACCACCTCGAGGGACGGTGCCAGAGCTGCGACCCTCCAGCCGTCTGCGGCGGCCTGACCACCCACCTGGATCGCCACCTCGGGCTCGACCCGGGCGCTGGTCGTGCCCGCCAGAGAGTGCTCGCCGCCGTCGACGACGGCGGACGCGGTGGTCAAGTGGCCGACCACCGGCGCGCCGATCCCGAGGCGCTCCATCACCGCCGGCGGGTTGAAGCCGATCTTCCAGCCAAGTCGCTGCGCGCCCGCGTCCAGTGCGGCGCGCCACGCCTCGAGCTGGCGACGGGTGCCGGCGGCCACCCGGGGGTCGAGCGCGACGGGCTCCATGCCGGCCAGCTTGGCAGCTTCGCCGGTGGACGACCGAGCCGCTGCCCGTCCGGCGTTCCTCTATGGTCCGCGCCCGCCGGTGCGGCGCTTTCTGGGGGACCCGCCCTCGCGCGTCCGCGACGGCTCCCCTCGAGCCCCATGCAGACCGACGAGTTCCAGGCGCTGCTCTCCGCCGACGAGCGGCACTGGTGGTATCGCGGCCGCCGGCGGGTGATCCACGCCCAGCTGGAGCGGCTCGCCCTGCCCACCCCGCTCGCCGTGCTTGACGCCGGTTGCGGCTCGGGACGCACGATGGACGATCTGGGGCGCTACGGCTCGGTCCGCGGCTTCGACCTCGAGCCCCGCGGCGTCGAGGTCGCCCGCGCCCGCGGCCACCTGGTCTCGGTCGCCCGCGTCGAGGACATCCCCTACGAGGACGACTCGTTCGACCTCATCACCTGCCTCGACGTGCTCGAGCACACCCCCGACGACGTCACGTCGCTGCGCGAGCTGCGCCGTGTGGCGCGAGCCGGGGCGTTCCTCCTCGTGACCGTTCCCGCCTACCCGGCCCTGTGGTCGACACACGACGTGGCGAACCGCCACTACCGACGCTACCGACGCGCCAGCCTGGTCGCACCGGCGCGCGCCGCCGGCTGGGAGCCGGTGGCCACGACCTACTTCAACTCGATCCTCCTGGCGCCGGGAGCGCTCGTGCGCCTCGGCGAGCGCCTGCGCCCCCGCGGCCAGCGGCGCGGCCGTCCCAACATCGAGCTCACCCCGGCGGCGCTGGACCCGGTGCTCGAGCTGCCGATGCGCCTGGAGGCGCAGCTGATCCGCCGGGGCGTCCGCCTGCCGGCGGGACTGTCGCTGCTGGCCGTGATGCGCAACCCGGCCGAGGCGGCCCGCGCGCCGGGTGAGCACGCCCGCGGACGGGCGTCCGTAGACTGGCCTTCGCGATGAGCCCTGCGACGGACTGCCGGGGAGTCGGCTCGTGAAGCACGTCCGCAACGTGGCGATCGTGCTCGCGCTGGGCGCCGTGGTCTACGCCGCCCCGGGGGGCGGCGCGGCGGCGGCGCTGATCACGTGGGTCCTCAGCCTGGCCTTCCTCGGCCTGCTGGCCTGGTTCGTGGCGGGGCTTTACAGGCGCCATCGAGGCGAGGTGTTCTCGCTCGGCGACGGCACCCGCGTGGTGCTCTACGGGTCGGTCGGGCTGGCCGTACTCACCGTGACGGCGACTCCACGCCTGTGGGCCAGCGGACCGGGGACGGTCGCCTGGTTCGTGCTCATCGCCGCTGCCTCGTTCGGGGTCTTCTCGGCATGGCGCGCGTACCAGCGGTACTAGGTCTCAAGCGCTCCTGCGCTCTTGCGCTGACTCTTTGCAGGTACGCGTAGTTCCGTAACCGCGGCGGCGGGAGCCTGCCGGGCATGCCCAGGCCCCGAAGTCGTCAGACCGGTCAGGCCGCCGTGGAGCTGGTGGCTGTCCTGCCGTTCGTCGCCCTGCTGGCCCTGCTGCTCTGGCAGCTGGTGGTGGCCGGGCAGGCGGCCTGGCTGGCCGGGTCGGGCGCGCGCGCGGCGGGGCGCGCGCCCGCCGGGTGGGCCGCCCCCGGCGGGGCGGGCCCCGGGGGGGGGGCGGCCGACCGCGCGCGCGGGCCGGGGGGGGGGGG
>JBBPZM010000065.1:0-14781 GCA_038199035.1 Solirubrobacterales bacterium | reverse complement strand
GCCGGGCTGAGTCAAGGAAATCCGTCACGTTCTACCTCCATCGGTGGTGACGGGCCGACGTTCACACAATTCCAACGCAAGCCCGGGGATACTGGTTACACAGGCTAACGGAGACAAGGGAGCGCGGGCATGAGGCGCAAGATCACCGTCGTGGGGGCCGGTAACGTGGGAGCCGCCACCGCGCAGCGCCTGGCCGAGCGCGACTACGCGGACGTGTGCCTGGTCGACGTCGCGCCGGGCAAGGCCCGCGGCCGCGCCCTCGACCTCGACCACGCCGCGCCGGTGGTGGGCTACGAGCCGCGGGTCACGGGAGTCGAGAGCTACGCCGAGATCGCCGGATCCGACCTGGTGGTCGTGACCGCCGGGTCGGCGCAGGAGCCGGGCATGAGCGGTGACGACCGGCTGGCCGTCAACGCGGACGTGGTCAGGCAGGTGTCACGCGAAGTGTCCGAGCGCTGTCCCGACGCCATCGTCGTCGTGGTCACCAACCCGCTCCCCGTCATGTGCCACGTCGCGCTGGAGGCCACGGGATTCCCTCGCCAGCGGGTGATCGGCATGGCCGGGATCCTCGACTCGGCTCGCCTGCGCACCCTCCTGGCCTGGGAGCTCGGGGTATCGGCTGCCGACGTCACCGGCCTGGTGGTGGGCGGTCACGGTGAGGCCATGGTGGCGGTGCTCTCCAGCGCGACCGTCGCCGGGGCCCCGGTCAGGGAGCGGATCGGCGCCCAGCGCCTGGACGAGATCGTTGCGCGGGCGCGCGACGCTGGGGCCGAGGTGCTCGATCTGCTCGAGGCCGGCTCGGCTTCCTACGCGCCTTCGGCCGCGGTGGCCGAGATGGTCGACGCCATCGTGCTCGACCGCCGCCGCGTGCTTCCCTGCGCCGTCCTGTGCCAGGGCGAGTACGGCTTCGACAACCTCTACATCGGCGCGCCGGCGAAGCTGGGGCGCAACGGGGTGGAGGAGATAGTCGAGGTCGCGCTCGACGAGAGCGAGCGCGAGGAGCTTCGCCGCAGCGCCGAGGCGGTCAAGGTGCAGGTGGCGGCGCTGGACAGCCCGTAGGGAGCTTGGCGTGGGCGCTCAGTGCTCGTGCTGGCGGTCGCGCTGCGGCCCCGTCTCATGCAGGTGGGGATGGGAGTGGACGCGGTCGCGGTGGGAGTGCTCGTAGTCGTGCTCGTGCGCGGTGTGGGTGTGGTCGGCGCAGCGCGGGCAGAGGCCGAGTATGGGGAAGTGGCTGAAGCGGGCGTGATAGCCGAAGTCCTCGCGGATCTGGGCCCGCACCGCTTCCATGCGGGCCGAGCCCACCGAGGTGACCCGGTCGCAACGCTCGCAGACCAGGTACTCGCGCTCCTCCTCCCCGGCCAGGGCGTAAAGGCCCGGCCCGTGGCCGATGTGCACATGGCGGACGGCGCCCAACGCCTCGAGGCGCTCCAGGGTCCGGTAGACGGAGGCGACGTCGAGGCGGGTCAGCCGGCCGTCCAGTCCCTGCGCGATGTGCTCGGCAGAGACCGGCCCCGGGGCGGCGAACAGTGCCTCGAGGACCAGCCGGCGCGTCGAGGACAGCCGGCCGCCACCACGCCTGAGGGCCGCGGCCACGTCATCGATGCCGGCGAAGGCCAGTCGGGGAACGCGCGGCGCCGAGGTCACGAGGGGCCTGCCTAGGGACGCTGGGTGCCGATCGACCAGCGCTCCTCGATGCCACCGAGGCGCCACACCGCCAGCGCGATCCCCCAGGTGACGAAGAAGAGGGCGACGATGAGGTAGCCGACGACGTTCAGGTCAACGCTGGAGACCAGGTCCCACAGGCCGCCGCTGAGGCCAAGCCTGTCGGCCGCCACCGACAGCAGCTCGATCGACCCGACGAGCAGCGCCACCGCCACCGACAGCCCGGTGATTGCGAGGTTGTAGAAGATCTTGCGAATCGGCTTGGCGAAGGCCCAGCCGTAGGCGAAGCTCATGAAGGCGCCGTCGATGGTGTCGAACAGCGACATCCCGGCGGCGAAGAGGACGGGTAGGCAGAGGATCGCGTAGAACGGCAGCCCGCTCGCTGCGGCGCCGCCGGCGATGACCAGCAGCGAGACCTCGGTCGCGGTGTCGAAGCCGAGGCCGAACAGGCACCCGAGGGGGTACATCTGCCAGGGCCTGCGCACCGCCCTGGTCGCCCGGCCGTAGAAGCGGTTCAGGAAGCCGCGCGCAGCGAGCTGCCCCTCGAGCTCGCGCTCGTCCAGCCGGCCACGGCGCATGCGCCGGAAGATCCTCACGATGCTCAGGAGGATGATCAGGTTGAGGATCCCGACGAGGAGCAGGAACGAGCCGGAGACCATCGGCCCGATGAAGCGGGTCGCCTGGTGCAGGGTCGAGCTGTCGCTCTCGAGCGCGCCGCCGAGGCCCCGGATCCCCGCCGCGACCAGCAGGCCGAGGACGAAGACGATCGTCGAGTGGCCGAGCGAGAAGAAGAACCCGACGCTGAGCGGTCGCTGCCCCTCGCTCATGAGCTTGCGTGTGATGTTGTCGATCGCGCCGATGTGGTCGGCGTCGAAGGCGTGGCGGACGCCGAGGGTGTAGGCGGTGATCCCGACCCCCAGGCCGAACACACCGCCCTTGCCCAGGCTGTAGCCGTGCGGGATGACGAGCGCGAAGAGAATGAAGAACCCGACGACGTGCAGCCCCGCGACCACCGCGAACAACCCCGACGAGCGGCGCCACTCGGCCGCGGTCAGCGCGCCTCGCAGGCGACCCCACCGGGACGCTCCGGCCACGCGGACGGGCTGAGCGGTCATCGACTCTCCTCTCCGGGGCGAGCCCGCACGTGCGGGCGACGAGCGAGCCTAGTGCGAGCCGAAGTGTATTGCAACCCACTCGCATTAGGATGACCGGCCGTCGGCCGGGATGCGAACGCTGGCGATGGGACGCCGGTCATGGGCCGCCGGCCGGCCCAGCGGGGTTGGCTCCCGTGAGGGCGGGTGACGCTGGCCATGGGACAGACCTATGCCCAGGCGCGACAGCAGCACGGGGAGAGCGAGCTGCTCGATGACCTGGTGTCCTCTCCACCGGCCATGGAGCCGGGCCGCGTGCGCTCGCCCGATCAGATCCCCACCGTGAGCCGCCAGCGCCTGGGCGAAGCGGTGGCGATCCTCGAGGCCAAGGCTTCGCCGGAGGAGGTCGCGACCTACAAGCGGTTCGTGGTGGCCGTGGCCGAGGCGGCGGCCGGCGCCCATCGCGAGGGCGGGTTCGCCGGCATCGGAGGCCAGCAGGTCAGCGAGGCAGAGCAGGCCGCGCTGGATGATATGGCCGCGACGCTCGAGTCAAGGGCGCCGTAGTCGCCAGCACGACACGGCGCTTCTTCGCCTGGCCGGTGGGTCAGCCGCCGAGCGCCGCGGCCACCGCGGCCTGGCCGTACGAGATACCGCCGTCGTTGGGAGGCAGTCGCTCGGGGACGAGCACGCGCAGCCCGCGCGCGGCCAGTTCGGCGGCGGTGACCTCGAGCAGCCGGCGGTTCTGGAACACGCCGCCGCTGAGCACGACGGTCTCGGTGCCCGCGCTCTGGGCGGCCGTCGCGGCGGCCGCGGCCGTCGCGGCGGCCAGCCCGTTGTGGAAGCGGGCGGCGACCGCCGGCGTCGCGGCTCCCCGGGCGACGTCGTCCGCGACCGCGCGAATCGTGGAGCGGGCGTCGAGCGTCAGCGCCCCGGCCTCGTCGACGAGCGGCAGGGGATAGGCGCCGGACTCGTCGGGGTCGCAGGCTGCCTCGAGCTCGATCGCCGCCTGGCCCTCGTAGTTGACCTGTGGACGCAGGCCGCAGAGCGCGGCCACGGCATCGAAGAGCCGGCCGGCGCTGGTCGTCGAGGGGGAGGCCAGGCCGCTGCGGGCGAGCCCGGCCACCTGACGCCAGGCGGTGGAGTCGACCTGCCCGGCCAGGCCACGCGGAAGGGGTGGCTCGGGGTCCAGGGCCTCGACCAGCCAGGCGCAGGCCATGCGCCACGGCTGGCGGATGGCCGCCTCGCCGCCCGGCATCCTCACCGCCCACAGCGTCCCCGCGCGCTCGAAGCCCGCGAGGTCGCCGACGAGGATCTCTCCGCCCCACACGGCGCCATCGAGCCCGTAGCCCGTCCCGTCGAAGATCGCCCCCACGGCCGGGCCGGTCTCGCCGTGCTCAGCCAGGCAGGCGGCCAGGTGGGCGTGATGGTGCTGCACGCCGACCGTGTCGACGCCCTCGCGCTCGAGCGCGTACTTGGTCGACAGGTACTCGGGGTGCAGGTCGTGGGCCACCACCTGCGGTCGCACCGCGAACAGCCGCTCGAAGTGCTCGACCCCCTCGGTGAACGAGCGCAGGGTCTCGAAGTTGCGCAGGTCGCCGATGTGGTGGCCCACCCAGGCCCGCGAGCCCTTGGCCACGCAGAACGTGCTCTTGAGCTCGGCCCCACAGGCCAGCGTGTGGCGCCGCGCCGCGAGCGGAAGTTCGATCGCCTCGGGCACGTACCCGCGCGAGCGGCGCATGACCAGCGGACGGCGCTCGCCGCCCACGGCCACGGTGCGCACGACCGAGTCGTCGGTGCGGGTGTGGATCGGTCGGTCGTGCACCACGAAGAGGTCGGCGATCGGCGCCAGCCGCGCCAGGGCGTCGTCGTCGCGGTAGGCGATCGGCTCGTCGGAGACGTTGCCGCTGGTCATGACCAGGGGGCGGGCGCAGTCGGCGAGCAGGAGGTGGTGCAGGGGCGAGTAGGGGAGCATGACCCCGAGGTCCTCGGACGCCGGAGCCACCGCAGGCGCCACCGCGGCGTCGTCGCGGCGGCGGCAGAGGACGATCGGGCGCCGGCGCGAGAGCAGCAGCGCCTCGTCCTCGGGCGCCGCGTCCACCAGCGCACTCGCGTCGTCGAGCGAGGCGGCCATCAGCGCGAAGGGCTTGTCCTCGCGGTGCTTGCGTGCGCGCAGGGCGGCCACGGCCGCCTCGTCGTCGGCCCGGCAGGCCAGGTGGAAGCCGCCCAGCCCCTTGACCGCCAGGACGGCTCCCTCGTCCAGGGCTCGCGCCGCCGCCTCGACGGCGTCGCGCGCCACTCCCAGCGCGACCGGCCGTCCGCCCGCGTCGACCAGCGCTACAGTCGGGCCGCAGCGCGGGCAGGCGTTGGGCTGAGCGTGGAAGCGCCGGTCGGTCGGATCGTCGTACTCGGCGCGGCAGGCCGCGCACATGGTGAAGGGGGCCATCGTCGTGTAGGGCCGGTCGTAGGGGATCCCGCGCACGATCGTGAAGCGCGGACCGCAGTTGGTGCAGTTGACGAACGGGTAGCGAAAGCGGCGATCGCCGGGGTCGAGCAGCTCGGCCAGGCATTCGTCGCAGGTGGCGCTGTCGGGCGTGACGGCGGCGCTCGGCTCGCCCCCTCGCGGGCTCTCCAGGATGGCGAAGCCCGGTCGTCCGACGGGCGCCAGCTCCTGCGTCGAGACGCGCTGCACGCTGGCCAGCGGGGGTGCCTGCGCCTCGACCGCAGCCAGGAAGCGCTCGACCGCGTTGGGGTCGCCCTCGACCTCGACCAGCACACCCCGGGCGTCGTTGAGCACGTGCCCCGCCAGCTTGAGCTCGACCGCGAGCCGGTGCACGTGAGGGCGGAAACCGACGCCCTGGACCGTTCCCTCGATGCGCGCCCGCACCCGGCGGCTGGCCGCCGCGGGCGCTGGGGCGCCGCGACTCACCCCTGCTCGCGGGGGCGCACCCGGCCTTCAGAGAGGACCAGGCCGTAGAGGAGGTGGTCGACGGCCAGGGCGGCGCGCTCGATCGCCCGTGTCTGGGTGGCGCCCTGGAGCCCGAGCGCCGGCGCGATGCCCGCCTCGAAGCCCACCCACACGAGCAGCCCGTACGCGGGGCCGGCCCAGGGCTGGCGCCGCAGTCCGTCGGGAAGCAGGCCGAACCCGGCTCCGCCCACCGCCCCGTAGCCCCAGTGCATGGCCTCGATGACGCCCCGGCGACGCTTGCGCGGGATGCGGCGGATGAGCCCCGGGGCGCGCTTGGCCATGACCTGCGGAGGTGTCTGCTTGACGATCCCCATGTCGACGGTGAAGGTGCGCATCCCGGTCATGGCCATGGCCGCGACGCCACCGCGCGCGGCGGCATGGACGACCTCTGTCGACCTGCCCCGGGCCTGCTCGTCGTCGTGGTCGTCGGTCATGCCCTCTGCTCCCCGGCCAGCTCGACCAGCTCGCGCAGCAGATGGTAGGCGCTGGCCTGCGCCTCCTGGATGCGCGGGATGTGCTCGGAGCGTGTGACGACCACGTGGTCGGCCAGAGCCTCGGCGGCGACGCGCCCGCCGTCGTAGCCGACCATGGCGATCGTGCGCAGGCCGCGCCGGCGCGCCTGCGCCAGCGCGGCGATCACGTTGGCCGAGTTGCCGCTGGTGCTCAGGGCGATCAGGGCGTCGCCCGCGCGTCCGTGGGCGATGACCTGGCGCGAGAAGATCGCCTCGACCCCGATGTCGTTGGCGATCGCCGTGAGGATCGAGGGATCCTCGGTGAGGTCGAGGGCGCGCCGGGGTGGCCAGTCCGGGCTCGGCGGGTGGCGGAAGTCGGCCACCACGTCCATCGCGTCCGTGGCCGAGCCGCCGTTGCCCAGCGCCAGAAGCCGCCCCCC
This sequence comes from Solirubrobacterales bacterium, assembly GCA_038199035.1. Classification (GTDB taxonomy): domain Bacteria; phylum Actinomycetota; class Thermoleophilia; order Solirubrobacterales; family Solirubrobacteraceae; genus DATAEY01. The sequence continues at coordinate 8,171 of JBBPZM010000065.1, read as the reverse complement.
GGCGTCGAGATCGCAGCGCAGCCCCGCGGCGGCGGCGATCAGCGGCTCATGGTTGTCGCTCAACGTCTGGGCGCGCAGGGCGGCGATCTCCTGCGCCTTCATGACCACCGACGCCCGTACGTCGGCCACCACCGCCTCGAGGTCGTGCTCCTCCTGGCCCAGGAAGGGATAGAGGAAGCTCGAGGCGCCGGCATCATGTGCGCGGCGATCGGCACGGCCCTCGAGCAGGCCGCGATGCTCGAAGAAGACGTGCACCAGCTCCCACAGGACGTGGTAGAGCGTCTCGGTCAGCTCCTGAGCGATCGACGGGTCCTCGCCAGGCGGGCGTAGCTCCCACTCCGCCCCGGCGGCCGCGAAGGCGATGGTCAGGCACCCCCGGCTGCGCGCCAGCTCCAGCGCGGCTCGCGTCTCGTCGTCCTCGCCGAAGCCGATGGCGATGTCGCCGGCCTCGGCGGTCAGGTCGACCTCCTCCAGCAGCGACGCGCCGTCCCCGACCAGCCCGATGGCCGGAAGCGCGCGCTTGCCCACGATGACGGGATGCACGAACTCGACCGCCACGTGGCGCGCGTCGGAGCGAGCGGCCGGCGAGGTTCCGAATGCGACCAGGCGCCCGCCGCGCGAGAAGCGCTCGGCCATCCGGTGGCACAGTCGCGCCAGAGGCTCGGCCTGGGCCTCGAAGAACGCGTCGTTGGCCTCGGTGCGCTGCTCGAGCGCCTCCTCCAAGCGGCGGCCCAGGCCATGCGCGCGAAGCTCCAGCAAGCCAGCCTGCCTCACACCCGCGCTCCGGCGTGGGTGGCCAGCCGCGCCAGCCAGTCGCGCCACTCCTCGATCCCCTCGCCGCTGCGGGCACTGACCAGGATGCGCGGCACGTCGGGGTTCACCGCGTCGAGGTTGTAGAGGAAGCGGTCGAGGTCGAAGTCGAGGTGGGGGAGGAGGTCGACCTTGTTGACCAGCACCAGCCCGCAGGTGCGGAACATCAGCGGGTACTTGAGCGGCTTCTCCTCGCCCTCGGTGATGGCCGAGACCATCACCCGGGCGTCCTCGCCGACCTTGAACTCGGCCGGGCAGACCAGGTTGCCCACGTTCTCGATGACCAGCAGGTCGATGTCGTCCAGCGGCAGGGCGGGGACCGCGGAGCGCACCATGTTGGCGTCGAGGTGGCACTCGCCGCCGAAGCCCGGATCGGTGTTGATCTGGGTCACCGGGACGTGCAGCGAGGCCAGGCGGTCGGCGTCCATGCTGCCCTGGACGTCGCCTTCGAGCACGCCCACCCGCACGCCGTCGAGCTCGGGCAGGGCACGCTCCAGCAGCGCGGTCTTCCCGGCGCCCGGCGCGCTCATGAAGTTGATCACCGTGACCGAGGCGCGGTCGAAGTCGGCGCGGTTGGCCCGGGCGATGGTGTTGTTGGCGTCGAGGGCGTCCTCGACCACCTTGATCTTCGTGCGGTGCACTCAAGCTCTCCTGTGTCGGGTGTTCCGCCGGCGGGCGCATGCCCGCCGCGCGCCTACATCTGCTTGATCTTCATGTACCTGCGCAGCTCGGGGAGCTGGGCGGAGACCATCGCCCCGATCCCCACTACGAGCGCCAGCAGCACCACGGTGCCCTTGCTCATGACCGAGTCACCTTCCTTTCGCCTTGGGCTTGCTCCGACAGATCTGCCAGCAGCGACTCGACGAGCTTGGTCGCCCCGTCCAGCGCCGCCCGCACCGGCTCGCTTAGGTCGGCGACGATGTCCTCGTCGTCGGCGCTCATTCGAGTCTGGGGCTCGCAGCCGACAACCAGCGTCCGAGGCGGCGTGCCGCCCAGCGCGCGGGCCAGCGCGAGCACCTTCACCGGGTCCATCCCGTGAGCGTCGAGCGTCACCTCCTCCTGGTCGAGCTCGGGCTCGATCACGTAGAGGGTTCCCGGCACCTCGCCGCGTGGAGTGGCGTCGAGCAGCACGGCGACGTCGTAGTCCTCGCCGAGGGCGTAGGCGAGGTCCGTGCCGCGGATCCCGAAGTCCACCACGTCCACGCCCGGTGGCAGCCGGCGTTGGGCGAGCCGGCCGGCCAGGGCCACCCCAAAGCCGTCGTCGCCGAGGAAGACGTTGCCGATGCCGGCGAGCAGGATGTGCCTGGCCGGCCCGTCCACGGCTCCCTCCTGCGGCGGGAGCGGCTCTACCTCCTCGGGCATGAAGAAGAAGCGATGCCCCGGCTGGCGAGCCTCGCCGAGGTCGCGACCCGGGTCGTCGTCCACGGTGACCGCGAGATGGACATTGCCCTCCATGTCCTGGTCGATGCCCTCGATGACCGCGCTGCGCCCGGCGAGCGCGAGGTCGAACACGTCGCCCCCTGCGCGCGGGCGCAGCCGCACCCGGCTTCCCCGTCGCAGCTCCACGCCCTCCACGGTCACCACGTCGGGGGCCGGCCGCTCGAGCTCCTCCCAGTAGCCCATCTCGCCGGCGCTCATCGCTCGCGCACCATGCCGAACTCCCGGATGGCTCCGTGCAGGCTCATAAGCTCCTCCTCGGTGAGCGCCTCGGTGCGCTCGAGGATCGCCCGAGTCCGCGGGTCGCAGTCGCGCATCTCGGCCTTCTCCTCGTCGGTCAGGCTGAGGATGTTTAGCACGAGCATCTGGTCGATCTCCCCGCCGTCGAAGAGGTCTCCGGGGCTCTCGGGCGCTATGCGCGGGTAGTCCTCGAGGATGATCGGCGACGACAGCAGGGTGCCGCGGTCGGGCGGCTCGCCGACGAGCACCGGCCACGTGTTCTCGTTGGTGCAGCCCTCCGCGGCTTCGCGCAGGTGCTCGGGTGGATCGGTCAGCGAGACGAAGCTCGCCCCCGTGGCCTTCAGCACGGTGTGGGTCGAGCAGAAGGTGCGCTCGAGGGCCTTCTCGCGAGCCCCCCCCGGCCAGGGCGTGGTGTTGACGATGGCCGCCGTGAGCCGCCAAAGCCCGGCGCCGAGTCGCTGCGCCTGGACCTCGATCGCGCCCTCCAGCCCGTGCCAGCTGCGCACGATCGCGCCCGCCCGCCGTCCGGCTTCGTCGCGCAGCTCCTCCTCCTCGCTGGCGGCCGCGATCTCGACCGCTGTGCGATGCCCGCGCTCCAGCGCATCGAGGCGAAGGTCGGTAGCGACGATCTCGCGCTCGACCGCCTCCTGCCATGCCAGGTGGCGCTGACCGGCCACGGTCAACTCGTCCACCAGCTCGAGGCTGCTCGCCATCTGCCTGCCGACGCTGCGCTGCACGACATGGAGGAAGCGCACGCCCACCTCCACGCGCGCCTCGCCGCCGCCCTCCAGCAGGCATTGCGTTCGCATCACCCAGGGATCGTCGTCGCGCCCCTCGCTGTGCGCCTGTGGATAGACGCCGCCGAACGTCCAGCGTTGCTGGTTCTTGATCGCCGATCGGCGGTAGGGCCACAGGATGTAGCCCTCGTAGAGGACCGCGTCGGCGATCGCCCTCACCGGGTCCACGGGCCTAAGCCTCCTCCGGCTCGGACAGCAGCGAGTCGAGCGCGTCCTCCCACGTCGGGAGCGCGTTGCGCGCCTTGTAGGCCGCGAGGCGGTCGAAGCTGTCGCGGCGCAGCCTCAGCCACGCGGTGTCGGGGAAGTAGCGCTCGATCGTCTGCTTCCAGACCGCCACCGGAAGCCGGTACTCGGCGTCCTGCTCCCAGGAGATTCGAGCGGTCTGCAGCCGCCCGTCGGCGCCGGCGTAGAACACCGTGCCGCTGAACAGGAACTCGAGCGGGACCTCCCCGTCCTCGAGCGCGTCGAAGTACTTGGAGGCGATCACCTCGAGGTCGTAGGTGCAGGTCACCGGCAGGTCCACGACCGTGCTGTCGCTGAAGGGCGCCACCAGCGTCGTCGTACGCGTCCACAGCAAGGTGCGCAACGTGGAGCCCCAGCGCTCCGGGGCTCCGAACAGCTCGTTCAGCCGCTCCTGGGCGGCGGCGTCGTAGCCCCGGCGCCGCGCGGCGATCTGGATCTGGGTGTCGAGCATCACGGAGCGGATCGGCTGCCCGTGGACGCTGCGGATGCCCAGCGAGAAGCGCACGGTCGGCACCGCCGCGTAATCGAGGGTGGCCGCGTCCTCGACGGAGAAGGCCAGCTCCGGGATGGAGCCGGCCTGAGCGACCGCCACGGGCCCGATCGTCGACATTCGACCGCTCGTCGCCTAGGCCGGCGAGAGGTTCGGCATGCTCGGGTCGATCGGCCCGTGGGCCTTGGCGTTGACCCCGGTGGAGCGCTCGGCCGAGGAGGTGCCGTCGGGCTTGTGGCCGAGCTGGCCGTCGTAGTTGCCCTTGGCGTTGCCCTGGTTGATCCCCGGCGTGTGCGCCGGGAGGTCCGGCTTCACGTCCGGCTTGCCGAGCTTGATGTCCGCCATCTCATCCTCCTTCTGCCGCGGCGCCTGCGGCCGCGACGTTCGATTGGTCGCCAGCGCGGGATGGGCCATGGGGCCGCGACCGGCGGTCGAGGTCCTCGAAGAACCGGTCGATCTCCTGCCAGACCTCCTTGCCGCCGCTCAGCCCCCTCCAGCGGGTGCGGATCACCGCCACCAGGCCGTAGCACTCGGCGATCGGGACCAGCCACTGCTGCCGTGCGCCCCTGGCCCGATTGACCAGCAGCGCCTCGACGTCCGCCGCCATGTCTTGGAGGATCGGGTTGTCGGCCTCGAGCTGCTCCCAGGCCTCGAGGCCGAGCAGCGACTCGGTCGGTCCCATCGGACTGGGGTAATAGGCCATGACGCGCTCGTCGCTCGAGCTGTGGAAGAAGAACGCCATGTCCACGGGGATGCGCAATTGCGCCCAGGCCAGATCGCTCAGCTCGAAGTCGGTGAGGCGAAGGCGGCGGTCGGGCACCAGCCGGTAGTGCCCTCCGCCGGCTGCACCGCGGTCGAACAGCAGCGAGCAGGCCTGGCAGGCGCACATCAGCTCGCGCGTGGAGAGGTCGAGGAGGTGGCGGTGCTCGGGGGCGATCGGGTGGCTGCACAGCTCGCAGCGCTCGTCGGGCTCGGGCTCGGGTGCCGGTCGGCGACCGGCGTCGCCGCGGGCGAGCGCGGCAAGGCGCGAGGAGCTAAGCGTGCCGTCGGTCGAACCCATGGCTCAGGCGGCGGACCCCAGCGCCACCTTGACCAGGCCGGCGTCGTCCACCAGCAGGGGAACCGGCTGAAGCTGGCGCTCGGGCGCCTGCGCGCAGCGTCCGGCGAAGCGCACGTCGTAGCGGTTGCCACATCCCGGGCACGCGACCTGGCCGGCGCTGAGCTGCGCGGCCGCGAGCGACTCGCCGCACCCGGGGCAGTCCGGCCGGTAGGCGTAGAGCGTCCCCTCCAGCTCGAGGAACAGGACCGGCTCGCCGGCCACGTCGCGCAGCACCGGCCGGTCGGCGCTCCCGGCCTTGAGGTCGGGCATGCCGCCGACCATGGCCCAGGAGCCGTCGCCGGCGGCGGGCTCGACCGCTGGCCCGCGCGCGGCATCGGACACCTCGATCTGCAGCAGATCGGGTCCGGCGCCGGCGCCGCCCTGGCCATCGACGCCCTGGATCTGCAGCAAGCCCGGCGCCGGCGTGGGTGCCGGCGCCGCGGCGCCCTCGGCCTCGATCTCCACCACGTCGGGAGCGGCCTTGTGGATCGCCTCCTCGATCGCCAGCTTGAGGGTCATCGCCGAGGACGGGCAGCCGTTGCAGCTTCCCTGCATGGCCAGGCGCACCACGCCGTCGTGGACGCTCACCAGCTCCACGTTCCCGCCGTGGGAATCGAGGTAGGGGCGGACCCCCTCGAGCGCCTCGTCGACCCGAGCCTCCAGCGGCACGGGATGCAGCCCGTGCAGCAGCAGCAGGTGCGAGACCAGCTCGTCGTCGGCCAGCGCCCTAGCCAGCTCGCCGTCCTCGTCGCGCGCCGCCGCCTGCTCCACGATCCGCCCCAGGCCCTCGCCGTAGAGCTCGAGCAGCGCCTGCACCACCTCGGTCGCCTTGTCGCGGGCGGCCGGGTCGGCGAGGGACTCGACCTCCTCCAGGAGCGTCTCTACCCTCGCGACCCGTTCGCGTGCCTCTGTGTCGTCCAACGCCGACCCCTAACCGTGCTCGCCGAACATCGGCGAGTGCACCTGGCGGATGGTCTTGCCCTTGCCCAGGTACATGTGCACGCCGCACGGGAGGCAGGGATCGAAGGAGCGCACCGCGCGCATGATGTCGATCCCCCGGAACTCGTCGGGCCCGTTCTCCTCGAAGATCGGCTGGCCCATGACCGCGTCCTCGTAGGGCCCCGGGGTGCCGTAGGAGTCCGTCGGGCTGCCGTTCCACGGCGTCGGCGGGTAGGGGTGGTAGTTGGCGATCTTGCCCTCGCGGATCACCAGGTGGTGCGAGAGCACGCCGCGCACCGCCTCGTGGAAGCCGCAGCCGATGGCCTCGTCGGGGACGTCGAAGTCCTCGAAGACCTTCGTGCGCCCGGCCCGCACCTCGTTGAACGCCTGGTCGACGAAGTGCATCGCCATCGCCGCCGAGTAGGCGACGTAGTAGATCCGCGCCCGGTTTCGCTCGATCGCGTTGGACCATTGCGGCACCTTCCACTCCAGCGTCTGCTCCGGAGTGTTCGGGGTCTGCGGGAGGTTGATCTTCACGCTCTCGCCCGTGGCCTTGACGAACGGCGTGTCGACCTTCCCGGCCAGTGCGGTGACCCACAGCCGCGCGAGGGCGCCGCCGCCGGTGTCGAGCGCCAGGTTGTCGCCGGTGCGCTTGTCGTACCAGCGCGGGCTCATCACCCACGAGTAGTTGCCGCCGTCGAGCTCGCGCTTCTGGGGCTTGGGGAGCGTCGTCTGGTTCCAGGGGTGGCGCTTGTCCACCGGGTTGCCCAGCGGGTCCTGTGCGACGAAGGTCTCCTCGTTGACCCAGTCCTCGTAGTAGGAGGAGCCGAGCATGATGCGGATCCCCAGGTTGATGTCCACCAGGTCGGTGGTCACCAGCTCGCCGTCGACCACCACGCCGGGGGTGACGAACATCTCGTTGCCCCAATCGCTCATGGTCTTGTAGTCGTAGGTGGCGTGCTGAGGGTTGTTGAACGCCCCCCAGCAGCCCAGGAGGATGCGCCGCCGACCGACCTCCTCGTAGCCCGGCATCGCCTCGTAGAAGAAGTCGAAGACGTCGTCGTTCATGGCGACTGCCTTCTTGATGAAGTCGAAGCAGCGCAGCAGACGGGAGAGGTAGTCGGTGAGCAGGGTGGGCGTGGCCACCGTGCCGACCCCGCCGGGGTAGATCGTGGACGGGTGGACGTGGCGGCCCTCCATCAGGCAGCACATCTCCCGCCCTATCCGGCTCATGTGCAGCGCTTCCTTGTAGGTCTCCCCCGTGAACGGGTTGTACGACTTCATGATGTCGCCGACGGTCCCGTAGCCGTGGATGTTGGCGTTGCGGGCCTCCGCCTTCTCGGCCTTGGCCCAGACGCTGGGGTTGGTGTCCTTGACCATCTGCTCGCAGTAGTCCACGAACACCAGGTTGTCCTGGAAGATGATGTGGTCGAAGATGTACTCCGCCGCTTCGCCCAGGTTGACGATCCACTCGGCCAGCGGGGGCGGCTTGACCCCGTAGGCCATCTGCTGCGCGTAGCACGAGCAGACGGCGTGGTTGTCGCCGCAGATCCCGCAGATGCGGCTGGTGATGAAGTGCGCGTCACGGGGATCCTTGCCCTTCATGAACACGCTGTAGCCGCGGAACATGGAGGACGTGCTCTTGCACGAGACGACCTCCCGGTTGTCGAAGTCGATCTTGGTGTAGATGCCGAGGTTGCCGACGATCCTGGTGATCGGGTCCCACGACATGTCGACGAGCTTGCCGGCCTCCGGCTTCACCCTCTCGCGAACGGCCATCTTCGTTCTCCTCTCGCTCTAGATCGGTCGGGCTCGGTCGGACTCCGCTAGTTGCCCCAGCGGGGCTCGTATCCGGTGGTCAGCTCGGGCCGGTTGTGGCGCCACTTGGGCTCCTGGTTGACGGTCTTGTTGGTGATGCCGCGCATCCTGCGAATCAACGAGCCGTAGGCGCCGGTCATCGCGGACGAAACCGAGCCGCCGGGAGGCGCGTCCATGAACGGCATGAACTTGTCGGGGAACCCGGGCATCGTGCAGCCGATGCAGATCCCGCCGACGTTCGGGCACCCCCCGATCCCGGCCATCCAGCCGCGCTTGGGGACATTGCAGTTGACCACCG
>JBBPZM010000064.1:0-31519 GCA_038199035.1 Solirubrobacterales bacterium | reverse complement strand
TCGGGCGTGGGCCGCGCGGGGGGGGGGCCCGGCCCCGGGGCCGCGGTGGGGGGCCCCCCCCCGCCCCCCCGGGGCCCCCCCCGCGACCGCCGGCCGGCGCGACCGCGAGGCGGCCGCGCCGGCCAGAGCGCGCGATCCGTCAGGGGCTCGTGGTGTGGGGCGAGAGCCCGGCCTGCCGGAACAGCGTCACGGCCTGGTCGCCGGCCGCCTGCGCCAGCTTCGCCTGCGCCTCGGCGCGCCGGCTGAGGGCCAGCGCCGTCACGCGGTGGCCGGTGATCGCCGCTCTGGTACCGCGATACAGCGAGATGATCGAGTTCTCGAAGTAGCTGAGGGTACGGATGCTCGCGCTGCGAGCGGCCGCACCGGTGGGGGTCGAGGCCTGCTGGCCCAGGACGGCCTTGCGCGTGGCGATGATCAGCGCCCGGGTGCGCGCCAGGGCGCCGAGCAGCGGGCCGCCCCGATGGGTGCGCGCCAGCGTCTGACTGGCCACCGCCACCTGCCGTCCGACCACGGTGAACGCGGCGTCGTGGCTCTCGACGGCCGCCAGCACGCTGGCGTCATCGGCCTGGGCGGGCGACGCGCCGGCGCCGAGAAGCCCCATCGATATCGCGACGATGGCCACGGCCAGGCGCCGTCGGCCACCCCTCCTGCTCATGGTTGCGCTCTCCATCACGTCCTCCCTTGCAGAGGTTCAGATAAGTTGGCCCTACCCACCGCTCAACGGGGGTAACGCCCGAAACGGGGTGGCCGTCAGAGATCGAGCGCACGGGTCCGGGACGGCGACCGAGCCCTCGCCGGGCCGGTCGTGGTATCAAGAAGGACTTGGGGGGGCGCGCTTGTTGAGGATTGGACTCGTTCTGGGAGCGGGAGGCGTCATGGGCGGCGGGGCGAGGTTGGGGCGCGGCGAACGTGAAGGGTAGGGCGCTGATCGCGGCGGTCGGCGCGGCGCTGCTGGTCACGCTCGCCTGGTCGGTCGCCGGGGCGGGAGGCGGCGCGCTCACCGCTGCTCCGGCCGCCGCCGCCCCCTCGGTGTGCCTGGGCGATCCCACCGCCGCCGGGGTTCGCCGCAAGCCGGGCCCGCGGCTGCGCTTTGGCATCACGCCGGCGGGCGTGGCCGGTGCCGCCGGCCCGGCGGTCCCGGTGACGCCGATCCGCCGCCGGGCGACGCTCGCCGCGCTGGCCCGGCTGCGCCCGCGCCACGCGCCGTTCGTGCTTCGCCTCAACCGGCTGTTCTGGTCAGACGGAGAGCGGGGGATCCGGCGCTTCCTCGCGCAGGCCGACCGCTACACCAGCCGGGGCTACCTGGTGGAGCTCCAGGTCCGCTACCACCCGCGCCCCGACCAGGAGGGCCACATCGGGGCGTTCGCCGACTACGTGCGCGAGGTCGTGCGGCGCTTCGGGCGCAACCGGCGCGTGGTTGCCGTGCAGGTGACCAACGAGGTCAACTTTTACCCAATCGCCCCCGATGCTTCCGACAGCGGCTACGACAAGGCCAAGAAGGCGCTGATCCGTGGGGTGATCGCCGCCAAGGACGAGGCGCGCCGGCGGCACTACCGTCAGCTCGCGGTCGGCTTCAACTGGGCCTATCGCACGGACCCCCAGCGCGAGGACGCTTTCTGGAGCTACCTCGGCGACCACGGCGGGCGGGCCTTCCGCGACGCGGTCGACTGGGTCGGCCTCGACGCCTACCCGGGGACGGTGTTCCCGCCGGCCGAGCCGCCCGGCGGCACCCGCGACGGGATGGTGGCCGCGATGTCGCAGCTGCGCAAGTGCTTCATGCCCAAGGCCGGCCTCGGACGCAGGGTGCCGATCCACGTAGAGGAGAACGGGTGGCCGACCGGCGACGGGCGCACCGAGGCCCAGCAGGAGCTCGAGCTGCGCGCGATGGTCGGCGCGGTCGACGACTTCCGCGGCACCTACCACGTCACCGACTACCGCTGGTTCGACCTGCGCGACCACAACACCTCGTCGCCCAACTTCCAGCACCACTACGGCCTGCTGCGCGACGACTACTCGCCCAAGCCGGCCTTCGACGCCTATCGCCAGCTGATGCGAAAGCGCGCCGGGCGGGGCTGAGATCGAGTCGACGCTGTTCGTGATCTCCGACGCGCTGGAGATCGTGGCTGCCGTCCTGGCCGTCGTCGTGGTGACCCGCATGACCCGGCGCCAGGACGCGGCGGCGTCCGCGGCGGGCCTCGGAGGGCCGCCGGCCGCCCACCCCACCGCCGCGCCCGCGGGCTGAGCGGGCGACCGGCGTCGGCGGCGCTGTTGCGCCCCGCGACGATCAGCGACTAGGGTCGCCCCTCCAGCGTCCAGCGGCCAAGGAGCAAGGCGTCGCATGACCGAGCACCCAGACCCGCCCGCGTCCCCGTCCCTGGAGCCCTCCACGCAGAGCCAGCCGCTCGCGCCGCAGGCCATGCCGCCCCCGGCTCCCCCGGCGCCTCCGGCCTACGGCCCGGCCGGCGCCCCGACGGTCGGGCCGGCCGCGGGCGAGCTGGCGATCAAGCGCAGCGTCGTGCGCTGCGCGGTGGCCTCAATCCTGTCCTTCGGGGTCTACGGACTGTGGTGGTTCTACCAGTACCGCAAGCGCCTCAACGCCGAGCTGAGCAAGAACGACGACGCCGGCCTGCACACCCTCGGCCTGTTCGTGCCCTTCCTCAACTACTACCTCACCTACCTGCTGTGGAAGGACATCTCGGACGTGAGGACCCGGGTCGGCCTGCGCGAGGTGCCCGCCGTCGGCTACATCGTCGGCGCGATCTTCATCGCGCCGCTGTTCTACGGCCTGGTCAACGCCGACCTCAACGAGTACTGGGACCGGCGCACCGGCGGCCGGGCGGTCGACGCGCCCTGGACCACCGGCGAGAAGCTCGCGACCTTCGTGCCCATGGTGGTGTTCGGAGGCTTCTTCCTGATCCTCATCATCATCGCCATCGGCATCGCCGCCAGCGCCGGACGCTCGTGAGGCGGCGTCCTTGACCGACGAGCCCCCCGGCCCTCGGCGGGCGAGGAGGGGGAGGAGGTCGACCGGCGCGGCGCGGAGGCCCAGACCACCCGCGACGCGTTCGGCAACCCGGTCGGGCCTCGCCCCGCGTCCTCCCAGCCGGCCTCGCCTCCGCCGGGGGCCTCTGGCGCCACCGGCTACGGACCCGGGGGCGTCTACGCTCCCCCCGCCGGCGCCGCGCAGGGGCACCTCCAGCCTCCGCCGCCACCGGGGCGCCTCCGTCTCCGCCGCCCCCGGTGGGCGGCGGCACGGGTGCTCCGCCGCCGCCGCAGTGGCCGCCTCCCCGGCGGCGCGGCCGCCCCGCCGGGGCAGCAGTGGCCTGTTCATGATGCGCGGCGGGGAGCACAACGGCCAGACGCCGGGCAAGCAGATCGTGGGCATCCGCGTGGTGCGCGAGGGCCGTGAGCCGTTCGGCTACGGCTACGCCCTGCTGCGCGAGCTGGTGGTCAAGGGGCTGCTGATCGGGACGGTGGGCTCGCTCTCCCTCTACATCCCCGTCCTGCTCGACTACCTGTGGCCGCTGTGGGACGAGGAGAACCGCGCCCTGCGCGACATGGTCGCCTCGACCCGGGTGGTCGAGGCCTGACGCGGCCGCCCGTGCCGTTCGGCGATCAGTCCGGCTGGAAGGGGCAGTGCAGCGGCGCCCGCACCGGCCCCAGCGGCGGGATGCGCACGTGCAGGTGGTCGAGGTGGTGGGGGATGGCCTGGACGATCGAGCGAGGACCCCGCAGGCCCAGCCCTTGGCCCACGAAGACGAACTGCGCTCCCGCGGCCACGAAGCGGTCGACGAGCTCCTGGGCCGCGGGGCGGTCGACCTGGGAGGGGACGATGGCCGCCTCCTCGCGGCCGTCGCGGCGGGGATAGAGGACGTCGGCGTCGAGCCCGTTCTGGTGGGAGGCGTGGCCCAGCCCTCCGTAGTGGGTGCCGAAGGGGCCGCCGTGGGGCAGCGAGAGGTCGGCGATGCCCACCCGGGCGCGATCGGGATGGGCTCGGTGGTAGGCGGCGGTGACCCGGCGAAGCGTCGAGAGCAGCCGGCTGGTCCCGTAGCGCCGCCATTGCGGGTTGGGATGGCTCTGAAGGGGGAGGTCCCAGGTGAAGAAGTAGGAGCTTCCGGCGGCCAGCGGGCTGCCGCCGGCGAGGTGGCCGCACCACGGCGCGCCGACCGCCTGGGCGGCGGGCGCGACGACGGGACCTGGCGCGGAGGCGCGCGGCGACGGGCTCTGGCCCCCCGCGGCGGCGACGTGCGGCCCGACGGCCAGACCGAGGGCGGCCGTCACCGCGAGGAGGAGCCTACGGCCCATGAGGGCTGACAACACCGCGCGGTGACCGAGGTCGCGGTGCGCCGCGGATGCGGGCCGCGGCCTCAGCCCGGCCGGGAGAAGCGGCCCACGAGGACGCCACGGGCCAGCGTGTTCGAGGCGGCGGCGCGCAGCACCCGCTCCGCCGACGTGCCCTGCGGCAGGCCCAGTGGTCGCTTCAGGGCGTAGAGCGTGAACACGTAGCGGTGCGGCCTGTCGCCTCGCGGCGGACACGGCGGCTGGTAGCCCACCCGACCGGAGCTGGCGCGCCCGAGCCGCAGGGTCGTCGGCTTGGTGCCCGCCGGAAGGCCGTGGGAGGTCGCGGGGATGGCCAGCACGACCCAGTGGAAGAAGCGCCCGCGCGACGCGTCGGGATCCTCGACGACCAGGGCGAGCTCGCGCGCGCCGCGCGGCACCGCGGCCCAGCGCAGCGGCGGCGCGGCGCCCTCCCCCTGGCAGGTGAAGCGCTGGAGCAGCATGCCGCCGGCGTGGAAGGCGGGGCTGGAGAGGGTCATCGAGGCCAGGGCCATGGACGCCCCGGGCGCCGTCGCCCTCTGCCCGTTGGATCCGCACCCTGCGACCGCGACGGCGGCCGCGACCAGCGCGGAGGTGGACCGGGTCCGCCTCATGGGCGAAGCTTATGCGCATGCCCCGGCGCGACCCGCGAATGGTGCACCTCGGCTACGGCAAGTGGGTGAGAGCGGACCGCGTGTTCGCGGTCGTCCCGCTGGAGGGCGCCGACCGCGGCGAGGGCCGGCGCACCTACGTCCACGTCGAGGGCCTGGGGGAGCCGCTGGTGGCGTCGCGCTCCGAGCGCGCGATCCTCGGCGACGTTGAGGCCGCCCTGGCCGAGGCCGCCGGGCTCCCGCGCCGGCCGCGAGGGAGCGCGCGGTCCGACCAGGAGGGCCTGTTCTGAGATAGGCGCCGGCCGATCGGCCGCCGCGCCGATCGCCCTACTCGAGCTCCTCCTCGGGCGCGCCCGCGCCGGTCTCGCGCTCGTCGGGCTTGTCGGCCCCATCGGACTCGTCGCCCTCATCGGACTCGTCGGGCGACTCGTCGCCGTCTTCCTCACCGCTGCCCGGCCCGACCGTGTCGGCCGGGTCGGCGCCCGGGACGGAGGAATCCTGCTGCTTGCGCTGCCAGTCGCCGCGGGTCTCGCCTACCTGGTCGTCGAGGTCCCCAACGCGGCCCGCCATCTCGTCGGCCTGGGACTCCATGTCGTCGGCCGCGGACTCCATGCCCCGCTCGGCCTTGTCGGATGCCGCCTCGGACTCGTCCCCGCGGTCGGCTTCGTCCGATTCGTCCATGGCGCGTCGGTACCCGAGCCGCCTCGGGGCTAAGCCTCGTCCTCGGCCTCGGCTCGCTCCTCGAGCTTGGCGCGCAGGTAGTGCGCCTTCTCGGCGCGGCGGCGATGGGTGCGGGTGTCCTCCTCGGCCTCGGCGTCCGCGCTGCGGCGACGCTCGGCGCGCTCACGCTCGAGCTGGCGCTCCCTCAGCTCCTCAGTGCGCTCGTCGTCGCCCACCGCGCCAGACGGTAGCGGGGCGGTTAGGCCGGGGCGACATGGGGAAGGAGGGGCGCATGACCCTGCGCCTGACCTCACGGCGCCGTCGCGCCGCTCGCGCGGTGCGGCGGGCGGCAAAGACCATCAGGTCCATCGCCCTCGTCCGCGCCCTCACGGCCGCGGCTCGCCGGCGACGGGGCCGGCGGCTGGCCGTCGCCGGCTCGCCCGTGAGCCTGCTGGCGGGAGTCGCGGTGGCTACGGTCCTGCGCCGGCGTCGCCGTCGCGCGCGCCTCGAGGCGGAGCTCGGGCCCCCCAACGAGAGCGCTCCGGGTCACAGCTTCCCGCCGCCTGGCGATGCGGCGACACCGTCCGCTTCGTCGGTCGGCGCGACCGGAACAGGAGGCGGCGGTGACCCGATCGCCGCGCCTAACGAGGGGGCGACCGCCCACGAGCCGCCGCGTCCGCCGGAGCGGGCCAACGAGGTGGAGGCGACGCCCGCCGTCGAGTCCGTCGGGCCGGCCGAGCCCGTGCCGTCGGCGCAGCCCACGATTCCCACCGAGCCGGTCACTTCAGGCGAGACCGAGGGAGCCGGGCCCGCCGAGAGGTGAGTGGACGGGGCGTGTCCCCGCCCGTCAGGTCGCCCGCTCACCCAACGTGGTGTGAGCGCGCCCCCGAGCCGGCGTCAGTGGTCGGCGACCCGCCCGCCCTCGGGCGCGAGGGGCAGGCCGGCCTCGTCCCATGCGCTGATCCCGCCGGTCAGGTTGTAGGCGTCGTAGCCCGCGGCGCGGAAGGCCTGGGTGGCCATGCCCGAGCGCGCGCCCAAGCGGCAGTAGAAGACGACCGGGCGCTCGCGGTCGATCGAGGCGGCCTCCGAGGCCAGGCGCTCGAGCTCGATGTGGCGGCTGCCGGCGATGTGCCCGGCCTCGCGCTCGTAGGGCTCGCGGACGTCGACCACCTGCCATCCCTCGTCGCGGGCCAGCTCGGCCACCCGCATGGGCGAGAGCTCGTGGTCGGGGTCGGCGAAGGTGCTCACGACGCTCAGGCTAGCGCCCGCCTCGTCGATCACCGGCGCCGCGCCCGTGCCCCGGACGCCGTCGGCGCTCACGGCCGCAGCCCGCGCCCCTTGGGCCCGGCGGCCAGCTCGTGAGCGACGAGCTCGTGCGCGCGCTGAGCCCAGTCGCACAGCAGCGGGCGGGTGTGGCGCGGGTCGATGATCTCCTCCACCGAGAAGCGCTCGGCGGTGCGGAACGGCGAGCGCACGGCGTTGAGGCGCTCCTCGATCTGCGTGCGCAGGGCGACGGGATCCTCTGCCGCCTCGAGCTCGCGTCGGTAGGCGGCCTCGATCCCTCCCTCCACCGGCAGCGAGCCCCAGTCGCCCGAGGGCCAGGCGAAGCGCAGGTTCAGGCGCGACCCGTCGCCGTGGCCGGCGCCGGCCACCCCGAACACCTTGCGCACGAGCACCGACACCCACGGGACGCTCGCCTGGTGGACGGCGTAGAGCGCCCGCGCCCCGCGCCGCATCGTCCCGGCGCGCTCGGCCTCGGTGCCGATCACGAAGCCCGGCTGGTCGACGAAGTTGACCACCGGCAGGTGGAACTGGTCGCAGGTGTCGACGAAGCGGGCGAGCTTCTCCGACGCGGACGCGGTCAGCCCCCCGCCGTAGTGGTTGGGGTCGGAGGCCAGGACGCCCACGGGACGCCCATCCAGGCGGGCCAGCGCGGTGATGAGCGAGCGCCCGAAGCGCGCGCCCAGCTCGAACGTCGAGCCGCGGTCGAGCACCAGCTCGAGGATGCGGCGCATGGGGTAGGGGCGGCGGCGGTCGCGCGGGACGATCGACACCAGCTCGGGCTCACGGCGGTCGGGCAGATCGGCGCAGTCCGCCAGCGGCGGCGCCTCCCACACGTTGGCCGGGAGGAACGAGAGGAACCGCCTGATCTGGGCGAGTGCGTCGTCCTCGTCGGCGGCCTCGTTGTCGACCGCGCCAGCCCGGGTCTGCGCGCGGGCGCCGCCCAGCGCCTCCTTGTCGGGCGACTCGCCCATTGCCGCCGCGACCACCGGAGGCCCGGCGACGAAGAGCTGCGCCGTCCCGCGGACGATCACCGAGAAGTGCGACGTGACGACCCGGGCGGCGCCCAGCCCGGCCACCGGGCCCAGCGCGGCGCCGACCACCGGGACGAGCGACAGGTTGGCGACCACCAGCTCGAATCCGGGCAGCGGAGGCACGTAGGAGAAGCCCATGGTCTCCAGCGTCTTGACGCTCCCGCCGCCGCCGGTGCCGTCGACCAGCCGCACGAGCGGCAGGCGCAGGTCGTGCGCCATACGCTCGGCGAAGACCATCTTCTGCCAGATGGCGGCGTCGGCCGCGCCGCCGCGCACCGTGAAGTCGTCGCCCTGGACGACGGCGCGGCGCCCGTCGATGCGTCCCGAGCCGACCACCATGTTGGCCGGGGTGAAGCCCGTGAGCTCGCCGTCGTCGTACGCGCCCACCCCGGCCAGCGCCCCCGTCTCGTGGAACGAGCCGGGGTCGAGCAGGCGCTCGATGCGCTCGCGCACGGTGAGCCGGCCGCTGGCCCGCTGGCGCGCGACCCGCTCGGGGCCGCCCATCTTCCGGGCCAGCGCCTCGCGCCGGCGCAGCTCCTCGAGCTCGGGCTCCCAGCTCATCGCCGCGCAGCATATGCGCGCGAAGTGGCCCGCTCGCGCCGGCCGGACGCCACGCGGCGGGGACGCGCCCGAGGCCTTGCCCACGCTGTGTTCGCGCCCGCCGCGACGCGCCGGTCGCCCGTTACAGTCGCCGCCATGTGGCGCAACTGGGCCGGCGACCAGCACTGCGCGCCCGCCGCCGTCGTCCGGCCGACCAGCGCCGAGCAGGTGGCCGAAGCCGTCACGCGCGCGGCCGGGCAGGGACGAACCGTGCGCGCGGTGGGCGCTGGTCACTCGTTCAGCGACATTGCGCTGACCAACGGGCACATGCTGGTCCTCGACGCCATGGACGGCGTGCTCGACGCCGACCGCTCCAGCGGCCTGGTCAAGGTGGGGGCGGGAATCACCATCCACGCGCTCAACCAGCGCCTCGCGCAGCTCGGGCTCGCCATGGAGAACCTGGGCGACATCGACCGCCAGTCGATCACCGGGGCGATCGCCACCGCCACCCACGGCACGGGCGGGGCGCTGCGCAACATCTCGTCTCAGGTCGCGGAGGTGGAGGTGGTCGCGGCCGACGGGGAGATCCGCACGGTCGGCGAAGACGACCCCGAGACCCTGCGGGCACTGCGAGTGAGCCTCGGTGCCCTGGGGATCGTCACCGCAGTCACCCTGCGCTGCTTTCCCGCGTTTCGCCTGGAAGCCGTCGAGTCCGCCGCGCCCCTCGAGGACACGCTCGACCGCCTCGACGAGCTGATCGACTCCAACGACCACTTCGAGTTCTTTACCTTCCCGCACTCGGACCTCGCCCTGACGCGGACCAACAACCGCACCGATCGACCCCCCGCCCCGCGGTCGCCCGCCCGGGCGTGGACCGAAGACGTGCTGCTGGGCCAGCACGTCTTCGGCGCGACGTGCGCCGCCGGCCGGGTCGCGCCGCGCGCCATCCCGGCCCTGAACCGCTTCGTCTCGCGGGCGTGGGGGAGCCGTCGGCTGGTGGACCGCAGCGACCGGATCTTCGCCAGCCCGCGCAAGGTGCGCTTCACCGAGATGGAGTACGCCCTGCCCCGTGCTCACCTGGCCACCGCGGTGCGCCGGGTACGCGCCCTCATCGACGAGCACGGCTTCGCCGTCAACTTCCCGCTCGAGGTGCGGGCCGTGGCCGGCGACGACGCCTTCCTGAGCACGGCCGCCGGGCGGCCGACCGGCTACGTGGCCGTGCACGTCTCCCGGGGGATGCCGTGGAAGCCGTACTTCCAGGCGGTCGAGGGGGTGATGGACGAGCTCGACGGTCGCCCGCACTGGGGCAAGCGCCACTTCCAGACGACGCAGCGGCTGCGCAGCCGCTATGCCGACTGGGATCGCTTCCAGGCCGTCCGCGCCGAACTCGACCCGAGCGGGCGCTTCACCAACCCCTACCTGGAGCGCGTGCTGGGGCGCGTGGGGTCCGCGAGCCCCGCTGCGGCCCAGCCTGGGCCGTCTTCGTCCCCTTGAGGAGGACAAAAACCGCCCAGGCGCCCGGAGAGGAGCCGGGCGCCCTTCTACAGGAAGGTCGCGCCCTCGCCGCGGTAGGTCGGCACCTCGTCGACCACGCGATCGCCCTCGACCAGGTGCAGGCGGTCGAAGCGCTCGCACAGCTCACCGGCCTTGGCGTGGCGAAGCCACACGCGGTCGCCCACCCGCAGGTCGGCGGCGGGGGCGCCGAGCAGCGGCGTCTGCACCTCGCCCGCGCCCTCCTGGCGGTCGAGCCGCAGCCCCGGCGGGAGCGCCGGCCGGGGGAGGCGGGCGGAGTCGGCCGGCCCCGAGGCGAGGTAGCCGCCGCCCAGCGCGGTGGCGACCGTCCGTGACGGCTTGCGCACCACGGCCAGGGCGAAGAACGCCGCCGGCCGGGGGGTGAACGCGCGGTAGGCGTCGAACAGCGCCGGTCCGAAGAGCCCCGAGCCTGCCGCGAGCTCGGTCACCGCGGGCTCGCGCGCCGTGCGCTCGAGGCTCCCGGTGCCCCCGCCGTTGACCAGCTCGAGATCGGCGATGTCGCGGACCGCGGCCACGACCTGCGCGCGCCGACGGGCCAGCTCGCGATGGGAGGCGCGCTGGAGGCCCCGGATGGCCAGGCCGCGCAGCGGCTTGCCGGCGGGGCGGTCGCCCAGGCCGGCGATCTGGGCCTCGTAGGCCATCAGGCCGACCAGGCGGAAGCCGGGGCGCGCGACGATCGCGGCGGCCAGGGCGGCCGCCGCGTCGGGCGTGCGCACGGGTGAGCGCTTGACGCCGACCCGCACCCGACCGCCCAGCGGAGCCCAGCCGGCGTCGACGTCGAGGCACACCCTCAGGGGTGGACGAGCGGACCCGACGGCGGCGTCCACGAGGTCGAGCTGGTCCATCGAGTCGACCATCAGCGTGATGCGCTCGTGGTGGGGTCCGGCCGCGAGCGTGCGCAGGGCGCCGCGGTCGGCGGTGGGGTAGCCGACGACCAGGTCGTCGAAGCCGTGGTCGGACAGCCATAGCGCCTCGGGCAACGTAAAGGCCAGGGTGCCGCGGAAGCCGGCGTCGGCGTCGAGCACCGCCCGCTGAAGCGACCGGCAGCGGACCGACTTGGAGGCGAGGCGGATCGGCTTGCCCGCCGCTCGGCGCACCATGTCGGCGGCGTTGGCCCAGAAGGCGCCGACGTCGACTACGGCGAAGGGCGGGTCTAGGTGGGCGGTGGCCGCGTTCAGCCGCTCGCGCCCGTCGGCCGTGCCGGGCGAAGCGGGGGACACCGGGCGTGGGTGCGAAGCGACCGCCATCACGGCGACCTTACCGCCCGCCCGAGCGCCCCGATCGGCGTTCTCGCCGGGCCCGCTCCCGGGAGAGATCGCGGCGACGGGCGGCGTGGCCGGGCCCACCCGACCGGGCGAAGTCCCGGCCGCGCTCGACCCCGGGGTGCATAACGCCCCCAGGTGCGCTACTGTGCCGCGCTTCGTCGAACCAGCCGAACCGCGAGCGCTCCCAGCGCGAGCGGGCGGGGGACCCACTGGAGGGCCGCGATGCGGCCCGGGGCGAATCGCCGCCCACCACCGACCTCGTCGGCGGTGCCTGCGGCGTAGCGCGACTCTTTCCGCGCGAGCCCGTCAGCTAACCCCGCAGGCGCCGAAAGAGAAGGGGTCAGCCGTTGCTTGCCGCAGATCGAATCGCTCGTCGCAGCCGCCGAGTCCATGCCGTCCTCGTGCTGTCGGCCCTGGTGGCCGTCGCCCTCCCCGCGTCCGCCAGCGCCGACAAGCCGAGTCCGGCCTATGGGGGGACGGCTCCCTCCTCGGGTTCCCAGGATCGCCAGGGGGCAAACGACCAAGGCCAGAAGGACCAGGGCCCGCGCGACCAGGCTCCTCCCAGCCTCACCCCCGGCGAGCGCGCCCGGCTCCTGAGCGACGGCACGGCGCAGGCTCCCAAGGCCGCGCCCGAGGTCGTCAAGGAGGTAATCGCCGCCGGCAACCAGGTCGCCAGCCTGCCCTACCGCTACGGCGGTGGCCACGGGAACTGGACCGACACCGGCTACGACTGCTCGGGTTCGGTCTCCTTCGCCCTGCACGGCGCCGGTCTGCTGGCCCAGTCGGCCCCCTCGACCGGGTTCTACGGCTTCGGCGAGTCGGGCCCGGGCAAGTGGATCACGATCTACGCCAACGGCGGCCACATGTACATGGTGGTGGCCGGCCTGCGCTTCGACACCAGCGGCGCCTCGCAGAGCGGATCGCGCTGGCAGACCCAGGCGCGTTCGAACGCGGGCTACGTCGTCCGTCACCCGGCCGGGCTGTAGTCGGCCGGGCGCTCCGCGAGGCGAGCGGTGGGTCCGCCGGACGGGGCGCCGCCCCGCCTCCCGGCGACGGGGCGCTGTTTCGGCCGGACAACCCCCGTCCTCGCGGCGGTGCGCCGGGGGCGGCGAGCCACGTCACGATGGCCGTAGGGCGACTGGCATCATGGCGGCGATGATGCCCAGCCGCCCGCTCCTCGCGCTCGCCGTCACGGCGACGGTGGCAGCCCCGGCGGGCTGCGGGTCAGGCGGCCGGGGCGATCCGGCGGCCCGCGGCGGGGACTCGGACGCCCAGGTCATCCGCGGCTGGGCGGACTCCGAGCGGGCCGGCGACACGAGCCGAGCGGCCTCCTACTTCGCGCTGCCGGCCATCGTGGCCAACGGGACGCCTCCGCTGCGACTGGCCACCCGCTCGGAGGTGGTGGCCTTCAACCGGGCGCTGCCCTGCGGCGCGCAGCTGCTGCGCACGGTGGCCGATCGCGGCTACACCGTCGCGACGTTTCGCCTCACCAATCGCCCCGGGGCCTCGTGCCAGGGGGCAGAGGGGGCCGTCGCCTACGCGGCCTTCCGGGTTCGCGACGGCAAGATCGCGCAGTGGATCCGCGTGCCGGGGGAGGCCGCCCCCGGCATCATGGCGCCTCCCGTCCCCGGCGGCGCGCCCCGCGCGCCCGGCGCCCCGGGATCGGACAGCGGCCCGGTCGTCTGAGCCCCCGGCGCCTACGACTGTCGCCTACGGATAGACGTCCCGATCGCGATCGGGCGCGACCGCCCGGTCGCGGCGCCGGTCGCTGAGCACGGTCAGCCAGAGCGCGGAGAAGATCAGCCCGATGATCCCCACGATCATCAGGATCACCCCGATGGTCTGCAGGTTCAGTCCCTGGATGTTCGCGTTCACCGCGAACCTGAGAATCGCCCCGATGGCGATGAGGAAGAGTGAGGCTCCGATGCTCATGGTGGTCCTTTCCCGGGGGTCACGGCCCGCCTACCCGCCGGGCGGGGCTTGGACACCGTAGCGTGCCGACCGGGCGGCAGCTAGTGGTGGCCCGACCCCACGACCGTGTGCCGCTCACACCGCAGAAGGCCTGGCGTAGCATGCGGGCATGGAAGCCGCCCTGGCCGACGTCTACGCGATCCCCCAGGAGCACGTCGACTTCCGCGACACGATCCGCCAGATCGCCCAGGAGCGCGTGGCCCCGCGGGCGGCCGAGATCGACGAGAGGGCGGAGTACCCGCAGGACATCCGCGAGCTGTTCGCCGAGCACGACCTGTTCGGGCTGCCCTTCGACGTCGAGCACGGCGGCACCGGGACCGGCGCCCTGATGCTCAACATGGCCATCGAGGAGGTCGCCAAGGTCTGCGCCTCCAGCGCCCTGATGCTGATGGTCCAGGAGCTCGGGACGCTGCCCATCCGCCTGTTCGGCTCCGACGACCTCAAGCAGCGCTTCCTGCCGCGCTGCGCCGCCGGGGAGTGGACCCCGGCCTTCGCCCTCTCCGAGCCCGAGGCCGGCTCGGACCCGGGGGGCATGATCACCCGCGCGCGCCGCGACGGCGAAGAGTGGGTGATCAGCGGGACCAAGAACTGGATCACCAACCTCGGGATCGCCGACTTCTACGTGGTCTTCGCGGTGACCGACTCAGATGCGAGCCACTCCGCGGGGATCAGCGCCTTCGTCGTCGAGGCCGATCGTCCCGGCTTCTCGGTCGGGAAGCTCGAGCACAAGCTCGGCATCCGCGGCTCGCCCACCGGCCAGCCGATCTTCGAGGATGTGCGCGTCCCGGCCGAGAACCTCGTCGGCGACGAGGGGGCCGGCTTCAAGGTGGCGATGGGCACGCTGGACCACTCGCGCCTCGGGGTGGCCGCACAGGCGCTCGGCATCGCCCAGGGCGCCACCGACTACGCGGCGGCGTACGCCAACGACCGCCGCCAGTTCGGCAAGCCGATCTCCGCGTTCCAGGCCATCGCCTTCAAGCTGGCTGACATGGAGACCCAGTGCGCGGCCGGCCGCGAGCTCCTCTACAAGGCGGCGGCCAAGGTCGACCGTCACGAGCGCGACATGGGCAAGTACTCGGCGATGGCCAAGCTCTTCTGCTCGGACGCCGCCATGAAGATCACCGTCGAGGCCATCCAGGTGCTCGGCGGCTACGGGTACGTCAAGGAGTACCCGGTCGAGCGCTTCATGCGCGACGCCAAGATCACCCAGATCTACGAGGGCACCAACGAGATCCAGCGGCTGGTGATCTCGCGCAGCCTCCAGTAGTGGCCCGGCTCGACCCATCCGGCCCCGGGCCTCCCGCGAGGTCAGCGCCTGACCGCCCTTACGGTCGAGGGAAGTAGCGGGCTCGTGGGGCTGCGGCGCATCCTGTGGGCCGCGGGGTGGAGCCTCTCGCTCGGCCTCGCCTTCGTGGCCATCGCCCAGGGCCTCTCCTCCTCGCTGCCCCTGCGCGCCCTCGAGGTTCTCGCCCTGTTCGCCGCCGGGGCGCTGCTGCTGGGAGGCCCGCTGGTCTGGCTGGCCCTGCGCATGGCCGGCTGGCACGAGCCCGAGCCGCAGTTCGAGCGCCGCGTGCAGCTCTCCGAGCGCCTGGCGCGTGAGAACGGCGCGGCGGAGCCCGACGAGGACGAGCTCTCGTCGCTAGATCCCCACGACGACGACGAGTTCGAGGAGCTGGTGCGCGAGGCGCTGGACGAGCTGCCCGACTGGGCCCGCCGCGCTCTGGCCCGCAACGTCGGCGTCGTCATCTCCGACGGCGGGCGGGCGCGCGGCGCCTACGGCCTCTACCACGGCGACGGCGTGGCCCGCGACGACGTGCCCGACCGCGTGGTCATCTACCGCGACACGCTGCGCCGCGACTTCGGCGACGCCCCCGAAGAGCTGCGCGCGCAAATCGTGCGCACCGTGCGCCACGAGCTCGCCCACCACCTCGGCTTCGACGAGCTGGGCGTCCGCGAACTGGGGCTCTGACGACCCTGCGCCGCGCGCCGCGCGGCGCGTCTACGTAGGATTCAGCGCCCTCGCAGCCATCAAGGAGATCGATTACATGCCCGAAGCCGTCATCGTCGATGCCATCCGCACCCCGATCGGGCGGGCGGTGAAGGGCTCGCTCAAGGACGTCCGCGCCGACGACCTCGCCGCCGTGCCGCTGCGCGCGCTGGTCGAGCGCAACCCCGAGGTCGACTTCTCCACGGTGGACGACATCATGATGGGATGCGGCTTCCAGGCCGGGGAGCAGGGTTACAACATCGGCCGCAACGCCGCCCTGCTGGCCGGGATCGACCACCACGTCCCGGGGACCACCGTCAACCGCTTCTGCGCCTCGTCGCTTCAGACGATCCGCATGGCCTTCCACGCCATCGAGGCCGGGGAGGGCGACACTTACGTCGCGGCCGGGGTCGAGGCAGTCTCGCGTGCCGGCGGGGGCGCCGACTTCGAGTTCCACCCCCAGCTCGACGGCTCGGAGGGCTCGATCTACAACGTCTACATCCCGATGGGCCTCACCGCGGAGAACGTGGCCGAGCGCTGCAAGGTCACCCGCGAGCAGCAGGACGAGTGGGCGGTGGTCTCCCAGAACCGTGCCGTCGACGCCCAGGAGTCCGGGCATTTCGACAAGGAGATCGTGCCCGTGACCACGCCCGACGGCACCGAGGTGTCCCGTGACGACGGCCCCCGACCGGGGACCACGATGGAGAAGCTCTCCCAGCTCAAGCCGGCGTTCCGCGAAGACGGCACGGTGACCGCGGGCAACGCCTGCCCGCTCAACGACGGCGCGGCCGCCGTGCTGGTCATGTCGGAGGAGAAGGCCCTGGCCCTGGGGTGCAAGCCCAAGGCCCGCATCATCGCCTCGAGCGTCGCGGCCATCCGCCCCGAGATCATGGGCCTGGGGCCGATCCCCGCCGTCAAGGGGGTGCTCGAGCAGGCCGGCATGTCCATGGACGACATCGACGTGGTCGAGCTCAACGAGGCCTTCGCCGCCCAGGTCGTCCCGTGCCGCGAGGAGTGGGGCATCGACGAGGAGAGGCTCAACCCCTTCGGCGGGGCAATCGCCCTCGGCCATCCCTTCGGGATGACCGGCGCGCGGATCATGACCACGCTGCTCAACGATCTCCAGACCCTCGACAAGTCGATCGGGCTCGAGACGATGTGCGTGGCCGGCGGGATGGGCCAGGCGATGATCGTCGAGCGCCTGAACTGAGGAGGACGGCTAGCCGCGGCGACGGCGGCGCCGGAAGCGACCCCGGCGCTGCTCGTCGGCCTCGTCCGCTTCCAGACCGGCCTCACCGTCGACCTCGGCGGTCGAGGCCGCCACGGTGGAGGCCTCCAGCTCCTCGGAGACCGCGCGGGTGGCTTCGCGCAGGTGCTCGGCCTCCTCGACCAGGGCCGGCATCTGCTCGCGCAGGGCCCCGGCCTCCTCGCGCAGGCGGGCCGCCTCCTCGCGCAGCTCGGCTGCCGCCGCCTGGCGCTTGACCGCGGCCTCGTGCAGCTGCGCCGCCTCCTCGGCCAGCCGCGCCGGGTTCTGTGCCGTCGCGGCGTCGTCCGGGTCCTCGGGAGTCGACGGGCGAGCGTCGTCCGCGTCCCCGGCTGCGTCCTCCAGGTCGTCGTCGCCGAGGGGCTCGGCCGGGTCGGCCGTCTCCTCCACGACCGCCTCGTCGTCGTCCCGCGACTCCTCGGCCGGCGCCGACGGTCCCTCGTTGCCCTTGTCCGCTCGCTCTGCCACGTGTGGTCCCCGATGCTGGGAACCGGACCATAGCGGCGACGCGGCGAGCCGTGCGGCCCTGCCGCCCGCGACGTCGGGGCCCCGGGGCCTGGGCATCCCTGCGGACGCGGCGCGGGCAAGGCCACCCGGCCGCGCCCCTGGGCGACTAGAATCCGCGCGCTCGACGAGGGAGATCGTGTGCGAGAGGGACGGCTGGAACTGACGCGCGGGCGCGCCGACGGCGCGTCTGGCGGGGAGCGGGCGTGAGCAAGCGCCAAACCGGACCGGCCCGCGACGAGCTGGCGGCCCGGGTGGCCGCCCTCGAGAAGGGTCTCGAGCAGTCGCGCGAGGAGGCCGAGGCGCGCGCGCGGGACGCAGAGCGCCAGGCCCGAGAGGCGGCGGCCGGAGCCGATCGTGAGCTGGGTCGGGCGGAAGGCCAGATCGCCGAGCTCGAGCGCGAGCGTCACGACGCGAAGGAGCGGATCGAGTCCCTGGGCGTCAAGGTCGGGGAGCTTCGAGAGCGTGCACAGCGCTCGGAGTCCGCCGCTGACGAGTGGCGCGCCACCGCCGAGGAGCTGCGAGCGCGCCACGAGCAGCTCTTGGCCCGCACCGGGGCGGCGGAGTCGGCCCAGGCCGAGCTCGTCGACCGCGCCGAGCGACTGGAGAAGCGGATCGCGGCGGCGGACGAGGCCCTGCGTCGCCTGCAGACCGGCGCCGAGGAGGAGAGGCAGCGAGCGGACGAGCTGGACGATCAGGCCGGCGCCATCACCTCCGGCAGCCGGGCGCTGGCCGAGCGGGCCGAGCACGTCGACCGCCGGCTGGAGGCGGCCGAGTCGCAGGCCAGGCGCCTGGCGTCGACGGCGGACGAGCTGGTCGAGCGGGCCGAGGAAACCCGGTCGCTTGCGGCCTCGCTGGAGTCCCGGGTCGAGGAGGTCGAGGGCCAGGCGGGCGAGCTCGAGGCCGGGGCCCACCTGAGCTCCCAGCAGGCGGCGGTGGCGGCCCGCTCGGCGCAGGAGACGATCGCAGCGCTGGACTCCGAGCGCGACGCCGCCCGCGAGCGCGAGCGCGACCTGGGCGGCCAGCTCGACGCAGCTCGCGGCGAGCTGGCGGACGCCCGCGCGCAGGTAGCCGCGCTGGAGGAGTCCTTCGAGGACGTCGACCACCGCACCCGCGACGCGGGGACTGCTGCCGGTGCCCTCGCCCAGCGCGCCGAGCGGCTCGAGCGGCGGACGGGCGCCCTGGCCGAGGAGGTAGACCTCGAGTCGCGCGCCGGCGGCCGCGCCGACACCCGGGCCGACCAGGCCGCGAGGCAGCTCGCCGCCGACCTCGATCGGGCGCGCCTCGAGCTCGCCGAGCGCCGTCGGACCATCTCGCGGCTGGAGGCCGAGCTGCGCGCCGCCCGCGCCGAGACCCGGCGGGCCACCACCGTGGAGGCCCCGACCGAGGACGCGCCGGGCGGCGAGGAGCCGGCGGAGCTCGAGCTGCCCGAGCTCGGGCCCGACGCCGAGCTCGGGCAGCTCGAGGCCGCCGAGCGCGGCGCCGTCGCCTCTGTGCAGCGCCTGGCTCGGGAGCTGTGGCAGCCCGGCTGCTCGACGAGCGGGGCCGAGCCCGACGAGCTGCGCGCCCGCCTCGACCAGGCGGAGGTAGAGCGCGAGCAGGCGCACGCGGCGGTGGCCGAGCGCCGGGCGACTCTGCACGCTCTCGCGGTCGAGCGCGCGCGGGCCGAGGCCGCGGCCGCCGAGAAGGACGACGCCGCCGACTCCGAGCCCGAGGCCGTCTCCGGGGCGCCGCCCGAGTAGGCGGTCCGCCTCCACCATCAAGCCCCGCCGGCGGCCGGCCGGCCTACCCTCAAGCGTCGGGGCCCACCAGCTCCTCCAGGGCCTCACCCAGCGCCGCCGCCATGCGCTCCACGGGCGGGTCGAGCTCGCGGTCGCCGAGCAGGCCGAAGAAGACGCCGCCGTCGTAGGAGAGGACGCCGACCGAGAGTCGCTGGCCGGCGGGGTTGAGCGGCACGACCGGGAAGGCCTCGAGCAGCCGCGAGCCGGCGAGGTAGAAGGGCTGCTGGGGCCCGGGCACGTTGGAGACCACGAGGTTCAAGGCGCGCACGCCGCCCATCGCGCGGGCGAGGACCGAGGAGATCGCCGGCGGGGCCCAGCCGGTCGCCCCGACCAGCAGCGCTCCGGCGCGGACGGCCGAAGAGTCCTTGAGGACCCGGGTCGCGGCGGCCAGCTCGCGCACGCGCCGACGGGGATCGGGCTCGTGGACCGGCAGGTCGACGAAGACGGTGGAGATGCGGTTGCCCAGCTCCTCGGCGTCCGAGCGCACGCTCACCGGCACGAGGGCGACGGGCGCCCGCGCGAGCCCGTCGACGGCCATGCAGCGCGCGAGCATGCCGGTCACCGCCGCGAGGATCGCGTCGTTGACCGTCCCGCCGGCCGCCTTGCCCGCCGCCTTGAGGGCGCTCAGGTCGGCGCGCGCCAGCGCGAAGCGGCGGTTGGGGGAGAGGGGTAGGTTGAGCGGGGTCATGGGTGCCTGGGGACGCGCCCTGGCCAGCTCGAGCACGAGGTCGCCGGCCGCTCGCAGGTCGTCGGCCGCGCGCCGCGGGCTCGACTCCAGCGCCCGCGTGGCGGTGTCCATGAGCAGCCGCTGGCCGCGGGCGAACGGCGTGCCGACCAGGCGGGCCAGGTGGCGCGCCCGATCTGGCGCCTCGGGCTGCCACGGCCGGTCGGGCGGGGGTACCTCCATCGGCTGCGCGGTGGGGTCGAGCAGCACGGTGCCAACGTCGACCGCCGCTACGCCGTCGACCATGGCGTGGTGCATCTTGGTCACCACGGCCACCCGCTCCCCGGCCAGCCCTCCGACCACATGCAGCTCCCACAACGGGCGGCCGCGGTCGAGCCGGCGCGACATCTCGTGCGCCACGTAGGCCGCCAGCTCGGCGTCGCCACCGGGAGGCGGGAGGGTGGCTTGGCGAACATGCCACTCGAGCTCGAAGCTGCGGTCGTCGACCCACGTCGGCTGGGCCACGCCCAGGGGCGTCTCCTCGAGGCGCTGGCGGTAGCGGGGGATGAGGTGCAGCCGCGCCGCCAGGCGCGAGACCACCGCGTCGCGGGTCAGGCTCGGGCCGCCCTCGAAGACCAGCGCCGCCCCGACCGCCATGTTCACCGGCCCCCGCTCGGCGGCCAGCGAGGCACGGTCGGCCGCTGAGAGCGCTAGGGGCCCGTCCGGCACGGACTCACCCGACGAACCACACGGCGCTCTCTCAGCGTGGCGGCATGCGCAGCGCCCCGTCGAGCCGGATGACCTCGCCGTTGAGCATCGGGTTCTCGACGATATGCGCGGCCAGCGCCGCAAACTCCTCGGGCTGCCCGAGCCGCTGGGGGAAAGGCACCTGCGCGCCGAGCGCGCCACGCTGCTCGTCGGGCAGGGCGCCGAGGAGCGGGGTGTCGAACAGCCCGGGGGCGATGGTCATCACGCGGATGCCGCTGGAGGAGAGGTCGCGTGCCGCGGGCAGCGTCATCCCCACCACGCCGCCCTTCGAGGCCGAGTAGGCGATCTGGCCGATCTGGCCGTCGTAGGCCGCGGCCGAGGCGGTGTTGACGCACACCCCGCGCTCGCCGTCCTCCCCCGGCTCGTTGGCGACCATCGCCGCCCCGGCGAAGCGTAGGACGTTGAAGGTGCCGATGAGGTTGATCCGCAGGACGGTCTCGAAGGGCTGGAGCTGGTGGGGGCCGCGGCGTCCGGCCACCTTCTCGGCCCACCCGACCCCCGCGCAGCACACGCTGACCCGCAGGCCCCCCGGGGCCTGCGCGGCGGCGCCCACCGCGGCCTCGACCTGGTCGGGGTCGGTCACGTCGGCGGCCATGAAGCGGGCGTCCTCGCCCAGCTCGCCGGCCAGCGCCTCGCCCTTGTCGGCGTTGAGGTCGGCGATCGTCACCGCCGCCCCGGCGGCGTGCAGTCGCCGCGCGGTGGCCTCGCCCAGCCCCGACGCCCCTCCCGCCACCAGCGCGCTGACACCCTCGATCTGCATCCGGCGGGGAACCTTAGTGGCCCATCCGGGAAAAGCGGACGCGGCGCGGCTCACCCGACGAGCCGCTGCCCGCGCCCGGCCAGGGACACCGCGAACAGCCGCTCGGGGTCGCAGTGCAGACGGCGTAGCTCCAGGCCGGCGGCCTCGTAGTCGCCGCGCAGACGCTGGGGCGTGAACTTCGCGCTGATCTCGGTGCGCAGCTCCTCGCCGGCCTCGAAGCGAACGTCGAGGTCGAGCGCGGCCACCCGCACGGCGCAGCCCTCGCGGGCGCGCAGGCGCATCTCGATCCACTCCTGCTCGCGGTCGAAGAAGGCGCGGTGCTCGAACAGCGCCGGCGCGAAGTCCGCGTCGAGCTCGCGGTTGACGACATGGAGGATGTTGCGGTTGAACTCGGCGGTCACCCCGGCCGCGTCGTCGTAGGCGGCCTCGAGCCGCGCCGGGTCCTTGACCAGGTCGGTCCCCATCAGCAGGTGGTCGTCGGGGCCCAGCCGGGCGGCGACGTCGCGCAGCAGGCGCCGCCGGCTCCCCTGGGCGGGACGAGGCGCGGCCCGTCCTGCGCCGGGGGGATGCGATCGAGGTGGCGCTCGAAGTCGCCGACCACGCCGTGGACGGCCAGGCCGGGATAGTCGGCCACCAGCTCGCTGGCCGCCTCCCGTACCACCCGCTCGGACACGTCCACCGGCACGTAGCGCCGCAGCGTTCCCTCGCGGGCCATGGCGTCGAGCAGCAACCGGGCCTTGGTCGTGGCGCCGGACCCCAGCTCGACCAGCTCGGCGGGACGCGTGGCCGCGACCACGTCGTCCGCGGCCCCCTCGAGGATGGCCAGCTCGGTGCGCGTCGGGTAGTACTCGGGCAGCTCGCAGATGCGCTCGAACAGCGCAGACCCACGCGAGTCGTAGAAGTGCTTGGCCGGCAGCTCCTTGAACGGCTTGGTCAGGCCGTCGAGCACGTCGTCGGCCAGCCGGCGCTCGGAGCCCTCGTCGAGATGGGACTCGATGCGGATCGCCGGGTGGTCCTCGGCCACCGGGCTCATGCGTCCCTCGCGATCCGCAGCCCGGCGAAGATCTGGCGGCGGTGGGGGTGGTCCCAGTTGCGGAACGTCGGCGTGGCCACCCGGCGCCGGGTTGCCCAGGACCCGCCGCGCAGCACCCGGTAGTCGCCGCCGAAGAAGACCTCCGAGTACTCGCGGTAGGGCTGGGCGACGAAGCCGGCGTAGGGCTCGAAGCGGCTGGCCGTCCACTCCCACACGTCTCCGAGCATCCCCAGGCACCCGCTCGGTGAGGCGCCGGCCGGCCAGGCGCCGACCGGCGAGGTCCCGCACACGAGCTGGTCGAGGTTCGCGTGACGGGGCGCGATCGGCTCGTTGCCCCACGGGTGGCGGAGGGTCGCGTCGGTCCCCTGGTCCCAGGTCGCCGCCTTCTCCCACTCGATCTCGGTGGGGAGGCGGGCGTCGTGCGCGCGGGCGAAGGCGTCGGCCTCGAACCAGGAGACGTGGACGACGGGCCTGTCGGGGTCCAGCGGCTGCCAGCCGCCCAGACGCCACTCGCGCCCGTCGTCGCACCAGTTGAGCGGGTGGGTGATGTCGTACTGCTCCTTCCAGCGCCACGCCTCCTCGGACCACAGCTCGCGGCGCTGGTAGCCGCCGCCCTCGACGAAGTGCAGGAAGCTGGCGTTGGTGATCGGGGTGCGGGCGATGTGGAAGGGCTCCACCTCGACGCGACGACGGGGGCGCTCGTTGTCGTAGGCGAAGGCGTCCTCCGGCGGGCCGAGCTCGAACGAGCCGCCCGGCACCTCGACCGTCTCCAGGCCCGTGAAGCCGCCGGGCGCCGAGGGGGCATCGACGCGCCCGGCGAGCGAGTGGCCCTCGAGGCGGGCGAGGTTCACGGTCTGGAGCATGGTCTCGCCGTGCTGGTGCTCGTGGCGGATGACCATCTCGTGCAGCAGCCCGTCGCCCACCCCGTCGCGCTCGATGGCCGCGACGGTGCGCGCGCGCACCCGCTCGAGGTAGGCGCGCGCCTGCGCCGGCCCGAGGAATGGCAGCTCGCCCCGGCCAGCGCGCGGAGTCTCGAAGGCGTCGTAGACCTCGGCCAGGTCGCGGCGCTCCATCGGCTCGCCCGCGCAGCGGTGGACCAGCCACAGGTCCTCGAACGCGGCGATGTGCCCGAGGTCCCAGGCCAGGGGGCTCATCAGGGTCGAGTGGACGCGCTCGAGATCCGCGTCCGGCAAGCTGTCGACGAGCGCGAGCGTGCGCGCGCGGGCCTCGGCCAGCCCCTCCAGCAGGGGCTGGGGATCGACCGTGGTGGGGCTGGGAGCGGGCGCCGCGGTCATCGTCCTGGGAGCGCAGTACGGGCGCGACGCGGTTCGTTACGTCGCCGCCCCGCCGACCTCACCCTATAGCGAGGGCCCCGCCGGTTCGCGCCAGCTTCAGCCCGCGACGGCGTAGCGCAGCAGCAGCTCGCCCTCGCTCTCCAGCGCCCACACCAGCCGCAGCCCCACCGGCTCGGCCAGCTCGGGACCGGCGAGGATTGTCAGCGCCGGCTCGCCCGCGGCGAGCTGCGGCGCCACGGTGAGGAAGAGCTCGTCGACCGCCTGAGCCTCGAGCAGCGAGCGCAGCAGCGCCGGGCCACCCTCGCACAGCACCGAGCGCACGCCGTGGTCGCGGCGCAGGCACTCGACCGCCGCCCGGGCGGTGAGCTCGCCCGGCCCCAGGCGCACCTGGTGCACGGTGGCCGGCCAGGCGCTCGCGCCGAGCTCGGCCTCGGTGAAGATCACGATGGTCGAGGCCTCGTCGGCGAGCAGGGGGATGCCCGGGTCGAGGCGACCGCTGCGGGTCAGCGTCGCCGCCAGCGGATCGGCGGCCAGCCCGCGGCGCACGCGAGCCTCGCGGGCCGCCGGGTCGCCCACCAGGCGTCCGTAGCGCTCCGTGCGCAGGGTCTGCGCGCCCACCAGCACCGCGTCGACCGCCCCACGCAGGGCGTGGAAGAGGGCACGGTCGGCTTCGCCCCCGATCGGTCCCGAGCGCCCGGCGATCGCCGCCCGTCCGTCGGCCGTGGCCACCATGTTGGCGATCAGGTAGGGCCGCTCCTGCGGAGCCCGCACCGCCAGGTCGAGCGAGTCGGCGATCTCGTCGACGCTGACGGGCGCCGGGTCGGGATGGATCCGCCGCAGCTCCAACGACCGGCTCAGGCGCGCGCCAGCCCGTCGATCAGCTCCGGCAGCCGCTCGGCGCCGGCGATCGGAGTCAGCACGAACGTGGTGATTCCTCGGGCGGCGAACTCCTCCAGGCGCACGCGCTGGTCCTCGGGCGAGCCGAAGACGAAGATCTCGCGGATCAGTTCCTCCGGCGCCAGCTCGGCCGCTCCCTTGCGATCGCCCGCCCGCCAGGCGTCCACCATCGGATCCAGCTGGGCACCCCAGCCCAGGGCTCGGAAGAAGCGCTCGTACACCGGCACGGTGGCGTAGGCGGCGAACATGAAGCGGGCCAGGCGCAGCCCCTGGGCGGGATCCTCGGGGACGCAGAAGAAGCGGCAGATGACTTCGCTGGCGCCGGGGTCGCGGCCGGCCCGGCGCTCGCCCGCCCGCACCTGGGCGCACACGTGCTCGACCCCGGAGAGCGGCAGGAAGTTGACGAACGTGCCGTCGGCGACCTCGCCGCCGAGGGCGAGCATGCGGTCACGCAGGGCGGCGACCACGATGGGCACCGGCTGGGTCGGCGGCTGCTCGAGCTTGAAGCCGCCGGGCCCGCGGTCGCCGGCGAGCACCGGGCGCAGGGCCTCGACCGCCTCGCGCACCCGGGTCAGCGGGCGCTCGAAGGGCACCCCGTTCCAGCGCTCGACGATCACGTCCGACGACGAGCCCAGGCCCAGGCAGAAGCGCCCGCCGCTGGCGTCCTGGAGCGCCGCGGCGGTCTGGGCGAGCACGGGGAGGCGGCGGGTGTAGGGGTTGACCACCCCGGTGCCGAGCCGCACGCGCTCGGTCCAGGCCGAGGCCAGGGCCAGCGGCGTGAAGCCGTCGGGGCCGTTGGTCTCGCCGGTCCACAGGTCGTCGTAGCCGGCCGCCTCCGCCCGGCGCACCAGGGGCTCGTGGTCGGCCAGGCTCACCCCGGCGAACGGGAGGGTCAAGCCCCAGCGCAGCTCAGGCATTCGCCTCCTCGCTCACCGCGCGGACGCTACCACCGCCCCGGAGTGGCGCCGGGCCGCCCCGGCCGGGCCGCCCGGCCCCCCCGGAGAGCCTCGGGCGGGCGGGGCACGGTCACCGCTTGCGGGGCTGCGACCGGCACGGGTAGGCTCGTGGCGGTGAAGTTCTCGAACCTCAGCCGCGGCGAGTGGATCGCCGCCATAGGGGGTGCGTTGCTGGCCATCTCGGTGTTCCTCTCCTGGTACACAACTGCGACCGCCAACCCGCAGTCCAGGATCAACAACGCTCATCAGGGCGTGACCTTCTCCGCCTGGAACACCCATGCGACCTTGCGCTACGTCCTCCTGGCCGCGGCGGTCGCCCCCTTCATCCTGGCCTGGATCATCGTGCGCGAGCATGAGCTGTCGTGGCCGCGTGGTGAGCTGACGGCGATCATCGCAATCGCCGCGACTGGACTCATTCTCTACACCGGGCTCATCCAGAAGCCGGGCGACCCACCGGACACCATCGGGCTGACTGGCGGATGGTTTCTCTCCCTGCTCGGCGCGCTGCTCATGCTTGTCGGCTCGTTCATGCGCCAGTCCAAGACGGCGGTGAAGAAGAAGCCGCCCGGCGTGCTTTGAACGGCCGCCCCGCCACCACCTCGTGAGCCCCGACCCGGCCCCCGCTTCGGCCACCACCCGGTGAGCCCCGACCCGACCGGCCAGCGGCCCGACCGCAACCTCGCCCTCGAGCTCGTTCGGGTGACCGAGTACGCGGCCCTGGCGGCGGCTCGCCTCGTCGGCATGGGGGACAAGGAGGCGGCCGACCAGGCGGCGGTCGACGCCATGCGCCAGATGCTCGAGACCGTCCAGATGAACGGCGTGGTCGTCATCGGCGAGGGGGAGAAGGACGAGGCCCCGATGCTCTACAACGGCGAGACCATCGGGGACGGCTCGGGCCCTCCGGTGGACATCGCCGTCGACCCGCTCGAGGGCACCCGGCTGACCGCCCTCGGCATGCCCAGCGCGATCGCCGTTATCGCCCTGGCCGAGCGCGGCTCGATGTTCGACCCGGGGCCGATCGTCTACATGGAGAAGATCGCCGGCGGCGCGGACATCGCCGACCTCCTCGACCTCGACCGGCCCTTGGCCGAGACCGTGCAGCTCGTGGCGCAGCGCCGGGGCACCGATGTGCGCGACGTGATGGTCGTGGTGCTCAATCGCCCGCGTCACGAGGAGGGCATCGAGGCCATCCGAGCGGCCGGCGCCCGCGTGCGCCTGATCACCGACGGCGACGTCTCGGCCGCGCTCCAGGCGGTGATGGACGACACGCCGGTCGACCTGCTGTGGGGGATCGGCGGCACGCCGGAGGGAGTCATCTCGGCCGCGGCCATCAAGTGCATCGGCGGCCAGCTGGTCGGGCGGCTGTGGCCCCGCGACGCCTCCGAGCGCCAGGCGGCCATCGACGCCGGCTACGACCTCGACCGCGTGCTCGGCGTCGACGACCTCGTGGCCGGCCAGCACTGCTTCTTCTCGGCCACGGGGGTGACCGACGGCGACGTGCTCCAGGGCGTGCGCTACCGCGGGG
This sequence comes from Solirubrobacterales bacterium, assembly GCA_038199035.1. Taxonomy (GTDB): domain Bacteria; phylum Actinomycetota; class Thermoleophilia; order Solirubrobacterales; family Solirubrobacteraceae; genus DATAEY01. The sequence continues at coordinate 4,873 of JBBPZM010000064.1, read as the reverse complement.
CCAGCGCGACCACCGAGTCGCTGGTCATGCGCTCGCGCTCGGGCACGGTGCGCCGGGTGTCAGCCCGCCACGACCGCGACAAGCTGCGGGCCATCGCCGGGGGGACTCACCTGGGCTGAAGGACCCGCGCGGGCGGGGCCGGAGTCCCGTCCGGCGGCGGCGGGGGAAGCGGAGCGGGCGGCGGGTCGGGGACCACGCCGGCCGATCCCTCGGGCAGGGTGTCGTGGGCGAAACGCCCGACACGGGACTCGGCGAGGTCGAGCCGGGCCAAGGACCGCAGGAACCCGTGCGTGACCAGCACGTGGACGCGGGACTGGGTGTTGCGGTAGACCCACTGCGAGATCCCCGACGCGATGGCGGGATGGAAGCTGGCCACCTCGACCTCCACCCGGGCGGTGACCGCGCCGTGGCGGTTGGGCGCCGAGCGGCGCATGTCGATCTGTAGGCGGCCGTCGCCGCCCCGGCCGCGCCGCGACACCAGCAACCCGCCCTGGATGCGCCAGCGAACCACACCCCGGTGCGCGTCCATCTCGTACTCCGGCGCGGCGAAGCTGAGCAACACCACGGGCTTGCTCACCACGACCACGGAGCGCTCCCGCGGGGTGTAGGAGACCCGGACTACGCCGAGGGTGGCGCGCGTGAGGAAGCGCCAGTAGGTGCGGGCCAGGCGCTCGAGGTGCATCGGCGTCCAGATGGCGTCGAGCGCGGACTCGGTCATCGTCAGGTCGGCGGCCTGGACCGATCGCACCGCGCCCGAGGCGTCCACGGTGGTGGAGTCCGACGGAACGGCGACCACCGCGGTGGCCACGCCGCGCGCGGTGGTGCCGGCGCGCCGAACGACCAGCCATGCGCCCACCAGCCACGCCAAGGCCGCGAGCGCCAGGCGCCGGGCGGTGATCATGCGCGCCAGCGTTCGCACGAGGGCCGCCAGCATCTCAGACTCGACGCTGCCCCGCCCGCGCCGTCGGGGGCCGCGGCGGCCGCCACCTCCTCGAGGGCGCTCGGCTCCAGGCGTCGCGGCCCCCGGGCCGCGTTCCCGCTGCGAGCGGGTTTCTCGGAGCCCCTCGCGGCTGACCGTCCCGGCCCGCTGCTATGAAACGGCGCCGTGCCCGCAGACCCGCCGTGCCGGCCGGCCAGCCCACCTCCCGTCAGCCTGTTCGGCCCGCCCGCCGACGACTTGGCGCTCGAGGCCGCGAAGGAGTGGCTGCTCGCCCTCATCGGCGCCCGGCCGCTGGCCTCGGCATCCGACGTCCCGGTCGCGGACCTGGTGCGGGAGGGCCCGAACCTGTGCCGGGCGGTGCTCGACGCCCTCGGATCCGACGCTGAGCTCGAGCGGCTGATCGCGACGCAGGACGGTGCGGCGCTGGTCGCTCGTGTCGTCGGCGCCTGCGCTGGCGCAGAGGGCGATGCCGCTGGGCGGGCCGCCGGCGCGGTGGAGGCGATCGAGTCACTGCGCGTCGCGCTACTCGGGGTCCTCAGCCGGTCTCGAGGGGGGAGCGATCCCGCCGCGGCGCTCGCGGTCGCCGACCGCCTGGCCCATGTCTGCGCGCGCCTGGCCGCGATCGCGCTGCGGCGTGGGGACCCGACGGGCGATGCCGTCCGCACCGAGCGTGACCGGCCGGGTGACGCCCCTTCGCCGGGCGCGCAGCCCTTCCCCCGTCCGTCGCTGGGGGAGCCGTCCCTCGGGGGTCGGGCGTCCGAGCTCGACGACATGGATCCGCTAACCCACCTCGCCGAGGCTTCGAGCTCGCGGGCGGCCGGGGGTCCCCTGGCCGAGGTCGGCGAGCGTCCGCTCAGCGTCCGCCGGGGGGACGGCCTCGGCGCCGCGCGGCCCCTGTGGATCGCCGCCCTCGAGCGCGAGCTCGCGGAGGGCGGGCGCTCGGGACGCCCGTTCGTCCTGGCGCTGATCGATGTCGACGGTGCCGACCGCCTGTCGCTTTCGCAGCTCGGTCAGGCCACCGACGCCGGTCTGGGGGCGGTCGGACGAGCGATCCGCCAGCATGTGCGCCGGGCCGACCTCCTGGCTCACGAGGACGACGGGCGGATCTGGGTCATCGCGCCCGATGCCGGCCGCTCCGGAGGCCTGTCGCTGGCCGCGCGGCTGGCCCGCGCGGTCGAGAGAGCTGGCAGCGCGCGAGGAGCTCCTCTGCGAGCGTCGATAGGGGTCGCCGTCTTCCCGCAGGACGGCCGGGATCCGCTCGCCCTCACCGATCAGGCCGAGGAGCGGATGTTCGCCGCCCGGGCGGCCGGAGTGGCGGTGGCCGACGCCGACTACGAGGAGCACCTCCCGACGGAGGCGTAGGCGGGGCGGCGGCGGCCACGCAGTGCCGCCAGACGGTCAGCCAGGCGCTGCGCCGGCAAGCCCCCCGCCGGACGCTCAGCCAGGCGCTGGCAAGCCCTACGGAGCCTCAGCGAGGCGGAACGGGACCGGAGCCCAGCGTGGCCGCGGCCACGTAGTCACGGCCGGAGAATCCGAGCGCCTGTGCGGCGCCGCTGGTCAGATCCCAGGTGACGCCGGTGGCGTAGGGCCCGCGATCGATGACCGGGACGACGAGACGCCGGCCGGCGTAGCGGATCTCCACGCGGGTGCCGCAGGGCAGCGTCCGGTGGGCGACGCCGATCGTCGCGTGGCCCAGCACGGTGCCGCACGCGGTGGTGCGACCGAAGAACCCGGGCCCGAAGAAGGTCGCGAGGTCGCGCCCCGACTTGCCGGCCGAGGAGCGCTCGACGGGCGCCGCGCTCGAAGCGCCCAGCTTGCCGGCGGGCGTGCCGCCCGGCGCGCCACCCTGAGCCGCCGCAGGAGAGGCGGCGATCGAGCAGGCGGCCGTCGAGATGACGGCGAGCAGGGTCGCTCTTTTGGGGTAGCGCTTCACGTGACTTGGCTTCCTGCCGCCTACGAGGTGAGCTGACGGGCTCGCGCACTGCGCGCTACGACCGGCGCCCCGGCATGGCCGGTGGCAAGTCGATTCGCCCCATGCGGATCAGGTCGATCCGCATCGTGGTTCCCCCGCCCCCCGCACGCTGGGCGTGCGAAGGCTCGGCTGGCGGGCGGCAGTATAGGGAAGCGCGCAGAAGGCGTGCCGTCCCCGGGGCCGTCGGCGCGGTTCGCGGAGCAGTCGCCTGCCGCGCCGCTACGGCCGCGGCAGGCGGGAGATCGCGCCCCGCAGCGCCTGGGAGCCCAGGCTCAGGCCCAGCTGGGCGAGCTCGCCAGCGGCCTGTACGGCCGTGCCCACTAGCTCCAGCCCCTCCGGAGGCTTGCGAGGGGCGGGAGCGGCCGACTTCCGAGCCTTCGGGCCCGGATCGCGCGCCCGGCGGGTCGCCGCCGAGGGCCGCACGGCGGCAGGCGTCGCGCCCGAGGCCCCGGCGGCCTTGGCCTTCGGCTTGGGCCGCGAACCACCCGACGCGGTGGGTCGGGCGGAAGCGCCCGCACGCGGCGGCCGTGACCGCTCGCCGGTCCGCGGGCGTGGGGAGGAGGACGACGCGCGCCGGCGGGGCTGGGGGGAGCCGGAACCGGCTCCCCCGGAGGATCCGCGGACGCCTGCCTGCTGAACCGGCGTCGGAGCCTGCGCGCTGCTGCCCTCAGCCGCCCTAGCCCGCTCGGTGGGTTCCGCCGACTCGGCGGGGGCCTTTGCGCGCCGAGCGCTTCGACGCTGAGGACGGGTAGAGGGCAGGCTCGAGAGCACGTCGCCCCTCTCCTTGGGCTCCTTGCCGGCGGGCACGGCCACATGATGGCGCACCGCTGCCGCTCGTGCGACGCGAGCGGGGCTATCGCGCGTCACCGTCCCACTGCATCCCGGTCAGCCGGTGACCGCCGGATCAGAGGGACCTAGGGCGCGCGTGCGGTATTTGCCCGTCCCCATCCCCGGTGACATCCCGGCTGGCTCGTGCTGCCCCCGGATCAAAGGGATCTCGGGCGCCCAGGGCGAAACTTGAAACCGATGCCCGCGTTGAACGTAGTTCTTACGCGATGTGCGGGCGGCTCGAAGGCAGGCGCGGGCCAGCTCCGACGGGGCCCTGGTGGACGACTGCCAGTTCGAGGCAATCGTCGCTTGACTTCACAAAATATAGCGCTTAGGCTGAGAACGTATGTTTGAGTGGGGCGGACCCCGCGCGGGCGTCGCTACTCTGGAGATCTCCGGGCCGAGGTCCACTCCCGTCCGGCGCGCAGAGAAGAACGGATAGCCATGTCAGTCACGGAACTTCAGGAGCTCGAAGAGGTCAGGGGCCTGCTGGTCAAGGGCCAGCAGCTCGGCGTCCTCACCCACGCCGAGATCACCGACGCGGTCTCCGAGCTCGACTTCGACGAGACCGACGTCGACGAGCTCAAGGGCTATCTCGAGCGCTCGGAGATCGAGCTGGTCGAGGAGGTCGACCCGGCGACGGCGGCGGCCAACGAGGTCGAGCGTGCGCCCGACAAGCGCACCCGGCGGCGCGCCAAGGCGACGCTGGACCTCAAGCCCGACATGACCACCGACTCGCTCCAGCTCTTCCTCAAGGACATCGGGAAGGTGCGGCTGCTCACCGCGCAGGAGGAGGTCGACCTGGCGAAGCGCATCGAGCGCGGCGACCTTGACGCCAAGCAGAAGATGGTCGAGTCCAACCTGCGCCTGGTGGTCTCGATCGCCAAGAACTACCGCAACCAGGGGCTTCCCTTCCTCGACCTCATCCAGGAGGGCACGCTGGGCCTGGTCCGCGCGGCCGAGAAGTTCGACTACCGCAAGGGCTTCAAGTTCTCGACCTATGCGACGTGGTGGATCCGCCAGGCGATCGCCCGCGCCTTGGCCGACAAGGCCCGCACGATCCGCATCCCGGTCCACGTGGTCGAGAAGCTCAACAAGATCGGCCGCGCCGAGCGCAAGCTGGTCACCGAGCT
>JBBPZM010000063.1:0-30221 GCA_038199035.1 Solirubrobacterales bacterium | reverse complement strand
CGACGAGCAACTCCAGGTGGCAGACGCCCGCAAGCAGACGCCGTGATGACTCCCCCACGGGTCCGCGCCGGACCCTGAACGCCTCGCGCGGAGGCCGCTGCCCACGCGCGGTGTACTAGGCGTGAATCCGCATGACATGTCCCCGAAGCTTTTGCAAGCCAAGGCGCATGCGTGCCTTGACCGTCCCGGCGGGCAGCCCCAGCCGGGTGCCGATCTCGGCATGCGTCAGCTGACCGTAGAACGCCAGCGTGATCACCTGCCGCTGCGCCTCGGGCAGCCGGGCGATCACGGATCGCAAACGAAGCGCCTCATCGCGGTCCACCGTCTGAACAACCACATCACCTGGAGCCGGGACCGACTCGATGAGGTCAGCCCCGTCCTGCCGTGTGGCGTGGATCCTGTGGCGACGCGCGATGGCGATGGCCCGGTAGCGGACCACGGCCAACAGCCAGGCCTCGACCTTGCCTCGTTCCGAGACGTAGCCCGCCCGGCCCCTCCAGATGGAGAGGAAGGCCTCCTGGACCGCGTCCTCGGCGCGCTCGTCATTACGACAGACCGATCGGGCGGCGCGGTACGCCCGCCTGCGGAACCGGTCGTAGAGATCGCCGAACGCGGCGGCATCTCCGGCGGAGACCTGCGCCATCAGCTGCTCGTCGCCCGGGGCCACAGGAGCAGAAGCGGTGTCGACCGCTGTCACCGGCTGCGGTTGAGGGCGCGGGTCCAGATTGGCCGTTGCCGCCGCCTAGCGGGCAGACGTGCGCAGATGAATTGGATCTCGGAGAACATGATGTCGCACCGGCGCTCTGCCTCGACCCGGCGCGCGTGTTCGCCAGCGAGCAGGGCGGCCAGCGTTATCGATCGAGCCTCAGCCACTCGGAGAGCCTCGCGCTCGGATCGCATCCACTCCAGCGCCTTGCTCGAAGGGTCGCTGGGAGCGACTACCCGGAGGCTGCCCCGTTCGTTGGGCCCTGGGTCGACCCCCAGCGGCGCTTCAGCGCCGAAGGCAGTCGTGCTCTTTCCGCGTCCGATAATGCTTGGACGTCCAAACCTGCCAAATGTCACGGACCCTTCGGCTGCCACCAATCGTTTCGCTAGAACGACAAGCCGCCCAAGCAGACCTCGTGAAGACCAACCCTCCCCGCCCCTCAAGGGCACGGGCGCAAGCACCGGCGGCCGCCGCGAAGTCGACGGCCAGACTGCCTCGCCCGACTGCGCGATTGCGCGAGCATCCTCGCCGATAGACCTAGCCGTCCGACTCTCCCACGGACTGTCCCACCGGCCCCCCAGAACGCCGAAAGGCCCGATAAACACGGGGCTCTTTCGATACCGCTACGGGGATTCGAACCCCGGTTTCCGCCGTGAGAGGGCGGCGTCCTAGTCCCCTAGACGATAGCGGCGCGAAGCGTGGCCGAGGCTAGCAAGGCCTGGGCTGGTCCCTGGTGCCGAGCGTTCGGGCGAGCCCCAAGCCAAGGGGCGTGATGACGCTACATTTCCGGAACCCACGCGGCTGTGGTGGAATTGGCAGACACGATACGTTCAGGTCGTATTGCTCGAAAGGGCGTGGGGGTTCGAATCCCTCCAGCCGCATGACATGAACGCGGCGGCCTGGACTCAGAGCCGCCGTAGAAGAGCCCACCGAGCGCCGGCTCAGCAGGTGCTCGGCACCGGCCGACCGGCGAACCGGTCCGTCAGGTAGCTGAGCGCCATCGGGATGAAGATGGTCACGGCCTGGATGTGCTCCAGCCCGGCCGGGTCGCGGTAGTACTTGAGCCTGGCGCCGTGGGCGCAGTAGTGGGCCACGAGCTTGTCCAGGGGCTTGATCGCGACGATCTCGTCGGAGATCGCGTTGTAGAAGAACGTCGGCGCGGTGGGCGTCGCGTGGCCCAGCTTGTTGCGGGCGATGACCTTCCTGACGTTCGGCAGCTTGAAGGCGTGGGGCACCTTCGTGTAGTCGTCGAAGTGCGCAAACGGCGCCTGGAAGACCGACGACGCGCAGCCCTTCCTGGCCTTCTTGGCCTCCGCCTTGCCGGCGCGGTTGAGCAGCGAGAACAGGCGCAGGCTCGGGAACTCCCGGTTGAGAGCCTGGGACACCGCGAACAGGACGCCGGCGCCGACGGACCCGTTGAGGAACTTCACGGTCTTGCGGTTGCCGACGGGGACCCCGCCGGCGGCGATGCCGACGATCCGCAGCTCGCGCGCGTAGGACGGGGCGAGCTCGCCGGCCGAAGCCGTGGCGTGGGCACCGCCCGAGTACCCGACCATGCCGACCTTCGTCCGCCTTCCTGGCAGCTCGGCCCGGCGGAAGCGCTCCACCGCCCGGATGGAGTCCAGTGTGGCGTGACCCTCCATTCCGGTGACGATGTACTCCGAGCGCGGGCCCTCGTGATCGGGAATCGCGAGGGACCGGCCCGCCGCCAGCTGGTTGTAGACCGCGGTGGCCTCGAGCTCCAGGTTGCCGTTGTCGGGGGAGCTCAGCTGCAGCTGGTAGGAGGGGGCGCAGGTCGGGTCGAGGCTGTCCTCGGCGTCCTGGAGCGACACCAGGTCACGGCCCCCCGCGGGCGGCGGCAAGGTCGGGACGAGGACCGTGGTCACGCCGACGACGGGCCGGAGATGGGCGTCGTTGGTGCGATAGGCGAGCTGGAAGCCCTTCGCCTGGGCACCGGTGACAGGGACTCCTCCCAGCTTGACGTCGACCTTGCGCGAGCGCAGGATCGCCCCCCGCGGCTCGTGGGAGAGCCCGTGGGGGGGCGAGTAGAAGGAGTCCGACTGGGGAGGGCGCGGATCCGCGGTGGCGGCGCCCGGAGCCAGCCCGGCGAGGCCGGCGCACACGGCGCTCAGACACACGGCCAGCCCTCTCCCTCCGCCCATTGGGCGCACCTAGCATAGATACTGCTCATATGAGCAGTCTTTCTCCGCCATGCGCTAGCCTCGCAGCCCGATGGCAACCGCGAGCCCCCCGCGGCGCACCCAGGCGCAGCGCCGGGCCACCACCCGCGCGGCGGTGCTCGATGCCGCCCTCGCCTGCCTGCTGGAAGAGGGGCACGCGGGAATGACCACCCGTCGCGTCGCCGAACGCGCCGGGATCTCGCAGGCGGGAGTGCGCTACTGCTTTCCCACCCGCGCCGAGCTGGCCGCCCGGTCCGTCGAGCACCTGGCCGACAAGCTCGCCGCCGAGGTGCGCCGGCAGTCTCCCCCGTCCGACGTGCCCGAGCGCGAGCGCCTGCTGGCCGCGCTGGAGCAGCTGTGGGAGATCAACAACGGCCCCCTGTTCCTGGCCATGCTCGACCTGTGGGCCGCGGCCCGCACCGACCCCGGCCTGGGGGCCGCTCTCGAGGCGGCTTCGCGCGGCGTGATGCGCATCATCACCCGTACCTTCGTGCAGTTGTTTCCCGATCTGGCCGCCGAGCCGCAGGCCCGCGATCTCCTCGACCTGGCCAACGCCGCCATGAGAGGGCTGGCCGTCTTCACCTCCGTCGACGCGTGGGGGGCGCGGCGTCACTGGCTTGCTGTCCGCCGCCAGATCCTCACCCTCTACGACGGGCTGGGCCGCACCGAGAGCTAGCCCTCTTCGAGGGAAGTCGTCGTCCGAGCCCTACCCCTGACCCGTCGAGCGGTCCATGTCCGCGTGGGCGGCCTGCTCCTCGTCGGACAGCTGGGCGGTCGAGCCGAGCTGGGACTGCTCGTCGAAGCCGACGTTGGGAACGGGACTCCCGGCGTCGTCGGCGGCGGCGTCCTTGGCGGGCCCTGGGCTGTCGTAGCGGCGGGTCTCCGCCAGGCTCAGGGCGCGATGACCGCCGACGAAGACGAGGATCACCAGGGCGAGGACGCCCACGGCGATGGCGTACTGCCAGCCGACGACGAGCCCGGCGACGATGGCGAGTCCGAGGAGGACCAGCGCGGCGGCGACCGCGAGCCAGGGGAAGGGACGGCCGAGGTCGTGCTCGCGCTCGCGGTCGTCCTGGCGCTCGTCCTCGGTGAGCGGCGCGGTGGTGATGTTGGCCTGGTGGCCGCGGGACTGCTCGACCTCGCCCGGCGTGGCTTGCTCTGGCGCCATGGCGACGCTCTACCCGTCCGGTGTGGCCGTCAACCTTCGCCCTCGGACGCCCCGCTTAGCGCGAGCAGCCGCCGCAGCGCCAGCGCGTTGCGCACGGCGAAGCCCTCCCAGTCGTTGTTGAAGTAGGCGAATACCTCCACCTCTCGGCGCCACCCCGCGATCCGGGCCGCCCACGTCTCCAGCTCGCGCGCCGAGTAATTGCCGCGCCGGCCCCGAGCGCCGTAGTGGAAGCGCACCAGCGTCCAGGGCGCCGTCATCTCCCACGACTGGAACCCTCGGCCGGGATGATCGCCGACGACCAGGGCAACGGCGTGCTCGCGCAGCAGGGCGCACACGTCGGGCGCGAACCAGCTCGGGTGTCGAAACTCGAAGCAGTGACGGCCGGGCGGCAGGGCCTCCAGCGCCCGGGCCAGGCGCTCGTCGTCGCGGTGGAAGCGCTCGGGCAGCTGCCAGACGATCGGGCCGAGCTTGGGCGTCCCGACTAGCGGCTCGATCCGCTCGTAGTAGCGCTCGATCCCCCGATCGAGGTCGGTCAGGCGCTTCATGTGGGTGAGGTAGCGGCTCGCCTTGAGGGCGAAGACGAAGTCGGGAGGCGTCTGCTCGACCCAACCCGCGACCGCGTCGCGCGAGGCCAGCCGGTAGAAGGTGGAGTTGACCTCGACGGTGTCGAGCAGCGTCGCGTAGTGGGCGAGCCAGCGGCGCGGCGGCATGCCGGCGGGATAGACCCGTCCGCGCCAGTCGGCGTAGTTCCACCCCGAGCAGCCGACGCGCACCGGCGTTCGACAGCCCTCCCCCGGGCGGGCGGCGGCGGTCAGGACGCCCCGGCCGTCGCCGCCGTGGCGAGGTCGTACTCCTCCTGGTCGGGGCCGACCGCGAAGAGCTCGACCGGCTGGGCCTTGCCCCGCAGGGCAACCTCGCCGCGCGACTTCAACGGCACCGGCCTGACCAGAGCGTCGCGGGTCTCGGCGGTGACGAGCAGCGCGTCGCTGGTGTCGCGAGTCGCCGCCTCCACACGCGCGGCGACGTTGACGGCGTCGCCGATGACGCTGAAGTTCAGCCGGCCAGCGCCGCCGATGGCGCCCGCCACCACCCGACCCGAGTTGATTCCCACCCCCACTCGCAGTGGGCCGGCCTTTCCCTCTTCCACCGCCTCGACGATCTCGCAGCCGGCGCGCAGGGCGCGATCGGCGTGGTCGGCGTAGCCCTCCGGCGTGCCGAAGACCGCCAGCAAGCCATCGCCGACGAACTTGTCGATGTGGCCGCCGTGGCGAGTGACGATCGGGACGACGGCCTCGAAGAGCCGGTTGAGCGCGGCGATGACCTGGGAGGCATCGGCGTCCGAGGAGAAGCCCGTGAAGTCGCGCACGTCGCAGAAGAGGATCGAGGCGTCGACCTCGACGCCCTCGGGCGAGAAGCCCTCGCTGAGGATGTAGTCGGCCGCCGACTTGTCGAGATAGGTCCCGAAGGCTTCCCGCAGCCGCTCGCGCTCGGCCAGGCCAGCGGCCATGCGGTTGAAGCCGTCGGTGAGCTCCCCGAGGTCGTCGCTCGTGGTCACCGGGACTCGCACGTCGAAGTCGCCCGCCTCGACCGCGCGGATCCCGTCGCCCAGGGCGTTGATGGGCCGCGTGATCGAGTCCGACAGCAAGAAGGTCAGCTCCAGCGAGACCGAGAACACCACGCCCAGCGTGATGAGGAAGCTCACCCCGAGGTTCGCGCTGTCCCCGCCGGTCAGGGCCGCGACGATCAGTCCGGTGAGCAGGCTCATCAACGGCAGGATCGTCAGCAGCTTGATCCTCAACGGCAGCCCCAGCCGCTGGAAGGGGAAGTTGCGCGGCAGCATCTTGACGATGTCGTCGACGACCGGGCGCATGCCGAGCTCGATCGCGAAGTACTGGAGCACCCCGGCGTAGGTGGCCGCGGCAGCTCCCGCGGCGAGCAGCGGCCAGAACGTCGTCCACGGCAGGTGCAGAAGCGCGACCACCGCGATCACGCTGGGCACGCCGGTGACGAGCAGGGCGCGCGGGACGTCCTCGCGGAAGACCCGCGCCGGCAGGTTCACCGCCGCCTCCCAGGCCTCCAGCGAGCAGCGCTGCTCGCGCTGACCGGCGATCCACCGCTTGAGCGGCCGCAGCCGGGGCAGCGTCTTGACAAAGCCGTAGCTCAGGCCGCCGACGGTCAGGCCCTCGGTGATGGCCAGCACCTCGAGCAGCTCGCGCGAGGTCGCCGCGTAGAAGAACGTGACCAGCCAGACGGTACCGGCCGTGACCAGCGTGCCGATCGAGAGCTGAAGCAGGAAGAAGGCGACCGGGTAGTACCTCCCCAGCCGTCGGTAGAGCCAGCCCATGGGCAAGAGCGGCACGGCGCCCGACATTGTTCCGTACGGGAGAAGCTCCTGCAGCCCGGGGAGAGAACCGGCCAACCTGGGGGCCGCCGCCGCGTTCCAGCGGGCATGGACGACTTGCGGTCACCTGCTCGACGCGAGTCCGCCATACTCCCGGCATGGAAGCGCAGGCTGTACGGAAGCCGCCTCGCACGCTTCACCTCCTTCCCCGACCCAGCGGCGACGACGGACTGGTGGCCGCCCTGCGGGCCGGCGATTCCGGCGCCTTTGAGGCCATCTTCGACCGCTACCACCGGCCGCTGCTCTCGTTCTGCCGCCACATGCTCGGCGATCGCCAAGAGGCCGAGGACGCGGTCCAGCAGACGTTCATGGGCGCCTACCGCGACCTCGTCTCCTCCTCCAAGCCGATTCACCTGCGGCCGTGGCTGTACACCATCGCTCGCAACCACTGCCTCTCGATGCTGCGAGCGCGCCGGGAGAGCGTCCCGCTCGACGACGTCGCGCCGGCCACCGAGGGACTGGACTCCGAGGTGCAGCGGCGCCAGGACCTGCGCGACATGCTGGCCGACCTGCGCGACCTGCCGGAGAACCAGCGAGCGGCGCTCGTCCTCTCCGAGCTGGGCTCGCTGTCCCACGAGGAGATCGGCGACGTGGCGGGCTGCCCGCGCACCAAGGTGAAGGCGCTGGTCTTCCAGGCCCGCAGCTCGCTCGCGGCCAGCCGGGCCGCGCGCGAGACCCCGTGCCTCGAGGTCCGCCAGCAGCTCGCCACGCTCAGCGGAGGCGCCCTGCGCCGCTCGGGCCTGCGCCGCCACGTGCGCACGTGCTCCGGCTGCCAATCGTTCGAGAATGAGGTGCGCCGCCAGCGTAAGGCAATGGCCGTGCTCCTTCCCGTCGTCCCGACGCTGGGGCTCAAGTCGGGCGTCCTTGCGGCCGTCGCAGGCGGTGGCGCCGCCGCGGCGAGCGGCGCCGGCGGCGTGGCCGCAGGCGGAGGAGCCGGCGCCGCGGGAGCGGCGTCTGGAGCGGCCGGCGCCGGCTCGGCGGGCCTCGCGGCAGGAGAGGCCGGGAGCGTCGCCGCGGTCGGGGGCGCGGGTGCCGGCGGAGTGGCCGTCGTGGGCGGCGCCGGCGTCGTCAAGCTGATCGCCGCCGGAGTTCTGGCCGTGGGAGTTGGAACCGGTGGGGTGGCGGCGCTGCATGGACGCTCCGCTCCGTCGGCCGGGCCGGCGGCCAGGGCGGCTGCCGCCGAGAAGCCCACGGCGAAGGCCTCGCTGGGCACGCGCCGCGCTCCCGCGCTTGCGGCCGTCGCCGCCGTTCGCAGGCAGGCCGGGCTCGGCGTGCGGGAGGGTCGGGCGGCGAGTTCGCCCGCCTGGCCACGGCGGGCGAGTGTCGCGCGCTCGCCCGCCGGGACCGGGGTCTCGAGCCGGAGCTCGTCGGCGCAGAGCAGGGCGCCGTCGCAAGGCAGCGGAGGATCTTCGGATGGCACGTCCTCGGCTCGAAGTCGCGGGGGGAGCGGGCAATCGAGCCCGCGGCATCACGCGGGAGGATCGGGCTCGCAGGACGGGCACGACGAGGGCTTGGGCAACGCCCAGGGCCACTCGAAGGCGGGCGCCCCGCCGTACGGGCGCGCCCGCGGATATCAGCACGGGCAGGGCCATCAGCGCTCGGCGGCCGGTCACCGCCCGTCGCACTGACCTGACGCGCACCTGGCGACGACGCCGGCCTCGCCGTGCGAACCCGCCGGGCGCATCGCCTCCGGGCAAGTTTCGAGCCCAGCGGCCAACCTCGGCTCCGGTCGTGCGTTCCGAGGGGTGAACGTGCAAGACCTGATCGCCCTTCTCCAGCGCGCAGGGCGACCGGGCGCTGGGACCCCCGGCGCGAGAGCCCCCGCCCCCAGGCGGGGGCTCTCTATTTCCGCCACCGACCCGTGGACGCTTCGCGGCAGGCGATCCGGGTAGGCGCGCGTCCGTGGAGCTGCGCTGGATCCTCTTCGACCTCAACGGCACGCTGCTCGACCCGGCGACGATGGCGCGCCCGCTGGGTGACGACGAGGCCTCCCGCCAGCTCGCCCGCGACGCCCTCCAGGACGCCGTCAGCCAGTCGATGGTCGACACGCTCACCGGCGAGTTCGCCCCGTTTCCCGACTATCTCGGGGCGGCGCTGCGACGTCTGCTGACAGTGCGCCGGGGCAGCGACGAGGGCTGCGATGAGGCGCTCGAGCTCGCCTCGAGGCTCGACCCCTTCCCTCAGGCGGCCGTCGCCATCGAGCGCCTGCGCGCAGCCGGCCTGGAGGTCGGCGTGCTCACCAACAGCGCAACCGATTCGGCCACCGCGGCAATCGAGCATGCCGGCCTGGACGAGCTCCTCTCCCCGGTCATCGGCTGCGACCAGGTCCAGCGCTACAAGCCCGACGTGCGGGTGTACCGGCATGGGGTATCCGAGCTCGGCGTGCAGCCCCAGGCGGTGTGCCTCGTGGCCGCCCACTGGTGGGACTGCCTGGGGGCGCGCCGCGCGGGCCTGCGCAGCGCCTGGGCCGGCCACCAGGAGCGCGAGCTGCTGGCCAGCGCGCGTCCCCTCGACGCCACGGGTGACGACCTCGCGCAGGTGGCCGAGCGGATCGTCGCCCTGCGCGACGGCGGCTGATCAGCCCTCGTTTGGCCACGGGGCCGGCTGGGGTACAGCCTCAACGTGGAAGGCGCGACCACTCCGAATCCCGAGAAGGATCCCCGCGAATGGGTGACCGGGGACGAGCCGATGACGGGTCCGCAGGCCTCCTACCTGCGCACCCTCTGCCAGGAGGCGGGCGAGCCGTTCGACGAGAGCGTGAGCAAGGCCGACGCGTCGCGGCGCATCGACGAGCTCCAGGCCAGGACGGGTCGCGGCGGGCGTCCGGGCCCGCCGGCCGGGGGCTCAGCCGCGCCCGCCGAGGGCTCAGCCCCGTCGGGCGAGGGCTCGACCCCTTCGGCCGAAGGCTCAGCCCCGCCGGACCAAGGCTCGACCCCGCCGGACGAGCGCTCGTCCCCGCCGGCGGAGGGTCCGGCCAGCGCGGCCTGACGCGCCCGGCGCCGACCGGCCGCCGCGGTGACCGCGCCCATTCGGTTCTCGCGCGCGCTTGTCACCGGGTCTGACTCCGGGATCACCGGCGACCTCGTCGACGACCTCGGCGACCTCGACGTGCTGGTCAACAACGCCGGGACCCCGAGCTCGCTCCGTTCCTCGAGCTGTCCGCCGAGGACTGGCAGCGGGTGATCGACGTCGACCTGACCGGCGCCTTTCTGGTCGCCCAAGAGGCGGCGCGGCGAATGCTCGGCGCGGGACGCGGAAGGAGCTCGATCGGCCGAGCATCCCGGCGGGGCGGCCCGGTCGCCCGGGCGGCCCCTATGCTGGCCGGGTGAGGCCAGCCACCCGTCCTCGGTGAGCCTCCCCTCCTACCTCGAACCGGGTCGCTCGACCGGGCGTCGACGCGGCCGGGCGACCTTCGCGACCCGGAGACGGCACCGGTGGCGAATGCCTCGCGTCCCGGCGGGCTGGCTCGTCGTCCTGATCGCTGCGGGCGCCGGAATCGCCGGAGGGCTGCTGCTCCTGCGCGCTCGCGACGACGCCGGCCGCTCGATCGTCGAGCGCTTCGCGCGGGCGTGGGAGCGCCGCGACTACGGCGGCATGTACGCACTGCTCGACCCGGCCAGGCGGCGCAGCGTGTCGCGGGCCCAGTTCACCGCCGCCTACCGGCGGGCGGCGACCACCGCGACGGCCACCGGCCTGCGCACGGGGCGCCTAGCCCGCCGGCGAGGCGACTGGATCCTTCCCGTGCGCGTGCGCACGCGGATCTTCGGCACGCTGGCCGGCGACGTGCGCGTCCCGGTCTCGGCCGGCGACTCGCGCGGAGTCGTCTGGACGCGGGCCTTGACCTTCCCCGGGCTGGTCGCCGACGGGCCCCTCCAGCGCCGTACCCGCGCCCCGCGCCGTGCCCCGCTGCTCGCCCGGGACGGAACCCGACTCGCCGGTTCGGATGGGACGGTCACCGACGCAGGAGCGGCCGCCAGCGGGATCGTGGGTGACCTGGGCCGTGCCAAGGGCGCCCGGGCTCGCGCGCTCGTGGCCGCGGGCTTCCCCGCGGGCACCTCCGTCGGCCTCTCGGGGCTAGAGCAGGCCCTCGATACCCGCCTGCGCGGACGCCCAGGCGGCGTCCTCCTGGCCGGCGCCCGTGTGCTCGCGCGCTCGCGACCCCGACCCGCGCCAGCGGTCCGGACCTCGATCGATCCGAGCCTCGAGGCGGCGGCCCAGCAGGCGCTGGGCGGCCAGTTCGGGGCGGTGGCCGTCCTCGAGCCCGCCACCGGCGAGGTTCTCGCCCTTTCGGGCATCGCGCTCGACGGAACCCAGCCGCCGGGCTCCTCCTTCAAGATCATGACGGTCACGGCCGCCCTCGAGGCGGGGCGGGTCAACCTCGACAGCACCTTCCCCGTCAGGACCGGGGCCGACGTCGGCGGCCGCTTCCTGGCCAACGCCCATAACGAGGCCTGCGGCGGCGACCTCACGGAGTCCTTCTCGAAGTCCTGCAACTCGGTCTTCGCGCCGCTGGGGGTCAAGCTCGGCGGCCGCCGCCTGGTCGACGTCGCCCAGCGCTTCGGGTTCAACCAGGCGCCCGGAGTGCCGGGGGCGGCCCCGAGCACGATCCCGTCGGCCAGCCGGATGACCGGCGACGCCGAGGTCGGGGCCTCGGCCATCGGCCAGGGTCGCGTGCTGTCCACCGCCCTGGGCATGGCCCGGGTCGGAGCGGTGATCGCCAACGGCGGACGGCGCCCCGAGCTCACCCTCCTCCACGACGAGCCGCCGCGGCTCGTTCGCGCCACCAGCCCGCGGGTGGCCGGGCTGGTGCGCCGCTTGATGGTCGCCGTGGTCAACGGAGGCGAGGGGACGGGAAGCGCCGCCGCGATCAGCGGCCGGCAGGTCGCGGGCAAGACCGGAACGGCGGAGCTGGGGGCGGGCGAGCCCAACGATGCGTGGTTCGTGGCCTTCGCCCCCGCTCCTCGCCCGAAGCTGGTCGTCGGGGTGCTGGTCGTCCACGGCGGGTTCGGCGGCGACACCGCCGCGCCGATCGCCCGCCAGGTGCTCCAGGCCGGCCTCGGCGGGGGCTGATCCCGGATCCACCGCGCGCAGCGAGTGTCGGGTTTCACACACGAGCCAGGCCGCGAACTCGCGCAATTCAGGTTTCGGACGTTAGACCGTGTGGGAGCCACGGTAGGGTGGCAGCACAGGGCTTCCTCTTTGGGCATCAGACGGTAGAGAGGGGTGACGGAAACTGGCCGGACAGGGCAAGACCCAGCAGGAGCGAGCAGCCGCCAAGCGACAGGAGAAGCTCGCCCACATCGAGGAGCAGATCGCTGACGGCTCGCTCACCGTCCGCCAGATGACGCCGGCCGAACGCAAGCGCAACCCTCCGCGCCCGCGGACGCGCCCGCGGAGGCAACCCCGGTGAGCGCCGCCTCGCCGCCCGACGCCGGCGACGTACAGCCGGTCACGCACGAGACGCTCGACCGCGTCGCCACCGGGGCCGTCACGCTCATCCCCTTCCTGGGGCTGGGCGCGCTCGTCTGGCAGACCTGGGCCAATCTGCTCCACGTCAGCGACGTCCTCGTCTTCGCCATCCTCTACGTCGCCACCGGGCTGGGCGTCACCGTCGGCTTCCACCGGCTCTTCACCCACCGCAGCTTCGCCACCACCCGGCCGGTCCGCGCCCTGCTGGCCGTGCTGGGGTCGGCGGCCGTCGAGGGGCCGGTGATCGCCTGGGTGGCCGACCATCGCAAGCACCACGCGTTCTCCGACCAGCCGGGCGACCCCCACAGCCCGCACGTCGACCATGGCGGCGGCCTGCGCGGCGCCATGCGCGGTCTTCTCCACGCTCACGTCGGCTGGCTGTTCATCCACACCCAGCGCGGCGCCAAGGCGCGCTACGCGCCCGACCTGCTCGCGGACCCGATCGTCTCCTTCGTCAACCGGACCTTCGTCGTGTGGGTGGCGGCCGGCCTGGGCGCCGCCTTCGGCCTCGGCGTGGCTATCGGTGGGACGATCCAGTCGGGCCTCACCGGGCTCCTGTGGGGCGGGGCGATCCGGCTCCTGGTGCTTCACCACGTGACCTACAGCATCAACTCGTTGTGCCACTTCTTCGGCCGACGGCGCTTTGCCACCGGCGACGAGTCGCGCAACCTGTCGTGGCTGGCCCTGCTCTCGTTCGGCGAGTCCTGGCACAACAACCACCACGCCTTCCCCACCTCGGCCGTGCACGGGCTGGGGCGCCGGGAGATCGACCTCTCCTCGGCGGTCATCCGGGCGCTCGAGATGGTCGGCCTGGCCTGGGACGTCGTCCGGGTCAGCCCCAGCCGCCAGGCCAGCAAACTCGTGGCCGAGCCGGCCCGGCCGTAGGCCTCGAGCGCCCGACCGGCGGCTGCCCTCGATGGCCAACCTCCGCACCGCCCCCCTGCGGCGTGAGCTGGCGGCCACGCTGCCCGAGCGGCCCTTCGTCCTGCGCTTCTGGGATGAGACCTCGCTCCCGGCCACGGTCAACGGCGGCGGGCCGACCTTCAGCGTGCGCTCGCCCGGCGCCCTGGCCCGCGCTCTGGCCGCCCCAGGGCAGCTCGGGCTCGGCCGAGCCTACGTCGCGGGCGATCTCGAGGTCGACGACCTCGATGCGGTGCTCAGAGTGCTCGAGACGTGGAAGCCGCCGTCGCTCGATCGCCGCGCGCGCGCCCGCCTCGCTGTCGCTGCCGCGCTCGGCGCCGGAGTGCGCCGACCGCCCCGGCGTCCCGCCGCCGAGCTCGTGCCCAGCGGGCGCCGGCACAGCCGCGAGCGCGACGCGCGCGCCGTGCGCCATCACTACGACGTCTCCAACGACTTCTTCGCACTGTTCCTCGACGACTCGATGACCTACAGCTGCGCGATCTTCTCCCGCGGCGCCACCACGCTGGAGGAGGCCCAGGAGGCCAAGCTCGAGCTGGTCTGTCGCAAGCTCGAGCTCCAGCCGGGCCAGCACCTGCTCGACGTGGGGTGCGGGTGGGGCAGCTTCGCCGTCCACGCCGCCCAGCGTCACGGCGTGAAGGTGGTGGGCATCACGCTCTCGGAGCCCCAGGCGCAGCTCGCCCGCGAGCGGGCCGAGCGCGCGGGGGTGGCCGACGGAGTGGAGATCCGCGTCATGGACTACCGCGACCTGGCCGGGGAGCGCTTCGACGCCATCGCCTCCATCGGCATGGTCGAGCACGTGGGGGACAACCGCATCGACCTCTACGCGCGCCAGCTCGCCGGGCTCCTGTCACCCGGCGGGCGCCTGCTCAACCACGGCATCGCCCGCCTGCGGCACGGCGATCCCGAGGCCGGCGCCTTCTCCGAGCGCTACGTCTTCCCCGACGCCGCTCCCCTGCACCTCTCGCGCGTGGAGCTGGCTCTGGAGCGCGCGGGGTTCGTCACCGAGCATGTCGAGGGCTTCGCCTCCGACTACGCCCGCACGCTGCGCGAATGGGCGGCGCGGCTCGACGACCACCTGGACGAGGCCACCCGCCTGGCCGGACCCGAGCGCCTGCGGGTGTGGCGGCTCTATCTCCGCGCCGCCCGGCGCGGCTTCGAGAGCGGCTTTACCTCCGTCTACCAGGTGCGCTGCCGGCTGGCGGGAACCGGCGGTTGACCCCGGAAGCAGCGGATTCCTACCGCCGGCGGCCGACGGGAAGCGGCGCCTGGCCCCTACCGCTGGCGGCTCGCCAGGAACAGGTCGACGACACGGCGCGCGAACGCGTCGTCGAGCGGCTCGCGGCTGATCAGCAGGCGGTAGAACATCGGGCCGGCGATCTGCGAGATCGCCTCGCTCATGTCGGTCGTCGCGGGTAGCTCGCCCTCCTCGACCGCGCGCTCAAGCGTGCGCCGGAAGGCGCCGCGGTGCTGCTCGACCAGACGCTCGCGCACACCGGCGAGCTCGGGGTCGCGCGAGGTGGCATCGAGCAGGGTGGGGATGGCCGCCGCCCAGGGAACGCTGCCGATGCGGCGCGCCCGGCTCTGGAGCAAGTCGGCGAGCCGATCGCGAAGGGGACCGTCGACCCTGGGGTCGTCGGGAGGCGGCGTGAGGGCGTCGAAGGTGGCGAGCAAGAGCTCGCGCCGGCTCTCCCAGTGACGGTAGATGGTGGAGCGCGCCACCCCCGAGCGCTCCACGATCGCCTCGACGGTCACCGCCCCCACGCCCCCTTCGAGCAGCAGGTCGACCGCCGCCTCCAGCACGGCGCTCTTCGACCGCTCCACCCGGGGGTCCTGCGAGGTCTCCGTCGCCACGATTACGAAACGCTACTGTATCGTTTCGTTATACGGGCGCAGTCCGCCATCGTCCCTCCTCACCGAACCGATGAACCGCATCCTCCCCGCCCTTCGCCGCGCACCGCTGCTCGCCGTGGTGCTCGGCGGCGTGTCCATCGTCGCCCTGCTGGCCATAGTGGCCGCCTCGGGCTCCTCGGGCAAGGACGGCGCCTCGGCCACCGTGCCGGTGCAGCGGGGCAACGTGGTCTCGACGGTCTCGGCCGACGGCAACGTCGAGCCGCCCCGGGAGCTCTCGCTTGGCTTCGAGGCCAGCGGGCGGCTGATCTCGGTGCCGGTGGAGGAAGGGGACCACGTCGCGCCCGGTCAGGTCCTCGCGCGCCTGGACGATCGCTCGCAGCGCGCCCAGCTCGGCTCCGCCGAGGCCAACCTGGAGTCGGCCCGCGCCCGGCTGGCCCAGACCCGCGGCGGGATGACCCCAATCGAGCTGGCCGAGCGCCAGCGCATGGCCGACCAGTCGCGGGTCGCCGTGCGCAACGCCGAGCGCGACCTGGCCGACGCGCGGCGCATCGGGCGCTCCAACGTCGCCGGCCTGCACGGCGCGCTGGCCCGCGCCCGGGTCAGCGGCGAGCAGGCCGACCTGCGGGCCGCCCAGCTTCGCCTCGCCCAGGACCGCAGCCGCCTCAACGCCCTCCAGCGCGAGTACCTGGCCAATCGCAACCAGCGCCAGCAGGACCAGGAGCAGCTGCGCGCGGCCCTGGACCGTCTGCGCGACGCGCAGAAGCAGGTTCCGCCCGACACCTTCCAGATCAACGACGCGAACTTCCGGATCGCCGTGCTCCAGGATCGCATCGCCACCGAGCAGTCCGACGAGGCCAACGCCAAGGCGGACCTCGACACCGCGACCGCCAACGTCCGCACCGACGTGTCTGACGTGGAGGGCGACCGCGTCTCGCTGCGCGAGGCGACCCGCCGGTTGGGCGACGCCGCCGGCAATCTCTCCAACGGCATCGCCACCGCCCAGCAGCAGCTCGACTCGGCCCGGGCGTCGTTGACGGGCAGCGAGGCCGAGCTGCGCACGACACTGGCCCGCAACAGCGTCGACGCGCAGATCAAGTTCGCCGACGTCGCCGTGGGGATGGCCACCGTCGCCCAGGCGCAGTCGACCCTCCAGGACGCCCGCAAGGCGGTGGAGGACACCGTCCTGCGCGCGCCCGTCGAGGGAGTCGTCGGCCACGTCGACGCCAAGGTCGGCCAGCTGGTCGGGGCCGCCGGCCCGTCCGCGGCTGCCGCGGCGGCGGCGATGCCCCAGAGCGGCGGGGCCGCCGGGTCGGCCCCATCCGCCGGTCAGAACGCGCCGACGCCCGGGGCGGGGGCCGCGGGCGCCGGCACGGGTCAGAGCGGCCTGATCACCCTGGCCCAAACCCGCGGCCTCCAGGTCAAGGCCAACTTCAACGAGACCGACGCCGCGTCGCTGCACCGGGGCGACGCCGCCTCCATCACCGTCGACGCGCTGCCCGACAAGCGCTTTGGCGCCCACGTCGCCTCGATCGATCCGATCGCCCGGATCGTCAACAACGTCGTGACCTACGAGGTGACGCTCGTGCTCGACGAGGACCAGGGGCAGCTCAAGCCCGGCATGACCGCGACGGCAAACGTGACCGTCGCTCGCGCCAACCAGGTCCTGACCGTCCCGCGCACGGCCGTCCGCTCCCCCGAGGGCGCCAACCCCACGGTGACGGTCATCGGGCCGGACGGCAAGCCGCAGGCCCGCCTCGTGGTCACCGGCCTCCAGAACGACTCGACGGTGCAGATCCTCGGCGGCGTCGGCTTGGGCGAGCGGGTGGTGCGGACGATCGCCGCTCCCCCGGACCTGAGCGGATGAGCGGGCGATTCCACACCGCGCCCAAGCGGCGAGACGTGCAGCGATGAGCACGCGCGAGCACCCCGTCGCGCCGGCCGACGCCCCGCCCGTCGAGCACGACGAGCACGACGAGCACGACGAGCACGGCGACGGGCGCCCGCTCGATCGCGAGAGGCAGGTCGAGCGGCCCCTCGACCACGATGGCGGCGGCGGCCGCCCCCCCGACCAGGACGAGTCCGGCGATCAGCAGGGGCCCGGCCCTGACGGGGCGCCGGCGGACGAGGTCGAGGCGGAGCGCCGCCCCTTCCCCTGGCGCCGGGTGGCTCCGATCGCCGCGGCGGTGGTGGTCGTCCTGGGCATCGGCCTGTTCGTCTACATCTCCGAGGTCAGCAAGCGGGTGAAGATCGACGACGTGGTCATCTCCGCACCCCAGACTGCGCTCCCCGCCCACGAGGGCGGGACCCTCAAGGAGGACTACGCGTCGATCGGCGATTCCGTCCGCGCCCACCACCCGATCGCCCGGGTGGGCAACGAGCTCATCACCTCGGACGTCACCGGATCGGTCATCTCGATCCGCCAGGACCTCGGGGCCTCCATCGCCCCCGGCACCACGGTGGCCACCCTGATCGATCGCGGCGACCTGCGCGCCATCGGGCGCATCAAGGAGGACAAGGGCCTATCGGACCTGCGTATCGGCCAGCGTGCCGAGGTCTCGGTCGACGCCTTCGGCGGCCGCGAGCTGCCCGGGGTGGTCGAGGAGATCAGCGAGGAGCCCCACCAGCAGAGCCTCTCGTTCTCGGTCTCCGAGAAGCAGCAGGCCCAGGAGTACGACGTCAAGGTGCGCTTCGATGGGGCTCCGGACCCCGGGCTGCGCCAGGGCATGTCGGCGAGCATGAAGGTCTACAAGTGAGCGCTGCCTTCGGCCGGCTGCGCGTGATCGCCGCTGTCGTGGCATGTGCCGCCGCCGTGGCGGCGCTCGCGCTGGCCGGCGTGCCCTCTCCCGCGGGAGCGACCGTGCCGCCCCGCGTCCTCACGCTCGCCCGGGCCAGCAGCGTGACCCAGGGCTTCGCCCGCAGCCTCTACCTGCGCCTCGACTTCCCCGAGGCCTACGGCGTCGACGGCTGCCAGCGCATCAACGCGCGCACGGTCGACTGCCGCTACCACACCGTCGAGTTCGCCATCCCGCTCAACTCGGCCATCCGCTGCGACGACGTCCTGCGGGTCTACCTGCTTCCCGGCAGCTTCCGCCCGCGCACGAACCCGACGGTCACGCTTCAGCCGGCCTGCCGGCCGATCTAGGCCCGGCACCCAACCGGCGAGCAGACGACCGGGCCCGCGGCCTCGCGCAGACGACGCGTCCAGACCGTCGCTGCGGTTGCCGCGGAGATCGAATCCGATCACCGCACCGGACCCCCGTATTGACGCTTCAGCCCGCCTCGGGCTCGGGACGCACCGCGGCCATGCGCTCCGCTCGGCGCTGCTGCCAGACGACCAAGGCCATCATCGCCAGGGTGAAGACGAAGATCATTGCGGCGATGACGTTGATCTGGGGCGGCAGGGAGACGCGCGCCGCACCCCAGATGTAGAGCGGGTAGGTCACGGTCGAGCCGTTGTTGAAGTTCGTTATGACGAAGTCGTCGATGGACAGCCCGAAGGCAAGGAGCGCCGCGGCCAGCACCCCGGGCGCGATCAGGGGAAGCGTCACCCTCACGAACGTCTGGAAGGCATTGGCACCGAGGTCCTGCGCGGCCTCCTCGATCGAGCGGTCGAAGCCGATCAGGCGCGAGCGCACCGTGACCACGACGAACGAGATGTTGAACATCACGTGGGCGATGACGATCGTGGCGAAGCCAGTGGCCACGCCGAGCGAGAGGAAGAGCGACAGCAGCGAGGCGCCCATGACGACCTCGGGCGTCGCCAGCGGTAGGAATATGAAGAAGTTCAGCGGGGCCCGACCGCGAAACTGGTAGCGCACCAGGGCGAGCGCCATCAGCGTCCCCAGGGCGGTGGCGATGACGGTCGAGAGAGCCGCGACCTCCAGGCTCACCTTCATCGCGTCGGACAGATCGGGGATCTTGAACGGGTCGGCCCAGTTCTGGAGGGTGAAGCCCTGCCACACGAAGTTGAACCGGCTGCGCGTGTGGTTGAACGAGAAGAGCAGGATGATCGCGATCGGCGCCAGCAGATAGGCGAGGACCAGGCCGCAGTAGACGTTCAGCGACTGGTGCAGGACTCCGCGGGCGGTGCGCATGAGGGCCGGTCGGCTCTCCGCGCGCACCGGTGCGCCGACGGTGCCGGCCTCCATCACGCGGGCTGCCCCTCGGCGCCCGTGAGCGCCTCGGTACCGACCAGCCGCGCGTAGGCCAGCAGCAGCACGAGGATGACCGCCATCAGCGCGAAGGAGAGCGCGGCGGCAGTGGGATAGTCCGTGACCACCAGGTAGCGGCTCTGGATGACGTTGCCGATCATCGCCTGCTGCGGCGTGCCCAGGAGCGTCGCGTTGACGAAGTCCCCGGCGGCGGGAATGAAGGTCAGCAGTGCGCCGGCGACGACGCCGGGCGTGGACATCGGGAGCACGACGCGCCAGAAGACGTCGCGCCGGCGGGCGTAGAGGTCGTTGGCCGCCTCGAGCATCCGCTTGTCGATCCGCTCCAGGCTGGCGTAGAGCGGGAGGATCATGAACGGCAGGAAGTTGTAGGTGATGCCGGCTACGACCGCGGTGCCCGTGGCCAGCAGCCGCCCATCGCCCGACAGCAGTCCGACGCTGTGCAGGGTGTGCACCACTACCCCGTCGTCGTCGAGGATGGTCTCCCACGAGAGGGTCCGGACGAGGTAGGTGGTGAAGAAGGGAAGGATCACCACCAGCAGCAGGGCGTTCTTCCACCTGCCGGCGCGAAAGGCGATCGCCCACGCCAGCGGATAGCCGACCAACAGCGCGGTCAACGTGGCCACGCCGGCGTAGAGGAAGGAGCGCAGGAACTGCTCGCGGAAAGCGGAGAGCGCCTCGACATAGGTCCCGAAGTGCCAGGTGAACTGGAACCCGGTCTCGAGCGTTCCCTGCGTAAGGGAGATCTTCGCCATGTAGTACAGCGGGACGGCGAAGAAGACCGCCAGCCAGAGCACGCCGGGCGCGAGAAGCCCGTAGGGGAAGAGCCCCCTACGTCCCCGCAGCGCGGTCACGCGCCGGTGGCGCGCTGGAAGGCGGCGTCGATCTCCGCCTCGTCGGCGGGAGAGAACGTCTTGAAGTTGTGTGCCTTGGAGAGGTCCGGGAAGATCAGCGGGTCGTTGGCGATCTCCGGATCCTTCTTCAGCAGCACCTCCTTGGTGCCCTTCACCGGCGGAACGTAGTTGACGTAGGCGGTGATCTCGGCCTGGATCTCCGGCTGGTAGACGAAGTCCATCATCTTCTGCGCGGTGAAGGCGTGGGGCGCTCCGACCGGGATCTGCATGGAGTCAGTGAAGATCATGAACCCGCTGGCGGGCTGGCGGTACTTCACGTTCTTGTTGTCGCTCTGCAGCTGCACGGCGTCCCCCGACCAGCCGAGGATGGCGTGTGAGTCGCCCTTGAGGATGTCCTTGGTGTAATCGTTGCCGGTGAAGCGGCGGATCTGGCCGTCCTTGGCCGCCTTCGCGACCTTGTCGATCGCCGTCATGACCTGGTCCTTGGTGGCCTTCTCGGGCTGGATGCCGTCGGCCAGCAAGACCGACCCCACCGTGTCGCGCATCTCGCTGAGCATGGTCACCTTGCCCTTGAGCTTGGGGTCGAAGAGATCGTTGACGCTCTGGACGCTGTTGCCCACCTTGTCCTGTCTGTAGATGATCAGGACCTGCCCCGACTGCCAGGGGACCGAGAACTCGCGCTTGGGGTCGAAGTCGGGATGGGCGACCGCGTCCTCGATGTTGGCGTTGACATTGGGCATCTCGGACTTGTCGAGCTTCTGCACGTAGCCGAGGCGCTTCATGCGGTTGCACATCCAGTCGGTGACCACGTGCAGGTCGCGCCCGCCCGACTGGCCCTGGGCGTACTGCTGGCGCACCTTGCCGAAGAACTCGGCGTTGTCGTTGATCTCCTCGATGTACCTGACGTTGGTGCCGTACCTGCGCTGGAACTTGTCCAGCGTCGGGCGGCGCTTGGTCTTGTCGTCGACGTCGATGTAGAGGGGCCAGTTGGAGAAGGTAAGGGTCTTGGAGAGCTGTCCCTTCGGAATGACCTTCTCGGCCGACTTCTCGGTCCCTCCGAGCTTCCCGCCCCCGCAGGCCGACAGGTAGGCGGCGGCCCCCAGCCACAGCGCACCGGCTCCTCCTTGGCGCAGCAACCGGCGGCGTGTCAGAGCCTGCTGCAGGGTCTCCTCGAAGCGTCGCTCGAACTCCGTCCTGTGGCTCACGTGGGTTCTCCTTTGTCTAGGCCGGTGCGGGGACCGAGCGCGCCATCGCGTCGCCCTGCGTCTCTTTCACCATGTGGATGTTCTCCTGCGACCAGGCGATCCTCACCGTGGAGCCTGGTGGCGGCAGCGCCCGGCGCTGCTCCTCGTCGGCGTTGGGCACCAGAACGGTCATTCCGGTTCCGTCGGACAGGCGCACGAGGACCTGCGTGGCGGTTCCGAGGTAGAGCGAGCTCTCCAGCACCCCCTGGACCGTCGGCTGCCCGTGGTCGCCTTCGCTCCCGCGGATCTGAAGCTTCTCGGGGCGCACGACCGCCTGGCAGCGCTCGCCCGTGGACGCACCGGCCGAGCCGGTGGTGACCGTCACCCCGGCATCGAGTCGCAGCTGGGCGGAGCGGCCGTTGGTGGAGACGACCTCGCCGGGCATCAGGTTCGACACGCCGATGAAACCGGCCACGAATCTCGTGCGGGGCCGCTCGTAGACCGTCTCGGGCACGTCGACCTGCTCGACCACGCCGCGATTCATCACCGCGATGCGGTCGGACATGGTGAGCGCCTCCTCCTGGTCGTGGGTCACGTAGACGAAGGTGATGCCGACGTCGCGCTGGATGCGCTTGAGCTCGAGCTGCAGCTGCTTTCGCAGCTTGAGATCCAGGGCCCCGAGCGGCTCGTCGAGCAGGAGCACCGCGGGGCGGTTGACCAGCGCGCGTGCGAGTGCCACCCGTTGCTGCTGGCCGCCCGAGAGCTGAGCCGGCCGGCGGTTGGCCTCGGCCGCGAGACCCACACGCTCGAGCTCATCGTCGACGCGTCGGCGAATCTCGGGCTTCGCAACCTTCTTGCGCTTCAGGCCGAAGGCCACGTTCTCGGACACGCGCAGGTGCGGGAAGAGCGCGTAGCTCTGGAAGACGGTGTTGACAGGGCGCTTGAAGGCGGGAAGCCCGGTGACGTCCGCGCCGTCGAGGAGCACACGCCCTTCGGTGGGCTCCTCGAACCCCGCCACCATCCGCAGCGTCGTCGTCTTGCCGCAGCCGCTGGGTCCGAGCAGCGTGAAGAACTCGCCACGCTCGATGTCGAGGTTCAGATCGTCGACGGCCGCCACATCGTCGAAGCGCTTGGTGACGCGCTCGAGCCGCACGCTGGGGACCGGCTGGTGTCCGCTGTCCAAGACTTCGCTTCTCCCCCTCACCGCAAACCAATTCGTGCGGCGTCAAGGCACGCAACCTATGGCCGCAGCGGCGGGGCCGCAAGGGGCAGAAGGCCTAACCGTCGACCCTGTTATCCGAAATGGACAAAGTCGAGGGATGGATTTGACCTTTGTGCGCGCTTGTGGCTGGGACTGGGCACGGATACCGTTGTACGAGGCGTCTATCCGGCGGACCGAGGAGAGCAGATGGCCACTACGCCGCAGTACGTGACGCAGGTTCCCGAGGAGCCGCGCAGCTCGCTGCAGGATCTGGCCAAGCGCCACCTCTGGATGCACTTCACGCGCATGAGCGCCTACGCCCATGCCGACGTGCCGATCCTCGTCCACGGCGAGGGCTGCTATGTCTACGACGAGCACGGCAAGCGCTATCTCGACGGCCTCTCCGCGCTCTTCTGCGTGAACGCCGGTCACGGACGGGCCGAGATCGCCAACGCGATGGCGCAGCAGGCCCGAGACCTCGCCTTCTTCACGAACTGGAGCTACGCCCATCCCCGGGCGATCGAATTGGCCGCGCGCGTGGCGAGCCTCGCCCCGGGCGACCTCGACCGGGTCTTCTTCACCTCCGGCGGCAGCGAGGCGGTCGAGTCCGCCCTCAAGCTGTGCCGGGCGTGGCACAAGCTCAACGGCGAGGCGGGGCGCTTCAAGCTCATCGCCCGCGAGGTGGCCTACCACGGCACTTCGATGGGGGCGCTGTCGGCCACCGGCATCTCCGCACTGCGCGCGCCGTTCGAGCCGATGCTCCCGGGCGGCTGCCACGTGCCCAACACGAACTCCTACCACTGGCCCGAGGGCCGCGACCCGCTGTGGGCCGCCGACGCGATCGAGGAGCGCATCCTCTTCGAGGGGCCCGAGACGGTGTCGGCCGTGATCCTCGAGCCGGTGCAGAACGCGGGCGGGTGCTTCACCCCCCAGGAGGGCTACTGGCCGCGGGTCCGCGAGATCTGCGACCGCTACGGCGTGCTGCTGATCTCCGACGAGGTGATCTGCTCGTGGGGACGGCTGGGCCACTACTTCGGCGCCGAGCGCTACGGCTACCTGCCCGACATCATCACCACCGCCAAGGGGTTGACCTCGGCGTATTCGCCGATGGGAGCGGTGATCGCGTCCGACAGGGTCGCCGAGCCGTTCATGGCCGACAAGCAGATCTTCAGCCATGGGTTGACGTTCGGTGGCCACCCCGTTGCGGCGGCGGCGGCGATGGCCAACCTCGACATCTTCGAGGACGAGGACCTGCCCGGGCACGTGCGCGACAAGGAGGCGGAGTTCCGGGCGATGCTCGAGAGCCTGCGCGACATCCCGATCGTCGGCGACGTCCGTGGGGCCGGCTACTTCCAGGCCATCGAGCTGGTCAAGGACCAAGACACGCGCCAGAGCTTCGACGACGAGGAGTCCGAGGTGCTGCTGCGCGGCTACCTCTCGGGCGCTCTCTACGAGAACGGCCTGATCTGCCGTGCCGACGACCGCGGCGATCCGGTCATCCAGCTCTCGCCGCCACTGATCGCCGATAGCGAGCAATTCGAGGAGATCGAGGGGGTCCTGCGCACGGTGCTGACCGAGGCCGCGCGGCGCGTGGTCGGAGCCTAGAGCTCGATGCTCACCGTCCGCGCGCTGGTCGACGAGCTGGGCCTCTCGCTGGCCAGCGGCGAGGAGGCCGCCCATGCCCCGGTGCGCTGGGTCCACATCACCGAGCTGACCGACCCTACGCCGTGGCTGTCGGGTGGTGAGCTGCTCCTGACCACGGGCCTGCAGCTCTCGACGGCCCGGCGCCAGCGCGACTTCGCCCGCCTGCTGGCTGAGCACCATCTGGCCGGGCTGGGCTTCGGCACCGGCTTCGGTCACGACGCTGTGCCCGAGCCGCTGCTGGAGTCGGCGCGCTCCGACGGGCTTCCCGTGTTCGAGGTTCCTTACGAGATGCCGTTCATCGCGCTCACCGAGAAGGCGTTCGCGCGCCTGGTCAACGAGCACTACGAGGTCCTTCAGCGCGGCATCGCCATCCACAAGCGCCTGGAGCGCCTGGTGCTCGAGGAGCGCGGGCTCGAGGAGGTCGTACGGGCGCTCTCGACGACCATCGGGGGAACGGTGACCGTGCTCGACTCGCGCGGCGAGACCCTGGCGGCGCGCTCGTTCCGGCGGCCGCTGGACAAAGAGGCGGTGCGGGAGGTGCGCGAGGACGTGCGGGCCCGCGCCACCAGCCTGGCCATCGACCGCAACGGCCACGGCGCCGAGGTCGCGCCCGCCCATCCCTCGATCGCCGGACGCTCGCTCGTGCTCCCCGTGTCGACGCGCGGACACGGCGCCCCGCAGGCCTGGCTGCTGGCTGCCCGCGACGCCGGCGGGCTCGGAGACTTCGAGCGGCTGATCCTCCAGCAGGCGGTGACCGTGGTGGCGCTCGAGCTCATGCGTCAGCGCGCGATGCGCGACACCGAGCGCCGGCTGGCGGGCGACGTCCTGGCCGAGGCGCTTGCCGGCGGCCTGGCCGAGCGCGACGTCGCGCTGCGCCTGCGGCCCTTCGGCATCGGGGCCACGGCCGCTGTCCTCGCCTTCGCGCCGCCCGACCCGGCGGCGCTCGCAGCCGACCTCGAAGCCTGCCTGCGCGAGTCGGCAGTGGGGGCCCTGGTGGCGGTCCGGGGAGCCCTGCTGTGCGCGGTGGTCGACGCGCCCGAGGGGCTTGACCCGATCGAGCTGGCGACGGCGGCACGTGAGGCGCTGGCGTCCTCGCAGGTGCCCCAGCCGCGGGCGGCGGTCAGCCGGGCGGCGCCGGTGGGGGCGCTGAGACGGTCCTTCCACGAAGCCCGCTGCGCGCTCGAGGCGGCCGCGATCGCCAACGGCGACGGTCCCGCCGTGGCCTCCCACCGCGACCTCGGCGCCTTCCGCCTGCTGCTCTCGCTGCAGGACGACGAGGCCCTCGGCCTCTACTGCGACAGCGTCCTGGGCCCGCTGGCCGACGGGGGCGGCGCGTACGGCGACGAGCTGGTGCGCTCGCTGGAGGCGTTCATCGAGCACAACGGACAGTGGGAACGCGCTGCCCGCGAGCTCTACTGCCACCGCCACACGCTGCGCTACCGCATCCGCCGAGTGGAGGAGCTGACCGGCCGCGACCTGGGCAGCGCCCGCGACCGGATCGAGTTCTGGCTGGCCCTGCGCGCGCGGGAGCTGGTGGCATGAGGGTCGCCGTGCTGGGCGCGGCCGGGACCATCGCGCCGGCCATCGTGCGCGACCTCGGCGAGTCCGAGGAGGTCGAGGAGCTGCTGGCCCTCGACCTCGACGCCGGCCGTGCCGCCGCCGTCGCCGAGGCCCACGGGGCGGGCAAGGCTCACGCCGCCGCGGTCGACGCGCGCGCCGAGCTGTCCGCCGCGCTGGACGGTGTGGACGTGCTCGTCAACTCGGCGTCCTACCGGATCAACCTCCACGCCATGCGCGCGTGCCTCTCGGCCGGCTGCCACTACGTCGACCTCGGCGGGCTCTACTGGATGACGGGCCGCCAGCTCGAGCTGTCACCACAGTTCGAGGCGGCCGGCCTGCTGGCCGTGCTGGGGATGGGCTCAAGCCCCGGCAAGACCAACGTGATGGCCGTTCGCGCCCGGCGCGCACTGGGGCGCGGTCCCGAGCGCGTCGACGTGCTCGCCGCCGGACGAGACCTCGACCCGCCGGCCGGCGCCAGCTATCCCTACTCGCCGCGCACGCTGGTCGACGAGCTGACGATGAAGCCGATGGCGATGCGCGCCGGCGAGCCCGTGGAGCTCGCGCCCTTGCAGGACGGTGGCGAGTTCGACTTCCCCGAGCCGATCGGGCGCGGGCCGACGATCTACACCCTGCACTCGGAGGTGCGCACGTTCCCCGAGAGCCTCGGCTGCGACGAGTGCTCTTTTCGCCTCTCGCTGGCGCCACCGGTGCTCGAGCGCCTGCGCGGGCTGCTCGAGGCCTCCGACGAGGAGGTCGAGGCGGCCGGCGCCACGGCGGCGGCCTCGTCGGCCGAGACCGTCTCCGCCCACGTCGTCGAGGCCGAGGCAGGCGGGGAGACGGCGCGAGTGACCGCGGTCACCCGCCCGATGGAGGCGTGGGGCCTCGGCGGCGGCGTGGTCTCGACGGCGGCGCCCGCCGCCGCGGCAGTGCGCCTGCTGGCCCGAGGCGCCCTGAGGGCGCGCGGGGCGCTGCCTCCCGAGCGCTGCGTCGATCCCGACGAGCTCTTCCCCGAGCTCGAGCGCCGCAACTGCCGCTTCGAGGTCGAGGTCGCGGCGATCCGATGAAGGTCGGGGTCCCGACCGAGGTCAAGGCCGACGAGTACCGCGTCGCGCTCACCCCCGCCGGGGCCCGCGAGCTGGCCGAGCACGGCCACGAGGTGCTGGTCCAAGCCGGCGCGGGCGAGGGCTCGGCCATCGCCGACGAGGACTATGCCGCCCAGGGCGCGCGCATACTGGCCGACGCCGAGGCGGTGTTCGCCCAGGCGGAGATGGTCTTGGGTGTCAAGGAGCCCCAGCCGGGCGAGGTGGCGCTGCTCGAGCCCCAGCACACACTATTCACGTACCTGCACCTCGCCCCCGCCCCCGAGCTGACGCGCGGCCTGGTGGGAAGCGGAGCGGTGTGCATCGCCTACGAGACGGTCGAGGATGCGCGCGGGCGCCTGCCCCTGCTGGCCCCCATGAGCGAGGTCGCCGGCAAGATCGCCACCCAGGCCGGCGCGTTCATGCTCGAGAAGCCCCTGGGCGGGCGCGGCGTCCTGCTCGGCGGGGTGCCGGGCGTAGCGGCAGCCAACGTGATGATCATCGGAGGAGGCGTCGTGGGGTTCAACGCGGCGGCGATCGCCATCGGCATGGAGGCCGACGTGTTCGTCTTCGACCGCAGCATCGACCGCCTGCGCGAGCTCGACGTGGCCTTCGCGGGGCGCGCCTCGACCGTCTACTCCTCGACCCTCGCCGTCGAGGAGATGCTGGCGCGGGCCGACCTCATCATCGGCGCCGTGCTCGTTCACGGGGCGCGGGCGCCCTATGTCATCTCGCGCCAGCAGCTCGCGCTCATGAAGCCGCGCACCGTGCTGGTCGACGTGTCCATCGACCAAGGCGGCTGCTTCGAGACCTCGCGGCCGACCACCCATTCCGAGCCGACCTTCGACGTCGACGGGATCACGCACTACTGCGTGACCAACATGCCCGGGGCCGTGCCCATCACCTCGACCTACGCGCTGACCAACGCCACTCTCCCGTACGTCCTCGCGCTGGCCGACCACGGGGTGGCTGGCGCGATCGCCCGCGACCCCGGGCTGCGGCCGGGGGTCAACGTGGCGCGCGGCCACGTCACCCATGCCGCCGTCGCGCAGGCAACCGGCCTGACGCTGGAGCCGCTCGACGAGGTCCTGCGGCTGCCCGTCGCCGAGCCTCTGACCGTCACCACCCGATCCGCTCCCGAGGAGGGAAATGGCCACCGCTGAGAAGACAAGGCTGCAGAACTTCATCGCCGGCGAGTTCGTCGACGCCGTCGACGGCGCCACCGAGCCCGTGCTCAACCCGGCCACCGCCCAACCGATGGCGCAGGCCCCCCTGTCCTCGGCCGAGGACGTGGACCGGGCCGTGTCCGCCGCCCGCGAGGCGTTCGCCGGCTGGTCGCAGGCCACTCCGAGCGTGCGCTCGGTGGCGTTGCTGCGTCTGGCCGACGCCGTCGAGGCCCACGCCGACGAGCTCGCCGACCTCGAGGCGGCCAACGCCGGCAAGCCGCGCCACGCCTTCCTGGAGGACGAGGTCCCGTTCATGGTCGACAACCTGCGCTTCTTCGCGGGCGCGGCGCGCTGCATGGAGGGCCGGGCGGCCGGCGAGTACACCGAGGGCTACACCTCGATCGTGCGCCGCGAGCCGATCGGGGTCATCGGGCAGATCGCACCCTGGAACTACCCGCTGATGATGGCGGTATGGAAGATCGGCCCCGCGCTGGCGACCGGGAACACGGTCGTCCTCAAGCCGGCCGAGACGACCCCGGCCTCCACCCTGAAGCTGGCCGAGCTGGCCGCGGAGCTCCTCCCCAAGGGCGTGCTCAACGTGGTGACGGGCCACGGCGAGCCCACCGGCGCCGCCCTGGTCACCCACCCCGACGTGGACATGGTGTCGTTGACCGGCTCGCCCCCCACCGGGCGCTGGATCGCCCAGGCGGCGGCCGAGACGCTCAAGCGTGTTCATCTGGAGCTGGGCGGCAAGGCGCCGGTGGTCGTCTTCGACGACGTGGAGATGGAGACCGCGATGGAGACGATCGCCGGGACGGGCTACTACAACGCCGGTCAGGACTGCACCGCGGCCACCCGCGTGCTGGCCCAGGCCGGCGTCTACGACGACGTCGTCTCCGGGCTGGTGGAGCAGGCCAACGGGCTGATCGTCGGCGACACGATGGCCCCCGATACCACGCTCGGGCCGCTGAGCTCGCAGCGCCACCGGCAGCGGGTCGAGGGCTTCCTCGAGCGCCGTCCGGCGCATGCCGAGACAGTGACCGGCGGCGCCGAGCCCGAGCTCCCCGGGTTCTACCTCGAGCCCACGGTGGTGGCCAACCTCGAGCAGGCCGACGAGATGGTCCAGGACGAGATCTTCGGCCCGGTGATCACCGTCCAGCGCTTCTCCGACGAGGAGCAGGCGATCGCCTGGGCCAACGGGACGCGCTACGGCCTGGCCTCGTCGGTGTGGACGCGCGACGTCGGCCGGGCGCTGCGGGTCTCCAACGCCCTGCGCTTCGGCTGCGTGTGGATCAACGACCACATCCCGCTGGCCTCCGAGATGCCCCACGGCGGTTACAAGGAGTCCGGCTACGGCAAGGACCTCTCGATGTACTCGCTGGAGGACTACACCCACGTCAAGCACGTGATGGCCAGCCTGGCCTGAGCCGCCCCACAGTGGCCGACACGACGCCGATCGCGCCCGAGAGCCAGCGCCAGGAGCGGCCTCCCGACGACGTACCGCCCCAGTCTCGTGCGCCCTACCTCGAGGCGCTCGTCGCCTACGCCGGCGCCGTCCCCGGGCGCTTCAACGTGCCCGGCCACAAGGGCGGACTGGGCTCGGACCCGGAGCTGGCCGCCGCCCTGGGCGAGCAGGCGCTGGCCCTCGACGTCGCCTCGCTGACCCACGGCATCGACATCGGCCCGCTGCCCACGCCGTTCCAGCAGGCGCAGATGCTGGCCGCCCAGGCGTGGGGCGCGCAGCGCACGTGGTTCCTGGTCAACGGCGCCTCGCAGGGCAACCAGGTCGCCTCGATCGCCCTGGCCCACAACGGGGACGAGATGATCGTGCAGCGCAACGCGCACTCGTCCACGATCGACAGCCTCGTCCTCTCCGGGGTGCGCCCGACGTTCGTCGCGCCCGAGCTCGACCCCGAGCTGCAGATCGCCCACGGCATCACGCCCGAGGCGCTCGAGCGCGCGTTTGCCCTCACGCCGGGGGCGGTGGGCGCCACGGTGGTCTCCCCCACCTACTTCGGCGCGGTGGCCGACGTCCGCGCGCTGGCCGAGGTGGCCCACCGGCACGGGGCGGCGCTGGTGGTCGACGAGGCGTGGGGCTCGCACTTCGCCTTCCATCCCCGGCTGCCGGAGTCGGCCCTGGCCGCCGGCGCCGACCTGGTGATCTCCAGCACCCACAAGATCCTGGGGTCGCTCACCCAGTCGGCGATGCTGCACCTGGGGGCGTCGGCGTCCAGACGCCTCGACGAGCACGTGGTCGACCGCGCGGTGACGCTGGTCGAGACGACCTCGCCGAGCGCGCTCCTGACCGCCTCGCTCGACGCCACGCGGCGGCACGCCGCCGTCCACGGTCGCGAGCTCCTAGGGGAGACGGTCGAAACCATGGCTTGTCTGCGGGCCGACGTGCACGCGATCGACGGCCTGGACGTGCTCGACGAGCGCCTGGGTCGGCGCGAGGGCGTGGCCGACTACGACCCCCTGCGGCTGGCCGTCGACGTGCGCGGCACCGGGGCCACGGGATACCGAATCGCCGAGCTGATGCGCGAGCACGACGGCGTGAGCCTCGAGCTGGCCGCCACCAATGTGGTGGTGGCGGTCTTCGGCATGGGCGAGCCGGCCTCGCGGACCGGCGCGCGGCTGGTCGCGTCGCTGAGGTCGGCGGCGCAGCGCT
>JBBPZM010000062.1:0-30569 GCA_038199035.1 Solirubrobacterales bacterium | reverse complement strand
CCCCCCGGTGGCTCGCCCCCCACCCCCCCGCGCCCCCCCCCGGCCGCGCCGGCGGGGGCGGGGGGGGGGGGGGGGCCGCCCCCCCCCGCCCCGCCCCACCGCTCGTCTCAGGCGGTCACCCAGACCGTGCCCACGCCGTCGAAGCCCAGGCGCCGGGCGACCGCGCCGGCCAGGTCGAACTCGCGTCCGCCGACGTAGGGGCCGCGGTCGGCCACCCGGGCGTGCACGACCCGCCCGTGGTAACGCACCGTGACCGCCGTCCCGCACGGCAGCGTCTTGTGTGCGACGACGAGCGAGTCGTAGCCGAGTCGGCCGCCGCACGCCAGCGGGCCGCCGTAGGCGTCGTAGCGCGAGGCCGTTGTCGCGCGGTAGGCGGTCAGGCGACCCAGGGATCGGATGGCCCGACCGGTCGTCTCGTCGCCCGCGACCGAAAGGCGCACCAGGTCATCGCCGGTGCCCGACGTGCGGTAGCGCAGGCGATAGGCGCCGTGCGCGCCGGTGCGGGTGGTGGCGAGCGCGCGCCACGTGCGGCCGGTTCGGCGCTCGAGGGTCACGCTGCGCCCCGCCTGGGCCGGGGCGACGGAGCCGCTGACCGTGGCCGGCTGACCGGTCAGGACGTCGAGGTGCCGGGTCGCCACCTCGACCCGTGGCTGGAGCGATACCGCCAGCGTCGGGCTGACCTGGGCCGCGGCGGCGACCGCCTGCCCGTCCGCGGGCTGGTCGCCGACGACCACGCGCAGGTCGCCGGAGCGAGGCAGGACGACGCGGAAGGCGGCATGGCCCTCCGCTCCGACGGTCGTGGCCCTGAGCGCCTGCCAAGCCTCTCCCGGCGCCTGGAGCTCCAGCCGAGCGGCCATCCCCGCTGCCTGGCCGGAGGCGTCGAAGCCGACGGTGAGCGGGCGCCCGAACGTGGGCGCCGACGACGACAGGCTCGGCGCGCCGCCGGTCGGTGCGGCTGTGGCGGCGCTGGCCGCCGCTGGAACGGCGGTGGCCATCAGGCCGACGAGCGAGACGGCGCAGGCGCGGATGCGCGCAGCGCACCGGGGACTATGCGGTTTCACTGAAGGACTCCTTGTTCAGCGACCGGGCGCCTGCGGGGTTAGCTGTCGGGCTCGCGGCCATCTGGCGCCCTCGGCGGGCGCCGACATCCGCTACGGCCGCATCAGCGGCCGATTCGCCCCATGCCGAGCTCCGGACCGAGGTCCGGGCGCGGCCAAGTGGGTCCCCCGCTCGCCGCCGCTTAGGGCAGCGGCGATTCGGCTTGGTCGAACGAGTGTTCGACCTTAGAGACCTTCGGGATCACTTGTGTGACGGCGCGCACACTGTCGCCGGCCACTCGCCGCGCCTCACGAGGCCCTCTGTCAAACGGGCACGGCCGGCGTGCCGGCCAGCAGGGCCGCGCCCACGGCCGGGCCGACGACCGCCCGGCGGGACTCGGGAAGCCCGCCGACGAAGCTCTCGGCCACGCCGATCATCGTCTCCGCATGGGCCAGCAGTCGGCGCTCGGGGTCGTCGGCCGGGACGTCGCAGGCCAGGCGAGCGAGGGCCAGCGGCTCCGTGGGGTCGGCGCCGCCCATCGTCCGGGAGATCGCGCCGGTGAGGTGCTGGACGACCCGCGGTGCCGCCGCCGGTTGGGGCGCGGCCGGCGGGCCGGGCGCCGGCCCGAGGTCGCGCGGCTCGTCGCCCGCCAGCAGGCGGGCGAGCTGGCCGCCGGCGATCTCGGCCAGGACCTCCCCGTCGAGCCCCACGGCCGTCGCGCAGCGCATCAGGGCCAGCCCGTTGAACACCGGATGGCCGTAGGGCATGTCGCTGGCGTAGAGGATGTGGCCGGGGGGAACGAGCGCGAACAGCGCGAGCAGGTCGGCCACGTTCCACCAGGCCGTGTCGAAGAACAGGTTGGGACAGGTCCGGGCGTCGCGCCAGATCCAGGCCAGGTCGCTCACCCCGGCGTGGGCGAGGATGAGACGGGCGCCGGGATAGCGGCGGGCCAGGGTGACCGTGTCGCGCCCCAGCGCGGGGATGCCGCGCCCCGCGTGGATCATCACCGGCAGGCGCCGCTCGTGCGCGAGCGCGACGATCTGCTCGACGGTGGGCTCTGACATCGTGAAGCGCTCGGCGCGAGGGTGCAGCTTGAAGCCCGCCGCGCCCGCGTCCAGGCAGCGGCGGGCCTCGGGCAGCGGGTCCCAGTGGGGGTCGAGGCGAGCCAGGGCGACGAGGCGCCCGTCCGAGGCCTGCGCCTCGGCCAGCACCCGGTCGTTGGCGGCCGGATAGCCGTCGGGGTCCTGGCTGCTGAAGATCAGGGCCCGCGCCTGGCCCGCTTGCTCGAGGGCGGTGAGAAGCTGCTCCGGGGTGGCGGTGTAGCCGTCGGGGTCGTTGGCGCCGGTGTGGGTGTGCGCGTCGAACCATTCGGTGCGGGCGGGAAGCCGCGCGGCGTGGTCGGCGTATAGGTCGCGGATCGTGGCCTCGAATGGCTCGACGGTGGGCACCGCCGCGCACGCTACCGCCCCTCCGCGCTCAGGCGGCGCCCAGCGCGTTGCGCCGGGCGCGGGTTGACGCCAGAATCGCCACGTGGCCAATCCCGACCGCCTGAGCGGACTCGACTCCTCCTTCCTGCACCTGGAGCGCGACTCCGCCCACATGCACGTCGGGTCGGTGCTCGTGTTCGACGGGCCACCGCCCTCCTACGAGGAGCTGGTGGACCACGTCGAGGGCCGCCTGCACCTCGTCCCGCGCTACCGCCAGCGGTTGGCCTTCGTGCCCCTCGAGCAGGGCCGGCCGGTGTGGGTCGACGACCCTCACTTCAACGTCTCCTACCACGTTCGCCACACTGCGCTGCCGCGCCCGCGCACCGAGGCCGAGCTCCAGCGGCTGGTGGGGCGCCTGTTCGCCCAGCGGCTGGATCGCACCAAGCCCCTGTGGGAGATCTGGCTGGTCCAGGGCCTGGCCGACGATCGGCCCGGCGGCTCCGGCGGGCCTCGGTTCGCCCTGGTGGCCAAGACCCACCACGCCCTGGTCGACGGCATCTCGGGCGTCGACATCACCGCGGTGCTCTTCGACGCCGCCGCCGAGCCGGCCCCGACGCCGCCGCCGCCCGAGCCGTGGGTGCCACGCCCCCTGCCGAGCGGAGCCCAGCTGCTGGCCGACGCCCTGGTCGAGCGCGCGACGGTGCCGGGCGAGGTGGCCCGCGGCGTGCGCGCGCTGGCCCGCGGGCCCCGTCAGGTCGTGGGCCGGGCGCTCGGCGGCGCGGCCGCCGTGGGCTCGCTCGTCCGCGCCGGCGGGGGGGCGCCGCGCAGCCCGCTCAACGTCCCCATCGGACCACATCGCCGTTTCACGTGGGTCGAGGCCGACCTCGCCACCTTCAAGGCAATCAAGGATCGTCTCGAGGGCACGGTCAACGACGTGGTCCTCACCGTGGTCACGCTGGCCCTGGCCCGCTTCCTGCGCGGCCGCGGCGAGGCGGTCGAGGGCGAGCGGCTCAGGGCGATGGTCCCGGTCTCCGTCCGGGCCGACGCCGAGCGCGGCGCGCTGGGCAACCGCGTGGCGGCGATGTACGCCCCGCTGCCGGTGGGACTCGAGGACCCGCTGGAGTGCTTCGCCACCGTCCACGAGGCCATGGCCGAGCTGAAGTCCTCCGGGCAGGCCGTGGGCGCCCAGGTCCTGACCGAGCTGGCCGGCTTCGCGCCCCCGACGATCGTCTCGCAGGCCGCCCGGCTGACCGCCCGCCAGCGCTTCTTCAACCTCGTGGTCACCAACGTCCCCGGGCCGCAGTTCCCGCTCTTCCTGCTGGGCCGGCGCCTGCGGGCCATGTATCCCCAGGTGCCGCTGGCCCCGCGCCAGGCGCTGGGCATTGCGATCATGAGCTACGACGGGTCGCTGTTCTTCGGTCTGCTCGGCGACTTCGACGCCATGCCCGACCTCGAGGCCACGGGGCAGGACGTGGCCGCGGCCATCGAGGAGCTGGCGCTGGCCGCTGGGCTCGAGGCGCCCTCGCGGCGCGGCGCCACGGCAGGGATCTCACCGCCGCTGGGCTTCCGCATGCCCAAGTCGCGGGCTCCCCGGTCGCCTGCCCGCGCTCGGGCGTCGGCGCGCCGCGGCGGCGGATGAGCGAGCCGGTGGCCGGCGGATCGCGCGCCGGTGGCGGCAGGGCGGCTCGGGTCGCCGTCGCCGTCGTCACGGTGTTGGTCGCGGTCGCCGGCGCGGTGGCGCTGCTCTACTACTTCACCTCCCGCGACCCCGCGCAGGTCTCCTCGAGCCAGCCGCGGGGCCCCGGCCAGGCTTTTCCCGACCAGGGGGCGCGCCATTTGCGTCCCGGCCAGCGCTCGCCGGTGCGCTACGACTCGCGCCCGCCGACGTCCGGCCCCCACGTCCCGGTGCCGGTGCGCGCCGACCGCCAGCGACTCTCCGACGACCAACTGCTGCACGCCCTAGAGCAGGGGAACGTGGTGCTGCTCTACGGCTCCCCCTCCCCCCCACCGGGGCTCGAGCGCCTGGCCGACGACGCCGCCGGCCCCTTCGACCCCGCGCTCGTCCGGGGCGGCCAGGCCGTGATCCTCGGCCGCCGCCCGGGAGTGCGGGGCGTGGTCGCGGTGGCCTGGCGCCATCTCGAGCGCGCGCCCTCGGCGGACGCCCCGGCGCTGAGGCAGTTCGTCGACTTCTGGCTCGGCCGCGGTCGCGGCGGCTGAGGCCGTCGGCCGCCGGCCGGCCGCCGGGCCACCCGCGCCCCGCGATAATCAGCGCGTGGCCCTCGGCACCCCCACCCTGCGCCTCGCACTCGCCCAGATCAACCCCACGGTCGGGGACCTGGCGGGCAACGAGCGCCGCATCGTCGACGCGCTCGGCCGCGCCCGCGCAGCCGGCGCCCAGCTCGTCGTCCTGCCCGAGCTGGCGGTCACCGGCTACCCGCCCGAGGACCTGCTGCTCAAGGAGCACTTCCTGCGCGACGCGGCGGCCGCCGTGCAGCGCATCGCGCAGACGGCCGGCGACATGGTCGCGGTGATTGGCTTCCCCGAGCGCACCGAGGACGTCTACAACGCCGCCGCCGTCGTCGTCGGCGGCCGGGTGGCGGCGATCTACCGCAAGGTCTTCCTGCCCAACTACGGGGTGTTCGACGAGCAGCGCTACTTCCAGTCGGGCGATCGCGGCGGGATCGTGCAGCTCGGTGACGTGCGCGTCGGCCTGACCGTCTGCGAGGACGTGTGGGAGCCCGGTCCCCCACTCTCCGACGAGGCCCTGGCCGGGGCGACGGTGATCGTGAACGCCTCGGCCTCCCCCTACCACGCCGGCAAGGGCGCCGAGCGGGAGCGCATGCTCGTCCAGCGGGCGCGCGACTCGCTGGCCGCCGTGGCCTTCTGCAACCTCGTCGGCGGTCAGGACGAACTGGTCTTCGACGGGCACTCGCTGGTCATCGACCACAACGGGACCGTGGTGGCCCGCGGACGGCAGTTCGCCGAGGACCTGGTGGTGGCGGACATCAACCCCCAGGGCTCGGCCACGGCGCGCCTGCGCGACGCCCGTCACCGCCCCGCCGCCCGGCGCGTCGAGCCGCACGTCGACGTCCTCGCCGAGCTGCCCATGCCGCCGGGGCCACCGGAAGAGCCCGCCCCGCCGGCGATCGCCGAGCTTCTCGGTCCCGAGGCCGAGGTCTACGCCGCCCTGACCATGGGCCTGCGCGACTACGTCGACAAGAACGGCTTCTCGCACGCCGTTCTGGGCCTCTCGGGCGGCATCGACTCGGCGCTGGTGGCCTGCGTGGCGGTCGACGCCCTCGGCGAGGAGCGGGTGAGCGTGGCGGTCATGCCCAGCCCCTTCTCCTCGCCCGACACCCAGGGCGACGCGCGCGCCCTGGCCGCCAACCTGGGCGTCGAGTGCCTGGAGCTCGAGATCGGGCCGGCCATGGAGGCCTACGAGCGGATGCTCGCGCCGGCCTTCGACGGACGCGAGGCCGACATCACCGAGGAGAACCTCCAGGCCCGCATCCGCGGCAACCTGCTGATGGCGCTGTCCAACAAGTTCGGGTGGCTGGTGCTGACGACCGGCAACAAGTCCGAGATGTCGGTCGGCTACTCGACGCTCTACGGCGACACCGCGGGCGGCTTCGCGGTCATCAAGGACTGCCCCAAGACCCTGGTCTACGCCCTCGCCCGCCACCGCAACGCGTGCGCCGGCGACCGGCCCCCCATCCCCCCGTCGATCCTCGAGCGCGCGCCCAGCGCCGAGCTGCGCCCGGACCAGCGCGACGAGGACTCGCTGCCCCCCTACGACTCCCTCGACCCCATCCTCCAGGCCTACGTCGAGGCCGACGCCGACCGCGAGCAGCTCGTGGCCGCCGGTGGCGACGCCGAGTCGGTCGACCGGACGATCACGCTCGTCGACCGCGCCGAGTACAAGCGCCGCCAGGCGCCTCCGGGGATCAAGATCACCGCCCG
The DNA here is from genome assembly GCA_038199035.1 of Solirubrobacterales bacterium. Taxonomy (GTDB): domain Bacteria; phylum Actinomycetota; class Thermoleophilia; order Solirubrobacterales; family Solirubrobacteraceae; genus DATAEY01. The sequence goes on along the minus strand of JBBPZM010000062.1, from coordinate 24,144 downwards.
CTCGTTCGGACGCGACCGGCGGATGCCGATCACTAACCGCTACCGCGGCTGAGCGGGGTCGTCAGCCCGGCCCGAGGCCTCGCCGGTCGTCGCTCGCACCGCCACCGTCATGCGGCAGATCGCGCATAGGCGGCCCTGGTCGTCGCTAAAGTCGACGTCCCACACCCAGGTCGTGCGCCCCCGGTGGCGGGCGCGGGCCAGTGCGTTGACGTGGCCCTCGGTGATCGGGCGCAGGAACGAGGTGTGGTTGGCCAGCCCCATGGCGCCGCGGCCGTCGCCGCGGACCGCGCGCCACGTGGCCATCGAGCAGATGTCCTCGGCCACCGTGGCGTAGACGCCCCCGTCCACCAGCCCGGCGGGCTGCTTGAGCTCGTCGCGCACGGGGACCCGCGCGCGGACCTCGCCGTGCTCGAGCGCCTGGAGCTCTATGCCCACGAGGTGGCCGAAGCCCTCCCGGAAGGCTATCTCGGACAGGTCGGCCACCGCACCGCACATTAGAGGGCGCCTGCCGGCCGCCCGCTGCCGGCCACCCGCTGCCGGCCGCTCCACTACGCTTCCGCGCGACATGGCCGAGCTCGAGTCACTGCCCCCCGACCAGCGGGCCGCCGTCCAGCTCCTGGTCAAGCAGGGGCGCAGCTACGAGGAGCTGGCCGACCTGCTGGCCATCGACCCCTCGGCCGTGCGCCGGCGAGCCCACGACGCGCTCGAGGCGCTCGGCCCCCAGCACGGTCCGCAGCTCGGCGCCGCCGAGCAGGCCGAGGTCTCCGACTACCTCCTCGGCCAGCAGAAGACCTCGGGCCAGCGCGAGGCCGCGCGGGAGACGCTCGAGCGCTCGCCGCTGGCCCGTGCCTGGGCGCGCTCGGTGGCCAGCGCGCTGCGGCCCCTCGCGCCCGGAGCGATGCCGGACATCCCGGACGGCGGGAGCCGGCGAGACGCCGAGCGGGCCTTCGGCGACGAGGCCGAGGGCCCGGCGGCCTACGACACGCCGCCTGACGAGGCACGGCCGGGCTCGCGTCTTGGAGGCGTGCTCCTGCTGGGCGGATTCGCCATCGTCGTGGCCGTCGTGGTCATCCTCCTGCTCACCCGGGGAGGGGGCAACGACACCAAGGGCACGAGCAGCGTCTCGTCCACCCCGCCCACCACCTCCAGCCAGACCACCCAGGGCTCGGCCGCCTCGCCGGTGGCCTCGATCAACCTGACGCCGCCGAGCGGGGGCAGCCGCGCCGTCGGGCTGGCCCGCGTCTTTCGCCGCGGCCAGCAGCGGGCGATCATCCTCGCCGCCCAGGGCCTGAGCCCGGGCGCCTACGCCCTTTGGCTCTACACCTCGCCCGGCCAATCGCGCTTCCTGGGCTTCGTGCCCCAGCGCGTGGGCAAGGACGGGCGCTTCGCCACCCAGGGACTCCTGCCCCCCGACGCCGGCAGCTTTCGCCAGCTCATCGTCACCCGCGAGACGGTGACCGGCAACACCGCTCGGCCACCGAGCCGGCCCGGGCAGATCGTCCTCGCCGGCAAGCTTCAGCTGGGCTAGCAGGCCGCTGCGCCGGGCCTCGCAGACGTCCTCCCGCCCCAGGGCTAAGAGGCCTCGTCGCTGGGGGGCAGCAGCTTGCCGGGGTTCATGATCCCCGCCGGGTCGAGCTGGCGCTTGAGCGCGCGCAGGGCGGCTACGCCGGTCTCGCCGATCTCGGCGGTCATCCACGCCGCGTGGTCTGCGCCAACCGCGTGGTGGTGGGTGATCGTGCCCCCCGAGGCGACGATGACGTCACCAGCTGCGCGCTTGGCCGCGCGCCACTGGTCGAGCTCGGCGCCGTCCTCCTGACGGGCCATGAACGTGAAGTACAGCGACGCCCCGGAGGGGTAGAGGTGCGAGATGTGGCAGCCGACCAGGGCGGGCGTCCCGCGAGCGGCCAGCGTCTCGCGCAGCGTCCGGCCCACCGCCTCGTGCAGCGACATCAGGTCAGACCACTGGGCGGCGGTCTCAAGCGTCTCGACCATGACGCCGCGGTCGAGCAGGTCGTCGCGCAGGTAGGGGGCGCCGAAGCGGTTGCGCTCCCATGCCCGTCCGGCCGAGCGCCCGACGGCCACGCCGCCGGCCCGGCGCAGGACCGGGGCCGCGCCGGCGCGCCGGCGCGAGACCTCCTCCGGCCCTCCCTCCCAGCCGACGATGGCCAGGCAGCCGCCGGCGCGCCGTCGGGCCCGCAGGTAGAGCTCGCCGGCGCGGGCGCGCAGGCCGCGGCCGCCGGCCAGGGCGAGCGAGAGGCGGGTCTCCTCCTCGTCGGAGACGCGGGCGACGTCGGGCGCGGCGCCCGCCTGCTCGAGCGTGCGCAGCGCCTCCGCCCCATGGCCGAAGGAGGGGAAGAACCAACCCTCGTAGCGGCGGACCCGCGGCGCGGGGCGCACCCGCAGGGCGGCCTGGGTGATGACGCCGAGCGTGCCCTCCGAGCCGACGAGAAGCTCGCGCAGAGCCGGCCCGGCGGCGCTGGCCGGGAGCGGCGGGAGGTCGATGTCTCCGGCGGGGGTGGCGCAGCGGAGCCCGAGGACGAGCTCGTCGATGCGCCCGTAGCCCGTGGACGCCTGCCCGGCCGAGCGGGTGGCCACGAAGCCGCCCAGCGAGGCGTACTCGAAGCTCTGCGGGAAGTGGCCGAGCGTCAGGCCCCGCGCCGCCAGGGCGGCCTCGACCTCGGGCCCGCGCAGGCCCGGCTCGAGCACGGCGGTCAGCGAGCGCTCGTCGATCTCCATCACCCGGTCCAGCCGCCCGAGGTCCAGCGCGATCACCGCCTCGAGCTCTCCCCGCAACGGATCGACCCCGCCGACCACGCTGGTCCCGCCACCGAAGGGGACGACCGCCACCCGCTCGGCGGCGCAGGCCTCGAGCACCGCACGCACGTCGGCGTGGGAGCCGGGCAGGACGACGGCGTCCGGGGCCCGGATGTCCTCGCCGCGGCGCTGGCGCACGAGGTCGGGGTAGCTCTTGCCGGCGGCGCGGGCCAGGCGCGCCGTGCGGTCCTCGCGCACCCCGTCGGGGCCGACCACCGCGACGAGGCGCTCGCGCGCCCCCGCGAGCAGCCGGGAAGGGGGCAGCTGCACCTCCTCGACCGCCACCGACGGCCGCAGGCGGCCGTCGAGCCCGAGCTGCTCGCCCAGCATCTGCGCCGCCGGCTCGGTGAGCCGACTGACCCGTCCTGGGTCGCCCCATCCCCACCACTTCATCTCCCGCTGGGCTCGGCCTGCGGCTGCCTCCTCCGCCGCGGGCGGCGCGCCGTCGCCCGACGGTGCGCCGCCTCCGCTCGCGCCCGGGGCCTCGTCCGCGTCCTGCGCGCGCTCAGCGCTCGCAGGCGACAACCAGGCCCTCCAGGGCCTCGTCGAGGAGCCGGCGCGTGGCCCGCCGGACCATGAACCCGCCCAGCCGCGACAGCCCCCGCAGCCGCTGGCGCTGCTCGATCGTCACCTCGGTCGCCCCGCCCTCGGGCTCCAGGCGCACCTCGGTCACCGCCTCGGACAGCACGCGCTCGAACGGCGAGTCGGCCAGCTCCTGGCGCCACTCGCGCCGCTTCGGGCGCTCGGAGGCGACCAAGCGGAAGTCGGCCCGCACCGGGCGTCCCTTGCGGGTCATGAAGACCTGGGTCCAGCGGTCGCGGTCGACGCTCTCGACCCGGCTGACCTTCGGCCACCAGCGCGGAAGGTGGTGGGGGTCGCCGACCACCCCCCAGACCTCGCCGGCGGGCGCCTGGACGGTGCGCTGGCGTCGCGTCGTGGGCATCGTTCGGGCGATGCCCTACTCGTGACCGTAGGCCACGAGCGCGTGGACGGGATGGGGGCTCAGGCGCTCCCGGCCGCCCAGGAAGGCCAGCTCAACGAGGAACGATAGGCCGGCGATCTCGCCGCCCAGCTGCTCGACGAGGTCGCACAGGGCGCGGGCGGTGCCGCCGGTGGCCAGCAGGTCGTCGTGGATCAGGACGCGGGCCGGTCGCCCGTCGGGGCGGGTCAACGCGTCGGAGTGCACCTCCAGCGCGTCGATGCCGTACTCGAGCAGATAGCTCGCGCTGACCGTCGCGGCCGGAAGCCGGCCCGGCTTGCGCGCCGGCACGAAGCCCGCGCCGATCTCGCGGGCCAGCGCGGCTCCGAGGATGAAGCCCCGCGCCTCGGCCGCGACCACTAGGTCGACGTCCAGCCCGCGCGCCTCCTCCGCGAGACCGGCGACCGCCGCGTCCAGCGCCGGTGGGTCGAGGAGGAGCGGCGTGATGTCCTTGAACACGATGCCCGGCTTGGGAAAGTCCGGGATGTCGCGGATGCGGGATCGCAGGTCGGGCGAGGCGGTGGCCATCGCAGGGAGCACTACCAGCCCGAGCGAACCACTATCCCGCGATCTTGCGCAGGTCGCGGATCAGCAGCAGGTGCTTGAGGTGAGAGGCCACCGCCGCCAGGTTCTCCAGCGTCTCGATCGCCTCCCGCCGCCGCTCGGGGTTTCGCGAGCGCAGGGCGGGAGCGAGGATCTGCTGGAGGAGCGCGGCCTCGCGGTCGGCCGACGTGCGAAAGACCCGTAGGTTGCGCCCCGCCACGCCGTGACGCGCGAGCTCGGTGACCGCGCGGACGATCTCGCGCTCGGTCTCGTCGTAGTGGCGCACGCCGCCGCGCGCCTCGCCGCGGATCACGCCGTACTCCTCGAGCTCGCGCACGAGCCCCGCCTCGGCGCCGGTGTCCTCGAGCACCGCGTCCAGCGTGTAGAGCGCCCCGCGATCGCGCGAGGTGACCGTCGTCCGGCGCACCGTGTCGCGCCGCCCCGACGAGCTGGCCGGCGCGGGCTCGGTGCGCCCGGCCGCCAGCTCCTGGCGGATCACGCGCAGGGGGAGGAACTCGTCGCGCTGGAGGCGCAGGATCGTGCGCAGCCGGGTCACGTCCCCTACCGAGTAGAGCCGGTAGCCGCCGGGTGTGCGCCGCGGGGCCAGCAGCTTCTGGTCCTCCAGATAGCGGATCTTGGAGATCGAGATGTCGGGGAACTCCTGGATCAGCGACTTGCACACCGCGCCGATCGTCGTGCCCTTGGGGCGCGTGCCGGGCTCTGCCTCGGGCAGGCTCACCGTGTCCTCGATCTGTGCCGGAGTGGCCATCTAACGGACCAGGTAGGAGAGCTTGTACTTGCCGATCTGGAGCTCGTCCCCGTCGGCCAGGTGGTGGGACTCGACGCGCTGGCGGTTGACGTAGGTGCCGTTGAGCGAGCCGCAGTCGTCCAGCCAGTAGTCCGCGCCCCGGCGCACGAGCAGCGCGTGGTCGCGCGACACCGTCACGTCATCGAGGAAGATGTCGGACTCCGGCCGGCGCCCGATGCTCAGGCGCTCGCCGCGCAGGGGAAAGGTCTCTCCCACGCGCCCCCCGCCCGCCCGGATGACCAGCCCCGCCCCCGAGGCGACGACGTCCTCCATGTCGACGGGCTCGATGTCGCCGGTCTCTCCGACCCGGTAGGTGGCGGTGGTCGGCTCGCGCTCGGCCTCCGCGGCGCCGAGGTAGGCCCCGCACTTCTGGCAGTAGTTGGCCCCGTCGGCGTTGACGAACGAGCACTCGGGGCAGTGGACGGCCACGGCTGGCTTCCGCTGGCGCGACTACTCGCCGCCGCTCGACGGGACCTTGCCGGCCAGGATGGCGGTGAGCTTCTCGACGTCGGAGCCGGTGATCACGTCCTCGCCGCCCTCGTGCTTCTTGCGCAGCCGGTTGACCAGCTCCGCGCGCAGGATGTCGATCTTGCCGTGGAGGATGCGCCGCCGGTAGGAGACCTCCAGCTCCTCCTCGGTGAGCTGGGAAATGAGGTCCTTGAGCTCCTCGTCGGTCAGGGAGCCAAGGTCCGGGAACGTGTCCATACGGTCTCCTCGGGAAAGGTGGCGGCGAGGGCGCGAGTATACCCGTCGCAGGCCGAACGTCAAGCTGAGCTTTAGGGTCCCCCACCGCGCGGGTCGGGCTGGCGCATGGCGACGATGCCGTCGCGGGCGTAAAGCGCGAGGGCGACCAGCGAGAAGCCCAGGCCGATGTACAGCAGGATCGCCCCGGCGCTCAGCAGGCCGACGAGGGCGAAGAACAGTGAGGCCATCGTCGGGAACACGCCGAGCCGGCCGGGCCAGTTGATCTTCAGCTCGAGGCCGCGACGCAGTCCGAGCTGGGCCAGGACCAGGACCGCGAGCTCGCGGGCCACGAGCACGGCCAGCGCCCAGCGGGGCAGCAGCTCGAAGCGCCAGCACACGACCACGCCCGAGACGACCAGCAGGCGGTCCACCACCGGGTCCAGCAGCGCGCCCAGGCGGCTGTACTGGCCGGTCACCCGGGCGGCGATGCCGTCCAGGTAGTCGCCCCAGGCCACCACCGCGTAGATCACGGCCGGCAGCGCGGCCACCCCGTCTCCGCTGGTCAGTGCGAGCACGAGGAAGACGGGGATGAGGGCCAGGCGGACGAAGCCGATGGCGTTGGGGATCGTCCACGGCCGCAGCGGCTGGCCGGCGAGGGTCTGGGGCGGCGGGGGGCCCGAGCGATCCAGCCCGGAGAGCCGCCGGAAGGTCAGGCGCGAACGCCGGTGGCTCAGGGCAGGGTCCGCCACAGCTCCACCGCGGGCCCGGCGCCGGCGTCGAGCGCCAGCTCGCGGGACTCGCGCCCCCGCCGGACCTGGGCCTCGAGCCGTCCCGACTCGAGCGTGCGCCGCCCCACCGTGAGGCGCAGCGGGCAGCCCAGCAGCTCCGCGTCGGCGAACTTCTCCCCGGGCCCGGCCTCGCGGTCGTCGAGCAGCGTCCGCATCCCGGCTTCGTGCAGCTCGTGGTAGAGGCGCTCGGCGGCGGCCAGCTCGGAGCTGCCCGGCTTGCCGATGGCCACGACCTCGATGTCGAAGGGCGCCAGCGAGCGCGGCCACGAGATCCCCCGATCGTCGGCGTACTGCTCGACCGCGGCGGCGGCGAGGCGCGCAGGGCCGATCCCGTAGGAGCCCATCCAGATCGCGCGCTCGGCGCCCTGCTCGTCGAGGTAGGTCGCGTCCAGCGCGTCGGAGTAGCGGGTGCCGAGCTTGAAGATGTTGCCGACCTCGATGGCCGGCTCGATGCGCAGGGCGTGACCGTTCACCGTGTCGCCGGCCTCGACCCGGCGCACGTCCACCGCCTCGAAGGAGAAGTCTCGCCCCGGGCGCACGCCGCGCAGGTGGGCGTCGGGACGGTTGGCTCCGGTAACGTAGCCGGTCTCCCCGTCGGCGCCGACGGCGGCGTCGAGCAGCACCGGGACCGACGCGCCGACCGGCCCGATGAAGCCGCCGGGGCCGATTCCCTCCCCGACCTCCTGCGCGGTCGCGGGGCGAAAGCCCTCGCCCAGCGCGTTGGCCAGCTTGATCTCGTTGACGCGGTGGTCGCCGCGGACGATGACCATGACCAGGCCGCGGGCGTCGCCGACCACGGGGTAGGCCTTGAGCAGGGCCCCGGCGGGAACGCCGAGCGCCCCCGCCACCTCGTCCACCGTGGTCAGGCCGGGGGTCGCCACCTCCTCCGGCGCCTCGCCGGCGCCGGCCAGCTCCACCGCCGCGGGCTCGGCGGACGCGACCTCGACGTTGGCGGCGTAGCCCGGGGCCAGCGCAACCTCGTTCTCGCCCGCCGGGCACGGCGCCATGTACTCGTGGGCGCCGAGACCGCCCATCATCCCCACGTCGGACTCGACGCGGTACCACTCCAATCCGCAGCGGTCGAGGATGCGGTCGTAGGCGGTCACGTGCTTGTCGTAGGCGGCAGCGAGCCCCTCGGCATCGCGGTCGAAGGTGTAGGAGTCCTTCATGACGAATTCACGCGTGCGCAGCACCCCGGCGCGCGGGCGCGGCTCGTCTCGCTCCTTGACCTGGAAGTGGTAGAGGATCAGCGGCAGATCGCGGTAGGACCGCACGACCTGGGCGACGTGGAGCGTCACGACCTCCTCGTGGGTCATGGCCAGCACCATGTCCGCGCCGCGGCGGTCCTGGAGCTTGAAGAGCTCGTCGATGGCGTAGCGCCCGCTGCGTCGCCACGGCTCGGCGGGCTGGAGCACCGGCATCAGCATCTCCTGGCCGCCGATGGCGTCGATCTCCTCGCGGACGATCTGGACCGCGCGCTGGTGGACCCGCCAGCCGGCGGGCATCCACGACCACACCCCCGCCCCGACCTGGCGGATCAGCCCCGCCCGGACCATCAGCTTGTGCGACAGCGCCTCGGCGTCGGCCGGGGGCTCGCGCTCCGTGGGCAGGAGGAACTGCGAGAGGCGGGTCAGCGTCCCTACCGCCCGCCGCGGGCCAGGGTCAGCGGCGCGTAGCGGTCAAGGTCGGACGGGAGGGCGTTGCGCTGCGCCTCGCGGTCGCGGGCCTCGCGCGAGGCGTGCGCCGTCGCGCCGTTGGGGCTGTGCTCGTAGGCGTTCATCAGGCTCGTGAACACCCCGTCATAGGTCAGCGCGGGGCCGCCCAGGCTCCAGCGCACGGAGATCCGCCCGCGCGGGCCCGGCAGGGCGATCAGCCTGCCGCCGGCGATCAGGCCCGGCGCCCTCACCCCGTGCGCCGCGAAGGGCACCGGCCAGCGCAGCCGCGTCCCGGCGCGCAGGCGCGAGCTCCAGCTCAGCACCGCCCCGCCGCTGGTCCCGGTCAGTTGGAAGGAGACCGGCCCGAAGTCGGTGGGCGCGTTGCGCACGGTGATGCGCCGGCCGGGGCGCAGCCAGGACGGCGAGACGGCCGACATGAGGTAGACCTCGTTGTCGCCGACCTCGCGCACGAGCATGTTGCGCAGCAGGGTCACGTACTCGGCCGCCCACCAGCCGTGGGGCGTCGTCGCGTCGTCGATCACCCGGTCGCCGAACGGCGCGGTGGCCGCCTCCCAGCCGGCGTTGGTCGAGGTGGTGTGGGCCAGCTCGCTGTAGAAGCCGCGCACGGCGTCGAGCTGGTGGTTGGCGGCCAGGTCGGTCTGGAAGACGCGGAAGCCGGTGTAGGCGTGCAGGAGGCGGTGGTAGAGGTACGTGAGGATGCCCTCGCTGAAGTTGCGCCGGGCCTTGCGCATGGTGTTCTGCACGACCGGGCTGTTCGCGGGGTAGACGCCGCTGATGTAGTTGGCCCAGAGGATTCCCCAGATCTGGCCGCCGGCGTGGTCGAGCGAGGGGCGGATCGGGCCGCGTGGGGTCTCGCCGGCGATCTGGCGACGCAGGTTGGCCTTGAAGCTGGCCAGGTTCGCGGTCCACGTCGCCGCGGTCGCGCCGTCCCCGACCGCCTTGGCGATGTCGATCGCCCCCTGCACCCCGGCCGCCGCCCAGAAGTTGTCGCCTGTCAGGTGGCCGGACACCAGGTCGTTGTCGACCGAGGTGGTCACCGCCGGCATGAGGTGACGCGAGTCCTGGGCGCGCTGGGCGTTGAACCAGCCCATCGCGCGCTGCACCGCCGGATAGACGAGCCGGGCGAAGCCGGCGTCGTGGCTGAGGCGGTAGTGCTGGCCGAAGCCCCACAGCGCCTGGCCGAAGCCGTCGTACTCCTGGGGGCGCGAGATGAACAGCCCGCTCGGGTCCTGCCAGGTCAGGAAGTACTGGAGGTTCTGGCGGGCGATCGTGTGCAGGCCGACCAGGTCGAAGGCGCGGCTGATCATCGCCCCGTCGCGCAGGTAGAACGAGTGGTAGCGCATGGTGTTGACGTCCTGCACCCAGTTGCCGTTGGAGACGTAGCGCGGCAGGGCCATGTAGGCCAGGCTGGCGTAGAAGGTGTCCGACACCTTTCGCTCGGGCACGGAGATGCCCATGCTCCCGCCGAACAGGCGGTTGTAGTACTGGCGCACCTGGCCGCGGAACGCCCCGAAGCGAGCGCCGGCGATCGCGCCGTACTGGCGGGTGCCGCCGCTCACCGGGACGATCGGCATGCGGAAGTCGAACGAGCGCCGGCCGAAGCGCGGCAGCGTGAAGTCGTAGAACGTGCGGCCCCACTCGGTGTTCTGGTCGATCGAGGGCTCGGTGCGCAGGAGCTGGCGCTTGCGCGCGCTGCCGGCCGGCGGGTAGAAGAGCACGGCTTGGCCGTCGCGCAGCAGCGCGCTGCCCGAGAAGGCGTACTGCCACTGGGGGTTGAAGCCCACGCCGGGCTGCGAGTACAGGCCGTCGCGCGGGGCGCTACGCGGGCGCGGGAAGCGGAAGGTGCGAATGCAGCACGTCCGCACCCGCGGCGTCAGCTCGCTGGCGTCGTAGAGGAAGTTGGCGGTGATCCGCCCCCGGTTGACCCGCGGCAGGAGGTTCTTGACGTCCACGTGGGCGAAGGCCACCGGCGTGCCGAGGACGCTGGCCTCGAAGACGGTCAGCGTGTAGAGCACCCCGTCGGTGGCGCGGAACATGCGCACGACCGGCACCCGTCCGTTGTCGATCGTGTGGCTGGCCGGGTCGAACTCGCGGGAGGCGCCCCCCACGCTCAGCGCCAGCTCGCCCCAGCCGCCGTAGATGTGGCCGGTGGGCGTGACCGCCGCGCCCGCCGCGTTGCCAGGCAGGCCGAGCTCGTCGTTGTACTGGAGCAGGTAGGAGGGCGGCTGACTGGGCGGGCGAAGGGCGCCGGGCGCGGCCTGCGCGGCGACGGCGCCCGCGACCGCGGCGGCCATCAACGCCGCCGACGCCACCGTGGTCGCTCGGCGGCGGGCGGCCACGACTCGACCGTGGCCACGGCTGCCCATGGGCCTCCGTGCGGGGGCTGCGGCGACCGGCATCGGCGGCAGAGTAGCGATCGCGGCTCACGGACGCGCGGACTGGCGCCGGGGCGCCACCGCAGGCCGCCGCGCGCAACTTTGCGCTAGAAACCGCGTTCAAGGCCCAGTGCCCGGCTCCCTCCACACCCCAGGCGCGGCGCGCCCGCGTCCGCTTGCGCGCTGTCTCGCCGTCCTCCTCGCCGCTGCCGCGGCGCTCCTGACCCTGCTGGCAGCCCCCGCGCCGCCCGCCCGGGCCAACGCCACCCAGGAGGCGATCTTCCAGGACGACCTCCAGCTCCTCTACTCCGATCCCGGTCGCCGCGAGGACACGCTGGACCAGCTGAAGTCGATCGGCGTGGACACGATCCGCGTCTTCGTGTCGTGGTCGTCGATCGCGCCCAACAGCGACTCGACCTCCCGCCCCGCCTTCAACGCCGCCAACCCGGCCGCCTACGGCCCCGGGGTGTGGGACCGCTACGACGAGCTCGCGCGCTCGGCCTCCCGCCGCGGGCTGGGGATCATCTTCACGCCGACCAGCCCGGTCCCCGTCTGGGCCTCGCAATGCCGCGGCTCGGTCGCCGCCCGGCGCACGTGCAGCCCCGACCCGGCTGAGTTCGGCCGCTTCGTCGCCGCCCTGGGCACCCGCTACTCCGGCGGCTACGCCGACGAGAACGGCTCCGGGGTGCTGCCGCGGGTCTCTCGCTGGTCGGTTTGGAACGAGCCCAACGTCGCCATCTGGCTCACCCCGCAGTACGTCTTCAGCGGCGGGCGGCTCGTGCCGGTAGCCGCCTACCGCTACCGCCGGCTGGTCTACGCCGCCGTAGCCGGGCTGCGCGGGACCGGCCACGGGCGCGACCAGATCATGGCCGGGGAGACCGGGCCGATCGGCCACACCGGCGGCGCGCCCTCGACCCGGCCCGTCGCCACTGCCGACTTCTTCCGCACGCTGTTCTGCGTCACGCCGAGCGGGGCGCCGCTGCGCTCGGCCGCCGTCGGGTGCGCCGGGCGCTACACCCAGCTGGGCATCAACGCCGTCGCCCACCATCCCTACATCCAGGGCGGGAGCAAGCCGCCGACCACGCCGGCGCGCGTCGACGAGATCACGATCTCCTCGCCCCTGCGGCTGCGCAAGATCCTCGCCGACGCGGCGCGGCTGCACCGCATCCGCGCCGGGCTGCCGATCTACTACACGGAGTACGGCTTCCAGACCGACCCGCCCGACCCCACGCTCGGCGTCCCGCTGGCCCTCCAGCCGCCGTTCCTGGACGAGTCGCTCTACATGTCCTACCGCGACCCACGGGTCCACGGGCTGGCCCAGTACCTGCTGCGCGACGACCCCGGCGTGGCCGGCTTCCAGACCGGCCTTCAGTTCGTCAACGGCCGACCCAAGCCCAGCTTCTACGATTACCGCTTCCCCATTTTCAGCTCACGGCACGGAGTCTTCGTTACAGTCTTCGGCCAGATCCGCGTGGCCCCCACGGGCGCGCGGATTCCCGTGTTAGTGCAGGCCCGGCTCCGCGGGGCAAAGCAGTTCACGACGTACCGCACCGTGTACACGAACTCCAGGGGATTCGTGCTGACTCGTCTGCGGAGCAGGACCGGCACGTGGCGCCTGGTGGCGCCGCCGTCGGCCGCTCTGCCGAGCGGCCTTATCTCACGAGACGCCGAGGAGGCACTCAGATGACAAATCGCACACTCCGTGTGCTCGGGCTCGCCGTCGTGGCCTGCCTGGCCATGGCCGCCCCGACTTGGGCGGACGCCACGGCCGAGCTCAACATTGAGGACAGCGCGGTCACCTTGGGCGATCGTCCCGACGCCCAGGCGATCATCAACAGCTGGCGCAGCAACCTCGGCGTGGACTCAGTCCGCATCCAGGCCTTCTGGGACAGGATCGAGACCTCCCCGGGCGTCTACAACTGGTCGGCTCCGGGCGCCAACCTCGACAACGCGGTCCGCATGGTCACCGCCGCTGGCCTGCAGCCGGTCATCACGATCGACGAGAAGGGCCCCGTCTTCGCAAGCCAGGTTCCTTCGCGCAACGACGGCACCTACAAGCCCGATCCGACGAGGTTCGGCAACTTCGCCGCCGCCGTCGCCCAACGCTATGGAGCCAGCGTGACCAACTACCTGGTGGGCAACGAGCCCAACCAGGGGACGTTCCTTAACCCCCAGCGTGTCGGCGGCCAGCCCTACTCGCCGTACTGGTACCGCAAGCTGGTCCAGGCGGCCTATCCGCGGATCAAGGCCAACGATCGCGGGTCGCGGGTGATCATCGGCGAGATGGCGCCGATCGGCGGGACCTCACCGGGGGCCGGCTCGGTTGCTCCGCTGATCTTCCTGCGCGAGCTCGGGTGCCGCAACGCGAACTACACGCCTAAGCGCACCGGCTTCTGCGCCGGGTTCCGCCCCGCACGAGGCGACGCCATCGGCTACCACCCCTACTCGATCCGCTTCAGGCTGCCGCCGTTCGCGCACAGCCCGGCGGAGCTGGCGGGCACCGGTGACATGCCGCGGTTCTTCGGGGTGCTGGACAACGTCGTCCGTCGCGGCGGGATCCTCGGCGCGCCGGGTGGACGGTTCAACGTCTACTTCACCGAGTACGGCTACGAGACCAAGCCGCCGGATCCGCGCTTCGGCTTCCCGCCGTCCGTACAGAGCCGCTACCTCCAGCAGGGCGCCTACGTCGCGTGGCGCACCCCCCGGGTCAAGATGATGCAGCAGTATCTGTACTTCGACGACCCCGACCTGTTCGTGAACGGCTCGAACGTCACGTTCCAGACCGGCCTGAACTACCACGGCGGTGGGGCCAAGCCGGCGCTCGCCTCGTTCCCGCACCCCTTCTACGTCGACGTGCACCCGCCGTACCGGGTCACGCGGGCGCGGATCTGGGGGCAGGTGCGGCCGGGAGGCGTGTCCACGGTGACCATCGAGTCGTCGTTGGGCGGCACGACGTTCCGGCCCATCGCCACCGTGCGGACCAACTTCCGCGGGTACTTCTCGCGGATCCAGGCGGTGCGTCGGGGGACCACCTACCGCTACCGCTCCGGCTCGATCGTGAGCGATCCGATCCGGATCCCATAGTCGCAGCGGTTCGAAGGTCGCCTCAGGGGGCGGCGCTCGGTGACTGACCTCGGTCAGGCCGGCGCCGCCCCCGGCGCGTTCGCGGGGTCTCGCGACCGCCAGCGACGCCTCCGCGCCGCCCGCGCCCGCCTGGGCGCGTTCGCGCGCACGACGGCGGTGCGCGACGCCGCCGTCGCCCTGCTGCTCTCGCGGCTGCTGATCTGGGTCGTCGGGGTCCCGGCCTTCCTGCACTTCGGGATCGGGCCCGACGCCCGCTTCGACCACTCGCTGCTCACCCAGACCCAGGGCCCGGTGGGCGACGCGCTGATCGCCCCGGCCGTGCGCTGGGACTCCAACTGGTACGTGGACACGGCGGTCGCCGGCTACCTGCGCCAGGACCAGCAACCGGTCTTCTTCCCGTTCTACCCGCTGCTGATGCGAGGGCTGGGGGCGCTGAGCGGCTCGGTGTCCAGCGGCGCGGTCGTCGTCGCCGGCATCGCGATCTCGTTCGTGGCCTTCTTCGCCGGGCTGGTCATGCTGCATCGCCTGACCGAGCGCGAGCTCGACCTGGGCTCGGCGCGCCGGACGGTGTACCTGCTGGCCTTCTTTCCCTTCGCGCTGTTCTTCTCGGCGCTCTACACCGAGTCGCTCTTCCTCGCCCTTCAGCTGGGAGCGGTGTGGTGCGCGCGGCGGGGGCGGTGGTGGGCGGCGGGCCTGCTCGGCGGGCTGGGCGCCGCCACCCGCAACGCCGGGGTGCTGCTCGGTCTGGTCCTGCTCTTCCTCTATCTCTACGGGCCGCGGGACGACCGGGCGGCGGACGAGCCGTCGACCACGACGCCGGCCGGCGGGCACGCTGGCGCTGGCGAGGTGCCAGTCGCGGGCCGGCGGTGGGCGGGCTGGCACCCGCGCTACCGCCTGCGCCTCGACGTGGCCTGGCTGCTGCTCGTGCCCGCCGGCCTCGTCGCCTACCTGGCCTGGCTCGCTGCGCGCTACGGCGACCCGTTCGTCCCGTTCCACGCCCAAGAGCAGTTCCAGCGCTCGTTTGCAGGACCGCTGAGCGCGGTGTGGCAGGGCGGGATCGCGGCCGCCGGGGCGGTCGGCCAGCTGGTCACGGGGGCCGGCGGAGCCGCCGCCCTGCGCGAGGTCGGCCTGTTCGGCGTGGCCGCGCTGGCCATCGTGGCCGCCATCGGCGTCCTGCGCCGGCTGCCGGCCTTGTACGGCGTCTACACGCTGGTCATGGGTATCCCCGTGCTCTCCTTCCCCCAGGCCGGCCACCCGCTGGCCTCGGCCAGCCGCTACCTGGCCACGGTCTTCCCGCTGTTCATGTGGGCCGGCTGGCGGCTGCGCGACCGCCGCGCGCTGGCCGCCGTGCTCGTGGTCTTCGCGATCGGCCTGGCCTACGCCAGCGCGATGTTCTCGACCTGGCACTTCGTGGCCTGAACCGGCGGCGAAAACCCGCCGCCCCTGCCCGACCGGCCTGCTAGGCGCGCGAGAAGCGCCGGCCGGCCACCGGCGACTGATCCTCGTCGAGGCGCGGGCG
This sequence comes from Solirubrobacterales bacterium, assembly GCA_038199035.1. Classification (GTDB taxonomy): domain Bacteria; phylum Actinomycetota; class Thermoleophilia; order Solirubrobacterales; family Solirubrobacteraceae; genus DATAEY01. Next base: position 8,874 of record JBBPZM010000062.1, on the reverse strand, counting down.
CTGGGGCTCGGCCTCTCCCTCAGGCGCGATGGCCGACACCAGCTGCGCGTCGGCGTCTTCGTCGTCGGCCGCGGCGGCCTCCATGGCCGCCAGGCGCTCGGGGGTGAGCTCGCCCGCGTTCTCGGCCTCGATGCGGGCCAGCCACTGCTCTCCCTCGCTCGCCTGGGCCGAGTCCACGTCCACGCGCCTGGACTGCGCGTACTTGTCGATCTCCTCAAAGAGCACGTCGACCAGCTCGTCCTGGGGCACCTTGCGCAGCGGCTTGCCCCGCGAGAAGACCAGGCCCTCGTTCTTGGCTCCGGTGATCCCGAAGTCGGCGTGCGAGGCCTCGCCGATGCCGTTGACCGCGCAGCCCAGCACCGCGACCTCGATCGGGTCCTCGTAGGCCTCCAGGCGCCGCTCGATCTCGGCCACCACGGTGTCCATGTCGAACTGCAGGCGCCCGCACGTCGGGCAGGCGATCAGCACCGGCCCGCGCTCGCGCAGCTGGAGGGCCTTGAGGATCTCCCACGCCACCTTGACCTCCTCCTCGGCGTGGAAGGTCGAGAGCGAGATGCGGATCGTGTCGCCGATCCCGTCGGCCAGCAACGTGCCCAGGCCCACCGAGGACTTCAGCGAGCCCGACCACTTCGTGCCCGCCTCTGTGATCCCCAGGTGGAGGGGGTAGTCGATCTTGCCCGCGAGCAGGCGGTTGGAGGCGATCGTGTTGGGCACGGAGGTGGACTTGATCGAGACCTTGAAGTCGTGGAACTCCAGGCGCTCCATGAGCTCGACGAACTCCACCGCGGCCGCCACTAGCGCCTCCACCGGGCTCTCGCGCTCCAGCGCGTGCAGGTGCTTGGGCAGCGAGCCGGAGTTCACCCCGATGCGCATCGGGGTCCCCGCGGCGCGGGCGCGATCGACCACCTGCGCCACCTTGTCGGGGCCGCCGATGTTGCCCGGATTGAGGCGCACGGCGTGGGCGCCGGCGTCGATGGCCTTGAGGGCCAGCGTGTGGTTGAAGTGGATGTCGGCGATCACCGGGATCGGCGAGTCGCGCACGATGGTCTTGAGCGCCTCGACGTCGTCGTCGCGGGGCACGGCCACGCGCACGATGTCCGCGCCGGCCTCGGCCACGGTGCGGATCTGGTCCATGGTGGCCGGCAGGTTGGCCGTCTCGGTCTTGGTCATGGTCTGGACGGCGACGGGCGCACCGCCGCCAATCGGCACCCCGCCGACGTGGATCTGGCGCTTGGAGGGCATGTCACAAGTCTAGGGCGCATGCCCCCGCGGACCGGCCGGCGCGCCGCCGGCGCGCCGCCGGAACGCGCCGCGCGCCGGGTCCCCCCGCGGGCTGAGCGGTTTCCGCGCCGGCCGAGCCGGGCATCTCCTCGAAAGGGCGGGGACCCAAACTCGGGGAGGTGGCGATGTACAAGCAGCTCTACGACCCGGTGGCCGGCTCGCTGGGGTGGTCGTCGTTGCTCGCCGTGCTGCCGCTAGTCACCCTGTTCGTCCTCCTCGGCGGCCTGCGCCTCAAGGCCCAGTGGGCCGCACTGGCCTCGCTGGCCGTGTCGATCGTGGTGGCCCTCGCCGTCTACGGGATGCCGGTCGGCCAGACGTTCGACGCGGCGCTCGAGGGCGCGGCCTTCGGGCTGTTCCCGATCATGTGGATCGTCGTCAATGCGATCTGGGTCTACAACATGACCGTGGAGAGCGGGCACTTCTCGGTGCTGCGACGCTCGTTCGGCGCCGTCAGCTCCGACCAGCGCGTCCAGGCCGTGATCATCGCCTTCTCGTTCGGCGCGCTGATGGAGGCCCTCGCCGGCTTCGGCACGCCGGTGGCCATCACGTCGGTCATGCTCATCGCCCTGGGATTCCGCCCCATCAAGGCGGCGGCGGTCGCGCTGGTGGCCAATACCGCGCCGGTGGCCTTCGGAGCGATCGCCGTGCCGATCACCACGCTGGCCCAGACCAGCGGCCTACCCAAGGGCGACCTCGGCGCCATGGTGGGGCGCCAGACCCCGTTCCTCGCGCTGATCGTGCCGCTGATCCTCGTCTTCATGGTCGACGGCCGGCGGGGCCTGCGCCAGGCCTGGCCCGCCGCGCTGGTCGGCGGCGTCGCCTTCGCCGTCGCACAGTTCCTGTGCTCCAACTACGTCTCGGTCGAGCTGACCGACATCGTTGCCTCACTGGCCTCGGCCGGCGCGCTCGTAGCCCTGCTGCGAGTGTGGCGACCGTCCGAGCCGCTGCTGGCCGACGAGTCGCGGACCGGTGCGCCCGCGGGCAGCCCGCGGCCGGCGATCGCCGGGGCGGCGGCGAGCGACCCGGCCTTCGAGCGCCAGGTCGGCGGGCGCGACGGCGACCGGCCGGGCGAGGTGGCCGCCGCCTACGCGCCGTACCTGATCATCATCGCGGTGTTCGCGCTGGCGCAGATCCCCGGCCTGCCGTTCAAGGACTTCCTCGACGGGCGCACCGCCACCATCCACTGGCCTGGGCTAGACGTGGTGAACGCCAAGGGGGAGGAGCCCTCGTCGGTGATGTTCAAGTTCAACTGGCTGTCGGCGGCCGGCACCCTGATGCTCATCGCCGGGCTGCTGAGCATGCCGGTGATCCGGGTCGGCCCGCTTCGCGCGCTGCGCGCCTACGGGCGGACGTTGGACCAGCTCAAGTGGGCGATCCTCACCGTCGCCGCGGTGCTCGCGCTGGCCTACGTGATGAACCTCTCGGGCGAGACGATCACCCTCGGGCAATGGCTGGCGGGCGCGGGCGGCCTGTTCGCGCTCATCTCCCCGATCCTGGGCTGGCTCGGAGTGGCGGTGACGGGCTCGGACACTTCGTCCAACGCGCTGTTTGGCGCTCTCCAGGTCAAAGCAGCCCAAGGTGCGCACCTCCCCCCCACGCTGCTCGCGGCGGCCAACAGCTCGGGCGGGGTGCTGGGAAAGATGGTCTCGCCGCAGAACCTGGCCATCGGCGCGGCCGCGGTGGGCATGGCCGGCCAGGAGGGCGACATCTTCCGGCGCGTGATCGGCTGGAGCCTGATACTCCTGGCGGTGATGTGCGTGCTGGTCTACCTCCAGTCGACTCCGCTGCTGTCGTGGATGGTTCCCTAGCGCCCGCGGAGTCGGCGGACTCGGCCTCGGCGCTGGGCGGGGAGCCGGCGGCGGGGACCGGGGACGGGCGACCCGAGCTCTCGCCCGCAGACGCCGACCGCCTGGTCGCCGGCATGCGCAGGATCTGCGGCGAGGACGCGGTCATCACCCATCCTCACGACCTGCGTACCTACGAGTCCGACGGGCTGCTGCATTACCGCGCCACCCCGCGGCTGGCCGTTTTGCCCCGCACCAGCGAAGAGGTCCAGGGCGTCCTGCGTCTGTGCCACGAGCTCGGCGTGCCGTGGGTGGCGCGGGGCTCTGGCAGCGGGCTCTCGGGTGGCGCCCTGCCGGTGGAGGACGGGGTGCTCGTCGTGCTCTCGCAGATGCGTCGGGTGCTGGAGGTCGACCTCGACAACCACCGCGTGGTCGTCGAGCCGGGGGTCACCAACGTCCAGGTGTCGCAGGCGGTGGCGCCCGACTTCTTCTACCCCCCCGACCCGTCGAGCCAGATCGTCTGCTCGATCGGCGGCAACGTGGCCGAGAACTCGGGCGGCGCGCACTGCTTCAAGTACGGCTTCACCACCAACTACGTCACCGGCCTCGAGGTAGTCCTCTCCGACGGAGAGGTCGTCCAGCTCGGCGGCCACGAGCTCGACCGCCCCGGCTACGACCTGCTCGGCGCGTTCGTGGGCTCGGAGGGGACCCTCGGCGTGGCCACGCGGATCACCCTGCGGGTGCTGCCCAAGCCGGAGGCCACCAAGACGTTCGTGGCCTTCTTCGAGACCACGACCGCCGCCGGGGAGACCGTCTCGGACATCGTCTCGGCCGGCGTGGTGCCCGGGGCGATCGAGATGATGGACAGCCTGGCCATCGAGTGCTCCGAGCAGATGGCCCACGCCGGCTACCCGCTCGACGCCGGAGCCGTCCTGCTGGTCGAGCTCGACGGCCCGCGCGCCGAGTGCGACGCGCGCTTCGACGAGGTCGTCGCCATCTGCGAGCGACACGGTGGGCGCGACCTGCGCGTGGCCCGCGACGAGGCGGAGCGCGAGCTGCTGTGGAAGACGCGCAAGGCGGCCTTCCCGGCCATGGGGCGCCTCAGCCCCCACTACTTCGTGCAGGACGGCGTCATCCCCCGCACCCGCCTGCCCGACGTGCTCGACCGCATCCGCGGGCTGTCGGACCAGTACGGCATGCAGGTGGCCAACGTCTTCCACGCCGGCGACGGCAACCTCCACCCCCTGGTCTGCTACGACGGCAAGAAGGAGGGCGAGGCCCAGCGGGCGGAGGAGCTTTCCGCGCTCATCCTCGAGGCGTGCCTGGACGCCGGCGGATCGATCACCGGCGAGCACGGGGTCGGCGTCGACAAGAAGCGCCACATGCCCAAGCAGTTCTCGGAGTGCGACCTCGACGCTTTCCAGCGGCTGCGCTGCGCCTTCGACCCGGCCGGCCTGGCCAATCCGGGCAAGCTCATGCCCACCCCGCGCCTGTGCGGCGAGGTGCCCGGGCCCTACCGCGAGCACCCACTGGAGAAGGCCGGCCTTGCCGAGCGCTTCTAGCGCCAGCGTCGTCGTCCAGCGGCCGGGCTCGCCCGAGCAGGGAGCTGAGGCGCTGGGGGCGGCGGCGCGCGAGGGCCAGCGGGTGCGGATCGTCGGAGGAGGGACGAAGCTCGGGTGGGGCAACCAGGTGGCCCAGGCCGACCTCGAGCTGCGCACTGAAGGGCTGAGCCGCCTGGTCGAGCACAACGAGGGCGACCTGACCGCCGTCGTCGAGGCCGGCATGGGGCTGGCCGAGGCCCAGGAGGCCTTCGCCGCGGCGGGTCAGATGCTCTCGCTCGATCCCCCCGACCCCGGCGGCGCCACGGTCGGCGGCCTGGTGGCCACCGGCGACTCCGGGCCGATGCGCCATCGCTACGGCGCGGCGCGCGACCTGGTCCTCGGCGTCACCGCGGCGCTGCCCGACGGTCGCCTGGCCCACGCCGGGGGCCGGGTCATCAAGAACGTCGCGGGCTACGATCTGGCAAAGCTCATGTGCGCGTCCTATGGCACGCTCGGCGTGATCGTCGAGGTCGTGCTGCGCCTCCATCCGCGACCGGCCGCGACGGCCAGCGTGGGGGCGCCGGTGGCCACCGCGGACGAGCTGGCGACCGGGGCGGCCGCGCTGGCCCGCGCGCCGCTGGAGCTGCTCAGCCTCGACGTCGCCTGGCACGAGGGGCGCGGGGCGGTGCTGGCACGAGCCGCGGGGTCGGCGGCCCTCGACGCGGCCCAGGCGGCGGGGCGGGTGCTGCTCGAGGCTGGGCTCGAGGCCGAGCTGCACGAGGACGACGAGGCGCTGTGGGAGGAGCAGCGGGCAGGGCAGCGGGCGGGAGCTGGCGTCAGGGACGACGGCGAGCGCGGGTCCGGGTACGACGACGCCAAGCGCGGGTCCGGGTCGAACGACGGCGAGGGCGGGTCCGCGCCGGTCAACGGCGAGCGCGGCGACGGCGGTGAGGCGGTCGTGCGGATCTCCGGCCGGCCCGACCAGCTGGCGGAGGTCGCCTCGGTCGCCGACGAGCACGGCGCGCGCGTGGTTGGCCGGGCCGCGCTCGGGCTGTTCTGGCTCACCCTCCCTGCCGGCGACCCGGCGGCTACGCTCGCCGCGATCGGCGCCCTGCGCGGCCGGCTCTCCCCCAGCCCCTGCGTGGTCCTCGACGCCCCGGAGGCCGTGCGCGCCTCGCTCGATCCCTGGGGGGTCGGCGAGGGCGCCGAGCTAGCGCTCGGCCGCCGGCTCAAGGCGCGGTTCGACCCGCAGGGCACCTGCAACCCCGGCCTGTTCGTGGGCGGCATGTGATGGCCGTCGACGTCAAGGCATGGGACGCCTCGCGCCCGCCCGCTCCCGAGCTGATCGAGGACTGCGTGCACTGCGGCTTCTGCCTGCCAACCTGCCCCACCTACGCGCTGTGGGGGGAGGAGATGGACTCGCCGCGGGGGCGGATCGCCTTGATGGCGCTCGGGCACGAGCAGCCCGAGCTGTCGAGCGAGATGGTCACCCACTTCGACCGCTGCCTCGGCTGCATGGCCTGCGTCACGGCCTGCCCCTCAGGGGTGCAGTACGAGCTGCTCATCCAGGAGACCCGGCCTCAGATCGAGCGAAACTTCGAGCGCTCGCGCGCCGACCGGCTCTTTCGCAGGCTGATCTTCGCCACCTTTCCCCACCCCGGGCGCCTGCGGGCGCTGGTCCCGGCGCTGGCCGCCGCCCACCGGCTCGGGATCGACCGCCTAGCCGCCCGACGGGGCGGGCTGCTCGAGCGCACGCCGCGCCTGCGCACGATGGTGAGCCTGGCGCCCGAGGTCCGCCCCCGCGACGCCGTGCGCCGCCTGCCCGTGCACACCCCGCCGGCCCCCGGCCGCGCGTCCCGGGGCCCCGTCGGCTTCCTCCAGGGGTGCGTCCAGCGGGTGTTCTTCGGCGAGGTCAACCGGGCGACGGTCCGCGTGCTGGCCGCCGAGGGGTGGGAGGTTTACGCCCCGGCGCGCCCCCGCTGCTGCGGCTCGCTCCAGCAGCACACCGGCTACGAGGAGGCCGCCCAGGCCCGGGCGCGCGAGACGATCGCCGCCTTCGAGGACTGCCAGGCCGTGGTCGTCAACGCCGCCGGCTGCGGCTCGGGCATGAAGGACTACGGACACCTGCTGGCCGGCGACCCGCAGTGGTCTGCGCGCGCCGAGCGCTTCGCGGCCAAGGTCCGCGACGTCCACGAGCTGCTGGGCGAGCACGAGCCAGCGGCGCCGCGTCATCCGGTGCCGCTCAGGGTCGCCTACCACGACGCCTGCCACCTGGCCCACGCCCAGGGCATCCGCACCCAGCCCCGCGAGCTGCTGCGCTCGATCCCGGGCCTCGAGCTGGTCGAGCCGGCGGAGTGGGAGCTGTGCTGCGGCTCGGCCGGCGTCTACAACCTGCTCGAGCCGCGCACCGCCCGCGACCTGGCCGCTCGCAAGGCCGACAACCTGCTGGCCACGGGGGCCGAGGCGATCGTCGCCGCCAACCCGGGCTGCGCGCTCCAGATCGCCGCCGAGCTCGAGCGCCGCGGCCGGCCGCTGCCCATCCACCATCCCATGGAGCTTTTGCACCGATCGATAGGAGGCGCATGACCCCAGTTTCTGCCCCCGGCGTCGAGCTCGCCGCCCCCGTCCCCCACGACCTGACCGACATCGTCTCCTCCCGGGCGCTTCAGTGGGTCGCGCGCCTGCACCGGGCCTTCGACGGGCGCCGTCGCGAGCTGCTGCGCGAACGCGCGCAGCGCCGCCAGCGCCTGGCCGCCGGCGAGAGCCTCGACTTCCTGGCCGACACGCGGGAGATCCGCGAGGGCGACTGGCAGGTCGCGCCCGTCCCCGACGACCTCCAGGACCGCCGGGTGGAGATCACCGGCCCGACGCAGCGCAAGATGGTCATCAACGCCCTCAACTCCGGCGCGCGGGGCTTCATGGCCGACTTCGAGGACTCCAACTCCCCCACCTGGGACAACGTGGTCCGCGGCCACCGCAACCTGATCGACGCCATCGACGGCACGATCGACTTCACCTCGCCCGAGGGGAAGGAGTACTCGCTGGCGCAGGAGACGGCCACGCTGCTGGTCCGCCCGCGCGGCTGGCACCTGCTCGACAAGCACGTGGTCGTCGACGGCCACCCGGTCTCCGGCAGCCTGCTCGACTTCGGCCTGCACGTCTTCCACAACGCCAAGCGGCTGGTCGACAAGGGCTCGGGCCCCTACTTCTACCTGCCCAAGCTCGAGAGCCACCTCGAGGCGCGGCTGTGGAACGAGGTCTTCGTGCTGGCCGAGGAGCGCTTCGAGCTCGACCCCGGCACGATCAAGGCGACGGTCCTGATCGAGACCATCCCGGCCGCCTTCGAGATGGAGGAGATCCTCCACGAGCTGCGCGACCATTCGGCCGGGCTCAACGCGGGGCGCTGGGACTACATCTTCTCGATGATCAAGTGCTTCCGCGAGCGCCCGCAGTTCGTGCTGCCCGACCGCACGGCCGTGACCATGACCGTGCCGTTCATGCGGGCCTACACCGAGCTGCTGGTGCGCACCTGCCACCGCCGCGGCGCCCACGCCATCGGCGGCATGGCCGCGGTCATCCCCTCGCGGACCGACGAGGAGGCCAACGCCAAGGCCTTCGAGAGCGTCTCCTCGGACAAGCGCCGCGAGGCCGGCGATGGCTTCGACGGCTCCTGGGTGGCCCACCCCGACTCGGTGCCGGTGGCGCGCGAGCAGTTCGACGAGGTGCTGGGCGAGCGCCCCAACCAGGTCTCGCGCCAGCGCGAGGACGTCGAGGTGAGCCCGAGCGACCTCCTCGACGCCGCCTCCGCAGGCGGGGCGGACGGGATCACCGAGGAGGGCCTGCGCAACGACGTCAACGTCGGCATCCAGTACATCTCCTCGTGGCTGCGGGGGAACGGGGCGGCCGGGATCTACGGGCTGATGGAGGACGCGGCCACCGCCGAGATCGCCCGCTCCCAGGTGTGGCAGTGGGTGCGCCACGGCTGCTCGACGTCGGAGGGCGCGGCCATCACCTCGGACCTCGTCCGTGGCCTCGAGCGGTCGGAGCTCGAGCGCATCCGCGAGGAGATCGGCGACGACGAGTGGTTCGAGCGCGAGGGCCGCCCCGCCCTCTCGCGCGAGCTGTTCGAGCAAGTCGCCCTGGCCGACGACTTCGTCGACTTCCTGACGATCCCCGCCTACGAGCACCTGGACTGAGCCCCCGGGCGGGGGGGGGGGGGGGGGGGGGGGGGGGGGGGGGGGGGGGGGGGGGGGGGGGGGGGGGGGGGG
>JBBPZM010000061.1:0-76395 GCA_038199035.1 Solirubrobacterales bacterium | reverse complement strand
GCTTACGTCGACGGCCGAATAGTCAATCGGTAGAACAATAAGTGACGGCTTGTCCAGAGTGAGCGCTCGTCCCAGGTGGTCGGTGAAGTCGTCGACCGACCCGCAGCGCCAGGCGGGCAGTCCGAAGGCCTCGGCGAGGCGGACGAAGTCGGGGTTGGTGAAGTCGACGCCGAAGTGGCGGCCGAACTTCTTGTCCTGCTTCCACACGATCGAGCCGAACTGGCGATTCTCCCAGATGACGTTGACGATCGGGGTGCGCATCCGCTTGGCGGTCTCGAGCTCCTGGCAGTTCATGAGGAAGCCGCCGTCGCCGTTGACGGTGACGACGTTGCGGTCCGGATAGACGAGCTTGGCGCCGATCGCGCTCGGGAGGGCCACGCCCATCCCGGCCAGCCCGTTGGCGATCAGCACGGTGTTGGGCTCGTGCGCGGGGAACATGCGCGCGATCCACAGCTTGTGCATGCCCACGTCGGAGATCAGCATGTCCTCACGCCCCAGCGCCTTGCGGATCTCCCACAGGGCGCGCGGCGGGGAGACCGGGAAGCGGTCGTCGTCGCGGCCAGCGTGGAAGGCCGCCATGACGATCTCGTTGAGCCGGCGCGAGCCTCCGTCGCCCGGGGCCGAGCCGCACTCCTTGGCCAGGCGGCCGAGGATGACCTCGAGGTCGCCGATGAGGTCGATCTCGGTGATGTAGTGCTCGTCCACGTCGATCGAGACCGTGTCGATGCAGACGATGCGCTTGTCGGCCTTGGGGTTCCAGTTGACGGGGGCGTGCTCGACGAGGTCGTAGCCCACGGTGATGACAACGTCGGCCTCCTCGAAGCCGGCCAGCGCGTAGTCGCGCGACTGCATGCCGACGGTGCCCAGGAAGTCGTCGTCCTCGTAGTCGAGCAGCCCCTTGCCCATGAAGGTGGCGGCGACGGGGATGCCGGTGGTGTCGCTGAAGTCGCGCAGGGCGTTGGCCGCGCCCACCCGCGCCACGCCGTTGCCGGCGAGGATCACCGGACGGTCGGCGTCGCAGATGATCCGGGCTGCCTCCTCGATCTCGCCGGCCGAGGGCTCGGGCCGGCGAAAGCCGCTGCGCACCGGCAGCGGCTGGGCGTCGAAGGGCGCCTCCATGACGTCCTCGGGCAGCTCGAGGTGGGTGGGCCCCGGCTTCTGGGCCTGGGCGACCTTGAACGCCTTGCGCACGGCCTCGGGGATCATCGCCGGGGCGTTGACCCGGGCGTTCCACTTAGTGATCGGGCGCATCATCGACACGAGGTCGATGTACTGGTGGGACTCCTTGTGCATCCGCCCGAGGTCCCCCTGGCCGGTGAGGGCGACGAGCGGAGAGTGGTCAAGGTAGGCGTCCGCCACCGGGGTCATGAGGTTGGTGGCGCCGGGCCCCAGCGTGCCCAGGCAGACGCCGGCGCTGCGGGTGAGGCGCCCGTAGGCGTCGGCCATGTAGGCGCCGCCCTGCTCGTGGCGCACCGGCACGAACTCGATCTCGTCCGAGTCGGCCAGCGAGCGGTTGAGGTCGAGCGTCTCCTCCCCCGGGATGCCGAAGACGTAGCGCACCCCCTCGGCCTCCAGGCACTGGACGAAGACGTCGGACGCGCGGCGCTCGTCGCTCACGTCGGCGCGGGGGGCGCGGGGGGCGCGGGGGGCGCGGGGGGCGCGGGCATGATCGCTTGTGGCTATTACCGAAACTTGGCCCTTCTAACCTTGTCCGGTATGCGTATGCGCCGGCTCCTTCTCGTCGCGTTCGCTCCGCTTCTCGCGCTCATCGCCGCCCCGGCGGCCCAGGCGGCGCGACCCGTGCTGATCATCCGGGGAGCCGGCTTCGGGCACGGCGTGGGCATGAGCCAGTACGGCGCTCGGGGCTACGCGCTGCGGGGAGTGGGCTACAAGGCCATCCTGCGCCACTACTACTCGGGCACCAGGCTCGGGACTGTGTCGCCCCAGCGGCCGGTTCGCGTCCTTCTCCAGCCCGACGCGGCGGTCGCCTCGTTCAGCGGCGCCCAGGCTGCTGGCCCGCGCAAGCTGGACGCCCACGTCACCTACCAGGTGATCGCGCGCGGGGCGCAGCTCGAGCTGCGCAACGCCGCCGGACGCAAGCTCGCGCTGCTGGACGCCCCGCTCGAGGTGAGGGCCGGCCAACCGGTGAACCTCCACGGTCGCGCCCTCAACGGCCAGTCCGACCACGCCTATCGCGGGATCCTCGAGCTCGCTCCCTCGGGCCGGGGCGGCGTCGACACGATCGACCGGCTCGCGCTCGACGACTACGTAGCCGGCGTGGTCGGCAGCGAGGTCTCCTCGCACTGGCCGATGGCGGCCCTCGAGGCCCAGGCGGTGGCGGCGCGGACCTACGCCATCACGACCAGCGCGGGCGGCGCGGCGTTCGACCAGTACCCCGACACGCGCTCGCAGGTCTACGGCGGAGTGGCCGCGGAGACGACGCGTACCCTGGCCGCCGTCGGCGCCACCGCCGGGCAGGCCGTCACCTACCGCGGCCAGGCCGTGCCGACGTTCTTCTTCTCCACCTCCGGCGGCCTAACCGAGGACGCGCGGTGGTCGTTCGCGGGCGCGGCCCCGCGACCCTGGCTTCGCAGCGTGCGCGACCCCTACGACAGCGACTCGCCGCGCCATCGCTGGACCATCCGCATGGCGCCGGCGACCGCGGGGAAGCGACTGACCGGGCTGGTCAAGGGCGGCTTCCGCGGGATCCGGGTGATCCGGCGCGGCCGCTCGCCGCGGGTGGTCACCGCGCAGATCGTGGGGACGCGAGGCGACACCACGGTGGCGGGGTCGACGCTGCGCGCGCGGCTGCGCCTGCCCGACACCTGGGCGTACTTCGCCGTCGTGGGCTGAGCAGCGGGGGCGGCCGGGCCCCCGGGCAGCAGTGGGGTGAGCACTTGGCGTTTTTGTTGGCGATATGCCGACGAAAACGCGAGGCCCAGCCGCTTGGCTCAGCCGCCGGTGTAGACCCGCGCCAGCGACTCCGCCACGCACACCGGCTTGTCCCCGTCCTCGCGCTCGAAGGTCAGCTCGGTGGTGAACTGAGCGCCGCCCGGGACGTCGTCCACTCCGGCCAGCTTCATGCGCATGCGCACCTTGCTGCCCACGGGCAGCGGGGCGGGGAAGCGGACCTTGTTGAGGCCATAGTTGACCCCGAAGGCGAACCCCTCGACCGAGAGCATGGCGTAGGAGAACATCGGCGCCAGCGACAGGGTGTAGTAGCCGTGGGCGATCGTGCCGCCGAACGGGGTCTCCTTGGCGCGCTCGGTGTCGATGTGGATCCAGTTGTGGTCGCCGGTCACGTCGGCGAACTCGTTGATCGCCTCCTGGGTGACCTCGTGCCAGTCCGAGACGCCGACCTCCTCGCCGACGTGCGACTTCAGCTCGTCCAGTCCGGTGAGCGTGAGCATGGATCCTCCTGGTCGGGTCCGCGGGCGGGCGCAAGGCTAGTCATCTGGGGGCGATACTGCACCGGTGGCGAGCGCTCCCCTTCTCGTCGTCGACGGCCCGTCGCTGCTCTACCGGGCCTTCTTCGCCCTGCCCGACTCGATCGTCGACGCGGAGAAGCGGCCGGTCAACGCGCTGCTGGGGACAACCAACCTGCTGCTGTGGGTGATCGAGCGCCGGCGCCCGCGCGCCACCGTCCTGTGCTTCGGGCTCGAGGCCGCGCGCTACCGCACCGAGCTCTACCCGCCCTACCACGCCGATCGCCCTCCGGTCCCCCCCGGCCTCGAGGGCCAGTTCGCCGTCGTGGGCGACTTCTTCGGCGCCTTCGGGTTCGAGGTGGCTCGCACCGACGAGCTGGAGGCCGACGATCTCCTGGGCGCGTACGCCAGCGCGGAGTCCTGCGCCGGCGGCCATGCCCTGCTCCTGACCGGCGATCGCGACATGTTCCAGTGCGCGTCGCCCGACGTGACGGTGCTCTACGTCAAGACGGGCTCCAAGGGGCCCGAGGAGGTCGGTCCGGCGCAGGTGCTCGAGCGTTACGGCGTGGGGCCCGAGGCGGTGCCCGACTTCATCGCCCTGCGGGGGGACCCGTCCGACGGCCTGCCCGGCGCCCGCGGGATCGGCGACAAGACCGCAGCCGACCTCCTGCGCCGCTACGGCTCGCTGGAGGCGGTGATCGCCGGCGCCCTGCGCGAGCGCCCGGGGGTGCGCAAGGCCATCTTCGAGCACGCCGACGAGTTGCGCGCCTACCGGGAGATCGCCGCGCTTCGCCCGGTGGAGGTGACGCGGCCCCCGGACGCGCCGGTGGAATTCGAGGCGGGCGCCCAGGCGGCGCGAGCGCGGGGGATGAACCGCCTGGCCGAGCGCCTGGAGAAGCTCGCCTAGGGCCGGGTCACGGCTCGGCCGGCCCGTCGTCCGCCAGGTCGCGGATCACCGCGTCGACCAGGTCGGTGCCGTGCGCGACGGTCTCGTAGTGCACGTTCTCGGGCAGGTCGGTCATCAGGTGGTAGTGGGGCAGGGCCTTGATGGCGTCCATCGAGACGAGGGTCGCGGTGGGATAGCCGGCGCGGCTCGGGATCACCGAATCGGTGCTTGTCCGCGCGCGCATGCCGCGCCGAAGGGGGATGCCCGCGCGGCGGGCGACCTCGGCCACGCGGTCGCGGAAGCCCGCGTCGGTGTAGTCCTTGACCGCCAGTTCCCCTTCGCCCTCGAGCATGACCAGCTTGGGGCCGCCGATCGTGTCGCAGTTGATGAACCAGGTGTGGGCGGTGGGGAGGGCGGGGGCGTGGCGGGTCAGGAAGCCGTGGATGCCGCCCTGGAGGACCTCCTCCGCCCCGCACGAGACCAGCAGCACGCGCAGCCCCTCCACCGGGCGCTCGCGCAGCGAGGCGGCGAGGGAGGCCAGCGTGGCCACCCCGCTGAGGTTGTCGTTGGCGCCGGGGACGATGCGGTCGCGGGCGATGTCGCCGAAGGTCGCGACGCCGACCAGGCAGAGCCCGAGACCCGCCGTGGTCAGGCCGCGGCGGGCGCCGGCCGCTCCGAGCCCCACCAGGGCCGGAGCGGCGATGGCCGGCCACCACATCGGGATGGCGGTGTCGGTGCGCTCGATGAAGCCGGGGAAGTGGCGGCCCAGCCAGCGGTGGAAGCTCTGGTCGAAGGCGGCCCCGGTGGGTGCGGCGTCGTGGTGGGCCAGCACGACCACCGCCCGCCGAGCCGTGAGATCGCCGGTCTGGGCCACGACGTTGGTGGTCGGGCGCTTCTTCATGGTCAGGGCCCGGAACAGCCGCGGGCCGTTTGAGACGTCCTCCGCCACCGCGGCCGCGGCCGAGAGTCCGACGATGGCCGGGAGCAGCCGGCGGCGTCCGGCCAGCGCAAGTGCCCCGGCCGCCGCTCCGAGGGCCATCAACCCGCCGATCGGCCGCGCGTAATTGGTGTAGGCCCGCTCCTCCTCGATCGCCACCTCGCAGCCGAGATCCCGCAGACGCTGGGCGATCCACTCGGCCGCCTCGCGCTCGCCCGCCGAGGTCGGCCCCTTCTCGATCGGCGCGAGCGTCTCGATGACGTCGCGCAGCAGCTCCTGGTCGGCGGGCATGGCGGGCGACTCTAGCCGGGCGTAAAGCGCACGTGCAGCACATCGCCGTCGGCCACCACGTAGTCGCGGCCCTCCACGCGCAGGCTCCCTCGTTCGCGGGCGGCGGCGTAGCCGCCGGCGTCGACCAGCTCGTCCCAGCCGATCACCTCGGCCCGCACGAAGCCGCGCTGGATGTCGGCGTGGATGCGCCCGGCGGCGTGCCAGGCGGTCAGCCCGGCGGGCATGTGACGCGACATCGCGGGCTTGGCCGTGTCGGCGGTGAAGAAGGCGATCAGCCCCAGCAGCTCGAAGGCCCCGCGGACCACCCGCTCGAGCCCGCTCTGGGCCAGCGCGAGCTCGGCCCGCATCGCCTGGGCCTCGTCGGCGTCCAGCTCGGCCAGCTCGGCCTCGAGCCGGGCCGACACGGCCACGACGCCGGCGCCCACCGCCTCGGCGTGGGCGACCAGCTCGGGCGGGACACGGTCGTCGTCCTCGGCGACGTTGGCCACGAAAAGGACCGGCTTGGCCGTGAGGGGCGTGAGCAGACGAAGCGCGTTCGGCGCCTCGTCGGGCGGGGGCACCGTGCGGGCCGGGCGGCCGGCGCCGAGCGCCTCGACCAGCTCACGCACCCACCGCTCCTCGGCGATGGCCGCGCGGTCCCCGCCGCGCGCCTGGCGCTCGACCCGCTCCAGGCGCCGCCCGGCCTGCTCGAGGTCGGCGTAGAGCAGCTCGGTCTCCACGATCTCGGCGTCGGCCACGGGATCGACCCGCCCCTCGGGGTGGACGACGCTCGCCTCGCCGTAGCAGCGCACGACGTGGACGATCGCGTCGGTCTCGCGGATGTGCCCGAGGAACTGGTTGCCCAGGCCCTCACCGCGGTGCGCGCCGGCGACCAGCCCGGCGATGTCGCGGAACTCGATCGTGTCGAGCACGACCTCGGAGGCCCGCAGGACCGCGGCCAGGCGCTCGAGGCGCTCGTCGGCCACCGGCACGACTGCCACGTTGGGCTCGATCGTGGTGAAGGGGTAGTTCGCCGCCTGCGCTCCCGCGCGGGTCAGCGCGTTGAACAGCGACGACTTGCCCGCGTTGGGCAGGCCGACTATCCCGACCCTCATCGCCGCGCGCCGGCCACGACGAGGCCGAGGGCCGCCCCGGCCAGGGCGTCGGACGGGTAGTGCACCCCGAGGTAGAGCCGCGAGAGGGCCAGGCCGGTGGCCAGCGCGTACAGCGGCGCGCCGGGCACCAGCTGCGAGTAGGCGCGCGCCCCGGCGAAGGACGAGGTGGCGTGGGCGCTGGGCAGCGAGAGGCCGGTGGGCGTGCCGACGAGCGGCGGGAGCCCGGGGATCTGCGGCCGGCGGCGCCTGAGCACGAGCTTGAGGGCGGTGTTAAGGACGTACGCACCGGCGACGGTGACCGCGCCGCGCCGCCACTCCGCGCGCCGAGGGCGGTCGACCGCCACGCCGGCCGCCCCGATGGCCAGCCACACGCCGGCGTGCTCACCCAGCGTCGAGAAGCGCTTCACCGCCCGCTCGGCCGCGGGCGTGTGCCCGGTCGTGCGCAGGAAGCGCAGGGCGGAGAGATCGAGCCCCGCGGCGCGCCGGCGCATGGGGAAGCGGGAAGGCTAGACGGCGCCGAAGCCCACCCGGGCCTCGGCGGAGTCGACCTGGACGTAGACGACCTGGCCGACGTTGACCCGGGCCGTGCCCTCGTCATGAGTCACGTCCCGCCAGCCGCCCTCGTCCAGCGCGCCCTGGAGCGTCTGGAGGGCGTCCTCGCCGAGGCGCAGGGCGAGCACCTGGCCGCCCTTGAAGCCGATCGACACGCGCTTGAGGGCGGCCATCAGTGACCCTCCGCCGGCTGCACGAGCTCGGTGAGCACGCCGCCCAGCGCACCCGGATGAAGAAAGGCGACGCGCGAGTCGCGAATCCCCGTGCGCGGCTGCTCGTCGATCAACCGGGCGCCGGCCGCGCGCAGGCTCTCCAGGGCCGCGTCGATGTCGTCGACCGCGTAGGCGACGTGGTGCAGGCCGGCGCCCCGCTTGGCCAGGTAGCGGCCGACCGCCGTGTCGGGGCCAAGCGGCGCGAGCAGCTCGACGTGGCCGTCGCCGACGGCGAGCAGCGCGGCGTCGACCCCCTGCTCCTCGACCACCTCGCGGTGCTCGAGCAAAAGCCCGAGCGAGTCGCGATAGAGCGCCACCGCGGCGTCGATGTCCTCCACCGCCACCCCGACGTGGTCGATCCGGCCCACCATGGGCGCGGAGTCTACGACGTGGCGCCCTCAGCGCTCCTCGGACTCGGCGTCGTGCGCAGCGGCCACGCGGGTGTCGACCGGCGGGCGGGCATCGCGCACCGGCGGCACGTGGGCCATGATCCGATCGATGTCCTGGCGCTCGAGGACCTCGTTGTCGAGCAGCGTGCGGGCGAGCTCGTCGAGCTTGTCGCGGTGGCGCTGAACGAGGTCGTAGGCCGCACGGTAGGCCTCGTCGGCCAGGTCGTGCTGCTCGCGGTCGCGCATGCGCCGCGTCATGTCCGAGAGCTCGTCCCCGTCGACGGTCACCCGCTGCGAGGTGAGCCCGGTCCCCATCGCGTACTCGTGGACCATCGACCGGGTGATCTCGGCGACGCGCTTGAGGTCGTCGGATGCGCCCGTGGTGATCGAGCCGAAGACGATCGACTCGGCCACCCGGCCACCCAGCAGCACCGTCATGTAGTCGACCAGCTCGTCGCGGGTCTTCAGGTAGCGGTCCTCCGCGGGCAGGTTGAGGGTGTAGCCCAGGGCCCGGCCCCGCGGCACGATCGAGATCTTGTGCACGCGGTCGACCGAGACCAGCAGCTCGGCGCACAGGGCGTGGCCGGCCTCGTGGTAGGCGACGACCTGGCGCTCGTGGTCGTTGAGCTTGCGCCGCGACTGCATGCCCGCCACCACGCGCTCCAGCGCCGCGTCGAAGTCCTGGCCGGCGATCCTCCACGCTCCGCGCCGCGCGGCGAAGATCGCCGCCTCGTTGCAGATGTTGGCCAGGTCGGCGCCGGTCAGGCCGCTGGTCTGGCGGGCGATGAGATCGAGGTCGACGTCCTCCAGCGGCTTGTCGCGCGTGTGGACGCGCAGGACCCCCTCGCGGCCCCTGACGTCGGGGGGAGAGACGAAGATCTGGCGGTCGAAGCGCCCGGGGCGCAGGAGGGCGGCGTCGAGCTTCTCGATCAGGTTGGAGGCGGCGATCACCACCACGTCGCTGGCCGAGGAGAATCCGTCCATCTCCACCAGCAGCTGGTTGAGCGTCTGGTCACGCTCACCCGAGATGTCGGAGCCGCGGTGCCCCCCGACGGCGTCGAGCTCGTCGATGAAGATCACCGCCGGCGCGTGCTTGCGCGCAATCGAGAACAGCCGGCGGATGCGGGCCGCGCCCAGCCCGGCGAACATCTCGATGAACGACGCGGCCGACTGCGAGAAGAAGTTGGCGCCCGACTCGTGCGCGACCGCCTTGGCCAGCAGCGTCTTGCCGGTGCCGGGCGGCCCGTGCAGGAGGATGCCCTTGGGCACCTTGGCCCCCAGCGCGGTGAAGCGCCTGGGGTCGCGCAGGAACTCGACCACCTCCTGGAGCTCGTGCTTGGCCTCGTCGGCGCCGGCGATGTCGCCCCAGCCGGTCGACTGCTTGGCCTCGGGCTTTATCTGCTGCGGCTTGGTCCGCGGCATCAGCCTGATCGTGCGCCACATGAAGTAGGCGATCAGGCCGAAGAAGAGGATCGGCGCCCAGGTGAGCACCCAGTCCTTGACGCCCGCGTAGGTGATGAGGGCAGCGGTCATCCGGTACTAACGGTTATCGACCGCTGGCGCGATCACTCGACCCTCTGGAGGCGAGGGTTCGGGCGCAGGCGCCGGCCGACCTTGGCCCGCGGCCGGCCCTCGACGAGGACCACGTCGGCGGTGAAGTCATTCTCCCCTCGGACCAGCGCCGACCCGACGCCGTAGGCGTCGACCGGGACGCCGGCGGCCTCGAACTCGCGGATGCGCTCGGCGTTGAACCCACCCGAGACGACGATCCTCACCTCTGCGAAGCCGGCCTCGTCGAGCGCGCGGCGGACCTTCTTCACCAGCTGGGGGCTGACGCCGGTCGGCTTGAAGCCCCCCATCTCGTCGAGCAGCGCGCGGTCCACCAGCTCGCCCGAGGTGTCTAGGCGCACGCCCCACAGGTCGTCGCCCAGCGCGTCCGCCACCTCCAGTGCGGTGCGCACCGAGTCGTTCTCGAAGTCGACGAGGACCGTGATGTTCATCTCGTCGCCGAAGCGGGCGGCGAAGTGCCGCGCCGCGGCGACCGTGTCGCCTTCGTAGGCGGCAATCAGGCCGTGGGGCACGGTGCCCACGCCGCGACCGCCCCACCAGGAGGCCTGGGCCTCGGTCGAGACGCCGATGGCCCCGGCCACGTGGGCCGCCCAGCCGTCGCCGGTCTGGACGAGCCAGTGGTCGTGGCGAGCGGGGAAGTAGAAGATTGACTTCTCGCCGGCGGCCTCCACCACCTCGCGCACGTTGCTCATGATCCGCGTGCGGCGGGCCAGGCAGCCGAGGTACACGGTCTCCAGATGGGCGAAGGCGCTGTAGTCGCCCTCGATGGTCATCACGGTCTCGTAGGGGGAGATCCCGTCGCCCTCGTACAGGGCGTGGACCTCGAGCCCCTCCCAGCCGGGCGCCCAGGTCCCGTCCGCGCGGCGGTGGCCCGAGCACTGCTTGAGCACCGCGATGGCCTCGTCGATGCCCCCGAGCAGCGAGTCGTGCTTCTGGAAGACCTGCATCAGCACGCGGGGATGGCGCCCCTCGTCCTCCAGCAGGGTCTTGGCGTGGACGAAGTAGGCGTCCGAGTACCAGCCCTCGCGAATGCGCTCGACGGGCAGGCGAAAGACGTCGGGGGCAAGGCGCTCGCTCGTGGACGTCGCGGCCATCAGCGGTTCGTCAGGTGAGTCCCTGCCGCGTCACCAGCGCATCCTAAGGCGAGGGGGCAACCCCCTCGACGCGCAGGATCTCGGCCAGGGCGGCACGACCGACCTCGAGCTGGGCCTCGTCGGGCTCGCGCGTGCCTATCGCCCGCTGGAGCTCGTAGCCCGGGCGGCGCAGGGCCCGCGCCACCGGCGTGCCGGCGTGGCGCTCGGACCACGCGAAGACCTCGACCGCCGCGGCCATCGAGGAGACGGCCACCGCCGCGCCGGCCACGGGGCCGGGCCGTTCGAGCACCCTGCGCACCAGCGCCGCCCCGGCCACGTTGGCCGCGAGCATGGGCGCGACGAGGTTGGAGCCGCAGCGGTCGTGCTCCTTGGCCGCGTCGCGGGCGTCGGCGCCGTCGTCCTCGTAGGCGGCGATGGCCTTGTGCTCGACCCCGTGGTAGGCGGCCAGCTCGCCGCCCTGGAGGGCGAACAGCGCCGGTGCCAGCGAGACCGCCGCCGCCGCGGCGTCCCCGCCCGGGCCGCCGAGCCGGCGGCGCAGCAGCGTCCCGGCCACCGTCGCTCCGCTGGCGAGGGCCAGCACGCCGCCGTCCTGGAAGGGAAGGCGGGCGTCCGGGAGGGAGCGCTTGACCAGCGGGATGACCGCGAAGGCCTCGGCCAGGCGCGCCAGGCCGCGCAGCCCGGGCATCCGATCGGCCCCCCGCAACCGCGGCTTGGGCCCGGAGGCGGTGGCGATCGAGCCCGCCGGCGTGCGCACCGCCGCGGCCCAGTGGGTCGGCCCGTACACCAGCAGCCCGTTGCGCAGCGCCATCCCCCCCAGCCGTAGCTTGGGCGCCTCATGCTGGGTGGGGCGTGTGAGCTCGCTCACCGGGCCGCCTCGGCGCGGTCGGCGGCCGCGTCCCTCATGACAGGACCCGCTTCGCGAGGTCGCGAAAGAAGCGCGCGGCGAAGCCCAGGTCGCGCACGTCGATGCGCTCGTCGGCCCCGTGGATGAGCGGCGCCGTCTCGTGCATCGTCATGTGCAGGTGCGGGAAGAAGCCGTAGGCCACGCACTCCGGGAAGGCCTCGCGAAACCAGCGCGAGTCGGTGAAGCCGGGGAGCATCATCGGCACGGGCTCGGCGCCGGGAGCGTTCTCGCCCAGCCAGTCGCGGATGTGGTCCATCAGCTCCGACTGCATCGGCGAGCGGTTGCCGACGACGCGCTCGGAGAACTCGAGCTCGAAGTCGTGTCCCTCGAGCAGCTCCTCGACGCGCGCGCGAGCGTCCTCCTCGCCCAGGCCCGGCGGGACGCGGCAGTCGACCTGGAGCTCGGCCCGGGCCGGGATGACGTTGATCTTGTCCGAGGCGCGGATGCGGGTGGGCGTCACGCTCACGCCCAGGGTGGGCGCGATCAGGAGGGCCAGCAGTGGGTCGGCCTCGCGCAGGCGCGCCATCGCGGCATCGACGTCGCGCTCCTCGCTGCCCGTCCGCACGGCCTGGCCGCCGTCGTCGCACCCGCCGCCGTCCAGCATCGCCAGCAGCGCCCGCGGCTCGGCCCCGAGGTCCAGCGCGGGCTGGCGCTCGCCCAGGCGCTGGAGCAGCGGCGCCATCTTGAGCAGGGCGTTGTCGCCCATCTGCGGGATCGACGCGTGCCCGGCCACGCCCATGGTGATCAGGCGGAAGCGGAACACCCCCTTCTCGGCGCAGCAGACGCCGTAGAGGCGGCGGCCGTCGAGCTCGAAGACGTTTCCCCCACCCTCGTTGACCAGCATGTCGCAGCGCACCCGGTCGGGGTGGTTCTCGGTCAGCCACTGGGCGCCGCACGCGCTGCCGGTCTCCTCGTCGACCACCGAGATGACCAGCAGCTCTCCACGGGCCGGGCGCCAGCCCTCCTTCGCCAGGGTGATGGCGGCGGCAACCTCGGCCGCCACCTGGCCCTTCATGTCCAGCGCGCCGCGACCCCACACGAAGCCGTCGACCAGGTCGCCCGACCACGGGTCGTGCGACCACGCCGCGGGGTCGGCCAGCACGGTGTCGACGTGTCCGAGCAGAGCCAGCGTGGGGCCCTCCTCCTCGCCGCGCAGACGGGCGATCAGGTTCGGTCGCGCTTCGTCGGCGGCCAGCAGCTCGCACTCGAAGCCGGCGGCCCCGAGGCGCTGGGCGAGGAGCTCCTGGGCCGCGCGCTCCTGCCCGGGCGGGTTGACCGTGTCGAAGCGGATCAGGCGCTGGAGCAGCTCAGTCGCTTCGTCCTCGAGATCGGCCATCGCGCGTGATGCTACGCCGCCTGCGTGCGGGAGCCCGCGGGCGGGTAGTGTGGACGTCATGACGCCGAAGGAGCGGCGCGCCGTGGGGAGGTACCTGTTCGCTGGGATGGCCGTCGTTACGGTCGTGGTCGCCGTGGTGCTGGCCGTGGCCGCCTTCGCCGGCTCGGGCCAGGGCACGCTGCGCCAGCTGGCCCTCCCGCTTTTGCTCGCCATGCTGGCCGCCGCCTTCGTCGGGCTGGTGGGATGGCGCCACGACCGCGGCCTGGCCCGCGGGCTGGCCGAAAGCCAGGCCCGCGCGGCGCAGGCCGAGGAGGAGCTGGCCGCCCTGCGCCAGCGCCACTCCGAGCTCGAGGCCCGCCACCGCGACGAGGTCGCCCGCGAGCGCACCGCCCGCCAGCGACTCACCCGTGTGCTGGAGACCGAGCGCGAATGGGGCCGCGAGCTGCGCGCCCAGGTCTTCCGCCTGCACGAACAGCGCGGGACGCTCGGGGCCACCGGTCGCGTCGAGGAGATGGTGCTGCGCGTGGCGCTCGAGCTGTGCAAGGCCCAGAAGGGCCTGCTCTTCTCGCGCCAGGACGCCGACGGCGACGGCAAGCTCGACCTCGTCGCCCACCACGGGTTCGAGCACGACCCCGACGACAGCGCCGTGGCCCACCGCTTCGCGACCGAGGTCATCGAGCGCGACCGGACCGTACGCGAGAACCAGGTGGACCACACCGGCGACCAGCGCGGCCCGGCCGACGAGGAGATCGAGAACCTGGTGGCCATCCCGGTCTACCTCCAGGAGCGCTTCAGCGGGGCCGTCGTGTGCGCCAACCGCGAGGGCGGGTTCGACGACCACCAGGACGACGTGCTGCTCGCGCTGGGAGACCACGCCGGCGCCGTCCTGCACCAGGGGCGCCTTCAGGCAGACCTGCATTCCGCCTACCTGGGGACGATCCGGGTGCTGGCCGAGGCCATCGAGGCCAAGGACCGCATGCTGCGCGACCACTCCGACGAGGTGGCCAGCCACGTCGTCGGCGTCGCGGAGCGATTGGGGCTGGACGAGCGCATGCAGCAGGAGCTGGTCTTCGCCTCCCTGCTGCACGACGTGGGCAAGATCGGGATCAGCGAGAGCATCCTCCTCAAGCCCGGGGCGCTGAGCCCCGAGGAGCAAAGCGTGGTCGAGCTGCACCCGCGCATCGGCGCGCGGCTGATCGAGCAGGTCCCCGCCCTGCGGCCCCTGGCCGCGGCGGTGCTGCACCACCACGAGCGCTGGGACGGCCAGGGCTACCCCAGCGGTCTGCGCGGCGAGGAGATCCCGCTCGAGGCGCGGATCATCTGCGTGGCCGACTGCTTCAGCGCGATGACCGCCGACCGGCCCTACCGGGAGGGCATCTCGGCGGACGAGGCGTGCGCCGAGATCGAGCGCGGCGCCGGGACGCAGTTCGACCCGCAGGTCGCCGCGGCCTTCGTCGACGAGGTGCGACAGAGCGTCGATCGCCAGGGCGGCCCCCACGCGCTATCCGCCGCCCTCGACGACCCCGAGCTCGCGGTCCGCCGAGAGCCCGGGGACGCCCTGCTGGGGCGCCGCTCGGCGCGGCTCACCGACAGCCTGACCTCGCTCTACTCCCACCGCTACTTCCGCGAGGTCGTGGCCTCCGAGACCGAGCGCGCGCAACTCCAGGCCCGGCCGTTCGCCGTGGTCTTCGCCGAGCTGGCCGACCTGGACGCCATCAACCACGGGGCCGGCTACGGGGCCGGCGACGACGCCCTTAGGGCGGCGGCCCTGGCGGTGGAGCGCGCGGCCACCGCCTGCTCGGGGGTGGCGTGCCGCTTCAGCGGGCGGCGGCTGGCCATCCTCGTGCCGGGCGCCGGCGAGGCCGACGCGCAGCGCCTCGGCCAGGCCGTGGTCGCCGAGCTCGACGGCCTCCCGGGGATGCAGGTGGGCTTTGCGGCGTGGCGGGCGGGAGACCAAGCAGAGGACGTCATCGCCCGGGCACGCCCGCCGCCTCAGCCCAGCGCAGTCGCCCCGGCGCCCTCCACGCTCTGAGGCCTCCGCGCCGGGCGCGATACTTCGGGCCATGACCGGGCCACCAGGTCGCCGCTGACGTGGAGCGGCTGTTCGAGCCCGCTCAGACCCCGGGCGGCCGCACACCGGTCCCGCCCGAGCATGGGCCGCTCGCGGTGCGCATGCGGCCGGGAACGCTGGACGAGTTCGTCGGCCAGGAGCACGTGCTGGGCGACGGGTCGGCGCTGCGGACGGCGATCGAGGAGGGCCGGCCGCACTCGATGGTCCTCTACGGCCCTCCCGGGACGGGCAAGACCACGCTGGCGCGCATCGTCGCCGCGCGGGCCAATGCCGCCTTCGAGGAGCTCAGCGCGGTCGAGGCCGGCAAGGCGCAGGTCGCCGCGGTGCTCGAGCGCGCCGCCCACCGCCGGGAGACCACCGGCGAGCCGACGATCTTCTTCCTCGACGAGATCCACCGCTTCAACAAGGCCCAGCAGGACGCGCTGCTGCCCGCCGTCGAGGAGGGCCTGGTCACGCTGATCGGCGCCACAACCGAGAACCCCTACTTCGAGGTCAACTCGGCCCTGCTCTCGCGCACGCAGATCTACGAGCTGCACCCGCTGTCGGCCGACGACGTCGCGGCCCTGGTGCGCCGGGCGGTGGAGCGCGGCGAGTGCCCGGAGGCGGAGGTCCCCGATGCGGTGGTCGACTTCATCGCCCAGCGCGCGGGCGGCGACGCCCGTGCCGCGCTCTCCACGCTCGAGCTGGCCTGCACCACCGCCGCCCCGGGCGCCGTGACCCTCGAGCACGCCGAGGACGCGATGCAGCGCAAGGCCCTGCGCTACGACCGCGACGCCGACCAGCACTACGACTACATATCGGCCTGGATCAAGGCCACCCGCGCCTCGGACCCCGACGCCTCCCTCTACTACCTGGCGGTCATGCTCGAGGGCGGCGAGGACCCCCGCTTCATCGCCCGACGCATGGTGATCTTCGCCTCCGAGGACGTGGGCAACGCCGACCCCCGCGCGCTCGAGGTCGCGGTCGCCGCCGCCCATGCCGTCGAGCACGTCGGGCGGCCCGAATGCCGCTTCAACCTCGCCCAGGCGGCCATCTACCTCGCGTTGGCCCCCAGGTCCGACGCGGCCAAGCGGGCCATCGCCTCGGCCACCGCCCACGTGCGCGAGCACGGCGCCGCCCTCCCGCCGGCCCACCTGCGCTCGGCCGCCTACCCGGGAGCGGCCAAGCTCGGGCGCGGCCAGGGCTACGACTCGCCCCACCGCCATCCCGGCCACGTCTCGAATCAGCCGGTCCTGCCCGAGGAGCTGGCCGGCGAGCGCTTCTACCAACCCGACGACGCCGAGGCCGACATGGCAGCGCGGCTCGAGGAGATCCGCCGCGCGCGGGAGCCCTGACCGGCGCCTGCCCTAACCGGCCGTGCGGGTACGCCCGGTGAGACCGCGCTTGCATCCCAGGCGTCGCGCACCGTGACGTCGGTCACAGATACCGGGCGTTCACGCAACTCCAGGGGGCCAGATGCCACTCTGGATGGAGATGGTGGATCCGATCGACACCGGCGCCCTGCTCTCGCGCTCGTACTCGCTGCCCATCGGCCCGCGCGTGCGCCTGCGCCTGAGTCGCCGCTCCGACCTTCCCGGCATCCGCGGCCTGCTCGAGCAGCGCGGGATCGCCGCCGGCGACCTCGAGCTGAGCCGGCTCGTGCGCTACGACCCGTGGCGCCGCGCGGTGATCTGCGCCACCGCGCCGCTGGGTGGGACCGAGACGGTGGTCGGCGTCGGGGCGATCGAGCTGACTGCGGACGCCGAGCCCGAGACGCTCGTCGTCGACGAGCGCCTCACCGAGGGCCTGGGCGAGCTCCTGGCCGGGGCGCTGCGCCAGCGCGCCACGACGCACGCCCGCCGGGTGGCCTGAGCGCCGCGCGCTCGGATGGTCTCGACCGGGCGCACGGGATAATCGCGGGGATGAGCGCCCCCGCGCCTCCGAGCTCTCGCGAGGGGGCCGGTCCCTCCCTCCTGGAGTCCTTCAGCCCGACCTCGGGCGAGCGCCTCGGCGCCGTGGCGACCACGCCGCCGCAGGACGTCCAAAGCGTGGTCGACGAGGTCGCCCAGGTCCAGCCGATCTGGGCTCAGCTGCGGCTCGACGCCCGCGCGCGCTACATGCGCCGCGCCGCCCAGGCGATCCTCGACGACCTCGACGGCCTTCGCGACCTGATCGCGCTCGAGCAGGGAAGGCCCCGCACCGAGGCCTACACGATGGAGCTCGTCCCCACCGTCGACGCCCTGAACTGGATCGCCGACGAAGGGCCCGAGGTCCTGGCCGACGAGCCGATAGCCATGCGCCAGCCCCACCTGCGCGCCAAGCGCTGCGCCTTCGCCTACGAGCCGCTCGGCGTGGTCGGGGTGATCGGGCCGTGGAGCTCGCCCTGGGCCAGCCCGCTGGGGAACGTGGCCATGGCCCTGATGGCCGGCAACGGGGTAGTGCTCAAGCCGGCCTCGGCCACCTGCCTGATCGGCGAGCGCATCCGCGAGGTCTTCGAGCGCGCCGGCCTGCCCGAGGGGCTGGTCCGCACGGTCCACGGCGGGGCGCCGACGGGTCGCGCGCTGGTCGAGTCCAGCGTGGCCAAGGTGCTCTTCGCCGGCTCGGTCGAGGCTGGTCGCGAAGTCGGCCAGACGTGCGCGCGCCTCATGAAGGGATCGGTGCTCGAGCTCGGCGGCAAGGACCCGATGATCGTCCTGCCCGACGCGCACCTGCCCAACGCCGTCGGCGGCGCGCTGTGGGGCGCCTTTGCCGACGCCGGCCAGACCGGCGCGGGCGTCGGGCGCGTCTACGTCACGCGCGAGGTCGCCGACCGCTTCGTGGCCGACGTGGTGGCCGGCGCGCGGCGCCTGCGCGTCGGAGACCCGCTCGACTGGAGCACCCAGGTCGGCCCGCTGATCTCGGCCGACCGGCTCGCGACCGTGCGCGAGCTGGTCGATGACGCCGTGGACGCCGGAGCCCGCCTGGAGTGCGGCGGGCCGGTCGAGGTGAGCGGGCTGAGCGGGGCGTTCTACGCGCCGGCGGTCCTGACCGGAGTCACCCCCGACATGCGGATCATGCGCGAGGAGGTCGCGGGCCCCGTCATGCCGATCGTGACCGTCGACTCCGCCGCCGAGGCCATCGCCGCCGCCAACAACTCCCACTTCGGGCTCGGCGCCTCGGTGTGGACGAGCGACCGGCCCAACGGCGCGCGCATCGCCCGCGAGCTTCAGGCCGGGATGGTCTGGCTCAACGACCACATGTACTCCCACGGCGCCTGCCAGTGCTCCTGGGGGGGCGTCAAGGACTCGGGCCTCGGCCGCGCACACTCCCGCTTCGGCTTCTACGAGTGCGTCAACGTGAAACTCGTCTCGTGGGAGCCCTCGCACGTTCGCAACTTCTGGTGGTATCCCTACGACGAGACCCTGGGCCGTGCCGTGCGCGCCTCCGCCCAGTTCCTCTATGGCCGCCGCGATGTCGAGCGCCGCAGGGCGCTGCGCGAGGGCGCGCTGCCGCTCTTCCGCGTGGCGGGGCGCACCCTGCGCTCGCTGGGCCGGCGCTGAGCGCTGGGGAACCGGTCAACGCCGGGTGACGCTGAGCGTGCCGTCGTAGGCCACGGTCCCCTTGGTCCTGTACTCGTGGTCCTTGGAGAAGGCCGAGACGTTCAGGTACATGTGGCCGTCGTCGGGAGAGCGGATCGCCCCCACGCCGGTGAACGAGCAGCTGCCGGGGCAGTTCTGCGCCCCTCGCTGGTAGGCCGCCTGCCCGGTGCTGATGCCCGCCGGGATGGCGTCGTCGGGATCGGAGGTGAGGTAGGCGAAGACCGCGGTCAGCGGGGCGTTGTCCTTGGACTTGTGGATGGCCAGCTTGAGGCGGACCGTCACGTCGAGGACGTCCCCCTGGTGGACGTCGACCGGCTGGGAGAAGAGGACCGCGTAGCGGAGGTCGGCGCGCTGGCTGCGGTCGCTGCCCTGGGACATCGGGAAGCTCGACCTGAGGCCGTCGCTGTCGGTGGTCTGCGGCGGCTGGGGCGGCGGGGCGAGCGACTGGATCGCCTGCATGTCGCCGAAGGAGACGGCCAGGACCTGACCCTTGCCGGCGGACTTGGACTGCGCGGCCGCGACGAAGTTGACGTAGAGGCCCTGACCGCTGACCGGCGCGCCGTCGACCTGGACGGGGACGGGGCAGTGGTGGACCTCGTCGCTGCAGACGACGCTCTGCCAGTCCTGGATGACGCTCTGGCCCGCGGTGTCGGTCGGGCTGTCGCTGAGAACGACCTTCGAGAAGAATCGCGGGGCATAGCGATAGGGCTTGCTGTGACGGCATTCGCCGTCCTCCTTGTTGGTCCCGTCAATGTCGGTCGTGCGGCAGAACATCGTCTGGGTCATGGCGCGCACGTCGACCGTGCTCGGTTGGGGTGAGTCGGCCAGGCGGATCGAGTAGAGGACCCGCGGGGCGCTGGACTGGCTGCGACGGATGGGCAGCGTCTCGGCGCTGGGGTCGGTGTCGATCCCGAAGAGCTGGTCGGGGGTGGAGGTGGGCCCGAGGGTGGCGAAACCGCCGTCGGAGGCGGCGCGGGCGGGCGTCGCGGGCCCGAGCAGCGTCAGCGTGGCGGCGAGCGCCAAGGCCCCCGCCGCGACCGTCCCCAGTGCCCCCCGTGTCTGGTCCTTGACCTTGAGCTCGCCCACCGATTCCCCCCCATGCCGTCCGTCACACCGATGTCCAGGATCTCGATCTGCTGATTATCAGCCAGAGAGGCCAGCGGCGCGCAGGTTTCCCTTCATCCCGAGCCGCTGGCCCGGGCGCTGAACGGCGACCCGAGCGCCCCGTGGAGGTCAGGCGGCGCGGGCGCTGGGGACCCAGCGCCAGCGGCGCGGCAGCAGCGGCACGAGCACCCGCTTGAGGTACTCGGCCCCGCCGGCCAGAGCCAGGCCGCGCGCGGGATCCCACGAGAAGCCGTACTGGCGGCGCAGCTCACCCGGGAGGAGCCCCACGGTGATGAAGTTGGCCAGCTCGAGGATCGGCCGCACGTGCAGCGCGACCGGCGGGCGCATGACGATCTGCACGGCGAGCCGGCGGGCCTCGTCGGTGACGTGCAGGTCGCCGCCCGAGAGCTTGCCGTCCATGTAGGCCTCGAAGGCGTCGATCGTCTCGGGCATCTCCTCGTCGCGCAGGCCGAACAGGCGGCCGATCACCTTGTAGTCCTGCCAGTAGGCCTCGCGCTCGGCGTGCGAGAGCGCGCCCACGTAGCGCTCGTAGACGACCAGCGCCGAGTCCACGAGCGTGGCCAGGATCCACATCAGCAGCTCCGGGTCGTCGGCGGCGTAGGGCGTGCCGGCCGGGAAGCGGCCCGCCGCCTCGGCCAGCTCTCCTCGGACCCGGCGGTGCATGGCGCGCACGCGCCGGGTGGCACGATCGGCGTCACGCCGCGAGCCGAAACCGATCGTGCTCATCACCTGAGCCGTGCGGTTGAGCCGCTCGTAGGGCTCGTCGAGCGCACCCGTGTGGGCGAAGAACCCCGCGAAGGCAACCGGGTGGGTGGCCTGCATGAGCAGCGCTCGCGGGCCCGACAGGCCGACCACCTGCTCGCGGTGGACGCGCCGCAGGACCGAGTCGTCGTCGAAGTAGCCGGCCTCGATGCTCATGGCGCCAATCGTACGGCGCTCGCCCCCGGCGCGATCACCGTGCCCTCTACCCTTGAGGGCCATGCCCGCCCAAGCCTACGCCGGCAAGGAGTGCGTGTGCCAGCTGCGCCGGGGCGTGTGCGACCAGTCGTGCGTGCGCGGGATGCTGGAGACGCCGTTCTACATCGCCTGCCTGCGGCTCACCGGCCGGCGCTGCGTGGTGGTGGGCGGCGGCGAGGTCGGGCTCGAGAAGGTCGAGGGCCTGCTGGCCTGCGACGCCTCCGTGACGGTGATCGCGCCCGAGGCCGAGCCGGCGCTGGTCGACTACGCGCGCGAGGGTTCGATCGGCTGGGAGCCGCGGCCGTATGCCGGCCCCTCCGACCTCGAGGGGGCGTTCATGGTCATCGCCTCGACGAACGACACCGACGTCAACATCGCCGTGTTCGACGACGCCGAGCGCCGGGCGATGCTGGTCAACGTGGTCGACGTTCCCCCGCTGTGCAACTTCATCCTGCCGGCGATCGTGCGCAACGGGCCGCTCGCCATCGCCATCTCGACAGCCGGCGCCTCCCCTGCCCTGGCCAAGCGCATGAAGCGCGAGATCGCCGAGGGCTTCGGCGAGCCCTATGCCCAGCTCGCCGTCCTGCTCAACGAGGCGCGGGGATGGGCCAAGTCCAGCCTTCCCACCTACCAGGAGCGCAAGGCCTTCTTCGAGGGCATCGTCAACGGCGAGCCCGACCCCATCGAGCTGCTGCGCGACGGCGACGAGGAGGCGGTGCGCGACCTGATCGCCGCCGCCCAGCGAGTCCGCGCGCCCGCCTGAGCCGTCGGATTCGCGCGTAGCATCCGTCGAGTGGAGGGCCAATCGCACAGGACGCTGCTCGCTGTGGGAAGCGAGGATCGCTGGCGCGCCATCAACCGCGAGGAGGACCGTCGGCGTCGGGAGGAGGGGGCGAGCATGAGCGTCGCCGAGCGGCTCCGACGGGGCGAGCGGCTCTCCGCTGAGGCCGCCAAGCTCCGGCGTGCGGTGCTGCGGGGGTGACGGACACTTCCGATCCACAGCTCGAGCGCCTCACCGCCGGGTTGGTGGCGGCGGGCGTGCGGTTCGTGGTCATCGGCGGGTTCGCGGTGATCGCCCACGGCCATGTCCGCGCCACGCGCGACGTGGACCTGCTCGTCCCCGACGAGGAGCGCAACGACGCCGCCTGCGAGCGAGCGCTTCAGGGACTTCATGCCCGCTGGGCCGACGGCCGGGAGCTGAGCCGTGGCGAGCTCTCGCCGCGACCTCACAGCCGACTGAGCACCGACGCAGGGCTGGTCGACCTCCTCCATGAAGGCGTCCCTCCTCTGGACTACGCGACCGTCGCCGCCGGCGCCCTGGAGGCGGACCTGGGAGCCGGCGCCTTCAAGATCGCCGGGCTTGGGTCCCTCGTGGCGCTCAAGCGCCTTGCCCGTCGCCCTCAGGACCGCGCCGACCTCGAGGAGCTGGCGCTCATCCACGGCGAGCTTCCGGAGGTCGAGATCCCCGGGCCGGACGCCTAGCTCGTGCCCCGGCGCCGGCGCGCGCGAGGGCGCGCCAGGGCGCTGGCATAAGCTCGTTGCGTGGAAGGGCAGGCGGCGATCGAGCTCCACGGGGTGGGGCGCGACTACGGCGAGCGGCCGGCGCTGCGCGATGTGACGATCACCGTTCCGCGCGGGGCGACGCTGCTCGTGCTGGGGGCCAACGGCGCCGGCAAGTCCACGCTGCTGCGCGTGCTGGCCACGCTTCTGCGTCCGCAGGCCGGCGCGGCCCGGGTGCTGGGCGCCGAGCTGCCGCGTGACGGCTATGCCGTGCGCGGGCGGATTGGCTTCCTGGGCCACGAGCCGCTGCTCTACCGCGACCTCACCGGGCGCGAGAACCTGCGCTTCCACGCGCGCCTGCACGGCGTCGGCGAGGCACGCGTCGGCCAGCTGCTCGACCGCGTCGGGATGGCCGCGCGCGCCGACGAGCCGGTGCGGACACTGTCGCGCGGGATGGTCCAGCGCCTGGCGGTCTGCCGCGCCGTCCTGCACAACCCCGAGCTGCTTGTCCTCGACGAGCCGTCGGCCAACCTCGACCCCGCGGCGAACGAGCTGGTCGAGCCCCTGATCGGGAGGTCGACGGCGGCGACGCGGGTGATGACCAGCCACGACCCCGCCGCCGACCTCGACCAGGCCGACCTCGTCCTGGGTCTGCGCGCCGGCCGTCCTGCGCTGGGCGGTGCGGCCCGTGGCGTGACCGCGGTCGACGTCAGGGCCCTGTACGGATGAGCGCTCAGGCGACGGGCGGACGCGCGACCCGGGGGGGGCATTGGATGAGGGCGGTCGGGGCGCTGCTGCGCAAGGACCTGCGCCTGGAGCTGCGCACGCGCGAGTCGGTCCCGGCGATGGCGCTCTTCTCGATCACCGCCTTCGTGATCTTCCATTTCGGCCTCGACCGCTCGAGCCTCTCCGGGGACCTCGCGGCCGGCGTGCTGTGGGTCACGCTGCTGCTGGCCGCCCTGCTCGGCGCCAACCGCCTGTTCGTGGCCGAGCGCGAGCAGGGAGGGTTCGACGGCTTCCTGCTCGCCCCGGTCGATCGCACGGCGCTGCTGGCGGCCAAGGCGACGGCGCTGCTGGCCTTTCTGGTCGTGGTGGAGATGGTGGCCGTGCCGGCCTTCTGCCTGCTGCTGCTGGGCGCCTCGCTGTGGCCCGGGCTGCCCGCCCTGGTCGGGATCCTCGCCCTGGCCGACGTGGGGATGGCCGTCGTGGGAACGCTGGCCTCCGCGCTGGCCGTCCAGACCACGGCGCGCGACCTGATCGCCCCGCTGGTCGCCCTTCCCCTGCTCATCCCCCTCCTCATCGCCGCCGCGCGCGCCACCACGCCGCTGCTCGCGGCCTCGGGGCCGGCGGCCGTCCCGGGGCGCTGGCTGGCGATCCTCGGCCTCTATGATCTGGTCTTCGCCCTCCTGGCCTACGCCGTGTTCGACTTCCTCCTCGAGGACTGAGGCGCTTGACCCAAAGACCCCGTTCGCGGATGCAGCGCAGGCAGTCCTCCGACGCCTCGCTCTATGGCCGGGGGCTGCCGCCGCTGGCCATCGCCACCTGCGTCGTGCTCACCGCCGCCCTGGCGATGATCTTCTTCTACGCGCCGCTGGACGCCGACCAGGGGTTCATCCAGAAGATCTTCTACATCCACGTCCCCATGGCCATCGTCGCCCTGCTGGGCTTCGTGGCGGGCGGCGTGATGGCCATCGGGCACCTGAGGACGGGCGACCGCCGCTGGGACCTGCGCTCCTACGTAGCCATCCACCTCTCGCTGGTCATGGGCGTGGGCGTGCTCGTCACCGGCTCGATCTGGGCGCGGGCCTCATGGGGCCACTGGTGGGTCTGGCAGGAGCCCGCGCTCGTCTCCTTTCTGATCATCTTCCTGCTGTTCGCGACCTACCAGCCGCTGCGCTTCTCGATCGAGGACCCCGACCGCCAGGCGCGCTACGCCTCGGTCTTCGCGATCGTCGCCGGCGCCTTCGTCCCGCTGAACTTCCTCGCCGTGCGCCTGGCCCAGGCGCTCACCCATCCGCGGGTCCTCACCTCGACCTCCAACCTGCCGGGCGAGTTCGCGCTGACCTTCCTGGTGTCGCTGGCCGGCGTGGCCCTGCTGTTCGTCACGCTGTGGAAGTACGAGATGACCTCCAAGCACACGGCGGCACAGCTCAAGGCCCTGCGGCGCCGGCTGGCCGGGGAGGAGGCGCCGCTCCCGCGCGGTCGCAGCTCGACGCCGGCGCCGGCCGGATCCGGCGCCGCGACCGCGGCGCCCGCCGCCATGATCCGCCAGCCCTCGTGACGCCTCCCGTCGACTGGAGGGCGCCGACCGCCCGCCAGCCCGCGTGATGCCCGCTTTGCCGCTCGACCAGGCCGGGCCCTACGTGGCCGGCGCCTTCGTGGTCTTCGTCGGCCTGATTCTCGTCTACGTGGCCATCATGGCGGCGCGGCTGAGCCGCGTCGAGCGCCAGCTCGACGAGCTCAACCGGCTGGCCGAGCCGGGCGCCGCCCCGGCTGGCGCCGACGAGGTCGATCAGGAGGGAGCGCGGCGGTGAGCGAGCTGCTCCTGCTCGGGGTCTCGCACAAGACCGCCCCGGTGGCCCTGCGCGAGCGCGTCGCCCTACCGGCCGGGCTGGCGGAGGAGTTCATGAGCCAGCTCGCCGCCGATCCCGAGGTGGCCGAGGCCGTGGTCATCTCGACCTGCAACCGCACCGAGGTCTACGCGGTGGCCGCCGACCCGGTGGCGGCCGAGTCGACGGTCCTGGGAATGCTCGCCCGCCGCGCCGGCATCCGGCCCACCGAGCTGGCCGAGCCGATCTACTCGCTGCGCAACTGCGACGCCGCGCGCCACCTGTACCGCGTGACCGCGGGCCTCGAGGCAATGATCGTCGGGGAGGCCGAGATCCAGGGCCAGGTCCGGCGCGCCTACGAGCTGGCCCTGGCCGCCGACTCGACCGGTCCGCTGACCAACCGGCTGTTCGGAGCGGCCCTGGCCACCGGCAAGCGCGTGCGCTCGGAGACCTCGGTGTCGGCTCGCCGGGTCAGCATCCCCTCGGTCGCGGTCGACGCCGCCCGGGAGGCCATCGGGGAGCTCGCCGGCCGCCGCGTGGTCATCCTCGGCACCGGCGAGATGGCCGAGCTGACCGCCCAGGCCCTGGCCCACGTCGGCGTCGGGACGACGTTCGTGGCCAACCGCCGGCGCGAACGCGCCGCGGCGCTGGCCCAGCGCTTCGACGGCGACGTGGTGGGCTTCGACGCCCTGCCCGCGGAGCTCGAGCGGGCCGACATCGTGCTGGCCTCGACGTCGTCTCCCCACCACATCGTCGGCCACGATGAGCTCTCGCTGGTCATGGGGCACCGTCACCGCCGGCCGCTCCTGGTCATCGACATCGCTGTGCCCCGCGACGTCGACTCGCTGTGCGCCGAGATCCCCGGCGTGACCCTCTACGACATCGATCACCTCCAGACGGTGGTGGCGCGCAACCTCGAGGTCCGCCAGGCCGAGGCGCGCCAGGCCGAGGGGATCATCGAGGAGGAGATCCAGCGCTTCGCCGGCTGGCTGGGCTCGCTCGAGGTCATGCCCACGGTGGCCGCCCTGCGCATGCGGGGCGCGGAGATCGTCGACCAGGTCCTGGCCGAGAACGCCGGCCGGTGGGAATCGCTGAGCGAGCGCGACCGCGAGCGGGTCGAGGCGGTCGCGCGCGCGGTGGCCAACCGCCTGCTGCACGAGCCGACGCTGCGGATGAAGCGCGGGGGCGAGGAGCGCGCGCACGCACGCCTTCAGCTGCTGCGCGAGCTGTTCGGGCTCGAGGAGGCGCCGCCGGCCGACGTTGCCGAGCCCGGCCGCCCGGCGGCCGACGTGACCGAGCTCTCGCCGCGACGGGTCAAGCGACCAGGGCGGTGAGCCTGCGCATCGCCACGCGCCGCAGCGCGCTGGCGCTGGCGCAGGCGGGCGCCGTCGCCCAGGCCCTGGGCGGAGCCGAGCTGGTGGAGGTGGTGACTGCGGGCGACCGCCAGGGCGACGCGGCCGGCGGCGCGAGCGGTCGCTCGGAGGGCGATGGGGCGGTCGCCGCGGGTGGTCGCCAGGATCGCGACGCCGGCGCGCCCGGCGACAAGTCCCGCTGGGTGGCCGAGCTCGAGCGGGCGGTGCTCGAGGGCCGGGCGGACCTGGCCGTGCACTCGGCCAAGGACGTTCCCGCCGAGCTGGCCCCCGGGCTGGCCATCGTCGCCGTCCCCGTCCGGGCCGACGCCCGCGACGCGCTGTGCGGGGCGGGCGCCCTGGAGGAGCTTGAGCCCGGCGCGCGGGTGGGGACGAGCAGCCTGCGCCGGCAGTCCCAGCTGCGCGCGCTCCGTGACGACCTCGAGGTGGTGGACCTGGGGGGGAACGTGGACACCCGCCTGCGCCGGCTGCACGAGGGCCGGGTCGACGCCCTCGTTCTCGCCGCCGCCGGGCTGGAGCGACTGCAACGTTCGGAGGAGGCCGGCGCGCTGCTCGATCTCGAGCGCTTCGTCCCCGCGGCCGGCCAGGGGACGCTGGCCCTCGAGGCCCGCGCCGGCGACCGGGCCGTGCGCGAGGCGCTGAGCCTCCTGGACGACCCCCTCGCCGGCGCTTGCCTGCGGGCCGAGCGCACCCTCACCGCCGCCCTGGGCGCGAGTTGCCACACCCCGGTCGGCGCGCACGCGGCGGCCGGCGAAGGCGACCGCCTGACTCTCAGCGCCTTCGTCGGCGTGCCGGACGGGTCGGCCTGGGTGAGCGATCGCCTGGCGGGCTCGCTCGAGCGCCCCGAGGAGCTGGGCGCCGAGGTGGCCCGGCGCCT
Organism: Solirubrobacterales bacterium; assembly: GCA_038199035.1. Lineage (GTDB taxonomy): Bacteria > Actinomycetota > Thermoleophilia > Solirubrobacterales > Solirubrobacteraceae > DATAEY01. The sequence goes on along the minus strand of JBBPZM010000061.1, from coordinate 49,700 downwards.
GGGCGGGGCCGGTGCCGGCGAGATGCTCGAGCGCGCCGAGGCGCTGACGTGAGCGGCCACGTCGCCCTGGTCGGCGCCGGGCCGGGGGACCCGGGGCTGCTCACGGCGCGGGCGCTCGAGCTGATCGCCGCGGCCGAGGTCATCCTCTACGACCGCCTCGTGCCGCGCGAGGCGCTCGACGTCGCCGCGCCCGAGGCCGAGCTGGTCTACGTCGGCAAGCAGGGCGAGGGGCCGTCGGTCGACCAGTCCGACACCGAACGCCTGCTGGTCGAGCACGGCCGCGCCGGGCGGCGCGTGGTCAGGCTCAAGGGGGGGGACCCGTTCGTGTTCGGCCGCGGCGGCGAGGAGGCCGAGCTGCTGCGGGACCAGGGCATCGACTTCGAGGTCGTCCCCGGAGTGACCGCGGGCATCGCCGCCCCCGCCTACGCCGGCGTGCCGGTCACCCACCGCGACCACGCCAGCGCTGTGGCCTTCGTCACCGGTCACGAGGATCCCGACAAGCCGGAGTCGGCGCTGGACTGGGGCGCCCTGGCCCGCTTCCCCGGCACGCTCGTCCTCTACATGGGCGTGCGCCAGCTCCCGGAGATCGCGCAACGGCTGATGGGCGCCGGCCGGCCGTACGACCAGCCCGTGGCCGTGGTCGAGCGGGGGACCCTTCCCGAGCAGCGCACGCTGCTGGCCACGCTAGAGACGGTGGCCAAGCGGGTGGCCGAGGAGGGCATCCGCCCTCCGGCCATCACCGTCGTGGGCCCGGTGGCCCAGCTGGGGGCGCGGCTGGGCTGGCGCGAGCGCCGGCCCCTGCACGGCCGCACCGTCGCGGTCACCCGCGCGCGCGCCCAGGCCAGCGAGCTCGCCGCCCGCCTGCGCGAGCTGGGGGCGCAGGTGGTGGAGGCGCCGGCCATCCGCATCGTGCCGCTGCCCGGCCCGGCGCCCGAGCTCGCGGGCTACGACCTGCTGTGCCTGACCAGCCCCAACGGCGTGCGGCTGCTGTTCGAGCGGCTGGCCGACGCGGGCCACGACGCCCGCGCGCTGGCCGGGCTCGCGGTCGCGGCCATCGGCCCGGGCACGGCCCGGGCTCTTCGCGAGCGGGGGATCGTCCCCGACGTCGTGCCCGAGCGCGCGGTGGCCGAGGCGCTGGTCGAGGCGCTGCGCGACGTGCCCGTCACCCGCGCCCTGGTCGCCCGCGCGCGCGAGGCCCGCGACGTGCTGCCCGACGCCCTGCGCGCGCGGGGCGCGCAGGTCGACGTCCTCGCGCTCTACCCGACGGTCGCCGAGCCCCTGGGTCCCGCGGCGCGGGCCGCGGCACGCGACGCCGACTACGTCACCTTCACCTCCTCCTCCACCGTGCGCTTCTTCCTCGAGGCGGCAGGCGACCCGCCCGGCCTGTCGCCCTCGACGCGCATCGTCTCGATCGGCCCGGTGACCAGCGCCACGCTGCGCGATCACGGCCTCGAGCCGCACGTCGAGGCGGTCCGCCACGACATCGAGGGAGTGGTCGAGGCGCTGGCGGCCGACGCCGCACGGCGCAAGCCCTCGCCGGCGTCTCGGTAGGTTCCCGGCGCCATGACCGGCGCGCCGTTCGTCAGCTTCCTCTCCGACTACGGGCAGGCCGACGACTTCGTGGGCGTCTGCCGGGGCGTCATCGCCCGGATCTGCCCCGACGCCGCGGTCGTCGATGTCACCCACGGGATCCCGCGCCACGAGGTCAGGCTGGCCGCCCTGGTCCTGCGCAACGCCCTGCCCTACATGCCCGCGGGCGTGCACCTGGCGGTGGTCGACCCCGAGGTCGGCGGCGAGCGTCGCGCCGTCGCCCTGCGCACGGCGCACGAGGACAGGCTGCTCGTGGGGCCAGACAACGGCCTGCTGTGGCTGGCCGCGCAGCGCTTCGGCGGGGTGGTCGAGGCGGTGGACGTCGGGCGCTCGCCGTGGCGCCTGGAGCCGGTGTCGGCCACCTTCCACGGCCGCGACATCTTCGCCCCGGTGGCCGCTCACCTCGCGGCCGGCGAGCCGCTGGGCGCCGCCGGCGACCCGTTCGACCCGACCGACGTGGCGAGCCTCGAGCTGCCGCAGCCCCGCCGCGAGGGCGATGAGCTCGTCACCCACGCGCTGGCCAGCGACGGCTTCGGCAACGTCGTCCTCGACGCCGGCCATGCGGACCTGGCCGGCACCGGCCTGCGGTTGGGCGGCCGGCTGGAGCTCGAGGTCGGGCCGCAGCGCTTCACCGCCTGGTACGCCGTCACCTTCGCCGACGTGCGCCCCGAGGAGATCCTCGTCTACGAGGACGCCTACCGCACGCTGGCCGTCGCGGTCAACCGCGGCAGCGCCCGCGAGCGCCTGGGCCTCGAGCCCGATCGCGAGCTGCGTATCCGCGCCACGTGAGCGCGCGCGAGCCGACCGCGCCTGCGAGCAGTCCGGGCCTGGGGGCGCCGCGGCTGCACCTCCGGCGCATCGACTCGACCAACCAGCGCGCGCGCGACCTCGCCGCCGCCGGCGCCGTTCACGGAACGCTGGTCACCGCGTCCGAGCAGACCGCCGGGCGCGGGCGCCAGGGCCGTCGCTGGCTGGCTCCCCCCGGCCAGGCGGTGCTCATGTCGCTGGTCCTGCGCCGCTGGCCCCGCCTGCTGCCGCTGGCCGCCGGGGTCGCCGTGGCGCAGGAGGCGGGCTCCGACGCGGCCATCAAATGGCCCAACGACGTGCTGGTGGACGGGCGCAAGGCGGCGGGCATCCTCGTCGAGGGCCGCCCGCAGGAAGGCTGGATGGTGCTGGGCATCGGGGTCAACGTCGCCGTCGACCCCGGCGACCTGCCGCCGCCCGTCCGAGCGATCGCCACCGGCCTCGAGCGCCCTCCCGCGCAGGTCGAGCCGACCCTGTGCCGACTCCTGGCGCGACTCGAGGCGTGGCTGTCGGCCTCCCCCGAAGCGGTGCTGGCCGCGGTCAGGGAGCGCGACGCCCTGGCCGGTCAGGAGGTCACCTGGGCGGGAGGGAGCGGGACGGCGAGCGGGATCGACGACAGCGGCCGGCTGCTGGTCCGCCGCGCCGGCGTGGAGCGGGCGCTCGAGTCCGGCGAGGTCCACCTCCAGCGATCGGCCGGTCCCGGCGCCGCTCAGCCGCCGTGCTTGGGCGAGTAGTTCTCCGACGTGACGTGCGGGAAGAAGTCGCTCTTGCCCTGGAAGGGGATCGGTCCCTGGACGAAGCAGCCCGGATCGCCGCCGAACCCACCCATGTTGGTGGCGCCCGGTCCGTGCTCGCCGCCGGCGTTGTGGCAGTCCCAGTTGGGGAGGATCTCCTTGTGCCCGATCTGCGGGCTCTCGAGGACGTCCGGGCCGAAGTAGGTGTTGCCGCGGTTGCTGCGCGTCCGCCGCTTGGTGAGGAGGGTCTGGTCCCCGACGACGATCAGCTGGGGCAGCACGTGACCCAGGCCCTGCGGGTTGGGCGTGGGCTCGCGGTTGGCCAGGGCGCCCGGGCCGACCGAGAGGAAGTCCGAGACCGTCGACTGGTAGAGCTGGAGCCACTGGAGGATCGGGTTGAGCTGCTCGAGGAAGGGGCCCAGGGCGGCCAGCGTGGGGGTGAGCCCCTCGAGGACGCGCTGCATGGCGGGCAGGCCGGTGGCCGAGGCGTCGACCAGCGGGTTGAGGCTCTGGAAGAGGTGCTGGAGGTCGGGCGAGAGCCGGTTGACCGAGACGAGCGTCGGTCGCAGGTCGCGCAGCGTGGGCTGGAGGTCGACCAGCAGCGGGTCGGTCTTGCGCGCGAAGGTGCGCAGGCGCGCCAGCGTGGACTTCGACTCGTCGAGGAACGTGGGGAAGATGCGGATGGTGTCGGCCAGGTCGTTGCGCTGGCGGGCGATGGCGTCGAAGAGTTGGCGAGTGGCGACGATCAGCGTCTGGAGGCGGCCCTCGTTGGCGCTCAGCGCGCGGAAGGTCACGCCGGTGTTGCGGATCTGCGAGCTCAGGGCGGCGCTGCGCGTGTTGAGGACCGACAGCAGGCTGGTGCCCGAGCCGGTGAACCCGGGGAAGTTTCCGAGCGCGTCGTTGAGGTCCTGGGCACGGCCGGCGCCGGCCGTGGCCAGCTCGCGCTGCCACAGGCGGAAGGCATTGCGGGTCGGCTGGTCGAAGATCTGGAGCAGCTCGTCGAGCTCCACCGTGGGTTGGACGTTGAAGTCCGAGAGCTGCCCGCCCTCCTTGATGATGGGGGCGCGCTTTGTTCCGGTCGTCAGCTCTATGTAGGTCTCCCCGAGCAGCGTCTTCTGCCTGAGGATGGCCCGGGCGTCGGCGTGCAGCGGGGCGTACTTGCGGTCGATCGACAGGGTGGCCAGCGTGCGGTTGCCCTTGGGGTCGCGCTCCTTCTTGACGACCTTGCCGATGCTGACGCCGGCCACACGCACGTCGGCCTGCTGGGCGAGCTGCGCCGCCTCGGGAACCGAGACCTTGATCTCGTAGCCCTGGGGCTTGAGGGGGATCGGGCCGCCGAAGGACAGCCACAGGAAGAGGAGCAGCCCGAACACCGACAGGGTGAAGAGCACGATCACCGCGAGACGGCCAGGCGAGAGTCCCTGCTTCTGCATCAGCCACCGCCTCCCGGGCCGTTGGTCGTCGTCGGCGGGACGCCTGTCAGGCTCGCCGACGCCGCGTCCTTGGCCGGTGCTTGGCCCGCCGGGGCGCCGCTCTGACCGGACGCCGGGGCGCCAGCTGCGCCTGCCGCGGCCGACTTGCCCTTGGCGCCGTCACCCTTGCCGTTGCCGCCCTTGCCCTTGTTGCCGTTGCCGTTGCCCTTGCCGCCCTGCGCCTTGCCGCCGCCCATGGCGTCGAGACTGCGCTGGAGGGCCTGGTTGGAGCCGTAGGGCGTGCGACCGGCCGCTTCCTGGGCCTTGATCAGGGCCTCGCGGGCCGCCTTGGTGTCGACGGACAGCGTGGACGGGTTGTTGCAGATCGTCGTGAGCACCGGCGTGAGGTTGAGCAGGAACTCGAGCTGGGGGTTCAGGCTGGTCAGCGCGGTCAGGGTCCCGCACGTGCCGGTGAGGAAGACCGGGCGCAGCGGGCCGTTGGCGTCGTCGGTGTTGAACAGGTTGACCGTGTCGTGGGTCACCCAGGCGATCCAGAAGAGGTAGCCCTCGTCGCGCGACTTCTTGCCGGGGTCCTCGCGACCGTCCTTGTTGTAGCCCAGCATGTTGAACAGGTGGTTGAGGACGACGAACGACCGTGTGAGGTTGGGCGTCGCGTCGGCCAGCTCGTTGGACGCGGGCTGGAGGTCTCGCAGCAGCGGGCGCACGTCACGAATGAACGGCCGGATCTGGTCGCGGATGATCGGCGTGGCCTCGCGGGCGAAGGGCCGCACGGCGAGGTTGGCCCTCGTCAGCTGGCGGAAGGCGGGCAGCAGCGCGCGGGAGGTCGGCGAAAGCTCGTTGGCGAAGCCCCTCACGGTGCGCAGCGTGCTGGTGGCCTGGCGCAGCGACGGCGGCAGCTCGCGGATCGACGACTTCAGCCCGTTCTGCTCCTGCGCGAAGGCACGGAAGGTGGTGGCCGAGGCGTCGACCAGCTGGGCCAGGTCGTTGGGGTGGCGCCCGGAGGCCAGCTCGCCGTTGAGGCGGGCGAGCGAGGTCACCAGGCGGCTCAGCGCGGTGCGTTCCTGTGCGACCGCCTCGTTGACCCGCGCGAGGTCGCGCACGGTGGGCTCGAAGCGCTTGAAGGTCTCGGCCAGCTCGTTGCCGCGGCGATCGAGCCCGCGACCGGCGCCGTTGGCCAGGAGCTTGATGTAGTCACGCGTGTCGGTGTCCAGCGAGCCGAGGATCTCGTCGAGGTTGACGTCGGGCAGCGTGTTGGAGACGGGGATCGTCCACCCCGGCTTGGCGTGCGGCGCGCCCGCGGTGCCGGGATTGAGCTGGATGTACATGTCCTTGAGGCCGGTGCGAGGGCGCAGCAGCGCGCTCGCGTCGGTGCGGATCAGGTTCTTGAAGCGCTGCTCGATCTCGAGGCGCACGATCGCGCGGCCGTCGACCAGCGAGACCTTGCCGATCTGGCCGATCTCGACGCCGGCGATCTGGACGGTCTGGCCCTGGCCCGGCGTGACGGCCTGGGCGGTGCTCAGGGCGGCGTTGATCTCGTAGGGCGGCTCCTGGATGAACGGGAAGCGCAGGCGCTCGTTGGAGAGGATGTAGGCGCCCACCCCGATGCCGATGACGAAGAGCACGACGATGGCCACGAAGTCCGAGAGGTGCTTGCGGATCGCCCTCATGGCGTGCCTCCGCCAGCGCCCTGTCCGGCGAGCGGCTGCGCCTTGCCGGCGCCCTGGCCGCCGGCCCCTTGACCGCCGGCGCCCTTCGCGTTGGCCTTGGCCTTGCCGCCAGCCCCCTTGCTCGACCGGTCAGCCGCCGTCTTGGGCAGCTTGCCGTTGAGGTCGAAGACCTTGAGCTTGGACCCGGCGGTGAGGAGCTGGGCGCGCAGGCTGTCAATCGCCACCAGCGCGGCCTTTGCCTGGCGCTCGCGGATGAGCGGGGTGAGCGGGATCGGCACCTTCTTCGGCCCCCTGCCGGGAATCGTGCGCAGGTCCGGCCGCTCCTGGGTCTCGCACGGCACGTTGGGACGCAGCGGCGGGCGGCCCTGGGGCTTGGGCGGGTTGGTGCCCAGGAAGGGGAAGAGAGAGGTCCCGAACAGCTGTGAGCCGGGGCCGCCCAGGGTGAAGGTCTCCAGGCCGCCGCCGCCCAGCACCTTGAACCACTGGCCGTTGGCGTCGAAGGAGCGGCTCTCGCCGGCGAGCCCGGGCAGGAACTTGACCGCCTCCTGGTAGACCTGCCCGGTCGTCGGGAAGTCGGGGTCCTGGATCTTGTCCTTGGTCCAGGGCAGGATCACCTCGTTCTGGCAGGAGGAGGCCTCGCGCACCTTCCTGAGCAGCGGCACGCTGTCGGTGGCCACCCGCGAGAGGCCGGGAACGGTGTTGCGCAGGTCGGCCGAGAAGCCCTGCAGCTCGCCCGGCGAGACGAGGCCGCGCAGCTGCTCTACCAGCGGCAGCAGGAGGTCGATGGTCGGTCCCGTGGTCCGCACCCCCGGCAGGGCGCCGCGGGCCAGCCGACGAACGTCGGGGAAGGCGGCGTTGAGGTCGTCGAGCGTCGGCTTGGCCGTGGTGAGGGTGGTCGGCAGCTCGCGGAACGTCGCCCGCAGGCTGCCCTGCACGTCGGCCAGCGCCGCGGCGGTGGAGTTGAAGTCGGTCAGCAGCCCCTTGAGCTGGCGCGGCGAGCGGTCGATCGCCGCCGCCACCGTCGCGCTGTCGCGGATGAACTGCGACAGGTCGTGGGGACCCTGACCGATCAGCGCCTCGTTGACGATCGAGTTGTAGCGGAAGGCCGCGGGCTGGAACTCGAACGACTGGTTGAGCGCCCGGCCGAAGCCGGCGCCGTAGGCGCTGCCCAGCTCGGCCAGCGTGCGACGCAGGTCCTCGCGGGTGTCGGCCTTGAGGATCGCCAGGACCTGGTCGAGCTGCACCGGAATGGCGGTCTGGGCGACCGGGATCGTGCCGCCGTCCTCGAGGATCGGCGCCGTGGGGCTGCCCGCGGTCATGTCGACGAAGAAGTTGCCCTCGAGGAAGATCCGGGGGCGGATCTTCGCGGTGGCGTCGGTGTGGATGGGGCGCCCGTTGTCGTAGATCTGCATGGTCACCATGGCCGTGCGCAGGCCCTTGCCGACGGCCTTGACGCTGGCGACCTTGCCCACCTCCACGCCGGCGATGCGGACCGGCGAGTTGGGCTTGAGCAGGTTGGACGAGTTGAAGACCGCGTTGATCTGGAAGTGGTGGCGGAAGGGGATCGTCTTGGTGAAACCCAGGTAGGTGAGCACCACGACGAGGACGAGCAGGATCGCCCCGGCGGTGACCGGGCTGAGGCCCGTCCCCTTGGCCCCCGTCTTGCGGCCGAAGGCCCTGCCGAGCACGCTCATGGCGCCACCCCGTCGCTCGGATCGATCCCCGACTGGAAGTCGGGGGCGGCGCTGTAGGTCTCGTGCGCCGGCGGGTTGTGCTGGCCGGTGTAGGTCGGGCCCTGCGCGCCCGGAGTGTGGGGGTCGGTGACGATCTTCAGGCGCGGGTCGTAGTCGTTGGCGATCCGCCTGGGGTAGCCGCGCTGGCCGTTCTCGCAGTCCGCGCTGCCCCCGCCGGTGATGGCCGCGCCGTAGGGCTGCGCGTGCAGGAAGGCCGGGTCGCCGAGGATGGCGTTGGTGATCGGGTTGGAGCCTTCGCCGTTGGCCGGGTGGCTCGCGCCGAAGGTGGACAGTCCGTTGTCCTGGGGCGGGGAAGTCTTGCCCAGGACGCGCTCGATCTGCCCTGTGGCGCTCTGATCGGTCAGATGCTCCGAGAGGTAGGTCCAGAAGTAGTTCCAGTAGTTGCAGACCGTCACATACGGCCCGACGTAGCGCAGGGTCGGGCTGAGCGTGGAGACCGTCGAGGTCAGCCCCCGCAGCGTGAGGTTGGTGGTCGGGGTGGTAGCCAGGGCGTCGAGCGCCTGGAGCGTGCTGGTGAGGCGGGCGTTGAGCTCGGGCACCCGCGGGAGGACCTGGGTCCCGCTCAGCAGGGCGGCGTTGATCCCCGGCAGGGAGATCCGCACCTGCTGGGCGGCGCCGCGCAGCTCACCCGACACGCCGGCCAGGTGGCGCAGGAAGGGGCGCTGGGCGACCAGCGACGCGGTCCCCACGTCCAGCGTGGGCGGCGACTTCTCGATCGTCTGGGCGAGCCGGTCGGGATAGCGCGAGAACGCCTCGAAGACGTCCGCGCCCGAGGTGAAGCCCTTCGCCAGCGAGTCGGCCACCGGCGCGGTGGCCCTTGCGGCCTGGGCGAGATCGCGGAAGAACTGGCCCAGCTGCGTGCGCGGGTCGGCCAGGTTGGAGGCGACCGGCTGGAGCACGCCCAAGAGGCCGGGCAGGCTCTGGAGGGTAAGGTTTAGGTCGATTCCCCGGGCGGCGAAGGCGCCGCCGAACTCCGTCAGGTTGCGCTGGGAGAAGTCGCGGGTGGGCTGGTCGAAGATCCCGAAGAAGTCGTCGAGCTCGACCGTGTTGGCTCCCTGGCCCATGTTGATCGTCGAGCCGTTGGCCAGCTCCTGGTGGGAGAGGCCGCGGACCAGCTCCACGTACTTGAGGCCAAGGGCCGAGCGCGGGCGGATGGTGATCGTCGAGTCCATAGGCACCGGTCCCGCCTGCTTGTCGAGCTTGAGCCGCAGCTTGGCGCCGGCCGTGCCGTCGGGCTCGCGCACCGGCGTGATCTTCTCGACCACCCCGATCCGGTAGCCGCCCTCGCGCACGTCGTTGCCCTCGACGAGCCGCCCGGCGTTGGGCACCTTGGCGTTGAGCTCGTAGGTCGGGACGAAGGGCAGGCCGCTGTTGGCGTTGTAGGCCAGGTACACCGCCACCACGGTGACCAGCACGGTGACCGCGCCGATGAGCACGGGGTTGGCGACGATCGACTGCGTGGTGCGTCGTCTCATGGGGCCATCAGGAAGTCGAGGAGGTCAGCCGTGGTGCCCGAGCTGCCGACCGGCGACGGGCCGATGGCCTGCGAGACACTCGACGGGTTGGCGTTGAGCAGCGTGGCCAGCGCCTGATCGGCGGACTGCGAGCCGCTCGAGGCCGAGCTCGCGCTCGGGGCCTGCCCGCCCGAGGAGCTCGAGGACGCGGACTGGGTGCTCGAGCCCGAGCTGTCGCGCGGGCCGAGGCTGCCGCCGTCCTGCTCGTTGGCGCTCTGGAGGGTGTTCTGGTTGACGCCCGGCTGGTTGGGTCCGAGCGACTGGTCACAGCGCTTGGTGCGCGCGGGGTCGTCGCGTGCGGTCTTGGCGTTGGTGTACTTCCCGCACTCGCTGAGGATGAGGTTGATCGTCAGCTGGTGGCTGAACTTCGTAAAGGAGTTGATCGCCAGCGCCTGGTCGAACGGGTACTGGAGCAGCGCCTCCAGGCCGGTGTAGCCCTGGCCGCCGGGGCTGCGGGGGTCACGCTCGACCGCGTTGTCGCGGTCGTCGAGGTGGCGCAGGACGATTGCGAGGTTCTGCGCAAGCTCGGGCGCCGGGCCGGTGAACTGGCGCAGCTGGGCGACCGTGGGGCGCGCGTCGACGGCGACCTTGCTGCCGACCACCGATGCGGAGCCCAGCGTGCGGATGGCCGGGCGCGAGACCTCGGCGAAGGGCCCGAGCCGCTGGAGGAAGGTGGTGAGCTGCGGCGCGCTGGCGCGCAGGTCGCGCAGCGCCGGAGTCTGCCGGGTGGCGGCGGTGCCCAGGTCGCGCAGCGTGGGGCGCAGCTGGCGCAGGAAGCCGGGCAGCTTGCGGAAGGTCGACTTCAGCGCGACGCGGTGGGTGGCCGAGACGGCGGCGGTGTCGCGCGCCTCGGAGACGAAGCGGGCGAGGTTGCGCCGGTTGCCCGACAGGCGGAAGAGCACGGTGTCGGCGTTGCGCGTGAGCTGCTGGATGACGAAACGGTTGTGGTCGAGGATGTCGAGCACCCGGTTGGTCTCGCGCAGCGCCGGGACGGCGCGGCGGATCGTCTCGTTGAGGTCCGGCCCGCGGGAGGCCAGGCCGACTCCCAGCTCGCTGAAGATCAGCCGCAGCCGCTCGCGGTAGGGGCGGCGCAGGATGTTCCCGACGAGGTCGGCGGGGATCGTCGTCGCGGTGTGGGTCACCGGCACGGTGGAGCCGGGGGGAAGGACGCGTCCCCGGTGGCCGGGCTGGCAGTCGAGGAAGTACTCGCCGATCAGCGACTGCGGACGCACCTCGCAGAAGACGTCGGAGCGAAACGAGGTGAAGCCGGGCTGGTTGAGCTGGATCGTGACCAGCGCACGGTCGTCGGACGGGCGAACGGTGAGGTCCGAGACCTTGCCTGCGCGCACGCCGGCCACCTTGACGTCGACCCCCTTGATGAGGCCGAAGGCGTTGTCGAGCGCCACCTTGTAGGTGCCGGTCTGCGAGCTCTGACTCTGGCTCTGCGAGGCCCCGAGGCCGACGACGCCGACGACCACCGCGGCCGCCACCACCAAGCCGGTGACGATCAGTCGTCTCACGGCCCGATCGGCACCTGACTGGGGTCGCAGTCGAAGCTGCTGTAGGGCTTGTAGGGCGTCGAGTTGTCGCCGTGGTCGCGCTCGATCGAGCCGGGGCAGCGGCTGTTGCGCTTGGTGTCGACGTTGGCCAGGAAGACCTTCTGGCGCAGGATCGGCGGGACGGGCAGGATCCCGCCGGTGGGCAGCAGCGGCGAGAAGGTCAGCGCGCTCAGCGCCAGGCCGGCGCGGCTGAAGCCGCCGAGCGCGTCGTACTGGCCGCTGCGCGAGAAGTCGTCGAACCAGCCGGTCAGGTCGGGCGCGTAGGGCCGCGCGAAGGCGAGCTCCTGGCCGCCCTGCTGGAAGGCGTCGATCGACTCCGGGAAGGCGCCCCGGCGCGTCTTCCCGTGGACCCGGACCGGCCCGTTGGCGATCTTGTCGAGCGGCGGCTGGACCTCGAGCAGGTCGATCAGGTCGTTGGCGTCGCCCGGCTGCTGGATCGTCGTGGAGAGGTCGCGCACGGTGGGGACCGCCTCGGCCGCGAACGGGCGCAGCTGAGCGAAGAACGGGCGCAGCTTGCGCACCACCGGCTTGGACGAGGCGACGAGCGGATCGAGGTCGTCGAGGGTGGCGCGCAGGTTCACGAAGGTCGTGTTGGCCTTGCGCATGAACGACGGCAGCTGGTGGATGCTCGCCTGCACGTCCGCGCGCTGGGCGGCCAGCGCGGAGTTGACGGTGGCCAGGTGGTCGACCAAGCCGGTCACGTCGGTGTTGCGCTCGGCCACGTCGGAGAACAGGCGCGAGCTCTCGTCGATGAAGCGCCGCAGGCTGCCGGAGTCGCGGTTGACCTCGGAGAAGAGCCGACTCGAGCTGGCCAGCTCGGGGGTGAGGTAGTGGAAGGCCCGGTTGGCCATGTCGGCTCGGCCGGCGTAGGTCTCGGCGAAGCCCGTGATGTCCTTGCGCGCCGCGGCCCGCTCGCGCGGGCCCAGCAGGTCGAATAACTGGTCCAGGTCGACCGACGACTCGGTCTGCTCGGAGGAGATCGTCCCGCCGTTGGGGATGTTCTTGCCGGTCCCCGAGCCCAGCTGGAGGTCGACGTAGCGGTTGGCCTCGCCCGAGAGGGAGGCCTGGCGGACGATCGCTCGCGTCCCCTTCTTGAGCGGGGCGTACGGGCTGTCGATCTTCATCGTGATCTGAGCCTGCCCGTTGGGCGTGAGCGTGATGTCCTGGACGGTGCCCGCGGGGGCTCCCGAGACCTGGACGTTGTTGCCCTTGACCAGCTGGCTGGCGCTGATGAAGTCGGCCTTGACGGTGTAGGGCGAAGCGCCCCGGAGCAGGAGGACCACGACGACGACGACCGCGACCGCGATGGCTGCCCCAGCCGCTACGCGCGCGATGATGTTGGACCTCTCCATGCCCTCTCGATCGATGCCGACCGTCCGAGCGCGGCCCGAACGGTCCCTTGACAACCCCGGTATTGGCTACAGGCAGGGCAATATAGGGCCAAGCCCGGGGTTTCGGCGTACCTCAGCGGAACCTTAAGACGGTCTCAACAGAGCCGCAGGGCGCTCGACGAGCCCCCGGAATTGGCCGTTCGACGCTCGAGGTCAGCGGTCGGAGGCGGCGGGTGCCCGACCTGGGCCGCGCCGGCCCGCCCGCCCCGGCTCGCCGCCCCGATCAGGCCGCGGTGGCGGGTCCGCCGTCTCGAGCGCCTCGTCGAGGGCGTCCTCGACGGCGTCGTCGAGGTCATCGCGGCCGGCCGGCTCGAGCGGCGCATCCCCGGGCCCGTCGGCCGCGGCCTCCGCGTCGGTCGACCCGTCCGTCTCGGTCAGGGACCCCTGGACCACCTCGGCCTCGGGACCCGGCTTGAGGGCGCTCGTCGGGCGGCCGTTGCCGGAAGCCGACGCGCCCACCGCGGCCGGCTTACGCCGCCGGCCGCGGGTGCGTCCCCGCCGTCCCTTGGGGAAGTTGCGCAGCAGCTCGCGGGCCAGCGCCGAGGGCTTGCGGGCCATGCGGGTCCGCGCGCCGTCCAGCGCCTGCTGGGCCTCGGGCGTATGGGCCAGCGCGGCGGCCAGCAGCGCCGCGGACAGCCGCCGGTCCTGCTTGCGCGCGGCGTGCACGATGCGGCGGGCGTTGCGCGCGTGGGCGCCGCCCGAGGAGTTGACGAGCAGGCCGAGCAGCCGCTTGGTCTCCGGCCAACGCTGCACCGCGTACTCCTCGTGGACCTCGCGGGTGTACTCGGCCATGCGCCAGATCCATGCGCTGGCCTGGTCGCGGCGGCCGATGCGCTTCTCGGCCAGCGCCTGGAGCATGACCTTGACTCCCTCGCGCTTCTCGTCGCGCGACCACGTGCCGATGATGTCGATCGCCTCGTCGAACGCCTCGGCGTCGCGGGCGGCGGCGATCTCCTGGAGAGCGCGGACGCGCAGCTGGGTGTTGCGGTTGCGCTGCACGGCGGTGGTGAGGAAGCGCCGCTTTAGCTCACCCTGGCGGTCGAAATGGAGCATCGCCTTGGCTCGGCGCCAGCCGTTGGGGGCCACGCGCGCGCCGGCCAGCGCCGCCCACACGTGCTGCTCGCCGTAGTCGAGGTGCTCGACGGCGATGCGCCACAGCTCGCGCTCGAAGACCTCGGCGCGGCGCTGCGGGTCGGGCGTCACCGGGAGCACGCGGCGCTCGACGCGCACGCGGCGGCCACGCCCGCGGCGCACCGGCCCGACCACGATCGCCCCGCCGCGGTAGACGTCACGGTCGAGCAGCGAGTGCAGCGTGACCACCGGGTCGTCGTGGCGGGTGCCGGGATGGACGAAGTCCACGACGATGCCCGCCTCCTTGCCGGGGTGGCGGCGGGTCACGCGGCCCACGCGCTGCTGGTAGATGCGCTTGGAGGCGGTGGGCGCGAGGTGCATGCAGAGGGTGGCCCGCGGCGAGTTCCACCCCTCGGCCAGCAGCTGGGCGTTGACCAGCACGTCGATCTCGCCGCGCTCGTAGGCGGCGAGGATGCGGGCCAGTTCGCGCTTGGGCGTCTCCCCCGACACGCCCTGGGCCTTGAGCCCGCTCGCGCGCATCGCCTCGGCCACGTTGTAGGCGTGCTTGACGCCCGCGGCGTAGACCACGCCGGGGACGTTGTTGAAGCGCGTCTTGTAGAGGTCGGCCACGGCGAGGTTGAACGGGTGCTGGTCGAGCAGCTCGGCCAGCATCTCCTGGTCGAACTCGGTGTCGACCTCGCCGCGACGCAGCGGGACCTTGGCGATCGTGCGAACGCCCGGCCCTGGCGGGATCCGGATGCAGCGCAAGGGGGCGATGACCCCTCGCCGCGCCGCCTGGGCGAGGTCGAAGCGGGAGGTCTGGGTCGGGAAGAGGTCGGTGACGTGGCGGGCGATCAGCGCGCCGGTGGCCGTCATGCCGATGAACACCGGTCCCGCCCAGTTGCGGATCGACGCGCTGGTCTTCTCCCCCAGGGCGGTGTGCGCCTCGTCGCAGATGACGATCGTGTAGGCGTCGGAAACCTTGCCGGCGTTGCGCACGAACCACTGGTAGGTCTCGACGGTGACCGGGCCGAGGGTGGCTTTCGATCCCTTGGCGAGCGGGTCCTCGCCGTCGAGCAGCGCGGGCGAGATGCGCTTGGCATAGCCGCGGTCACGCAGCTCGCCGTTGAACTGGTCGACGAGGTTGCGTCGGTGGGTGAGGATCAGGACCCCACCGGTGCGCGAGGCCTCGACGAAGCCCAGCGCGGCGACGGTCTTGCCCGATCCGGTGGCATGCTCGAACCAGAACCGCCGGGCGGCGTTGGGGTCCTCGGGTGCCTCGGGCAGCTGTGCGTCGGGGTCGAGGTCGGCCTCCTCCCAGTCCTGGGGCTCCTCGTCGGGCTCGACGTCGTCGGGGTCGGGGTCGGGGTCGAGCTCGGCGTCGGTGTCGGGGAGCCCCAGGGCGGCGTCGGGGTCGGCTTCGCTGTCGGCGTGGGCGTCGGCGTCAGTATCGGCGTCAGCGTCGGCGTCGGCGTCGGCGCTGGTGTCGACATCGGCCTCGGGGTCCGCGTCGGGATCGGCGTGAGGGGCTTCGGGCGCCGCCACGTCTTCCACGGTGCCGGCCTGGGCGTCTTCGCTTTCGTCGACCTCGTCGAGGGTCGCCGTCGTGGTGGACCGGGCGGCGGCCATCGGCGCGGCGGCGCGGCCGTTCCCTCCGGCCGGGGCGCCATCCTCGTCGCTCGGCGACGACCGGCGGCCGGAGCCGCCCCCGCCCGCCGTCGACTGACCGCCGCCGTTGACGTGCCCGTTGGCGGCCTGGCGCTGCTCCTCGGCGGTCAGCGCGATCAGGGTCCCCGAGAGCGCGTCGACCTGGTGGCCGGTGAGCTCGGTCCCGTCGGTCAGAGCCGGATCGTCCTGCGCCAGTAGGCGCTCGAGGCCCAGCAGCAGGGAGAAGTTGCGCCGCCACTGGACCGAGGGCCGCTTGCCCCCGGCCTCGATCTCGGCCAGTGCGGAGTCGAGCGCCCGCCGCCGGGCCGTTCCCGCGCCCAGGACCTCTTCCGGGCGCTCGCCCTCGTGGACGAACTCCTCACGGGTGAACTCACCGGCCCGCTCGATGTCGGCGGGATCGGGAAGCGTCGCGGCCTGCGCGGCCGCTGGCGTGGGATCAGCCATGGGACGGCTTGGTGCTTCGAAGCGCGGGAGGCCGCGGAGTCAGGATGCGACTCTCGGCGCCAGTGGGCTGAGAGTCGCGGCGGACCGATGCTCTGGCCTCACCGCTCGTAAGGGCTTTTCAGCATACACCCAAGCCGGACGGCAGGGCGCGCCACGCGCGTCACGCGCAGCCGCGGTGCCTCTTTCGCAACCCTCGGCGGGCCCTGGTTGCGTGTCGCCATCCACCGGGTGCGCCGCCTACCCGCGACCGATGTCACTCGTGGCGACGGCATCCCGGTCTCCACCGTGGCTCGTACGTTGCGCCCGCTCTAGGCTCCCGCTCGGTGTCCCGCGAGCCCGCTGCTATCGCCATCCGCTCGCCGCGCAGCGCGGCCGAGCTTCGAGCCGCCCTCGGTCTCCGGGAAACGGTGTTCTGCGGCGAGCAGGGCGTGGCCCTGGAGCTCGAGCGCGACGGACGTGACGACGCAGCGCGGCACCTGGTGGCGATCCAGGACGGCGTGGTGGTAGGCACGTGCCGCCTGCTCGTCGATGGCGACACGGCCAAGCTCGGTCGCCTGGCCGTCGCGCCCGCCGCCCGCGCTCGCGGGATCGGCCGGGCGCTTCTGCTCGGCGCCGAGGAGGAGGCGCGCGAGGCGGGAGCGCGGCGCATGGCCCTGCACGCGCAGTCGCACGCCTCGGCCATGTACTCCTCGGCCGGCTTCACCACCCGGGGCGACGCCTTCGAGGAGGCGGGCATCGAGCACGTGGCCATGGACAAGCGACTTGTCTGAGATCCGCGTGGGCCGGCTCAGCACCGGCGAGCGACCTCGACGGTCCGCGGAGAACGCCCGTGCCTGAGATCCGCGTCGATCCCCTCTCGGGGCATCGGTCGATCGTCGCGGGCGACCGGGCGGGCCGGCCCGGGGGCGGGCTCAGGGCCGAGCCGGCCGAGCCCGTGGACCCGGCGACCGACCCCTTCGCCGAGGGCCACGAGGAGCGCACGCCGCCGGAGCTCCACGCCGTGCGGCCCAGCGGCGGCCCGCCGGACTCGCCCGGCTGGACAGTGAGGGTCGTGCCCAACCTCTATCCGGCGCTCGACCCGACCAGCCCGCAGCCCCAGGCCTTCGCCCAGCCCGACCTGTTCTTCGCCCAGCCGGCCACCGGAGCGCACGAGGTGATCGTCAACTCCCCCGAGCCGGTGACGAGCCTGTCCGACCTCCCGGTCGCGCAGGTGGAGGTGGCGGTCGAGGTCTGGTGCGAGCGCATGCGGGCGCATGCCGACGCCGACTACGTGCATCTGATCGTCAACGAGCGCCGGGAGGCCGGCGCCTCGCTTCCCCACACCCACGCGCAGCTCTACGCCCTGGGCTTCGTGCCCGCCGCGGTGGCGCGTGAGCGCGAGCGCTTCGGCGCGCACGCCACGCGGACCATGGGCGGCAACCTGCTGGAGGACCTGGTGGCCGAGGAGGTCAAGCTGCGCGAGCGCCTGGTCACCGTCGACGACGAGGCGGTGCTGCTGGCCCCGTTTGGGGCGCGGCTGCCCTACCAGCTCATGCTCGCCCCGCGCCGCCCGCGGATGCGCTTTGAGGACCACGGCCCCACCGGCGCGCGGCTCCTGCACGACGCACTGACCCGGCTGGCCCGGCGGCTCGGCGCAGCGCCCCCGCTCAACCTGTGGGTGCGAACGGCGCCCCGGGGCGCGGAGCACTTCTGCTGGCGCATCGACATCGTCCCGCGCCTCACCCACTTCGCCGGGCTCGAGCTCGGCGCCGGCGTGCACCTCAACGTCGTCTCGCCCGAGACCGTGGCCACCGAGCTGCGCGACGTGTGACCGCGGTGGCAGCGGCCATCGCCGTGTCGGTGGCCGCCGGCGTGGCGCTGGAGCGCCTGATCGGGCGGCGCGCTCACCGGGTGGCGCGCGGCGTCCTGGCCGCGGTGCTCTTCGGCCTGCTGCCGTTCGTCACCTTCTTCAACATCGCCCGGCTGCGGGTGACGGCCGACGTGGGTGGAGGAATCCTGCTCGCCTACCTCGCCCTGGCGATCACCGGCGTCCTCGCCTGGCTGGTCGCGCGGCGCGCGCTGAGGCTCCCGCGGCCGCAGACCGGCGCCGTCGTGCTGGCCTCCATCCTCGCCAACACCGGCTACCTGGGGCTGCCCCTCACGGTCGCGCTGCTGGGCGGGGGTCACCTCGGCGAGGCCGTGGCCTACGACGTCCTCGTCGGTGGTCCGCTGCTGTGGGGCGCGGGCTTCGCGGTCGGGGCCGCCTTCGGGGACCGCGCCGGCCGCGGGGCGGCCGAGCGGGCCCGTGCTTTCTTCACCCGCAACCCACCGCTGATCGCGGCGGTGGCCGGCCTGGCCGCGCCCGACCGGCTGGCGCCGGACGCCCTCGTCCACGCTTCGCGCCTCGCCGTCCTGGCCATCCTCCCCCTCGGCTTCTTCGCGGTCGGGGCCCTGCTGGCCGAGGAGGCGGAGGAGGGCGCCGTGCGCTTCCCCCCGCCGATCACCCCTGCCGTCGGCGTCGCGCTCGTCCTGCGCCTGGCGGTTGCCCCGGGACTGCTGATCGGACTGGCCGCGCCGCTCATCGAGCTCCCGCGCGCCTACGCCCTGCTCATGGCCATGCCCTGCGGGATCAACGCCCTGGCCGTCGCCCACGTCTACGGCCTGCGCGTGCGCACCGCCGCGGCGGCGGTCGCATGGGGGACGGCGATCGTCGTCGCCTGGGCGATCGCGGCCTCGGCGCTGGCCGCCTGATCAGGATGGCGTTTTTGGTGGCCATATACCGACAAAAGCGCCACGCCCATAGTGTTGACGGATGCGTGCCCTGGTCCAGCGGGTGTCGCGGGCGTCGGTCGTCGTCGACGGCGCCGAGGTGGCGAGCATCGGTAAGGGGCTGGCGGTCCTGCTCGGCGTCACCCACGCCGACGACGAGGCGGGCTGCGACCGGCTCGCCGACAGGGTCCGGGCGCTGCGGGTCTTCTCCGACGCCGGCGGGCGCATGAACGAGCCGCTGGGGGAGCGCGACGTGCTCTGCGTCTCGCAGTTCACGCTCTACGGGGACACGCGGCGGGGCAACCGCCCCTCCTACGTCGCGGCCGCGCCGCCCGAGCACGCCGGGCCGCTGTACGAGCGCTTCTGCGATCGCCTGGGCGCGGCCCGCGGGGTGTTCGGCGCGACGATGGCCGTCGAGCTGGTCAACGACGGGCCGGTGACGCTGCTGCTCGAGCAGAGCGGCTGACCGCGTAGGCTCCACGCCGCGTGGCTCCGACCGATCGCCTGGTTCCCCGGTTCGCCGCCGAGCCGCCTCAGGAGGGGCTGCCCTATGGGCGCTGGGAGGAGCGCCTGGCCCGCGAGTTCGCCGAGGCATGCCGCCGCGTCGACGCGGAAGGCGAGGACCTCGGGACCCCGGGCGAGATCTCCTGGCACCCAGATCGCACCTACGCCGGGCGCACCTACGTCCCCGCCACCACCCTGACCTCCACCGAGCTCGAGCTCTTCGGCTACGTCTCGTTCGCCCCGGGCGAGGAGGGCACCGAGCCGACCGCCTCGGAGGCGGTGGCCGACTTCACCGCCCAGACCGCCGAGCGCAACCCCGGCTGGAAGCTCGACCTGTGCGACGAGGCGATCGGGAGCTGGCGCGGCGAGCAGGGCAAGGCGGCGACGATCACGCTCGTCTGGGGTCGAGCGCTGGTTCCGGGCGGGGCGATCGTCACCGCCGAGCTGGCCGACGTCGTGGTCGACCAGTGCGCCCTCGTCGAGGAGCGCTTCACGATGATCGCCCCCGACGACTACCGCTCGGACCTGCTCGAGGTGGCGCTCTTCGACTACCGCGGACGCGAGCTGGCGCGCGAGTCGCTCTACGAGGAGGACGACGAGGGCGACGACGAGGAGCCCGCACCCGACGACGATCGCCCCGGCGGCTCGTAAGCCGGGCCGGCGCGGGGTTAGACTGCGCGCGCCGCGAGGGGCGGCGGAGTCGAGCGTTGAGGAGAGGCACATGAGCAAGCCGATTCGGCTGATCCTGGGATCCGCGGGCGCGATGGCGCTGGCGCTCGCCCTGAGCGCCTGCGGCGGTGGCGGCGGAGGGCAGAACGCCGCCACGGGCGGCGGCAAGCAGGGCGGAGCGGCCACCGTGCTGATGGGCACAGCCCCAGACTTCCTCGACCCGGCGCAGGGCTATACGACGCAGTCGGCCGAGGCGACGTGGATTACCTACACGCCGCTGCTGACCTACAAGCACGCGCCCGCGCCCCAGGGCACCGAGCTGATTCCCGGCCTGGCCCAGAGCCTGCCCCAGATCTCGCCCGACGGGCGGACCTACACGCTGACCCTGCGCAAGGGGCTGGTCTTCTCCAGTGGCAAGCCGGTCAAGGCCAGCGACTTCGCCTACACCATCCAGCGGGCCATCAAGGCCAACTGGGGCGGCAAGTCGTTCTTCACCGGCAACATCGCCGGCGCCTCGGCCTTCGACAAGGGAAGTGCGAAGACGATCTCCGGCATCACCACCGACGACGCCACCGGCAAGATCACCATCAAGCTCGTCAAGGCCTACGGCGCCTTCCCCAACGTCCTGGCCTTTCCCGCCGCGGGCCTCGTGCCCAAGGGCACGCCGACCAGGAACCTCTCGGCCTCGCCACCCCCCGGCGTGGGTCCCTACATGATCACCAAGGTCACGCCCAACCGGACGTTCACGCTGGTCAAGAACCCCCGCTTCGTCGGCCTGGACATCCCCGACATCCCCAAGGGCAACCTCGACCGCATCACGGTCAACATCACCTCCAACACCCAGTCCGAGGCCCAGCAGGTCCTCAACGACCAGGCCGACGCCTTCGACGCCGGCGACACCCTGCCGCCCGCCCTGCTGTCCCAGATCCAGTCGCGGGCCAAGGATCGCTTCTCCAAGGAGACGATCCCGTCGACGTTCTACTTCTTCCTCAACACGCGCCTGAAGCCCTTCAACAACGAGAAGGCGCGCCAGGCCGTCAACTACGCGCTGGACAAGCGCGCGCTGTCGCGGCTGGCCTCCGGCTTCCTCGACCCCGAGTGCTACTTCATCCCCAAGGGGCTGACCGGCCACCCCGACGCGCCGTGCCCCTACGGCGACCCCAACCAGGCGCCGGACCTGGCAAAGGCCAAGCAGCTAGTGCAGCAGTCGGGCACGGCCGGTACCAAGATCGTGGTGTGGGGGCAGATGCGCAGCCCGCGCCGCGAGTACGTCGACTACTACACGAGCGTGCTCAACAAGATCGGCTACAAGGCGACGCCGAAGATCATCTCCGACGAGACCTACTTCCCCACCATCGGCAACGCCAAGACCCGAGCGCAGACTGGGTTCGCCGACTGGATCCAGGACTTCCCCAACCCATCGGACTTCTACCTGCTCCTGGACGGAAGCGCGATCCAGCCGACGAACAACCAGAACTTCGGCCTGGTCAACGACCCCCACATCCAGAGCGAGCTGGCCCGGCTGAACAAGGTGCCGACGACCAAGCTCGGCTCGGTGGCCAAGGACTGGCAGGCGCTGGACCAGTACGTGGCCGGCAAGGGCTACGTCGCCGTCTACGGGTCCGAGAAGCTGCCGAAGTTCCTCTCGAGCCGGCTGAACTTCGACGCGGCGGTCTTCCACCCGCTGTACCTCAACGACTGGTCGAGCTGGTCGCTGAAGTAGCGCCCCCGGGCCCGGCGGGGCCTATGGTGGCCGCGCGGCGAGACCGTCGTGCCGTGCCCGCCTGAGCCATGGCCACCCAGCCCGCCGCCGCCGACACCGCCCCGCCCCCCGCGGTCGAGCGCTTCGCCGGGGACGAGGGGCCCCGGCCGGCCGCAGGCATCGGCCCCTACCGGCTGGCCGCCAGGCGGCTGGGGCGCAACCGCGTCGCTCTGGCCTTCGGGGCGCTCTTCCTGGTCATCGTCGCGCTTTGCCTGTGCGCGCCGCTCTACGCGCGCCACGTCGCCCACACCGGCCCCAACGACAACCACGTGACCGACACCGTCCTCGTGGGCGGAGAGGTGCGCGACGTCGTGTCGCCCCAGGGGATCCCGACCGGGCCGACCTGGCACGGTCGCTTCCTGCTGGGCGCCGACGCCAACGGGCGCGACATCGCCGTGCGCCTGCTCTACGGCGGGCGCAACTCGCTCGAGGTCGGCTTCGTGGCCACCGCCCTGACCATGGTCCTGGCGGCGCTGATCGGGCTGCTGGCCGGCTACTTCCGCGGCCCGCTCGACGGCGTGCTCGCCCGCGTGCTCGACCTCATCTGGGCCTACCCCGCGGTCCTGCTGGGCGTCGCCCTGGGCACCGCGCTGGCCCTGGGCGGCCTCAATCTCGGCCTGTTCAAGCTCTCGGGCAACTCGCTGCTGGTGCCCGCGGTGATCATCGGGGTCGTCTACGTCCCCTACGTGGCCAAGCCGATCCGCGGCCAGGTGCTGGGGCTGCGCGAGAAGGAATTCGTCGACGCGGCCCGCACCCAGGGCATGCGCTCCGCCCAGATCATGTCGGCCGAGCTGCTGCCCAACGTGGCCTCCACGTTGATCGTCTTCCTTCCCCTGATCGTGGCCAACGCCATCCTGCTCGAGGCCGGGCTCTCCTACCTGGGCGCCGGCGTGCAGGACCCCAACCCGTCCTGGGGGACGATGATCAGCGACGGCATCCGGCTGATACCGAGCGCCATCCACCTCACGCTCGTGCCCGGCGTGATGCTGGTCGCCGCCGTGCTCGGGATCAACGTCTTCGGCGACGGCGTGCGCGACGCCCTGGACCCGCGCGCGCAGGTGCGCCTCGAGCACTAGCAGTGCCCCCTCCGCTCGATCACATGGTCTCCTGGAGGCGGCACTGATGGTCCGCTTCGTCGCCCGCCGGCTGATCTCGATGGCCCTGGTGCTGTTCGCCATCTCGATCCTCACCTTCCTGATCGTCCAGGCCATCCCCAACGGGGATCCCGCCCAGCGCCTGGCCGGGCGGACGTCGACGCCCGAGACGGTGGCGGCGATCCGCCGCACCTGGGGCTTCGACAAGCCGATCTACGTCCAGTACGCCATCACCATGAAGAAGGTCTTCACGGGCACGGTGATCTCCTACCACCAGCAGGTCAACGTCCTCGGCGAGATCCGGCGCGACCTGCCGGCCACGCTGTCGCTGTCGATCGGCGCGGGGATCCTGTGGCTGGCCGCCGGCGTGGGCTTCGGCCTGTTCAGCGCGATCACCGCCGGGCGCTTCACCGACCGCGCGCTGACCGCGCTCTCACTCGTCGGCGTCTCGACCCCAGTCTTCCTGGTCGGGGCGGTGATGCTCTACCTGCTGGCCTTTAAGCTGGGCATCTTCCCCAACGGCGGCTACGTCCCCCTCACACAGGACCCGATCCAGTGGCTCTACCACCTGCTGCTGCCCTGGACGGCGCTGTCGGTGCTGTTCGTGGGCATCTACTCGCGCGTGCTGCGCTCCAACGTGCTCGACACCATCAACGAGGACTTCGTGCGCACGGCCCGCGCCAAGGGGTTGGCCGAGCGGCGCGTGCTCGTCCACCACGTCCTGCGCAACTCGATGGTGCCCATCGTCTCTCTGTGGGGGCTGGACTTCGCCGCGGTGATCGGGGGCGGCGCGATCCTGACCGAGTCGGTGTTCAACCTCCAGGGCGTGGGCCAGTACGCCGCGCAGTCGATCGGGGCGCTCGACGTGCCGCCGGTGCTCGTGGTGACGATGTTCGGCGCGTTCTTCGTGGTGATGCTGAGTGCGGTGGTCGACGTCCTCTACGCGGCGCTGGACCCGCGGATCAGGCTGAGCGGCTGATGAGGGCGCCGGAACCGGCGAGGACGACGAGCGGCTGATGGCGGCGCTGCTCGACGTCGAGGGGCTGCGCGTCTCCTTCGCCACCGAGGAGGGCATCGTGCACGCGGTCGACGGCGTCTCGCTGACCGTCGAGCGCGGCGAGGTGCTGGCCATCGTCGGGGAGTCCGGCTCGGGCAAGTCGGTGACCGCGATGACCCTCATGGGCCTCACCCGCTCGCCCAACGCCCGCTTCGAGGGCTCGGCGCGCCTGGACGGGACCGAGCTCGTCACCGCCTCCGAGGACGAGCTGCGCCACATCCGCGGCGCCGAGATCGCCATGATCTTCCAGGACCCCCTGACCGCGCTCAACCCCGTCCACCGCGTCGGCCAGCAGGTCGTCGAGCAGATCCGCGCGCACGAGCGCGTCTCGCGCGACGAGGCGCTCGACCGGGCGCTCGAGCTGATGGCGCGGGTCGGCATCTCCTACCCGCGCGAGCGCGCGCGGGCCTATCCCCACGAGCTGTCCGGCGGCATGCGCCAGCGCGTGATGATCGCCATGGCGCTGTCGTGCTCGCCGCGCCTGCTGATCGCCGACGAGCCGACGACCGCGCTGGACGTGACGATCCAGGCGCAGATCCTCGAGGAGGTCAGGCGCCTGCGCGAGGAGGCGGCAGCGGGGATCATCCTCGTCACCCACGACCTCGGCGTGGTGGCCGACGTGGCCGACCGCATCGCGGTCATGTACGCCGGGCGGATCGTCGAGACCGGCACGCTCGACGAGCTCTTCTACGATCCCCAGCACCCCTACACCTGGGGGCTGCTGGGGTCGATCACCCGCATCGACCGCGCGCGCCCCGCGCGCCTGCCGGCGATCCCCGGGCTGCCGCCCTCGCTGCTCGACCCGCCCGCCGGCTGCCACTTCCGCCCGCGCTGCCCGCACGAGTTCGCCCGCTGTCGCGAGGTCCCGGAGCTCGCGGCCCGCCTCGACGACGCGCCCGACCATCGCGACCGCTGCTGGCTGGACCCGGGGGCCAAGCGGCGCCTACGCCAGTCGGGCGAGCAGATCGGGCTGGCCAGCGAGGGGACGGTGACGGCATGAGCGCCGGGCGGGCGGACCAGGCCGCGGCGAGCGCCAGGCCGGGCGCAGGCGAGGCCACGCCGCTGCTCGAGGTCGAGCACCTCCAGGTCCTCTTCCCGATCAGGCGCGGGCTCGCCGTCAGCCGGCGCGCCGGCCACGTGCACGCCGTCGACGACGTGACGTTCAGGCTGGGCGAGGGCGAGACGCTGGGCGTCGTGGGGGAGTCGGGCTGCGGGAAGACCACGCTGGCCCGCTGCCTCATGCGCCTGGTCGATGCGACCGCGGGGACGATCCGCTTCCGTGGGCGCGACATCACCCGCGCCGGCCGGCGCGAGCTGGCGCCGGTGCGCCGCGAGATGCAGATGGTCTTCCAGGACCCACAAGCCTCGCTGAACCCCCGCAAGCGCGTCGGCCAGATCGTCGGGCGCCCGCTGCGCCTGGTCGGGGTGCCGCGCGGCCAGGTCGAGCCGCGGGTGCGCGAGCTGCTGGAGCGGGTCGGCCTGAACCCCGAGCACATCAACCGCTTCCCGCACGAGTTCTCGGGTGGGCAGCGCCAGCGCATCGGCGTGGCCCGCGCGCTGGCCGTCGAGCCGGCGCTGATCATGCTCGACGAGCCGGTGTCCGCGCTCGACGTCTCGATCCAGGCTCAGGTCGTCAACCTGCTCGACGACCTCCAGGACGACCTCGGCCTCTCCTACGTCTTCGTCGCCCACGACCTGTCGGTCGTCCGTCACGTCTCCGACCGCATCGCGGTCATGTACCTCGGCAAGCTGGTGGAGGTCTCGCCCGGCGAGGAGCTCTACACCAAGCCGATCCATCCCTACACCGCGGCGCTGCTGGCGGCGATCCCCATCCCCGATCCCCACCGCAACCGCGCCCGCGAGCGCGTCGTCGTGGCCGGCGAGCCGCCCAACCCCGCCGACCCACCCAGCGGCTGTCGCTTCCGCACCCGCTGCCCCCGTGCCACCGACGTGTGCGCCGAGGTCGAGCCGCCGCTGACCGGGTACGCGGGCGGCCACCTCGCCGCCTGCCACCACCCGCTCAACGTGGGCGCCGACGAGGTCGCCGCCGCCACCCGCTCGCCCGACAGCCCGCTCAGCGCGGGCGAGCGGCTGCCCGAGCCCGCCGGCGCGGGGACTGGGGCGGCCGCCCGCGCGGGGGCCGGAGCGGACGCCGGCTGACCGGCCGGGGGGAGCTGCGGCCGGTCGGGGGGACGAAGCCGACACCGGCTGACCGAGGCGGTCAGAGCCGCACGCGCGGATCGAGCAGGGCGTAGGCCATGTCGACGACCAGGTTGGCCACCACGATGAAGAAGGCGCCGAAGAGGACGGTGCCCTGGATCATCGGCAGGTCAGCGTGCTGGATGGCGTCGAAGAGCAGCCGCCCGACGCCGGGCACGTCGAACACCGTCTCGGTGAGGATGGCGCCGCCGAGGAGGATCCCGATGTCGAGCCCGAGCACGGTGACGATCGGGGTGATCGCCGTGCGCACGCCGTGGTTGAGAACCACCCGGCGCTCGGGCAGCCCCTTGGCCCGGGCGGTGCGCACGTAGTCCTCGCCCATGGCCTCGCTCAGGTTGCCGCGCAGCAGGCGCGCGTAGAAGGCGGCGAACGTGGCGGCCAGCACGACCCAGGGCATGACCAGCGAGCCGAACCACGCTCCCGCGTCCTGGGAGATCGGCTCGTAGGTCCCGGCTCCGTCGAACAGCGGCAGGCGGCCGATGTCCTTGGAGAAGAGGTAGAGGCTCAGCAGTCCGAGCCAGTAGACCGGGGCCGAGATGGCCACCAGGGCCCCGCCCATGCTGACCCGGTCGACCAGCCGCCGGCGCATGATCGCCGACACGATCCCCACCGGCAGCCCGATCGCCAGCCATACCACCACCGCTCCTAGCGTGAGCGAGATCGTGGCCGGGAGGCGGTCGAGGATCTGCTGGCGCACCGGCGCGTCGTCCTGGTAGGAGAAGCCGAAGTCGAAGTGCGCGACGACCTGCTTCATGTAGCGCCAGTACTGGACGTAGACCGGCTGATCGAGGGCGAGCGTGTGGCGGATGCGCTCGATCAGCGCGGGATTGGCCTGGCGCCCAGCGCGCAGGGCCGCCGGGTCGGCCGAGGGCAGCGCATAGAAGATGGCGAAGGTGATCGCGCTGACCGCCAGCAGGGCGATCACCGTCCAGCCCAGGCGGCGCAGGACGTAGGCGGCCATCGGTCAGGCCTCGCCCGGCGTCGCGCGCCCCTCTCGCCGGCGGGTGCCGGGAGCGCCGCGCGCTCGCCCGGCGCCCACCGGGCCTCCCGTCAGCGCCGCAGGGAGGAGAAGGAGAGATCCCAGGCGGCGTTCCACTGGGCGATCACCCCCTGGACGTCGCGGGATTCGATGTTCGGCGTGCGGTCCCAGAACCACGGCACGGCGGGGGCCAGACCGGTGACGATGCGGTCGACCTGCCCCCAGGCGCGCGCTCGCGCTGCGGGCTGGGTGATCGACTGGGCGCGGACGATGGCCGCGTCCACCCGGGCGTTGCGCAGCTGGGGCCAGTTCGTGTTGTTCTCGGGCTCGATCGACTGGCTGTCGAAGGGAGCGAACAACCAGGCGTAGCCGTCGGGGAAGTCCGGCAGCCACCCGACGTTGGGGCAGACCTGGACCTTCGCCGCGGGAACGTTGCAGAAGCGCGAGTACATGGTGTCCGTGGCCAGCAGCCGCAGGCGCACCCTGAAGCCCAGCCGGCGCAGGCCGGCCTGTACGACCTGCGCCGTCTTGTCGGCCGGGTCGCTGTCGTCGCCCACCACGAGGATCGGCGGGCCGCTGTAGCGCCCGCTGGGAAAGCCCGCCCGGCGCAGGTAGGCGCGGGCCACGGCCAGGTCCCCCTGCGGCTTGGCCAGGAAGTCGTAGCCGGGACCCCTGTACCCGCCGGCCGCCTCGAACCCGGGGGCGGTGGGCGCCAGGAAGTGGGTGGCCACGTCGCCCGCCACCTTCCCCCCGCGGGTGAGCTGGAGCGCGCGGCGGTCCATGCCGGCGACCACCGCCCGGCGCACGTTGACGTCGTCGAACGGGGCGACCTGCGTGTTGAGCGCGATGTAGCGGTTCCCCTGCGGGGCGAAGTTGATCTGGCGCCGCTGGCGCCGGACGGCGCGGGCGACGATCGCGGTCGCTGGCGTGTCCCCGTTGACCATCCGGCGGCCCGAGAGGATCTGGCGCCCGGCGATGTTGGGGTCGACCCCGATGCGCCACACCACCCGGTCCAGGTAGGCCGGCCGAAAGTCGGTGGAGGACCGCCAAACGGGGTTGCGGGCCAGCTCGAGCAGCTTGCCGGCCTGGTAGCGGCGGATCACGTACGGCCCCGTGAAAGCCTGCACGGTGGGATCGGAGTCGTAGCGCGACGGGGACCGGCGGTCGAAGCGCCGAGCGTACTCGGGCGGGACGGGGGCGGTGAGCGGCAGCGACAGCGCGTCGGCGAACGTCGGCCCGAACGGCTTGGTCAGCCGGAACACGAGCGTGCGCTGGTCGGGTGTCTCGATGCCGGCGATCGGCCCGCCGCGGGCGTGATCGGCACCGACGAGGTCGCCGAAGTAGGAGGAGGCGTAGCCGTTGGCCACCACCGAGCCGAAGCCGCGCTCGATCGCGTACTTGACGTCGCCCGAGCGCACGGGGCGACTCACCGTTCCGGGGCTGTAGCGCAAGTCGGGGTGGATGCGCACGGTGACCGTCCGCCCGTCCTGACTCACGCGCGCCGGCCCGGCCGCCAGGTCGGGCACGGGCCGGCGGAAGTCATCGGGCCGGAACGAGAAGAGCGGCCGGTGCGTGGCGTAGACGACCTGGTAGTCCAGCTGGAAGTAGGAGGCCCCGGGGTCCAGGTTCTGGAAGCCGTCGTGGGAGACGACGTCCAGCGTGCCGCCGCGCTGCTGGCCGGCGACGGGGCCGGGGATCCCCTCGAGGCCGTGGCCGCCCTGGCTCGCGCCGCCGCCGCAGCCGGCCAGCGCCGCCGTCGCGACCGCCACGGCAACCGCCGCGAGGCGGCGAGCGGGACCTGCGCCGTTCACCGACGCCCCCGGGGGTCGAGGGCCTCCTGGAGCGCCCCGCCCACGACGTTGAAGGCCAGCACGACGACGAGCAGGGCCAGGCCGGGGAAGAGCATGTACCACCAGGCGGTGTCGAAGGTCGCGGTGGCGTCGCTGATCATCTGGCCGAGGCTCGCCTGCGGCGGCTGCACGCCGACGCCGAGGTAGGAGAGCGCGGCCTCGAGCAGGATGTTGGTGGGGACGATCAGCATGCTGTAGGCCACGACCGGTGCAGCGAGGTTGGGCATGACGTCCTCGAGCACGACGCGCATGTCAGACGCGCCCAGCGAGCGTGCCGCCTCGACGAACGGCTGCTCGCGCAGTGACAGGGCCTCGCCCCGGGCGATCCGCCCGACGTAGGGCCACGAGGCCAGCGCGATCACGAACACCACGACGGTGAGGCCCGGCTGCACGAGGCCGCCGAGGCAGCCCCGGCCCAGCGAGCACGCCGAGGCCAGGCCGATCCCCAGCAGCAGGATGGGAAAGGCGAGCTGGAAGTCCATGAGCCGCGAGAGCAGCGTGTCGACCCAGCCGCGGCGGTAGCCGGCCAGGACGCCGACGAGGACGCCGACGACCACGGCGAGGCCGGTGGCCAGGAACGCCACCTCGAGCGAGACCCGCAGGCAGTAGACCACGCGGCTGAGGACATCCCGGCCGAGCGGATCGACGCCGAGCAGGTGGCGCGAGCTCGGTCCGGTGGGGAGGCCGAAGGCGTCGAGGGCGCCCGGCGACTGGAGGTCAGGAGGGGCCGCGCCCGCGAGCCTGACGACCAGCGGGGCGGCGATGGCCACGGCGACGACGAGGACGATGGCGGCCAGGCCGGCCATCGCCCACCGATCGGCGCGCAGGCGGCGCCACACCAGCGCGGGCGTGGAGCGCGCGCCGATGCGTGGCGCCCGCGGCTCGGCCGCCACGACGTGGGGCAGGCTCTCGCGCGTCACGTCGACCGTGCTCACCGCCCTGCCTATACCAGCGGCCGCCTCGCGGCCGGGAAGAAGGCGCGCACAAATGGAAGTTTCGCGCCCGGAGTCGCCCGCCGGGGCGGTTGGCCTGCCGCTAGAGCCTCTACCGCGGGGGCCGGCGTGGGTCGGCCGGGCGGCAGTCGACGCCCTCGAGACGGCAGACGGGATCCAGCCCGAGCTAGGGCCGCCGCCCAATAGGCTTGCCTTCGGGGCCCCGATAGCTCAGCCGGATAGAGCGACTCCCTCCTAAGGAGTAGGCCGCTGGTTCGAATCCAGCTCGGGGCACTGGGTGTACGCGACGAAGGCGCGGTCAGGACGAGGCGCCGCAGCGTGCTGCGTAGACGCCCCACTTCCCGACCTCGGCGAGCCTCCTCCACGCGGGCCCCGGCGCCGGAAGGCGTGTAACTCGCCGGGCGCGCTTGAGGGGCCCGAGGGCGCCGCTGCGCAGGCGTGCCACGACAAGGCCATGGAAGCCGGGGAACCGGGCGCCGATCAGCACCCGGTGAGCGTCACGCAGCGGCAACCCGACCCGCCATGCCACCTCGGCCGTGCTGACCGAATTGGCGTTGACGAGCGCTACCTGGCTCCCGCAGGCGACAGCCCGGCGATGCCAGGACCGACAGCACGGCGGCCGGCCCGATCATGAAGCGCGCCAAGGCGGGGATGCCGAAGAACGAGACCGCCCACGCCACGCCGATCCACAGCAGGGCGCCGGCAGCGAGCACGAGGATCGGCCGGGCCGAGTCGCTCGCCTGCCTATAGCGCCGAGCGGCGATGCCGACCGCCGCCAGCGCGGTCAGCCAGAGCGGCGCCACAACCAGGCCCCAGGTCGTCTCGAGCAGGGACGAGGCGCCGTGCCCCTCGTCGGGCCTCAACACAGCGCCGATGGCGGTCACCGCCTGGGCTCGCTGGAGCGAGTCCAGCGGGTTCGATGCGCCCAAGGTCCCCCCGCCCAGCCAGAGGAGCGGCACGGCGAGGATCCCCCCGATCACCCACGCGCGCCGCGCGGGCTCGACACGCCACAGATGGACGCCGTAGACCACCACCAGCGGCCACAGCTCCGGCCGTCCCAGAGCGGACAGCACCGCGAGGGCCAGCGCCTGCAGCCGGCGCCCCGCCAGATGACGGTCGATCGCGCCCAGGGCCAGCGCGACCACCAGCGCCCAGCAGCGACGCGGCCGTCGTCACCACCACGGGCAACGGCTTCCACGACGCTCCGCCGGTCGTGTCGAGGGCGAGCTGGCGAACCTCGCGCCCCCACACCAGCCACGACCACACGTCGACGTTGAGTGGGTCTCGGCGCAGTAGCGATATGACGGCGAGCAGGAGACAGGCGCCCGCCACCGCCCATGCCCCGACCGCGCTCTCGGACACGCGGGCGCGCAGGCGGGGGACCATGCCAGAGGCCGGGGCCTCGCCGCTCGGCACCCGCGCCGCGCTCACCGCGGCGCCCCGGGAACAAGGCGCTGGGACTCCTCGCTCGCGCACTTTCCGGGACGCTAAACGGTTGATCGCGACACCGGCATCCGGGGGAGCGGACCAGAGCAAGCTGGGCGCCGACCGCGTCCCCGACCATCCGCACGACCGGCGGTAGCATGCCCGCCGGGCCTGCCCGGTCAGGCTCCCGGGGATCGGCCGCTTGCCCGAGCCGGGTCGGGCCCTCGTGCGCATGGACCACCGTCGCAGGCTCCCACGAGGCACGCGCACGGCGATGGTCGCGCTGGCCGTCGGCGCGGCCTGCTGGAGCGGCTGCGGCCGGGGGGACGCCGGGCCGGCGACCACGGCGGCGGCGCTCGAGCGCTTCGACCCGCGCCCCGCCCTGCCCTCTGGATGGAGGCGGGTCGTCAACGCGCGAGCGGGCTTCTCCGTCGGGGTGCCGCCGGGCTGGAGGGCGACCGGGGTGCGGGCCACCCTCGTGCGCTCGCGCGACGGCGCGGTGTCGGTCGGGATCTCGGCCGACCGCTCGGACGACGGCCAGTCCTCCGACTCGCTGCCGGAGTACGCCCGCCGCACGCTGCGCGCGCTGGGCGGCTATCGCGGCCTGCGCGTCGGCACTGCGAGCCGGCTGTCCGGCACGCGCTACCCGACGGCGACCGCGCGGGCGCGGGGGACCTTCGTGGCCACCGGGGTGCCCCAGGACATCCTGGCGGCGGCCATCCGCCGCCCCGGTCGCGTCACCTTCACGATGGTCTTCTTCCGCAACGCGCGCACGCGCGCGGCCGCCTACCGCCCAGCCATCGCCGGCATGATCCGCTCGTTCAGCGCCCAGCCGCCGACGTTCTGAGGGCCGGCGCGGGTTGCTCGCGTGTCGGCGGTTCTCGGTCGGCCATCCGCGGGGGCCGGCCAGATCGCCGAGCTGACGGCGATCGCCGGTCGGCTCGCGGCGGTCGGCGCCGCCACACTCGCCCTCAGGAGCCGGCGGGGCGCCCGGGGTAGACGTCGTCGATCGTCGTCAGCGCGACGTAGGGCGCCCCCGCAGCCGCGGCGATGGCCTCGCCGCCGCCGGCCAGGCGGTCGAGGACGGCCACGACCCCGCAGACCAAGAGGCCGGCTTCGCGCAGGGCGGCGAGGGCGGCCAGCGTCGAGCCACCGGTGGTGACCACGTCCTCCACCACGAGGCAGCGGTCCCCGGACTCGAGCGCGGGACCCTCGATCCTGCGCTGAAGGCCGTGGCCCTTGGGCCCCTTGCGCACGCAGAAGGCCTTGACGTCGGCCCCGCCGGCCAGCGCGGCGCAGGCCACCGGGTCGGCGCCCATGGTCAGGCCGCCGACCGCGGTGGCCGAGCGGCGCCTGGCCTCGGCCGCGACGAGCGCGGCCAGCGCATCGAAGCCCGCCGGGCGCAGGATCGCCCGCTTGGCGTCTACGTAGTAGGGCGCGGTCGCCCCGCTGCTCAGGACCACGTCGCCGATGACCAGCGCGTGCTCGCGCAGCTCCTCGACCAACCGGTCGCGCGCCTCCGACGCCGGCGCGGCAACGGAGGTATCGCGGTCAAGCCGGGGCACCGACGTGTCGATTCTAGATGCCGTGATCGACGGGGCCCTCCGCGCCGTGGCCGTCGTGGCCACGCTGATCGTGGCCGTGGCCTTCGTGCTGTTCGCGGTCAACGAGCTGAGCAGCGCGTCGCGCCATCAGCAGATCGAGGTCGTCGACTCGGGCTCCCCGAGCCCCGCGACACCGGCCGCACCGGCGCCCGAGCGCGGTCCACGCAGGGCGATCGATGACGCGGATCGCGCTCTGCTGAGCCCGTTCTCCGGCGTCGTGGCCTCGAGCAACCGCTGGGTCAGCCAGGGCATCCCGACGCTGCTGGCCATGCTCGTCTACGGCCTCGGCCTGGGCTTCCTCGCCCGCTACGTTCGCTCACGGGCCTGAGCGCCCCCGCCGCGGGCCGGGTCGACGCGCAGAGCGGCCCGGCTACCGGCCCCAAGCCCGCGGTCGTGACCTACGGCCCGGCGTGCGGGTTGATCCGCTGGTGCGTCGGGACGCGGCGGTTGCGGTAGAAGACGTCGACCCGCGTGCCGATGCGCAGCCAGCGGTTGACGAAGCCGGCGGCGGGGATGGGGATGCGCAGGCACCCGTGGCTGGCGGCGTAGGTGGGCACGCTGTGGTAGCCGTGGATGGCGTAGCCGCCGATGAAGTAGTTCGAGTCCACCATGCCGAGCCCGTTGGTTCCCGGCGTCTTCGAGTAGACGTGGAAGCCGCCGCGCACCGTCGGCGTGGAGGGCTTGCCCGACGACATGGGATAGACGCGGTAGACGCTTCCGCCGGGATTGACGAGGGCCAGGACCTGACGGCCGAGGTCCGCCTCGACGTGGCGGCCGTGCGTCGGGTAGTAGAGCGGGAAGCCGCCGCGCATCACGGCCAGGCGGCCGAAGACCGCCCGGCTGGCCGAGGAGACACGGGCCATGACGTTGACCTTGCGGTAGGCCAGCACGGCACGGGCGGTCTCGCCGTTGTAGTAGCCGGTGACGGCCACGCCGTAGTGCAGGCGGGCCAGGCGCTGCTGGAGGAAGCGGACCCGCAGACCTCGAGCGCCCGCTCCGGCCACCGGGATGAACGCGCTGACCAGCGGGGACTCCGCGGCCAGGCGCCCTACGGTGGCGTTGGCGTCGTGCAGGGCGCTGGCATGGACGACCCCGGCGCGCGCGACGCGGAAGTCGACGGTGAACTCGCCGTGGCCGGCGGTCCGCGTGGCGGTCCGGCGCACGAGCACGATCCGGCGGGGCCCGACGTTCACGCGCACGGTCACGACCTGGCCGACCAGCTCGCCGGCGGTCGTGCCGCGCAGCCGCAGCGTCTGCCCCTGCATGGCCACGTTCTGGGCGCCGAGGTGGAACTGGCGCTCGAAGGCCAGGCTCATGCCCGCGGCCACGGGCGGCGAGGTGGGCGACGATCCGGCGTTCGGTGGGGGCGAGGGGGCAGCGGCGCCGGCAGGGGGCGCGGCGAAGGCCGCAAGGGCGACGGCGAAGCTCAGCGAACGGGAGAGTCGGCGGCGCATCGGCGCCGGCATCGTACGTCAAGGGACCGCGGAAAGGCGTCGGCACCGGGAAAGGGAAGCGGATCGGCCGGCCCCTGCGCCCGCCGCGCTCAGGACAGGGCGGGCGCCGGCCGGGGGGCCGCGCCCTTCCCGCGGCCCACGCTCAGGACGATGACGGCGATGACCGCATTCGCGGCCACCATCACCGTCACGACCTCCCACCACAGCCAGTGCTGGGTGACCCCCAGCGCGAACGAGTTGTTCAGCGCGTGGGCCGACATGCACGGGTACAGCGAGCCCGTGCGCCAGTAGAGCAGGCACAGGCCGAAGCCAAAGGCTCCGAGCGGGACCAGGAAGCCCACCGGCGCCGAGAACCCGTGGATCGCGCCGAAGACCGCGCCGGTGATGACAGCGGCCAGCCACGGGCCTGCCCAGGACCGCAGCGCCGTGAAGAAGTAACCCCGGAAGAACAGCTCCTCGCAGATCGGCGCGACCACCGTAACGAGCACCGTCACCGCGACCAGCGCCACCGCGCTGCGATCGATGCCGAGCTGGGCCGGGAGGTCGTCGCGCTGGTGCAGCCCAAGGGCGCTGCTCCACGCCGCGAGGACGACGAGGAAGAAGATCCAGGTGGCCAGCGCCCACCCGATCCAGCGTCCGATGCCGAGCCGGACGAGCCCGAACTGCCAGGGGCGCGGCGGGGCGACGATCCGCGCGAAGAGCAGGGCGCTGAACACGAACGCGAGGTCCTGGAAGGCCGTCCCGACGATGACCACCGCGGGCGGCGGCTTGGCGATGTCGGCGCCGGCCGCCGCGGAGATCCCGCCGATCACCGCCCCGCCGAAGAGGGTGGCGCCGAGCGCGGCGACGAGGGCGACCGGCGCCGTCCAGCCCGGCCAGCGCGGCGAGGAAGTAGGCGCGTTCTCCGGCCGCTCGGGCGAAAGCGGCGGCGGGCCCGGGCGGACCGGGACGGCGGGCTCCTGCGCGGCCATTCCCTGAGATTACGCCGCCGATGAGCCCGAACCGGTCAGCGGCTGAGCGCTGCCAGTTCGCGTAGTGAGCGCACCGCGCGCAGCCCGACCGGCAGCGGCGTCGCGCGATCCCGCACGACGAGGACCGGCTCGATCCCCGCCGCCCGCGCCCCAGCGACGTCCTCGTGGGCGGAGTCGCCGACGTGGAGGGCGGCGCCGGGCGCCACCCCCGCCAGCGCCAGCGCCCGCTCGAAGATCGCCGGGTCCGGCTTGGCCGCTGCGACCTCGGCCGACGTCACCACGGCGTCGACGCGCTGACGCAGCCCGGCCTGTCCCAGCACGTCGGGCAGCGAGCAGTCCCAGTTGGAGACCACGACCAGGCGCAGCCCGCGCGCCCTCATGGCGTCGAGCGCCCCGGGGACGTCGGGGAACGCCGTGAAGCGCAGGGCCCCGAGCAGCGCCTCGCCCAGCTCGCGGCGATCGAGGTCGCGAACGCCCGCGCCGAGCGCCCTGGCCACGACGTCAGTGCAGCGGGCACGCAGAGCGGCCAGGGCGTCAGCGTCGCGACCCTCGAGGATATGCGCCCGGTAGAAGGCGATCTCCGCCGCCATCGCCCGCTCCGCCTCGCCCGCCGTCACCTCTAGCCCGAAGCGGGCCCGCAGCTGGTCTCGCAGGGCGGGCGCCGGGGGCTCCAGCGCCAGCAGGGTCCCCAGGGCGTCGAGCAGGACGGCCCGCGGCCGGCTCACGCCACCCACTGCCAGGCGGCGAAGGCGCCCGAGAGCGCCACCAGGCCGGCGGCGCTCAGCCCGAGCGCCATCCCCGTCGCCCGGCGCGAGCGCAGCCACGCCGCCAGTCCCATGTGGAGCGGGAAGAGCACGGCGAGGTAGCGGGGCAGGGAGGCCAGCGGCTCGGGCCCGACGGGGAACGAGATCGCCACGATCAGGCCGCACAGCGCCCAGGCGCCGTAGGCAAGGGGCAGCCGGCGCAGCGCCGCGACGAGCCCGACCACGGCGACCATGAGGAAGAGCAGGTTCCCGAGGTTGTGGGCTGCGACGAAGAACGGGTCACCCCCCGCCGCGGTGAAGAACACCGGCGCGCGCGACCCGGACAGCAGCTGCCGCGCGCCGGCAAAGGCGGCGACCGCACCCTCCCACGCCCCACCCAGCGGGCCCGAGAGGTGCCGGTACCAGAGGTGGCCGACGCTGAAGGGCGAGAGCGGGTCGCCGGTGACGAGGGCGAGGTGCGCCATGTAGGCGGCGAGGCCAGCCGGGACGAGGAGAACCCAGGCCAGGTCGGCGCGGACGGGATGGCGGGGACCCATCGAGCCCTGCGCACCCGGGGCGGGCCGGTCGGCCCGCGGTCCGTAGAGATAGAGCAGGACGAGCGGGACCACGAGCAGCAGGCCGGTGCTGCGTGTCGCGGCGGCCAGGCCGCCGAGCACCCCCGCCCAGCGCCAGCGTCCGAGCCGCCCGGCGTAGAGGGTGCCGGCGGAGAGGGCTAGGAACAGCGACTCGCTGTAGACCGCCGAGAAGGCGAAGGCGGTCGGGAAGAGCGCCAGGAGCCACACCGCCCTTCCAGCCACCGACGGGCCGAGGTCCAGGACGCCGAGTCGGTGAACGATCACCAGCCCGGCGAGCAGCGCCGCCAGGGAGATCGCCACCCCGGCTGCCACATAGGCCCGCTCGCCGCCTCCGAGCGCGGCCGCCGGGGCGCCGAGGGCTCGGACGGCCAGGGGATAGAGGGGAAAGAACGCCGCCCGGGCGGGAGCCCCGCCGTAGCCCCCGCGGGCGATCTCCAGGTACCAGACGGAGTCCCAGCGCGCGGCCGGGGCCACCAGCAGGTCGCCCGCCGCGCCGAACGGCGAGGTCAGGCCCCCCGGGTCGAAGCCCCGCCAGCCCGGAGCGCGCGAGACCGTCGGCCAGACCAGCATCCCGAGCAGGCCGCCAGCCCACACCAGCAAGCGCGACACCCACAGCGCCCGCCAGCCCGCGGCCAGCCCCTCGGCTTCACGCGCGCGAGCCAGCCCGGCGTCGAGCGCGCCCCGTCGCCGACCGCCTTTTGCGGCCGCGGTGGCGCTGCCCTGCCTCCGCCCCGCGCGCCAGCCACCACGGGCCGGAACGATGGGGGTCGGCTCGGCGGCCATGCCGCACGATCTTGCCAGCCCCCGCGCGCCAGCTCGCTACCAACCGTTCGAACCCTGGCTCGCGGTTCTCTAACATGAGCCGCCGCGCGCGCGATGCACCCGCTCCGCGCAGCCTCGATGCGCCGTCCGCCCTCATGACCCGACGACAGCGACAGCGGCTGCGCCATCAGCACCGGGGCAGCCCAGTCAAGCGCAGCTTCATGGCTCTGACGGGCTTGCTGGTGGTGGTCGCCTTCACCAGCGCGCTGGTGGTCGTCGGCTACATCGTCAGCGTCACCGCCGGCGCTCCCAACATCGACGCGCTCCAGCCCATCAACAAGGGCGCGACCTCCTCCGTCTACGCCTCCAACGGCAAGCGCCTCGGATTCATCCAGAACGACGAGCTGCGCAACCCGGTCAAGAGCGGGCAGCTGCCCGAGAAGCTCAAGCAGGCCACCGTCGCCATCGAGGACCAGCGCTACTTCCACCACCGGGGCGTCGACTACGAGGGCGTCGTACGGGCGGCGATCAAGAACCTCAAGAACGGGCGGGCGGTCCAGGGCGGCTCGACGATCACCATGCAGCTCGTCCGCAACCTCTACATCCAGAACCCCAAGCGCGACTTCCAGCGCAAGATCCGCGAGGCCAAGCTGGCCGAGGAGCTCGAAAACGAGCGCTCCAAGGACTGGATCCTCACCAGCTACCTCAACAGCGTCCCCTACGGGACGGTCGGGGGGCAGACCGCAGTGGGCGCCGCCGCCGCCTCGCGGGTGTTCTTCGACAAGCCGGTCGAGGACCTGACCCTGTCGCAGGCCGCGCTGCTGGCGGGTCTGCCCCAGGCCCCGTCGGTCTACAACCCCTTCCGCGACCCCAAGGAGGCCACGGCGCGGCGCAACAAGGTCCTCCAGCAGATGGCCAAGCTGCACATGATCTCCTCGGCCGCCGCTCTCGACGCCCAGCACAGCTCGCTGGGGGTCAAGCACAACACCTACTACACGGCGCGCAAGGAGAGCTACTTCTTCGACTACGTCAAGGAGCAGCTGATCGAGCGCTACGGGATCTCCACCCTGCGCAAGGGCGGGCTGAAGATCTACACGACGATCGACCTCGACAAGCAGAAGCAGGCGCGCGAGTCCCTCAACTCCCACCTCGGCCAGGGCGGGCCCTCCGGCGCGATCGTCTCGATCGATCCCCGCAACGGCTACATCCGGGCCATGGCCTCCACCGGGAGCTACGGGAAGAACCAGTACAACTACGCCGCCCAGGGCCGCCGTCAGGCGGGGTCGACGTTCAAGGTCATGGTGCTCATGGCCGCCCTGCGCCAGGGAATCGACCCCAACACCACGACCTATGTGTCGCGCCCGCTGGATCTCAACACCAAGTACGGCCCGTGGAAGGTGCAGACCTACTCGCACTCCTACCTGGGGCGCATCAACCTCGTCCAGGCCACCCTGCAGTCCGACAACACGGTCTTCGCCCAGCTCGACCTCGACGTCGGGCCCGACGAGGTGCGCAAGGCGGCCTACGACATGGGGATCAAGACCCACCTCGACGGCTATCCCGCCGAGGGCCTGGGCGGGCTGCGCCTGGGCGTCTCCCCGCTCGAGATGGCCGACGCCTACGCCACGCTGGCCTCGGGCGGGATCCGCCACCAGCCGATCGCCGTCAAGAAGGTGGTCTTCCCCGACGGCAAGTCCGAGGACCTCGGCAACCCCAAGGGCACCCGCACCTTCTCGCAGGCCACGACCTACGAGGCGACCAAGATCCTCGAGCAGAACATCCAGCGCGGCACGGGCACGGGAGCGAACATCGGCTGCCCGGCCGCGGGGAAGACCGGCACCGTCGACGACTACACCGACGCGTGGTTCGTCGGCTACACACCGCATCTGACGACATCGGTGTGGATGGGCTATCCCAACGCCAAGGTCTCCATGCCCGGGATCACCGGCGGGAGCACGCCCGCGTCGATGTGGCACGACTACATGAGCCAGGCGGCGGGCGGGGACTGCGCCGACTTCACGGTGCCCAAGGAAGGGGCGAAGTTCAGTGCCTTCTTCGGCAAGTACTCGAAGACGGGTACGTCCTCGGATCGCAACTACGGCTACAACGGCCACTCCTACGGCTACGGCGGCAGCTCGGGCGGGGGAGGCGGCGGCAGCTACAGCGGCGGTGGCGGCGGCCGCTACAACCCCCAGTACTACGAGGCCCGGCCCCAGCAGGCTCCGAGCAGCACCGGTGGCGGTGGGGGCGGAGGCGGCCAGGGAGGCGGCGGCCAGGGAGGCGGGGGCATCGGTGGCGGCGGTGGGAAAGGCGGTGGCGGAAACGGCGGTGGGAAAGGCGGTGGCGGGGGAGCCACCGGCGGCGGGACCGGCGCCCCTGGCTGACGATCGCGCGGGCGGCCGGCTTGACAGCGGGCGGTCCACTGTCCTGCGAGGAGAGGAGGGGCTGCCACCGGACGGTGAGCCGCGGAGGCACCGTCTCGACGGCTGATTCCTCATCCCGCCACCGCCGATGGCGTGCCATGTCTGCGCTGGATCGGCACCCGCGGGCACCGGGATTCGGGCTCAACCGTCTAGGCTTTGACCGTGGCCAAGGAAGAGAAGGTCGAGTTCGAGGGAGAGGTCGTCGAGGCCCTCCCCAACGCCATGTTCCGCGTCAAGCTCGACAACGGGCACACCGTGCTCGGGCACGTGGCCGGCAAGATGCGCCGCTTCCGCATCCGGATCCTCCCGGGCGACCGGGTCCGCTGCGAGCTCTCGCCCTACGACCTCGACCGCGCGCGGATCATCTACCGCCACCGCTGAGGCCGGCCCGGCCGTGCGCGAGCGCGCGCTGATCGAGGCCATCGAGCGGACGATCGAGCCGCGCTCAGGGCGGGTGGTGCGGTGGACGGGCGACGACGCCGCCGTGGTGCAGGCGGGCGGCGCGTACTCGGTGACCTCGATCGACGCGATGGTCGAGGGCGTGCACTTCCGCCTCGGCGAGCTCTCCCACGAGGACGTCGGCCATCGCGCGCTGGCCGGCGCGCTGTCGGACATCGCCGCCATGGGCGCCAGCGCCGGCGAGGCCTACATCGCCCTCGGCCTCGGGGAGCGAAGCGCCGAGGCCGACGTACTCGCCCTCTGCCGCGGGGCCGAGTCGCTGGCCGCGCAGTGCGGGGTGACGATCGCCGGCGGCGACATCACCTCCGCTCCCGTGCTCACCGTTTGCCTGACCGTAGTCGGCTGGGCCGCCGACGCCGAGCGCCTGGTCGGCCGCGACGGGGCGCGGGCGGGCGACCTCGTGGGCGTCAGCGGCGCGCTGGGGGCGGCCGGAGCCGGGCTGGCCGTGGTCGAAGGGCGAGCGTCAGGGCCAGCGGAGCTCGCTGCGGCCTATCGCCGCCCGTGGCCGCGCCTGGCCCTCGGGGCCGCGCTGGCCGAGGCCGGCGCTGGCGCCATGATCGACCTCTCCGACGGATTGGCCACCGACGCCGGCCACCTCGGCCGGCGCAGCGGCGCCCGCCTCGAGCTGGAGCTCGAGCGCCTGCCCGTGGCCGACGGGGTGGCCGAGGTGGCGGCGCAGCTCGGGCGCGACCCGCGCCACCTGGCCGCGACCGCCGGTGACGACTACGAGCTGTGCTTCTGCATCGCTCCGGAGCTGCGCCGGCGTGCAGAGGAGGCCGGACCGGTCACCTGGGTCGGCGAGGTGGTCGCCGGGCCGCCCGCGGTGAGCTGGCGCGGTCAGGGCGGCGAGCTGGAGCTCGACGGCTTCGAGCACGAAGTCTGAGGAGGCGCCGGGGCGCTGGCCCCGAGGATGCCGGGAGCAGCGGCCCCCTGAAGGAGGCGCTCGACGAAAGCCGCCGCCACCGCCTCCGGGTCCACGCGGTAGCGCGAGCGCTCGATGCGCTCACGCAGGCAGTGCACGTGCCACGTCCGGCGGTCCTCCATGACCCTGTGGTCGTCGCCCCCCGGGCCGCGGCCTGAACGTTTGCCGCCACGTTGGACGAGCGTCCTGGGGCGCCGACCCCATGGCGAGCGCCGCACAGGGACGGCTGCCCGGGTGCGGGCTCAGCCGACGCGTCGCCCGCGGCGTCGCCGCGCGACTAGCGCCGCGGCGGCCAGCGCCCCGAGCAGGAGAACGACGACCACGCCGACGAGCAGCCACGGGAAGCGGCCGCCCGCCGCCACGGGCGGCGCCGGCCCGTGGGCGGCCGCCGCCGGGCGGGCACGCCCGCGGGGCTGCACGTCGACCAGCCGGGCGAAGACGACGATGCGCTGAGCGGCGCTGTAGAGGGGATGGCACGCGGTGAGGGCGAGGCGGTCGTGACCGACGCGGCGGGTGACGTAGCGGTAGGCCGTGGGCGAGACGATCGTGCGCAGCTCGGTGCGGTAGACGAAGCGCGCGTAGGGCATGTCCAGCACGATCGGATCGCCCTTGCGCATCAGGTTGAGCCGACGGAACGGGGCGAGGTACGTGGTGCGATGGCCCGCGATCGCCACCGTCCCCCGCAGCCCGGGGAACGTCGTGTCGGGATAGTGGCCGGGCCCCTTCTGGAGGCTCGCCGTGTCGGTCCCCTCGACGACCACGAAGTTGATCCTCATGCGGGCGATCTCGATGCGTCCGATGGGATCGCCGGGCTTCGCGCGCCGCCGCAGCGCCCGCGCCAGAAAGGCGACGCGGCGGCGCTCGGTGCGCAGCTGATCCAGGGCGCGAAGCTGGAGCTCGGTGACGTCCTGAAGGCCGGCGAGCTGACCGGCCAGCTCCTGCTGGTGGAAGCGCGCGTAGACGGCCGAGACCGGCTCCTGCCACACCAGCGTCAGGCCGGCGTCGAGGATCAGCAGGGCGCCCGAGACGATCAGGACCGTCGAGAGCGCGCGCAGCGCGCGACGCACCCCGCCCTCCCTTCGCTCCCCGCTCGGGGGGCGATCGCCGCCGGCCAGCGCCGGGCGCGGCGGTGCCTCCACGGGTCCCATCCCGAGCAATGTAATGGCTGGCCCCGCCTGCCCCGCCGACGGCCGGCGCTCAGCGCCGCAGCGCCGACTCCGTGCCGCCCAGCGACCCGGGGCCGGCGTAGCTCACCGGTCCGCGGATCACCGCCTCGACCGGCTCGGGCGGCTCGAAGCGCTTGGCGCGCACGATGGCCAGGACGCTTGCCAGGCACCCGAGCAGCGCGGACCACCAGATGACGCCGAGCAACCCAACCTGCCCGCCCACGGCGATAAGCAGCCAGTTCCACGCCAGCGCAAGCGGTCCGGCCCCCAGCGCCAGCCCGTAGTAGAGGACGACCAGGGCGAGCGGCGCCAGGCTCAGCGCGACCAGGCCGAGGGCCACGCTGCGGCGCACGCGCACCTCGGGCGCCACCAGCAGCATCCAGCCGTGCAGGGCGCCGAGGAGCAGCGCCGCGGCAAAGGGATTGAACAGCCAGGCGAGTCCGACCACCGCCACGAGCACCAGCGCGAGGGCGGCCGCCGCGCCGGGCGACGACGGGTCGCCGCGCACCCCCGCCGCGCGCAAGACAAGGGGTCTCAGGGCCACCCAGCCCACCACGGCTACGAGCGCGACGACCGTGATCGCGGCCGCGGCCGCC
This sequence comes from Solirubrobacterales bacterium, assembly GCA_038199035.1. Classification (GTDB taxonomy): domain Bacteria; phylum Actinomycetota; class Thermoleophilia; order Solirubrobacterales; family Solirubrobacteraceae; genus DATAEY01. Next base: position 7,114 of record JBBPZM010000061.1, on the reverse strand, counting down.
GCGCCGAGGGGGACGGCTCCCACCGGCGCCGGAGCCGGAGGCGGCGTGGGCATCAGGCCGACCACCGACAGAAGCCAGGCAAAGCCCGCCGCCGCCAGGAAGGGGATCGCCCCCGCCAGCACCCACACGACCCAGACGCCGACGGGACGGCGCCGGCGGCGCATCCGGGCGAAGCCGTCCACTGCGGCCAGCAGCGCCGGGAGGATCAGGGCCCCGACCAGCAGGCGCACCGCCCACCCGGGCAGCAGCTTCCCGGCGGCGACCAGCTCGGCGCGTGGTGCGCGGGGCGCGGTGTCACGGGCGTCCAGCGCGGTGATCGTGCGTAGCGCCGCCCTCCCGAAGGCGGCGAAGCGCTCGGGGCTCACCGGATCGCCGGGCGCCGGGCCGCGCTCGCCGCTGACCGAGAGCAGGGCGGCGGGCAGGCCGCGAGCGGCCAGCTCGCCCTGCTCGCCCACCGTCACCGGGAAGGCCAGGCGGGCGAACTGGGAGAGGACGCCGGGGTCGCCCGGGGCCAGGACGGTCTCCAGGCGCACGGCCGCGTCCATCGTCGCCGGGAGCTCAGGCGGCGCGATGCCCTCCCCGTTGGACCAGGGGACGACGATCGGCCGGCGTACCCGCCCACCGGCCAGGTCACCGAGGACGACGACGGCGTCGACCGGGCCCTCGAGGTGGCGCGCGGTCTCCGCCGCCCCGGCCGCGCCCCCACTTCCCCCGCTGGTCGACACGAGGACCAGCGTCTTGTGCAGGGTCCTGCCCTGGAAGACCCGCGCGAGCTCGAGCAGCCCCGCCGTTCCCGACAGCTGCGCGAGGGCGGGACGCGACAGCGCGTCGCGGTGGGCGACCACCACGATCTGGCGGCTCGAGAGCCCGGTGCGCTGACCGACGACGGTCTGGAGACGCTGCCATCCGCGGGCGGTGCGCGCGCTGAAGCTGCGCACACGCACGTCGAAGCCGGTGTCGGCGAGGGCCGAGCGCACGCGGGCGGCCAGGCGGCGGTCGCCTCCGCTGCCGGGCGCCCGTGACGGGAAGGCGGCAGCAAGCTCACGCAGGCCGGCGGAGGCGCGGGGACCCGAGAAGGAGTCGGGCGGCAGGCCGGCGGGGAGGGCGCGCGGAGGGCTTTCGATCGAGAAGGCGGCGACGATGAGGGCGAGCAACGCGGGGACCACCGCGGCCCGGTAGATCCGGGGGTCGAGCATGCTCCGCTCACCCTATTGGCCTGGTGGGCGAAGACCGCCGAGGATCGGGCCGCAGGCCGGGGGCAACCGCCGTGGGCGGGCGCGACCATCTCTAAGCTGGGAGGCGATCGCCGCCGTGCCCGAGCGCCCCGCCCGCATCCTGCTCGTCGACGACGAGCAGTCGATCCAGACACTGCTCTCCTACCCCCTGCGCAAGGACGGCTACGAGGTCGTCCGCGCGACCGACGGGCGCGAGGCGCTGGATCGCTTCGCCGAGCAGCCCTTCGACCTCGTGGTCCTCGACGTGATGATGCCGCGCATCGACGGCCTCGAGGTGTGCCGGCGCCTTCGTGCCCGCAGCCCCGTGCCGATCATCATGCTCACGGCCAAGACCGAGGAGATCGACAAGGTCCTCGGGCTCGAGCTCGGAGCCGATGACTACATAACCAAGCCGTTCTCGATGCGGGAGTTCCGCTCGCGCGTGAAGGCGGCGCTGCGCCGCGCCGAGATGGTCTCCGCCGCCCAGGAGGAGAACGAGCTCCCCTTGTCGGCGGGCGAGCTGCACATCGACTTCGCCAAGCGCACGGTCCACGTCGGCGAGCGCGAGGCCAAGCTGACCTTCGTCGAGTTCGAGATCCTCGGCGCGCTGGCCCGCAACCCCGGGCGGGTCTTCTCGCGCGAACAGCTGCTGTCGCGCATCTGGGGGGACTCGGCGTTCCGCGACCCGCGCACGATCGACGTCCACATCCGCCACCTGCGCGAGAAGCTCGAGCGCGACGCCAAGGAGCCCGACTACATCTTCACCGTGCGCGGCGTGGGCTATCGCTTCCGCGATCGCCGCGGCCCGCGGGCCGCCTGAGCATGCGCTCGCTGCGCAACCGGCTCACCCTCATCTTCTTCGCGATCGTCTTCACGGCGATCACGGGGATCTTCCTCTACGTCGTGCCCCAGCTGGAATCGAGCCTGCGCAAGCAGAAGCTGGCAGAGCTGGCCACCGCGGCCCAGGAGTCGACGCCGCTGCTGCGGCGCTCGATTGGCACCAGCGTGAACAAGGCCGGTGTCACCCACGCCGTGCGCCTGGCCGCCGACCGCTCGGGCGCCCGCGTCACGCTGTTCGGGGTCTCCCAGGGCACCCAGGGCGTCCAGACCTACCTGATCGCCGACTCGACCGCCCGGCCCGACGCCGGCGGCGCCTCGTTCCCCGTCGCGTTTGAGGCGGCCGGCATCGAGCGCCCGATCAGCGGGACCGAGTCGACCGGGATGGGGCGCCTCGCCGAGGCCGCGCGACCGCTGCTGTTCGGCGGCCGGGTGGCGCGGGTGGTGGTCTTCTCCTCCCCGCTGGGCGACGTCCAGAGCAACGTCGCGTTGATCCGCCGCCAGATCGCCATCGCCGGCGGGATCGCCCTGTTCTTCGCCCTGCTGGCGGGCTACGCGGCCTCGCGCGCCCTCTCGCGCCGGGTCAAGCGCCTCGAGCAGGCCGCCGGCCAGGTCGCGGCCGGGAACTTCTCCCCCATCCCCGTCGACTCCGAGGACGAGCTCGGCCAGCTCGCCCGTGCCTTCAACGAGATGCAGCGCCAGCTCGCGCAGCTCGACAGCGCGCGCAAGCGCTTCATCGCCACCGCCTCCCACGAGCTGCGCACGCCGATCTTCTCGCTGGGGGGGTTCGTCGAGCTGCTCCAGGACGAGGACCTCGACGAGGAGGAGCGCCAGCAGTTCCTGGGCCAGGTCCGCGAGCAGACCGACCGGCTGCGCAAGCTGGCCAAGGAGCTGCTCGATCTGTCACGACTCGAGGCCGGGTCGCTCGAGCTCGACTGCCAGCCGACCGACGTGGGCGAGCTGGCCAAGGCCGTGACCGCCGAGTTCACCCCCGCCCTGACCCGCCACGACTCCCACCTGCGCCTGCGCCTCCAGCCGGCGCCGATCCAGGCGCTGTGCGACCCTGAGCGCGTAGCCCAGATAATGCGCATCCTCATCGACAACGCGCTCGCCCACACCCCGCAGGGAACCCAGATCTTCGTCAGCGCCGATGGCGAGAACGGCAACGTGCGCCTGGCCGTGCGCGACACCGGCCTGGGCATCCGTCGGGATGTGCTGCCGCGGATCTTCGAGCCGTTCTTCACCTCCGACGACGCCCAGGGCTCGGGGCTCGGCCTCGCCATCGCACGCGAGCTCGCCGACCAGATGGACGGCAACCTGGCCGTCGAGTCGGCCCCGGGGCGCACCACGTTCACACTGGAGCTCCCGACGTGAGGGCTCGAGGCCGGCTGCTGGCCGCGACCGCCGCGGCCGCCGTCTTGGCCGCGGGCTGCGGGGCCGGCTCACAGGGCACGGGCACCCAGGCGGCGACGCCGGCGCCCACCGCCACCCAACCGCCGCCGCCGAGCCGCGTGGAGACCGTCAAGGGGCTGGGCGGCGGGGGCTTCGACCCCACCGAGATCTACCGCCGCGAGGCGCCGGGAGTGGTGACGGTGATCAGCGTGTTCGGCGACCAGCGCGGGCTGGGATCGGGCTTCGTCCTCAACGGCAACGGAGAGGTGGCGACCAACGCGCACGTGGTAACCAACGGCGGCGGCGGCGCCGCGGGCGGCGGCCCGCTGCGCCGCGCCCAGGCGGTCTACGTCAAGTTCGCCGACGCCAACGAGGTCTCGGCGCGGATCGTGGGGACCGATCCCAACTCCGACGTGGCGCTGCTGCGCATCGACCCCGCCGGCCTGACGCTGCGGCCGCTGCCTCTGGGCTCCAGCGCTCGCCTCGCGGTCGGCTCGCCGGTGGCGGCGATCGGCAGCCCCTTCGGCGAGCCCCAGTCCCTGTCGGTGGGGGTGATCTCGGCCACCGACCGCACGATCGACTCGCTCACCGACTTCCAGATCTCCGACGCCATCCAGACCGACGCGGCGGTCAACCACGGCAACTCCGGCGGCCCCCTGGTCGACGGCGACGGCCGGGTGCTCGGCATCAACTCGCAGATCAGCTCGAGCAGCGGCGGCGGCGAGGGCGTGGGCTTCGCCGTCCCCGTCGACACGGTGAAGCGCTCGCTCGACCAGCTGCGGGCCGACGGCCGGGTCGCCTATGCCTATATCGGGGTCTCCTCGGTGGCGCTCTATCCCCAGCTGGCCCGCCGCTTCGGCCTGCCCGTCGGCCGCGGCGCCTACGTCCAGACGGTCAATCCCGGCAGCCCGGCCGCCAGGGCGGGGCTGCGTGGAGGCACCCGCACCGCGCGCTTCCAGTCCCAGCCCTTCCGCATCGGCGGCGACATCATCACCCGGGTGGACGCGACGGCCATCCGCGAGGAGTCCGACCTCTCGCGGGCGATCGCCCGGCGGCGCCCGGGCGAGACCGTCAGCCTCGAGGCCTGGCGCGGCGGAGCGCGGCGCACGGTGCGCCTGACCCTCGGGCAGCGGCCGGCGAGCGTGCCGGGCGCGCGGCCCTAGGCCCACGCTACAGTGGCGCCGCGCCTGACCCCCGCGGCGCTTCCTCGTGCTCCAGCCCGTATCCGTCGGTCACAAGAGCCTCGGCGACTACACCCACATCGTGGGCTGGCCGCTGGTCGACGAGGTGCGCAAGCTGGCCGAGCCGCTCAAGGGCAAGCGGGTCCTGCACCTTTCGGCCACGGCCTTCGGCGGCGGGGTGTCGGAGATCCTCTACACGCTCGTGCCGCTGATGCGCGACGTGGGGCTCGAGGCCGAGTGGCAGGTCATCTACGGGCGCGAGGAGTTCTTCAACGCGACCAAGCTCATGCACAACGCCCTCCAGGGCAGCCCGCAGGACCTGACCGAGGACGAGTGGCACACCTGGCGCCAGTACAACCAGATGAACGCCCGCGAGATGACCGAGGGGTGGGACGTGTGCATCGTCCACGACCCCCAGCCCGCCGCCCTGCACACGCTCGTCCCCGAGAAGGCCCGCTGCTGGGCGTGGCGCTGCCACATCGACCTCTCGACGCCCAACCAGCAGACGATCGGGCGCCTCATGGAGCACATCGAGGGCTATCCCGCCTCGGTCTTCCACATGCGCCAGTACGTGCCGCCGGGGATGAACGGCAAGGTCCACATCGTCCCGCCGGCGATCGACCCGCTCGCGCCCAAGAACATGGCCCTGTCCCCCGAGGACGCCGTGTTCGTCTGCAACCAGTTCGGGCTCGACGTCGACCGCCCGCTGATCTGCCAGGTCTCGCGCTTCGACCCGTGGAAGGACCCGCTGGGGGTGATCGACGCCTACCGGCTGGTCAAGGAGGAGTTCCCCGAGGTTCAGCTCGCGCTGGTGGGGTCGATGGCCACCGACGACCCGGAGGGCTGGGACTTCTTCAACGCGACGATCGCCCACGCCGAGGGCGACCCCGACATCCACATCCTCAACAACTTCAACAACGTCGGGGCGATCGAGGTCAACGCGTTTCAGTCCTACGCCGACGTGCTGGTGCAGAAGAGCACGCGCGAGGGCTTCGGGCTGACCGTGTCCGAGGCGATCTGGAAGGCCAAGCCGTTCATCGGCGGCGACGTGGGCGGGATTCCCCTCCAGGTCAAGGACGGCGAGACCGGCTTCCTGGTCGCCACGGTCGAGGAGTGCGCGGCGCGCATGGCCGACGTGCTGCGCGACCCCGCGCTGGGCAAGGACCTCGGTCGCCGGGGCAAGGAGTACGTGCGCACCCACTTCCTGATGCCGCGGCTGCTGCGCGATTGGCTGCGGATCCTGCTTCAGATGTCGGCGTGATGGCCCCTAACGCGATCACGCTCGTTCCCGACCGCGCCTGCGCTCGGCGGGGCTAGCGAGATGACCGAAGAAGCGCCGCCGCTGGTCCTGGTCTCCAACCGCGGGCCGGTGACCTTCGAGCCCGAGGGGATCAGCCGCGGGGGCGGCGGCCTGGTCACCGCGCTCACCGGCCTGGTGTCGCACCGCGACGCCGTGTGGGTGGCCTCGGCCATGACCGAGGAGGACTCGCGGGTCTCGCGCGAGCACGGCGGGCGGCCGTTCACCGTCGAGTCGCCCGGCGGCGGGACGTTCCGCATCCGCCTCGTGGACTCCGACCGTGACGCCTACGAGCGCTTCTACTCGATCTTCGCCAACCCGATCCTGTGGTTCATCCAGCACTACCTGTGGGACCTCTCCAACGCCCCCGACATCCGCCGCCACGAGGTCGAGGCCTTCGAGTTCGGCTACAACGTCGTCAACGAGGACCTGGCCCGCGCCGTGCTCGAGGAGGTCGAGGACGTGGACGAGCCGGTGGTCATGGTCCACGACTACCACCTGTACACCCTGCCGGCGCTGATCCGCCGCGCGCGGCCCGACGCCTTTCTGCACCACTTCGTCCACATCCCGTGGACGCAGTCGGACGCCTGGCGGGTGCTGCCCACCATGATCCGCGAGGAGATCTACAACGGGCTGCTGTCCAACGACATCATCGGCTTCCACACCCGCTCCTACCGGCGCAACTTCCTCCAGTGCTGCCGCGACCTGATGGGCTACGACGTCGACTTCGAGCGCGGCCTGGTCCGCTGCGAGAAGCGCGAGGTCTGGGTGCGCGCCTACCCGCTGCCCATCGACTACGAGGCGACGCTGGCCGTCGCCCAGAGCGACCGGGTGGAGGAGTTCGAGCGAGAGCTGCTGCGCCGTCGGCGCGACCATCTCATCCTGCGGGTCGACCGCGCCGACCTGTCCAAGAACGTCCTGCGCGGGTTCACCGCCTTCGACATCTTCCTCGAGCAGCACCCCGAGTTCGCCGAGCGGGTCACGTTCATCGCCCAGCTCATGCCGTCACGGACCGACGTGCCGGAGTACGCGGAGTACCTCGAGCGCATCGAGGCGCTGGTCGCGGTGATCAACCACCGCCACGGCACACCGGACTGGATGCCGATCGACCTCAAGCTGCGCGACGACCTCGACGAGGCCGTCGCCTCCTACAAGCACTACGACGTGATCATGGTCAACGCGATGTTCGACGG